>JACUUX010000001.1 GCA_014859105.1 Nitrospirota bacterium
TTTCTTCGAAAGAATTTAAACCCGCTTAAATACTGTATCTGCCAATAATTTTATGTTATTAATCATCAAAGATCTTAAAAGTTGTTTACGATTTTTGAATAATCCAAGCTAAGAACCCTTTGAAATCGACAATCCCTTTTTCCCCATATAAACAAGAAAAAGGCTTGCTAATTTGATCGTCATTGTGAGAAGCAGAGTATTTTTTATGCCAATGGCCGGGATGAATACAACAGCAGTGAATATCGCCCCGAAAAATGCTCCGAATAAATCAAGAGCATAAAATCTTCCTGCTGTGCTACTTATTGCCCTGTACGAACTGTCTGCACGGTTTACCGCTATAGGATATTCCATACCTGTCAAAAATCCTGTCATAAACATCAGGCTATAGATCAAAAACTGCGAAATATATGTCTCCGGCCCACCCAGTATGAATAGATAAACAAATCCGGTAAGAAATAATATCGCAATCTCGATGGCTATCAAATCTGTTTCTATCCTTTTAATGGCAAAAAAGGCCCCCAGGGCTGACCCGAGCATAAAGAGGGACGTAAGGATACCAATGTAATGGTAGACATATCCATAGTAAATCTGAAAAGATAGGATTAGCAATATACTTATCAACATGCTCATAAAACCGGTTGTGGCTATTGCAAAAGTCAGGAATAACTGCCCTCTTTTTCTGTGCTGTATGCCTGTAAAAGCAACGCTGATAAAAATGATAAATGCGAGGTAGTAAGTGAAAGGGATATTATCAATTATGTGCAAAATCTTTACCATAGATGGAGAAACTATAAGATTTAAAAAAAGCATGCTTTCATATACACCTCTCGGGTAACTGTCATGATTTAAAATCTTACTCTCAGTTGAAGCAATCTTCTCCTCGATCATGCCGAATCCTGTACTATCCATTTTGTATCTTATATACCATTCATTTACCAGCCATGATGAGAAATCCCTTAACCGAAGTCTTTCTATAAGTATTCCGTCCGAAACTGTTTTTATAGTCTCATCTGAAGAAGCAATAAAGATATTCCGGCCTCCTATGACTATTCTTACATGGGGAAAGACCTTTTTTAGGGAGGCATAAATTGTCCTGTTTAATTCCATGAGCTCAGATGACAGAAAAGTCTCTGAACCAGGGACTGTTATCGATAATATTCCGTTATCCTTAAGACGTTCCTTTGCCATTTCAAAAAACTCCACTGTATAGTACCTGTTGATCTGGAGAGTCGAAGGTATCGGGAGGTTTATAAGAATCAGGTCATACAGGTCAGATGTATTTCTCAGGAAAAGTCTCCCTTCTGACAGATGAATATTAACCTTTTCATGGTCAAGCTCATATTCAGTAAGCGGGGTAGAAAAACGTCTGAAGCTTTCTATTACAAGAGGGTCCTGTTCGGCATAATCAATCTTCTCTACAGGATGTTTTAATAACTCTTTTAAAAGTCCTCCTGCTCCCCCACCTATCACGAGGATATCCTCCGGCTGACTGTGGAATAGCATGGGGAAATGGGCTGTTTCTTCAACCTGCGCTTCTGGTACCGGGGTAGTGGCATATGGCGCACCATTTGAAAAGAATGTATACTGGTCTTCCCCCTCTATTATTGCAATATTGGAATATACGGAGTTTCTTGTCTCGATCAGAGAATGCTCGTACCAGAGGAGTTCTGAGCTTGATTTATGAATCCATTCTGGCACAGATAGCAAAAAAGAGGCGATGACTAAGGTCAAAAGCCCTGCAGATATATTTCGTATTATGTTTAATTTTCCGGCAGATGTCAGATAAAGAATGACAGCGAAGAGATTTAAAGATAAGATTATAGCAGCTAATTCCACAGAGTTAAGATAATAGATAAGGTAAAAGACAAAGACTATACCGGCCACAAATGATCCAATGGATTCATAGACATAGACCCATGCTGATACATTTTCTTTTTTAGAGATAACATGAAGGTTCCTGCACCCGAAAGGGAATAGCGCACCACTTACAATCGAGACAGGTGCGAGGGCTATAAGAGAGATAACCATTACATAGTGAATGCCGAGAATCTCGCCTGTGGGGATATTAAAGAGATATTTGAATGACCTGATGAAGATAATGCTGAATAAAGAAGAAAACCCGATGGTCATCTGGAGGATTGCAAAGCAGCTTATATGCCTTTTTGTATAGTCAGCTTTTTTTCTTGAAAAAAAACTTCCTGCTGCTTCGAGAATTAGCCAATTGCCGAAAATTATGCCCAGGAAAAGTTCATTACCATGAAATGTTACGAGAAGTTCCCTGATGATAAGTATCTGGGAGGCAGTTGCAGTAAAACCCATCACAAGGAGGGCAACCCTTAAAGATGAAACGGTAGAAATGGCTACATATCCCATAAGCCAGGGATTGGACAACCGCAGTATTTACACTTCCCCTCTTTTACAGCTATGTACCCTGCCTGCTCCAGCGTCTTTATCGGGGTTGGCGACAGGTGGGTCATCCTGTAAGCAGGGAAGAATCCTGTGAAATGTAAAGGCACATCGGTTCCGAGATTTTCCTTTATCCATATACACATCTCTCTTATGGTTTTCATGTCATCATTTAATGTTGGGATGATTAGATTTACTATCTCAAGCCACTTTCCTTTCTGTTTTCTCTATTCCTGCAGACTCCCCTTTGACCCTGTGGTATTGCACATTTCCCGAAACAAAGAAGGCATTGGATGATGTGCATCCATATCCAAAAAAAAGCGGATGCAGTGTACAAGCTGTATTTCAAAAATGTCCGCCACGTTATCATAAAAAATTATATCATCTTTTTTATTAACAGGTAATCCAAAAAGAGCCTGGAAGATTTAATAGCTTGATGATTCATTATTTAACCCTTTTAATCCATAGCGAACTCTGTTCAAATGGTTGATGCATTAGGTTGTCATTCCCGCTTGACGGGAATCTTTCTGACTTGTTTGGAATCGTAAAGAAGGATGCCGGACAAGCCGGCATGACAAAAAACAAAAATCTTAAATAACTTTTAAGATCTTTGAAAATTAATAGCATAAATTTTGCATATATTGGCAGATACAGTATTTTCTCTCATTCTCAGCCCCGATGGGATCGGGGCTTCCGGGATTACAATGATAACCATTATAGCTGGATTTGGGTATAATATACAGGAAATGGAAAAAGTAAGAGTTGAGTTAGGTGATAGAAGCTATGACATTGTGATAGGGAGCGGAATTCTGGAAGGAATTGGAGAGACGCTCAAATTATTAGGCTTCAGCCCCAAAATGGCATTAGTCAGTAACCCTACAGTTTTTACGCTTTACGGCGAACGTTTGACTGATTCATTAAGGAAATCAGGTTTTGATCTTATTTCCATTCAAATCCCGGACGGTGAAAAATTTAAAAATCTTAAAAGTCTGGAACATATATACGATGAACTTCTGAAATACAGGCTTGACAGGTCATCCGCACTTATTGCACTGGGAGGCGGAGTTATAGGTGATATCACAGGATTTGCTGCATCCACATACATGAGAGGAATTTCATATATACAGGTGCCTACAACCCTTCTTGCCCAGGTAGACAGTTCTGTCGGGGGAAAAACGGGTGTAAATCATGAGCTCGGCAAAAATATGATAGGGACTTTCTGGCAGCCAGACCTCGTCTGGGTTGACGTAGAAACACTTAAAACCCTCCCTAAGAGAGAGATCCTGGCCGGAATTGCAGAGGTGATCAAATATGGTGTGATATATGACAGGGAATTATTTGGATTCGTTGAGGTTGCGAAAGAAAAAATTCTGAATCTTGATAAAGATTCTCTGACACACATAATTAAACGATCGTGCAGGATAAAGGCAGAGATTGTATCGAGGGATGAAAGAGAGTCAGGTTTAAGGTCGATATTGAACTATGGCCATACAATAGGACATGCAATAGAGACAGTTACAGAATACAGGAGATTTCTTCACGGAGAAGCTGTTGCAATAGGCATGTGTCTTGAGGCAGGGCTTTCCCGGATACTTAACTTGATTAATGACAATGAGCTGTCAAGGATAAAGTCTGTTATTGATTCATATGGACTACCTTCAGAAATGCCGCCAGATATAAATGTTGATGGCATTTTTTCATCCATGCAGATTGATAAAAAGGCTGTTGCAGGGGAGTTGAAGGTTATCCTTCCGGAGAAGATCGGGGTTGTGAGAATATATAAAGGTGTAACAGAAAACGAAATAAGAAAATTATTTAAATAAACAGGCTCAGTACCGTACATGTTATCCATGCTATGATTGCACATGCAGGTAATGTAAAAATCCATGCATTTAATATCTTTCTCCCGATCCCCCATCTTACAGCAGTCAACCTCTTCGTTGCACCCACACCCATAATTGCTGTTGCTATCACATGAGTCGTACTGACAGGAAGTCCGAGTTTTGTCGCACCGAGGATAACAGCAGTTGCGGATGTCTCTGCAGCAAAGCCGTGTATAGGTTCTAACTTTAACATCTTTACACCGAGGGTTTTAATTACCTTCCATCCGCCGACTGCTGTTCCAAAACCCATGGCAAGCGCACATGTCAGTATAACCCAGAAAGGAACCTCAACAGTATGAAGATATCCGCCGCTCACAAGAGCGAGGGTGATAATTCCCATGACCTTCTGGGCATCATTCGAACCATGGCTGAATGCCATGAAGCTCGCAGAGATGATCTGAAGTTTTCCAAAGTATTTATTAATCACAGACGATGGAAGTCCTCCCCAGAATTTCAATACGATGCTCATGGATATGAATCCGAAAACAATTCCAATAGCAGGAGATATAATAAGGGAAGATAATATTTTTGTGAGACCTGAAACGTTGAGAATCTCCATCCCGCCGAATGACACCGCTGCGCCGATAAGCCCTCCTATCAGGGCATGCGATGCGCTTACCGGAAGGCCGAAGAATGTCATCAATGTGTTCCATAAAAACCCGGCAAAAAGCGCAGATGCAACAACTACTTCTGTAACAGCCCCCGGGTCAACGATTCCCTTTCCGATTGTTTTAGCCACCGCTGTTGTCAAGAAAGCGCCGAGTACGTTCATCACGGCAGCCAGCAGGACTGCCTGCAACGGGGTGAGAACCCTTGTTGAAACGACTGTTGCTATCGCATTTGCAGCATCATTGTAACCGTTACTGATATCAAAGAGGATTGCAAGTACAATAACGGTAACGATTAATTCAGGCATGCTTGAGGACTACGCCTTCCAGGATGTTGGCAACATCTTCACATTTGTCAGAGGCATCTTCGAGGTGCTCATAAATTTCTTTCCACTTGATAATAAGAATAGGGTCTTTTATTTCTTCAAATAAATATCCGAGTGCATCTCTGAATTCCCTGTCCAGTCTGTTTTCAAGTTTGTTTATCTCGATACAATATTCCTGAATGTGGGAGTAATTCTTTTCTCTCAGTTTCTTGATAGCCTTGTGTACGAATTCTGTTGTTAAGAGGAGATCCCTTGACATTGTGACAGCCCATTTTGTAGACTCCTTTAATTTAAAGACAGTGAGCCTGTCAGCAGCAGCCCAGATAAGGTCTATGATGTCATCCAGTGTTGTTGCAAGGGCATGAATATCTTCTCTGTCGATAGGTGTAACAAACGTCTTGTTCAGCTTCCTGATAATATCATGTGTAAATAAATCGCCCTCCTGTTCTAACTCATGTATCTCTTTTGCCCATGCCTCAACTGTAGAAAAATGCTCCATCATAGCAACTAAAAGGGTGGCAGCATGTGTGACGTTTGCCGCAGCTTTATCAAACACCTCAAAAAAGTCTACTTCCTTGGGAAAAAATCTTATTGGCATGTTTTGACTCCTAACGACAATGTAGGATATAAAATTTTTGGGTCAAAGTCAACAAATGACATTACACAAATGATATTGCCTTAAAATCACTTCTGTTGCATAAGAATGCAAGATAATGATATAAGTATTATGTGGAAAGTTCAAAGCATATCCTTGTTGTTGATGATGAGACAGATCTCGTTGAGCTGGTGTCTTATAATCTTAAGAAAGAAGGTTATGCCGTAGACACGGCCTCTGACGGTGAGGTTGCCCTCGCAAAGATAAGAAAAGTAAAATATGCCCTTCTGGTACTTGACTTATTGCTTCCCGGTTTACAGGGGATTGAACTCTGCCGCATACTGAGAAGCGATCCAAAGACAGTGAATCTACCAATTATTATGCTTACTGCGAAGGGAGAAGAAGTAGACAAAATACTCGGGCTCGAGATGGGAGCAGACGACTATATGACAAAGCCTTTCAGTCCAAGGGAACTTGTGGCAAGAGTCAAGGCTGTACTCAGAAGGTCGGCCGAGAAACCTGTTGCAGAGAAAATATTAAAACAGGGAGATGTCGAGATAGATAAGGAGCGATATATTGTTTCTATAAAAGGAAGGCCTATTAAACTGAGTGCGACAGAGTTTAAACTCCTGCTCTTTTTAGCCGAAAGAAAAGGAAAGGTATTCAGCAGGGATCAGCTCCTCGATGCTATATGGCGTGATGAGGCATTTGTTGAGCCGAGGACAGTTGATGTGCACATAAGAAGGTTAAGGGCTCATATTGAGGAGAACGCTGCTAATCCCGGATATATCAAGACCATGCGCGGCATAGGGTATTTCTTCGATGGTAAATAATGAAGAGGATATTGTTCAAAAAAATCCTGATTTTATATTTTATTATCACTCCTCTCCTTATCATATCGCTTCAATTTTATCTCTCATCTGTTATAAAGAATAATTATCTCTCAAATCTTAGAGAAAATCTCATCATACATGCCCGATTAATTGCTGAAAAAATACCTTCTTCTTACACATCAAATCTTGATGATTTCTGCAGGGGTTATAAGGAAAAGACAGGGGCAAGGGTTACCATCATAAATGATTCCGGACGAGTTTTAGGAGACTCCGATGAATCTTCATATGTAATGGAAAACCACCTGAACAGGCCCGAGATCCAGGATGCAATGATCAGTGATGTCGGGAGCTCTGTCAGATTAAGCAGAACATTATCAGAAAACTTTTTTTACCTTGCAATAGCAATCAACCGCCCGGAAAAAATTTTTCTTAGACTCTCTATGCCCCTGAATGAAATTGAGACGGAGATAAATAAAATAAGGATGAAGGTTGTCATTGCCTCTCTTGCTTCCTTACTCGCTGTTATTTTCATAGGTCTTTTTCAGACAAAAAGGATTACGAAATCAATCGAAGAGATTACCTCTTTTTCTAAAGAAGTTGCAGCAGGGAATTTCAAAAAAAGGCTGTTTCTCAGCGGGAAAGACGAACTCGGAGAGCTGGGTAGAAATATCAGTGATATGGCTCAGCAGCTTAATATAAGACTTAAACAGAGTGAAGAAGAAAAACAGAAAGTGGAGGCTATCCTTAAAAACATGTCTGACGGCTTGATTCTGACTGATACGAAAGGAAAAATCATCTTGAGCAACTCTGCTTTTAAGAATCTTTTCGGGTTAGAAACACAGATCGAAGGAAAAACACTTATGGAAATCCTGAGAAAAGCAGAACTTATAGATGTAATAGAGGATGTTGTTGAAAATAAAAAAAGGATATCGCTTGAGTTTGGAATCAACTATCCCGGAGAACTTTATTTAATGACTACTGCTTCTCCTTTTACTATCAAGGGAGAGGTATCCGGAGCTGTTTTAACTTTTCATGATATCACAAGACTCAAAAGACTGGAGGAAATAAGAAAAGATTTTGTTGCAAATGTCTCACATGAGATTAAAACACCTATCACAGCAATAAAAGGTTTTGCGGAGACTCTCCTTGAAGGCGCAATCGAGGATAAAGAAAATGCGAAAAAATTCCTTGAGACAATAAAGAACCACAGCGAGCGTCTCAATTCCCTTGTAACCGATCTTCTGACACTTTCAAAGATAGAACTCGGTGATATAAAGATAGAAAAGACAGATGTAAATCTCGATGAAATTATAGAAGCTGTATTCACAACATTGAAAGAAGAAGCCTATAGCAGAGGTCTTTATCTAAAGAAGCAGATAGATTCTGAAATTAGAGAAATAAAGGCTGACAGGAACAGATTGATTCAGATATTGATCAATCTTGTGGATAACGGAATTAAATTTACAGAAGAAGGCGGAGTAACGGTAAAAGTTAGAAGTGAAAAGTTAAAAGTGAAAAACGGTGAAGAAAGAAACTTTGTAACAATTTCAATAGAAGATACAGGGATGGGTATCCCTAAAAAACATATTCCACGCCTTGGAGAGAGATTTTACAGAGTCGACAGTGCCCGCTCAAGGGAACTCGGAGGCACAGGACTTGGCCTTGCTATAGTCAAGCATCTCGTTAAGGCTCACGGCTGGGAAATGGAGATCGAGAGTGAAGAGGGTAAGGGCACAACAGTTCGTATTCTTTGTAATCCTATAATTTAGTTTAACCAAAATTTCATCCTTCCTTAATATTCCTGTAACGTTCAGCCGGTAGATTAGAAATATTTCTATAAGTGAAAAAAGTCTTTAAAGGTGTAATCATCAAAAAATCCAAAAAGGAGGAAAATGTATGAGGAGAAAGGTTATGGCTTTGATTGTAGGTTTGTGTTGCGTGCTATTTTTTGCAGGAACATCTATGGCAGCAGAAGATGAGGTATCTCAAAAAGATATCGAAAAAATTGTGAAAGCACTTAAAGGCTGGAAATTTGGTTACCTGTGGTATATTTCATATCAATATGGTGAAGACGGCAAGGGGATGGGAGAAGATTTTAACCAGTTCACTATAAAACGGGGCTACATAAATATAAGGAAAGAGTTTACTCCATGGTTCAGTGCCAGGATAACTCCGGACATAAACCAGATGAAAGATGACGAAAATAATTTTGACGGATCTTTTACGGTAAGACTCAAATACTTATATAGCCAGTTTAATATTCCGGATTTTGCCTTCTTTACTAACCCTTTCATTGAAGTTGGTATGGTTCACATGCCATGGCTTGACTATGAAGAGCATGTAAATTTCTACCGCTGTCAGGATACCATGTTCCTCGAGAGAAATAGCCTCTTCAATTCAGCAGACCTCGGTGCAACGTTTGTTTCCTTACTTGGCGGGGAAATGGATAAAGAGTATCAGGAGAAAGTAAATCACTACTATCCCGGCCGTTATGGAAGCATGGCTGCTGGAATCTACAATGGCGGCGGATATCATGCAAGTGAAAAGAATAAAAATAAAGTCTTGGAAGGAAGGCTGACAATAAGACCCCTCCCGGACATCATTAAAGGTCTTCAGTTCTCATACTTCGGAATAACCGGGAAAGGGAATAAAGATACGAACCCTGATTGGCGGGTTAATCTTGGATTCGTAAGTTACGAGCACGAATATGTTACGCTGACAGGCCAGTATTACCGGGGTAAGGGAAACCAGAAAGGTACGGATGAATATAACAAAGACGGCTATTCATTCTTTGCAGAAATAAAGCCGAATAAGACATTCAGCATTATAGGGCGTTATGATTTCTTTGACCCAAATGATGATGTAAAAAATGATGAGAATGAGAGATATATTGCAGGTGTTGTCTATCATTTCCACAAGCAGCATAAGAATATGGTAGTTCTCGATGTCGATCATGTAAATTATAAGGATAGCAGTAAAAAAGATGATAAAAGAGTGCAGTTAACCTTACAGGTTGCTCTTTAAACGCCAGCTCCTGCAAAATCCTTTTCTGTAATTTCTGGCTCGTAATGGGGGAGATATTGACACATAAGAACTACTTGGGATACGTCTTTAATTCTTCTTAATAAATTTTCTTGGAACATGTTTCATTATTATTGATTCAAGCATATTTAGGTGTTGGAGATTAAGAAAGTAATGACATTCTTCAACGAGTCGTTTAAAATCTGCCTTTCTCGCTAACCAGCCTATTCCATCAACAAAGTTTATAAAGACCCTCTTTTCTTTATACCGCATATTTCTTTCTCTGACCCGTTCATATGCCCTATACATATCTCGTGCCTTATTCGTTTGCCCACTGGATGTTGTTTCCTGATAAGAGGCCATGATGATTACATAAGGATTATTTTTGCTCGGCACAACCCAGTCTGCATCTGTGTGAATTAAGTCTATTCTACCCCTTTCGTAAGTTACACCACATTTTTGTTTTATCCTTTCCAGTTCACCTTTAATAAGGCTCTCAACCTTCTTGCCTTTGAGATTACCATACCATTTTCGGGATTCTTGCTCTTTAATTTTCAATCGTCTTTTTATTTCAGGTTCTCCTACAACTTCTTTTAGATTCAATTTTTCAAGGTAATAGCGAGGCAAAAGATTTTTCAGTTCTTTATCTTCGGCACCCTCAACCAATAATTTTGCAATCTCCTTAGCAAAACTATTATCTCCTTTTATCTTAGTTTTAATTTTTTTGAAGTCCCATTCTGAATCAAACCCTGTACCCACCCTGCCAATTCTTCTTAATAAACTTACAATCCTTATAAATTTTTCTTGAGAAAGGGTAAGGTCGGATAGGATTACCTCTAAGCCCTCTTTTTTCTCTCTGAGGTACTCAGCGACCTTATTGACTTTTATAGGTTTTTGAGAAATTCTACCATTTGCTGAGTCTTTTGCTATAGATCCTACTTTGCCGTCAATTATATTTTCAATTTCTTCATCGATTAAAAACTCGGTTGTCGTAGACCATGCCTCTTCAAAAGTAATTTTTCTAGCTTGCATTTCGCAACTCCAGCTTTGCAGCCTTTAATGCCTTACCCCAGGTCTGGAAAGCCTCTTTAAACAAACAGATACTATATTTGCTAATTCTTTGTACGTCTTTTTCTGAAGGAAGTTTGCCTAAAGATAGCGTTATTTTCTTAAGTTCAAGCTGAAGTTCTTTTTTCGTAACGGGTCTTACATTTTTTTCTATAGAAGGTCTTGGAATAAATCCATTAGATTCAAGTTGTGCTAACTTCCTTTGTGTTATATCAACGTAGTGTTTATCTATGTCTATGGATATATACCGCCGTCCGAGCTTATATGCAGCTATTGCTGTAGTCCCAACACCGGCTAAAGCATCTAAGACAACTTCTCCTTCATTAGAGGATAACATGATTATCCTTTCTAAAAATTTCTCTGGTAACTGGCATGGATGTTGATCTCTTTCTCTCTTGTGTTTTATCCTGTGTATATCCCACCATATGTCAGTTAAAGGAACTTTAGGATCTATTCCTTGTTCTTTTCTTTTTCTTATACATGATTGCCTGAGGCAAAAAGATGGAGCGTCTATGGGACTAACATCCTTATAGTTAAAAGTAAATTTTGTAGGATGCTTGGTGTAGAAAAGAAGTGCATAATGAGCAGGCATTATCTTTCCCCGCGGTTCTGAAACTGCATCCCATACAATCCAATTTTGAAGATAAAGATATTGATTAAGAAAAGAGGCATGATAAATAGACCACTTGGGAAGATTTAGCAGATAAAGAGATCCAGTGGGTTTAAGAACCCTGATGTATTCCCTTAACCATGAATTGCACCAATTTATATACCTCTGGTCTTCCTTCTCATCATCATATGAATTATATGCTTTATCTAAATTATAAGGAGGGTCTGCAAAGACTAAATCAATGCAATTATCAGGATATTTTTTGAGTATCTCTATTGCATCTCCACAATAAACAACATCAAGAAGATTCTTATTAAGTTTGTTAATCTTATCGATTGATTGCGATAAAGAAGGTTGGGAATTAAAATAACTACGAATTGAAGAATTATTGCCAAAGTCTATCCCCTCATATGGAAATATTAGGCATCTTCCATTTTCAGCATCAGCATTATCTATTAGCTGTAATGCAACTTGCAGCGCTGGTAGAGAAATCATAGTGTAATTATTTTGTTTAGGTAAATTTCGCCAAACATCAGATATAACATATCCTGTAGGATTCATAAGGTGAGACTTTCCACCCCAATCCTTTAGGGTTTTGTTACAAAAACTACAATACTGATGAGGAAACCGAACTTTATTCACTTCAAAAGTATCTTTAGATTTTGAAAACATAACAATTGCTGCATGGCTTGAGGGAAGGCCGGATTTATCGTTGATAGTTTTTGAGTCGATAGCGATCCAGTATTTGAAATATAGAGACTTTATTAATGGTTTTACTATATCTGTCAGATCCTTAGGAATCCCTTGAATTAAAAGGATGCCTTTCTTCCTAAGAACTCTTATACATTGATCTAAAATCTCTTTGATATTCTCTCTTTTAGAGGATTTTAGGATACAAGAGCTTGCAATTATTATTGAGTCAATGCATTGGTCATCCATGGATTTTAATATTTTTATGTAGTTTGATTTTTTTAGATAATCTATTTTCATTTGCAAACCTATTACTTATTAAAAAAACTTTTGAATATTATAGCAAAACTTTTTTCTTCTGTATCTTTTTAATACCTAAATTGAGCTGTTCTTTGATCAAATTCAGGACAGGCAAGACGCCTGTCTCAGTGGTATTATGAGATAATAAATCGCTCAATTTTGGTAATAAAGAATTTTTTATCCATTTAACAAATTTCTGATAGGCTGTATGTTCAGTCTTGTGGATGGTTATTTAGAAGGGGCTTGTAACTTTTGCGGGCTTTTAGGTGAGCTTGGTTTTCTTCATTTCTTTTTTTGTTTATAAAATCTTCCATCCCCTTTTGGTTTTCAGGTCGTAAACATCCTCTCCTTCTCTGACAAGAGTGGTTCCTTTGTATTTAAATCTCTTCACAAGGTATTTTATTACTGAAATAGGATAAAGAACCTCAAACCCCTGCACCTTTATCTGTCCTTTTTGTTTCACAAACATAGGGAATATCAAATCCTTTTCCATTCCATCAACTACAAAACCAGTTGTCTTAAGAAAATCTACTGAAAATAACTCTCTGCGCTCGCATGAATCTATTGAAACAGACTCAATCCTTCTTGGAAAATTCAGGGTCTTCTTATAACGTGTTTTCAGATAGTCAACAATAAATACCCTCGGATCAATAACAAAACCTGTCAAATACTTTTTCCCATTTTTATGGACATCAATCTCAAGATATCCATAGTCGAAGTTAAACTTCTCCTTTCTGGAATCTAACCAATTCTTACCATACCAGTCCATACTATAAAATTTAGCAACTGAGATATGTAACATATTTTTTTCTATAACTGCATACATATTTTAATTCTTCCGGACCGAACTGCTAATTACTTTATTTATCTCCCTATTTATCTCCCTGTCCATATCTTTTTCAATAGCGATGACCTTTGTCTTCTTCTTTGGAGCCCACCCATGCTGATGAGGCTTGCATAATGCACATCCTTTTGATTTTTTGTCTTTGTAAACTTTTCCCATATTATCTTTTAGTTTGATTCCTTATTATATTCTTTTAACACCTGATTAACAATTCTTCTTGCAATCTCAAAGGCTGCTGCAATCCTTATAATTTTCACATCTCCAAGTCCTTTAAACTGAAGAAACTTTTCAAGGGGCTGGTTTGACATACCTTTAAAAGAGCCGAATTTATCAAGAATTTCCTGTACAACTTTTTCAGCAGGTATGCCTTTTGTGCCGGTGGAAATAAGAATTGATAATAACTCGGCATCTGTTAAAGATTCAGCGCCAAGCTCTCTTAACTTACCGCCAGGATGTGTCCATGTTTTCATAATATTTTCTCTGCAGGTTTATTTAAACGCATCTGCATAATTTTAATTGCATTTTCCGGGTTAAATTATCTGTTACGTAAAAAATCACCGAGCAGTCCCCTGCTGTGCTCATCCTCATGACAGTAAACACACAGTTTTTCCCAGTTGGAACCGTCAGGTTGATTATTCAGGGGATTTCCGTCTTTATGATGTACAGTCAGGAGCTGTCTGCTTTTGTAATCGAATTCCCTCGCGCATTTGGCACAGATAAGCCCGTGTATCTTCAATGATTGTTCTCTGAAATTGCTGACCGCAGATATTCTTTTTAATTCCCTGACAATATCTTCAGCTGATTTAGTGCTGTCCACCTTTCTAAACTGCTTTTTGCGCACCTATAAAGAATAAATTCCTCTGGGGTGTTGCTACATCAGCCTTTCAGCTTGAAGGGTCTCCTTATGCCGACTGGACTTCATGGGATGTGATACTTAATTCGAATCCTGATGTTACAAACCACTACAAACTCTACAGAGACGATTTAAACCTGCTGAAAGAACTGGGTGTAAACGCATATAGGTTCTCAATTGTGAGATATGTAACAGAAACTTAACAAAAATGTAACATAATTGTAACAATCAATCGGGTATTTTAAAACCAAGAAGGAGGATAAAGTATGAAAAAGTTCTTAACAATTATAGTCGCTGTTCTCTTCGCGTGTTCTTATGCCGGCATTTCTTTTGGCGAGAACATTCGAATCGATGGTTCGACAACGGTTCTGCCGGTGGCACAGAAGGCTGCCGAGGTTTATATGAAGAAAAACCCTGAAACGAGGATATATGTGTCCGGAAGCGGCTCTGGAACCGGGATAAAGGCACTTATTGATGGGACAACCGATATTGCGACCAGTTCAAGGGAGGCAAAAGATAAAGAGATAGGTTCTGCCAGGTCGAAAGGAGTTATCCTTACAGACCATAAAGTCGCACTTGATGGTATAGTGCCGGTAATTCATCCTTCTATGAAAATTGATAACTTAACGATGGAACAACTCAGAGATATCTATAACGGAAAAATCAAAAGATGGAAGGAAATCGGAGGTCCGGACAGGCCTATTTCCGTGGTATCAAGAGATACAAGTTCTGGTACATACGAGGTGTGGGCTGAAAAGGTTCTCGAAAGCGATAAGGTAAGGCCTGACGCACTCCTTGTTGCATCAAACGGTCAGGCTGTACAGACCGTTGCACAGAACAGATATGCTATTGGCTATATAGGTATCGGGTATATTGACAGGTCTGTTAAGGTTCTGAAGGTAAATGGTAAGACCGCCTCACCTGAAGGTATCCGTGATGGTTCATGGCCGGTTGCAAGGCCGCTTTATATGTACACGAATGGGAAGCCTTCTGGTGTTATTGGTAATTTCATTGACTTCGTTTTATCAAAAGAAGGCCAGCAGATTGTAAACGAAGTCAAATATATCAGCATTAAATGATGAATTTAAAATAAGTAAAAAATATAATTATTCTAAGGAAAGAAACCAGATAGTTCCTTTCCTTATTTAAAATCCTTTTAAATATTTAAAGGGGGTAGAAACTATTTGGCATTAAAGTGGCAGACCAGGGAAAAGGCTGTTGAGATCATCGTCACTTCTGTTGGGTTTTTATCAGTTATAGTGCTTTTATTAATAGGCTTTTTTCTATTCAAAGAAGCCTTTTACATATTTTATAAGGCTGGGGTCTTAAAGGTTCTTTTTGGTACAGCCTGGTATCCTACCTATGAACCACCAAGTTTTGGTATGTTCCCTTTAATTATGGGTACAGTTGCTGTCACAGTCCTTACAGCCATCATGGCTATACCTTTAGGTCTGGCAACTGCAGTGTATATAGCCGAAATTGCACATTATAAAGTTAAAGAAATTTTAAAGCCACTAGTTGAGATGCTCGCAAGTTTCCCATCCGTCGTTCTCGGCTTTTTTGGCATGGTTGTGATAGCTCCTATTCTTTCCAGCTGGCTTTCACCCATTATCTCTGAAAGACTTCCTGAGCTATTGAGAAGTACAAATTTACCCTTTGTTTCAACCACACTTGCCGATATGTGCTATGACAAATTATTTATCGCATCCGGGCTGAATATTTCTACCGCAGCCTTAATGCTCAGTGTCAGGGCAATTCCCATAATTTCGAGTATCGCAGAAGATGCCCTGACAGCCGTCCCCCGCACTTACAGAGAAGCGTCTTATTCCCTTGGTGCAAGTAAATGGGAAACCATATGGAGGGTTGTTATCCCTTCCTCCGTGTCAGGATTAAGCGTCGCAGTAATTCTGGGAATCGGCACAATTATCGGCGAGACAATGATTGTACTTATGGTTGCAGGAGGCGCCGCCGTAATTCCACTCTGGATTTTTGACCCTGCCAGACCGATGCCATCTGCAATAGCTGCTGAGATGGCAGAGGCACCTTACCAGAGCCTCCATTATCATGCACTTTTCGGTGTGGGGGCGATCCTTTTTCTTATAACTTTTTTATTGAGCCTTATCTCTGATTTCGTATCCAGAAAATACAGGGCTATAAGAATAGGAGAGAAAATATAATGCGCAATAAAGAAAAAAATTCTGAAACTTCTGATTTGATGCGCAAGAAAAAATTCAATCTGAAGGAAGGTTTTTTCCTGTCACTTATAAGGACACTGGGATTCACCGGGGCAGTAATCCTATTTATAATATTGTTTTTTGTGGCTTATAACGGAATCCACATTTTGAGCTGGGAATTTATCACACAACCACCTGTTGATGCCATGACGAAGGGCGGTATCTTCCCGGTAATTGTCGGAACAATCTTGCTGACCGCCTTATGTATGATAATAGTTGTACCCATCGGTGTTATAACAGCTATTTTTCTGGCTGAATATTCAAAACCCGGGGTGCTTCTAAAAACTGTTATGATGTCAATATATACCCTTGCAGGCGTTCCTTCGGTTGTATTTGGACTCTTTGGACTTGCAGTTTTTGTTGTTGCTTTTAATTTCGGCATGAGTTTGCTTGCAGGTTCGCTAACACTCGCTGTTATGATACTCCCTTACATAATATCAACATCTGAAGAGGCTATTAAGACTGTACCATACAGCTTTAAAGAGGCCTCTTTTGCCTGTGGCGCTACAAAATGGCAGACTATAAGAAAAGTGGTTCTGCCTACCGCAATGCCGGGTATCCTGACAGGAGGTATATTAGGCACGGCAAAAGTTTCAGGGGAGACAGCTCCGATTATGTTCACTGCGGCTGCCTTTTTTACACCCGGCGTCCCCAGATCTTTGTTTGAACCCTTGATGGCATTGCCTTATCACATATATGTATTAGCCACATCTGGAACACACATTGAGGAAACAAGGCCGATACAGTATGGCACAGCCTTGACCTTAATTGTTTTAGTGCTTGGAATGAATCTTTTGGGAATAATCCTGAGGTCGAGGCAGAGAAAGAAAAAGGCGTGGTAGAAAATAAGAATATTTTTGAAATACGGGATTTCAACATTTACTATGTTGATTTTAAAGCCGTCTCAAATATAACTCTCGATATAGAAGCTTACAGGATTACTGCAATCATAGGGCCTTCAGGATGCGGGAAGTCAACACTCCTCAGGTCATTGAACAGAATGAACGACCTCATTACAACTTCCCGGGTTGAGGGAAAGGTCTTTTTCAAGGGAATAGATATCTACCACAGGGATACAGATGTCATCGAATTAAGAAAAAGAGTTGGCATGGTTTTTCAGAAGCCAAATCCTTTCCCGAGTTCTGTTTATGAAAATGTAGCATATGGACCAAGGATCAGGGGAATAAATAAGAAGAGCCTGCTGGATGAGATTGTGGAGAATGCCCTTATAAGGGCTGATTTATGGAAAGAGGTTAAAGATAAAGTGCATGAATCGGGAATGAGCCTGTCAGGAGGACAGATGCAGAGACTCTGTATTGCAAGGTCACTGGCGCAGGAACCTGAAGTACTCCTTTTTGATGAACCTACCTCGGCTTTAGACCCGATATCAACAGCGAATATAGAAAACCTGCTCCAGGAACTTCAAAAAACTATTACCATAGTGATTGTGACGCATAACATGCAGCAGGCGGCGAGGATATCAAACTACACTGCTTTTATGTATCTCGGTGAATTGATTGAATTCGGAGACACTGATACAATATTTGTTAATCCTCATCATAAGCTTACCGAGGAATACATTACAGGAAGGTTCGGATAGTGGCTATTTTTGATGATGAATTAATTGCATTGAGAGAAAGAATTTTAAAACTGGGTTGCATGGTCGAGAATGCCATACGTGATTCTGTGAGATCTCTTGTAGAAAGGGACAGTGAACTTGCCGGGGAAGTAATTAAGAGAGACCATTTAATTAATGCTCTTGAAGTGGGAATAGACGAAGAATGTGTAAGATTGATTGCCCTGAGGCAGCCAATGGCAAGAGACCTCAGGCTGATAACTACAGCCATGAAAATAACCACAGACCTCGAAAGGATGGGAGACCTCGCCGTGAATATCGCAGAAAGGGCAATAGAGCTGAATGAAGAACCTCAATTGAAGCCTTTTGTCAACATACCAAAAATGGCCGAGATTTCACAGAAAATGGTAAGAGATGCACTTGATGCTTTTGTAAAAGGATGTTCTGTTTTGCCATATGAGGTAATTAAAAGGGATGATGAGGTAGATGATCTTACAGTTAAAAATTTCGAAGAGCTATTGGCACTCATGATTCAGAACCCCGGGATCATCCCTCTGGCGGTAAAAAGGACATATGTTGCCAAATACCTTGAAAGAATCGCTGACCACGCTACTAATATCGCCGAGATGATCATTTATATGTGCAAAGGTAAAATGATAAGGCATATGGAGATTCCTTGAATTTGTTTAGATTAAAGGTAATTCTGGATAATGGCAATTTTTGATGATGAATTAATAGCATTAAAGGAAAAAGTTTTAAAACTTGGTTCGATGGTTGAAACTTCCATACATGATTCTGTCCGTACACTTGTTGAAAGAGACAGCGGCCTTGCTGAAAAAGTTATTAAGAAAGACCACCTGCTTAATGCCCTTGAGGTGGAGATTGACGAAGAATGTATCAGACTTATCGCCTTAAGACAGCCAAAGGCAGGAGACCTCAGATTTATTATAACAGCCATGAAGATAACCACAGACCTCGAAAGGATTGGAGACCTTGCTGTAAATATTGCTGAAAGGGCAATTGAACTGAATAGAGAGCCGCAGCTAAAACCTTACATAGATATACCGAGGATGGCCGAGATTGCTGAAAGTATGGTAAGAGATTCACTCGACGCTTTTGTGAAAGGATGTACAAGATTGCCCTATGAAGTTATGAAGAAAGAAGAAGAGGTGGATAATTTGACTGTCCAGGTCTTTAACGAGCTACTCTTTTACATGATTCAGGATCCAAGTACAGCCTCAAGGGCTACGAGAATCAGTTACATCGCGAAATACCTTGAAAGAATCGCTGACCATGCTACTAATATCGCCGAGATGGTTTTTTATTTATGTACAGGTAAGATTATAAGACACACTGTTTTTCCTGAAACAGTATAACTCTCCTGAAAATACTTCCCTTTTAAAAATCAAGCAAATTTACTTTTTTCTTGACAAAATAGCTGTATTTGAGCTAAAAAGTTGGCTGATATGTTTAGATATGTGTTTCTTATTGTACAATTTGTTGTTTTTTTTCTGGTTTCGCCCGTTTATGCTTCAGATACCGATCAACCAACATTTACCGAATTAACAGTAAAATCTTCTTTATCAGATACTGAATTTGATACTTCAGGTATATTATTCGATTACAACTATAATGAACTGGCAGTGAAGGCTGTACAAAAACAAGTTACACTTTTTAGTGAAAGAATAAGGGAGAGGTTTTCTATCTGGCTAAGCAGGTCGGGTAAATATATTGAAATGATGAAAAATATATTAAAAGAAAACAATATCCCGGAGGAGATAGTATTTTTACCTCTGATTGAGAGTGGATTTAATCCAAATGCCTACTCCAGGGCTAAGGCTGTAGGATACTGGCAGTTTATTGCATCTACTGCCAGGAGGTACGGCCTTGAGATAAACTGGTGGAGAGATGAGAGAAGGGACCCTGAAAAGTCCACAGAGGCAGCAGCGAATTATCTCAGCGATCTTTACAAAATGTTCGGCTGCTGGAACCTTGCCATGGCCGCATATAATGCCGGGGAAGGAAGGATATTGAAGGCCATGAACAAGACAGGAACAGATGACTACTGGGCCCTCCTGAATACAAATTATATTAAAAATGAAACTAAAGACTATGTCCCGAAATTCATTGCAGCGAGCTTGATTGCAAACAGTCCGCAGGATTTTGGGTTTGAAGACCTCGAGTTTTATCCTCCGCTTGAATATGACACTGTAATGATAAGTTCACCTGTTGATCTTGATATTATTGCAAAATGTGCAGAAACATCCATAGATGTAATAAGAGAGTTAAACCCCGAACTTAAAAGATGGTGTACACCTCCCGATGTACCTGAATATACAGTCAGAATACCTGCAGGTAAGAATGAGCTTTTTCTTGAGAATCTCGAAAGTGTCCCGGAGGAGGAACGCTTTTCAATAGATATTTATAAAGTCAAAAAAGGAGACACATTTACAAAAATTTCGAAAAAGACAGGTGTACCTGTAAAGGTTATCCTCGACTTGAATGCATGGGAAAAGGTGACACTCCTTAAAATCGGCATGAAGATTTACCTCCCGCCGAAAGGTAAGTACAAGTTAGAAAAGGATGATAAGGGAGCAGTAAAAAAGGCGACATATAAATATCAAAATACAAAACCGAAGCCCAAGAAAAAAATTTAGCTTTCTTTATTCTCTGATAATTTTGCATTCGCCTCATCAAAAAATGGTGAGGCAGGAAATCTGGTGGTGAGTTCTTTATATTTTTTCTTTGCCTCATCCGGTTTACCTGCTTTTTCGAGTAGCCTGCCGTATTCCATAAGTGCGAAATCCTTATAAATATCACCTTCGAGGTTAAAAAGTGCGTCGAGTGTCTTCATAGCTTCTTCCGCATTACCTTTCTTTATGTGAACCATCGCCATCTTCTGATATGCAAGTGGTAAAAGCCTCTCTTCTTTTGCATACCTCCTTGTAAAATCTTTAAGTGTCCCGAGAGCATCATCATGGCTGCCGAGTTCATAATAGCAGGCTGCTATATAAAAAAGTGATATGGGCGATTTTTTAGTATCATAAGCTTTTTTAAACTTATCCAGAGCTTCTCTGTACTGTTCCTGTCTATCTTCATATTTTTTATCATCGATATTGTAGAATATCTTGTATGCCTCGTACTCAAATATCTTTGCCTTTTTCTGTAAGTTATACGAATATAAAAGAAAGCCGGAAATGGCAACAAGTACAACAAGAATACCGGCAACATACATCAATACCGTTTTCTGTCTTTGTCTTATTGTGTCCTTGAGAGTGGTTAATTTTTCTCTTACATCTTCTTCTGTGGCTATATCCTTCTTCGTGACTTTCTTTTTAATAGCCTTCGGCATTATTCCCTCGTAAGAGATTTCTCAACAATTGCCTTAGAATTTTCAAAAACTGAAGCAATGCGGTTTTTTTCTATTCCTGAAGCGAGAAGTATATTTATCGCAAAGTCTTTTGTTATCAAATCTGACGGGCTATGGGCGTCGGTGTTTATGCAAAGTGGAACGCCAAATCTTATAGCCTCTTTTGCAACATATCCATTCGATAGAGAATGCCCCTTACGTGATGTTATTTCAAGGGTAACACCTTTTTCCTTGGCAAGAAGGAGGTCTTCTTCAGATATAAGGCCCGGATGAGCCAGAATATCTGCAAAAGCTTCAATGGCAGCCCTGTTGGTGCCTGCTGCAACAGGTTCCACAATGGTCTCTCCATGGACAACCACTATTTTTGCACCGAGATTTCGGGCTTCTTTTACGATCTCCGGAATAATACCGGGTGGTACATGTGTAATCTCGGCACCCGGAATGGCTTCTATTGAAATAAATTCTTTTATCTTTTTAAGTGCACGGACTATCTTAGGAACTACATAATCGATATTCGATGAATCAACATGGTCTGTGATGGCAATAGCCTTATATCCAATAAACTCAGCCCTTCTGATTAACTCTGAAGGTATCAATTCCCCATCACTTAAAAAGCTGTGTGTATGTAAATCAATCATTATTTTCTCCGTTGTTACAAAAGAAATATAACTATTCTATCAAAATTTTTTTTAAATAACCATTTATAATTTCTTCAAAACAACAACACTCCACTCTTCATCAAAATAGCGGGTATACTCTTTTAAACCATATTGAGTAAAAGAAGGGATAACCATTTCGCTTTGCTGGATATTCATTCCCCCCGCAATAAGCCAGCCTTGAGGAATTAATTGCCTGACCAAGGAAGATGATATTTCTAAAAGAAGGGAGCCATAAAGATTGGCAAGTATTATATTAAACTGACCCCTTACATCTGTTATAGAGCAATGGAAAATATGGATAGCCCCTGTTAAGTCATTTAGTATTATATTTTCTTGAGCTTCTTTTATAGATTCATCGTTTATATCCACAGCTGTGATATCCTTAGCTCCTAATTTCCCTGCTGCAATTGACAGAATGCCTGTCCCCATCCCGGCATCCAGAATCTTTCCTGTATAACACTCTCCGGAATTACTTTTTAAAATGCTTTTCAAACCTTCGAGGCAATAAATGGTGCAGGGATGGCTTCCTGTTCCAAAAGCCCTTCCCCTTTGAATGAAGATCGAGATGCCGAAAGGAGGGACGTGAGGAGTAGGGTGCGGCACAATTATGAAATCATCAGTTAAAGATAAACTTGCATGATTTACTGAAGGAACTTCATACTCAACATTGAAACTTCTTGCCTGAATGCGTAAAATTTTTTGAAGTTTTTTGAGAAGATCGTGAGGGTAAAGGGAAAACACATAGGCTTTTAACGAAAAGCCTTGCTCGTCTTTCTTTACCGTAAGCCCATTAACGTAGAACCATAAAAAGTTATAAGTAGACTCCAGAAGAGCCAGTGGCATGTTTATAATTATTTCATACCATTGCAATCCCTGAATATTCTCATCTGCATAAATCTTCATCCAGGTTTTGCTTTTAGCTCAGATGGATACTGTTTCTTAAGCTGAGTTAGGAACGATTGGTCGTCCCGATATTTTTTATCAAACATGTTCTTATTTTAATAGTAATAGGATAGTGCGTCATGAATTTGCTCAAGTTTCAGATGAAGATATTCATCAATAATCTTATCAGCACTCTGTCCTATAAGTTCATATTTAATAGCGATATCCATTACCTTTATCCGCGTACCTTTTATAACAGGCTGCCCTACTGAAATCTTTGGGTCTATGGATATATACGGATGTTTCGTCTTCTTTTCTGTAACTGGCATAATAAATACTCCTTCAAGTCTTTATTTTACCTGAATACTTCCCTGAAATAATCCGCCCTCAATTATCTTATAACAATAATGTATTCATATGCTGTTAAGCGAAGATTGAAGACCAGAGCCTGTTTAAATTCTTAATCGGTTTCATCGTCTTCCCTGTACAATCTTTATTTCATTAGGAGTTAGGTTATACTTATTCTCCTGTCTTCTGCAATACGGATAAAGATAATCCTGTCGAGGAGTTTCTGAACAACATCGTTTAAAAGCTTCACATCAAATTCAGGATTCCTTTTGTGAACATCCTTTGCAAGTTCTGTTCTCCATAAAGTCAAATCTTCAAGGAAAGATTTATCCGGAGGTATACGTAATCTTTTGCTTTTTTTTTATCTCTGCGCAGAAGAGATTCTAAAGAACCCTGTTCGCCCTTTTCTCTGGATAATTCCCGGAGCTTTTCGATATTATGGAGATAATCGGAATATTTAAAATCAAAAATTAGACCTTCATTTGGGAATCTTGGGTTTGGTTTTAATGAAGCATCATATAACTTGAATCCTTCAAAGTCTGTAAGTACAACAAAATAAACTTCTTTTGTAGACCATGCATAACTTTTTGCCTGTAAAATATGGTTAATGTAATCAAGGGATTCAGAAGGGGTCTTTGCTTCTACAAAAAACTTCGTAACGCCATTTATGCGGAAATTATAATCCGGTCTCTTCGTTGTTTCTGGGTAAAGTTCAACTATAACATCTCTTTCATGCGGTGGTTTTTGGGCTTTGTTTTCAATATCCCAGCCGAGGGCTGTGAAAAAAGGATTGATAAAATCAACTCTTACCTGTGCCTCGGGATAGCCCTTTGAGAGATAGTGGGTTTTGTCTTTTTCAAATTTTGAGACTAAAGACTGGAGTTTCTCTCTGAATGAATCGATATCAGACATCAAACAAATTATATCACATCACATCATACTTGCCCTTGCGAGGGTGAGGACAACCACTTCTTTTGCCCCGGCTTTCAGAAGCTGTTTTGAACATTCTGTAACTGTTGCTCCTGTTGTCATCACATCGTCAACGAGAAACAGTCTAAGACCTTCGACATTTCCTTTTACCACAAAAGCATTTTTAAGATTTAACAGTCTCTCTTTTGCAGATAGACCTGTCTGCGGAGGGGTTTCCCTTACTTTTAAAAGTGTGTCCATTAAAAGCGGAATTCTTATGTTTTTTGAAATAACCCTTGCTATCAGCAATGACTGATTAAAACCCCTTTCTCTCAATCTTCTTATACTCAGGGGCACCGGTACTAAGCCATCCATCTCGGGAAGATCAAAGTTCAATAATAACCTGCCGAGAGGTTTTAAAAGTCTTTTAACATTGTAAAATTTAAGCTGATTTATTGCCTCTGCTAACACCCCATCATAAAGTCCATAACTGATGACCATGGAAAAGGGAGGCGGGTTTTTAATACACTGACCACAGACTCTAGAGTATTCTGAAGAAAACGGCAAATTACATATTTCACATGAAGGCCCTTTGTATATATCAATCTTTGACCAGCATGAAGAGCAGATTGGTGAATAAATAAACCCGTCGGTCAGATTTCCACATAACGGACATTTTGAAGGGTATAGAATATTTAAGAATCTCGATATCAGGACATTTCGATAACTAAGGGTGTTCCACATTTACCACATTTAGGTTTCCTGTAAAATTTATTAATCAAGACCTTATTTTTTATCCCACATTTTTGGCAGAAGACTATTTTAAATTTCTCTGCAGCAGGTTTTTCTTCTATTTTAGTTATTTTTTCTCCTGTAAAGGATTTCACGAAATTTAAATATGTTTTATCTTTTTCTATCAGCTCAATACCCATACCATTCTTAATTGTCGATACAGGTCTCCTGATAGTTCTTTTCACAACGCCTTTTAGACGTGAGACCTTGCTGTCCGGCATTATTAGTTCGATGTCAATTATGGTATCTGGTGCAAAACCGCGATTTGTCCGTATAAAAAGACCGCTTTCAGAAAGATTGCTTAGTATACCCCTGTAACTCAATCCGCCTGCACCGAATGTAGCTTCCAATCTTTTGGCAAACCTATTATGCCTTTGATGCCCTCTTTCTCTTCCCATTAAAACTGCCCTTTGAGTTCAATCAGCTCGCCCCTTCTCTGCCCTGTTGAAATCAATTGCACTTCAATATCCAGCATATTCTCGACTTTCTTAATATAAACCCTTGCTGCTTCCGGGAGTTTTTGAAAATCTGTTATACCGAGAGTATCAGTACTCCAGCCTTCCAACTCTTCATAGACAGGTTCACATTCTTCAAAAATATTGCTTTCTTTTGGAAAATCCGTAAAGATATTCTCTTTATATTTATAGGATGTGCATATTTTTATCACATCTAACCCATCGAGAATATCCAGTTTTGTTATCGCTATCCCTGTAATTCCATTAATCATTAATGAATGCCTTAGTACGACAATGTCCAGCCATCCGCATCTTCTAGGCCTGCCGGTTGTTGCACCATATTCCCCGCCTTTTTCCCTGATCCTGTCTCCCAAAGAATCCTTTATCTCCGTTGGGAAAGGCCCGCCTCCTACCCTTGTTGAGTAAGCCTTAACCACGCCAAGAACCCTGGAAATCTTTGTCGGGCCAACACCGAGTCCTGTACATGCTCCTCCGGCAATGGCGTTTGATGAACTAACATAAGGATATGTCCCGTGGTCTATATCCAGTAATGTTCCCTGAGCGCCTTCGAACAGTACGTTTTTATTATCAGAAATCACCCTGTTTATGATGATATCTGTATCTGCAATATATTCAGAAAGTTTTTCTGCATAGCCCATATATTCATTGCATATTGATTCGGCATCGAGCCGCTTGACCTTATATAAATTTTCAAGAAGAAAATTGACATAAAAAAGATTTATTCCTAATTTCTCTTTAAATACTGAAGGCTGAAGAAGATCCGCTACTCTTATCCCTGCCCTGCCTGCCTTGTCACAATAAGCAGGTCCTATACCACGTCCTGTTGTACCAATGCTTTTTGACCCCCTGAGCCTCTCGTTTTCTCTGTCCATGATAATGTGGTAGGGCATTATGAGATGAGCATTTTTGCTCAAAAACAGGTTGCTGCCTACTTCAACCCCTCTTTTTTTAAGGCCGTTAATTTCTTCTATAAGCGCTGCGGGGTCAACAACAACACCGTTCCCTATAAGGCACATTTTGCCTTTATACAATATCCCCGAAGGTATTAAATGGAGTATGAATTTTTCGTTATTGATTACTACTGTATGACCGGCGTTATGGCCTCCCTGATATCTCGCAACAACATCTGCCTTGTCAGAGAGGAAATCGACAATCTTCCCTTTACCTTCGTCTCCCCACTGTAAACCCACTACAATTACATTAGGCATGTCAGAACCTCTTTTTAAAGACTTATTTGTCTGACTGATATGATATTTGGCAGTCTTTTTATCTCGTCTATAAGCTCTGTTGACGCAGGTGTATCAATACTGACGACCGAAATTGATATGCCACCGGGGGTCTCTCTTCCAAAATGCATTCTTGCTATATTGATATTGTTTTTGCCAATAAGTGTTCCGATGTTTCCAATAACTCCGGGCTTGTCATTATTATACATAAAAAGGAGCTCGCCCTCAGGAACGATTTCAACTTTAAAATTATCGATTACGACGATGCGTGGGTCTTTTTTACTGAAAAGAGTACCTGCAAAATAGCTTTCTTTATCTTTAGCCTTCAGCCTGAGTGCAATCAAACTCTGATAATCACCACCATCTGTGCTTTTAACCTCCCTCACTTCGATCCCGCGCTCCTTTGCAATCACAGGCGCATTGACAAAATTAACCGTCTCCTCAAGGATTGGCGTTAAAAATCCCTTTATCACAGCTATCGTAACAGGTGCGGTATTGATTTCAGATGCGTCTCCCCTGTATTCGATCGTCATCTCTGTCACTCCGCCTTCAAATATCTGTGCGGCAAACAGACCTAATTTTTCTGCAAGATTAACATAAGGCTGAAGCCTTACAAGCTGATCTGAAGGGATTGACGGGAAATTGACTGCATTTCTTATTATATTATGTATAAGATAATCCACTACCTGTTCGGCAACTGCAATAGCGACATTTTCCTGTGCCTCTCTGGTTGAAGCGCCGAGATGGGGGGTGCAAATCACATTATCAATTGCAATAAGCGGATTATCATCCGGTGGTTCTTTCTCAAACACATCAAGTGCAGCGCCGGCAACCTTCCCATCTAAAAGGGCACTGTAAAGGTCATTTTCATTTATAATACCACCTCTTGCACAGTTTATTATTCTTACGCCGGGCTTCATTAATTTTATAGTATCTTTATTTATCATGTTTTTTGTCTCCGGTGTTAACGGAGTATGTATTGTGATAAAGTCGGAGCGTTTTAATAACTCCTCGATGTCAACCTTTTCAACACCCATATTCTTTGCCTTATCTTCACTTAAAAAAGGATCATATGCAATTATATTCATGGCAAATCCCTGCATCCTCTTTGCAACCTGGCTGCCTATATTACCTATGCCGATAATGCCGAGGGTTTTGTTAAAAAGCTCCACCCCCATGAATTTCTTTTTATCCCATTTCCCGGTCTTCATCGACATTGAAGCCTGTGGAATCAACCTTGCCAGTGATACAATGAGGGCAATCGTGTGTTCCGCAGTGGTAATTGTATTACCACCCGGCGTATTCATGACCACAATGCCCTTTTTTGTGGCAGACACCTTGTCAACGTTATCAAGTCCTGACCCTGCCCGCCCTATAACTTTCAGGTTTTTTGCAGCATTTATTATCTCATCTGTTACCTTTGTGGCAGAGCGGATTATCAAACCATGGTATTCACCAATACATTTTTTAAAATCTTCAGGCTTCAAATCCGTCTTAAAATCAACCTCAAGCCCTGCATTTTTGAGTATCTCGACACATTTTGGTGAAATCTTGTCACTGATAAGAACCTTCATCTATCCTCCCTGAGCCATTAAGAGTTCCTGAGCAACAGCCACTCCTGTACCGAATTTTAACGGATACCCCATTCCTTTCAGTACCATCTCAATTCCTGCAATCGCTGTTATAATATCGAATCTGTCCGAATATCCCAAATGTGCAATCCTGAAAACCTTACCTCTGGCCCTGTCCTGACCTCCGGCTGCAGTAATACCGTATTTTTCACGAAGGTTTTTATATACCGCCTGACCGTCTAATCCCGGGGGAGACATTATAGCAGTCACAGCATTTGAGGGAGACTCCTGTGCGTAGAGTTCCAATCCGAGTGCCTTAACCGCTTCTCTTGTTGCATTAGCAAGCGTTTCGTGTCTTTTGAATACATTCTCCAGCCCCTCAGCCCGGAGCATCTTCAGACTCTCATTAAGTCCGATGATAAGTGTAACGGGTGATGTAAAATTCGTCTGATTTCTGGCTAAATTTTCCCTCTCCTTTTTGAAATTGAAATAAAACTTAGGCAGCTTAGAAGTCTCTGCCTTTGCCCATGCCTTTTCGCTCACGCTGACAAACGCTATGCCGGGTGGCAACATTAAGCCTTTTTGTGAACCTCCTACCATTATATCTATACCCCATTCATCTGTTCTGAGGTCATGGGCAACGAGTGCGCTGATAGCATCGACAATAAAAAGGGTATCTTCGTATTTTTTTACAACAGAGGCAATGGCTTTTATATCGTGATAAACACCGGTTGAAGTCTCTGATGCCTGAACAAAAACGCCCTTTATATCTTTGTTTTTCTTCAGACGATCTTCTACCTCTTCAGGCTTAACTGCATGCCCCCACTCTACAGTAATCTCTTCAACACCGAGGTTATAAGCCCGGCATATTTTTGTCCATCTCTCACCAAATTTCCCGCCATTTATTACAAGGACACTGTCTCCCTTATTGAAAAAATTATTGACAGCACCAACCATTCCACCGGTGCCTGTTGAGCATAATATAAGGACATCATTATTTGTTTGATATAACCATTTAAGCCCTTTCTTTGCTGAATCCAGTACGGGCAGGAAATCAGGTGCACGGTGATGTATTACAGGAGACGCCATAGCAAGAAGAACATTCGAAGGTACAGGCGTAGGCCCGGGTGCTAACAGGTAACGTTTCAACATTATATACCTCCTGAAAGATATCTTCCTTAAAGAAGTAAGAAATACCAGACTTTGGAAATTAGCATAACAGGGGCTCTTTGGTCAAGGGCAGCTACTTTACAATGTTTTAATCACCCGATTATAATTAAATTTATGAACAGAAAAATATTATTTGCCGTATCTATCCTGCTCGCAGGCATTCTTTTAGGAGGGCTTACTTTCTATATTCTCGAAAAGTCTTCCAGACAGCATAAAGCTGTGCCATACAGTTTTACGCCGAATGTCCCGCAACAGATAATAGAGACAGGCATGGCTTTTTCGGACATAGTCAATGCTGTCTCGCCTGCAGTGGTCAACATATCAACAACAAAGGTTGTGAGAAGAGATACGGGCAACTTTTTTGATGACCCATTTTTTGATTTTTTCGGGCCCCTTCATGATTTTGGAACACCTAAAAAATGGAAAGAACGGAGTCTCGGTTCCGGTGTTATTGTTTCTTCTGATGGATACATAATTACAAACCACCATGTTGTGGAAAAGGCTGACGAGATTAAAGTGACCTTGCTCGACAACAGGACATTTAAAGGAAAAATAGTTGGTGTGGACCCTAAAACAGACATCGCCATAATCAAGATAGATGCGGATAAACTCCCGACTTTAATATGGGGTAATTCTGACAGGTTACAGGTGGGCGAATTCGTCCTCGCAATCGGGAGCCCCTATGGTTTAAGCCATACTGTAACGATGGGGATTATTAGTGCTGTAGGAAGAGCCAATGTGGGAATTGCAGACTATGAGGACTTTATCCAGACGGATGCCGCGATAAATCCCGGTAATTCGGGCGGGCCTCTTGTAAACATAAAAGGAGAGCTTATCGGAATAAATACGGCTATATTTTCAAAGACTGGAGGCTATCAGGGGATTGGGTTTGCGGTGCCGAGCAATATGGTTGGACTTGTTATGGAACAACTGATACAGAAGGGGAAGGTTATCAGAGGGTGGATTGGAGTTACGATTCAGGAACTTACCCCGGAACTTTCACAGAAGTTCGGGCTTAAAAAAACAAAAGGAGCACTTGTAAGTGACGTTATGAAAGACAGCCCTGCTGCAAGGGCAGGAATTATAAGAGGTGATATTATCCTTGAATTTAACGGTAAGGAAGTAAAAGATGTAAGCACTCTCAGAAATATGGTTGCTCAGAGCAAAACAGGCAGTGTAATACCTGTAAAGATACTTCGATCGGGGAAGGAATATGCCCTCAACGTAGTTATTCTTGAGTTGCCAAAGGAAATTGCAGAGGTTGCGCCGGCCAATTTGCAGGATGATACAAAGGAAGATGCACTTACAGGTCTTACGGTTATGGACATGACAAAGGAAATAATAAGACAACTTGGCTTTAACAGAGACGAAAAGGGTGTTATTGTTGTAAGGGTAGAACCCGGAAGTCCTGCAGATTATGCTGAAATAAAGAAGGGAGACATTATAAAAGAAATCAATAAAAAAGTGATATATAATCTTGAGGATTTTAACAGAGCAGCTGAAAGTATAAAAAATAACGAGTCGGTTCTTCTCTTTGTTAATAGGGGTGGCAAAAATTTTTATGTTATCCTCAAGGCATCTTAAAGGCGTCTGACAAATATTTATGTCAGATTCCCTTCTTTATTGGAAAAAATTCCTTCCCTTTGTTGTATTAAATAAAAGCAGGAAAGGAGGTGAAAAGAGTGTTCCTGTTTCTCAGGATTCTTATCTTCATACTTTTTGTATTATCAGGATATATAATTGGTATCAAATATAATTATGAATATTATGGTATCCTGATAGGTGCTCTTTTTGGTCTGGTCGCCAATTTTACAGAGATTTTATTTAAAAAAATGGAACTCAGATCAATTATTGGTGGTTTATTGGGAATTTCCTGCGGGCTTTTATTTGCATACCTTCTTATACTTCCTTTAAAGTTATTGTTGGGAGAGGACGTAAAAACCATATATTTTAGTTTGATGGCAGTATTTGGATATGGAGGGCTTCTCCTCGGTCTTAAAAAAGGTAAGATGCTCTCTCTTGCCGGTATATTCAGACTTTTCAGAGGTCAGGGTGTAGAGGAGAACCTTAAACTTCTCGATACAAGCGTAATAATAGATGGCCGTATTGCAGATGTCGGTGAAACAGGATTCCTTGAAGGTGTTTTCATAGTTCCACAGTTCATCCTTCAGGAATTACAGCATATTGCAGATGCTGCTGATTCAATGAAAAGGGCAAGGGGCAGGCGTGGACTTGATATCCTCCACAAAATGCAGAAAATGCCCCACATAACGGTAAAGATAGTCGAAGAGGATTTCCCGAAAATAAAAGAGGTTGATGCAAAACTTGTTGCTTTAGCAAAGATTTTGAATGCCAAGGTTGTAACAAATGATTTTAATCTGAATAAAGTAGCAGAGCTTCAGGGGGTATCGGTTCTAAATATAAATGAACTGGCTAATGCTTTAAAACCTGTAGTACTCCCCGGTGAATCAATGAGAGTTTTTATTCTTAAAGAAGGGAAGGAATACAATCAGGGAGTTGCTTACCTTGATGATGGGACAATGGTAGTTGTAGAAAACGCAAGAAAACTTATCAGTAAAAATGCAGATGTTACCGTAACAAGTGTATTACAGACAACTGCAGGCAGGATGATATTTGCAAAGCTGAAAGAGGATTATGAGAGAGAAGAGGCCAGGGCAGGGAAATAATTTGAAGGTTTCCCATTCACAAAAAAAAGTTATCGCTATTATACCGGCTGCCGGTCTTGGAAAAAGATTTGGACCAGTAATAAATAAGCCCTTTCAAGAACTTGGCGGTAAACCTCTTGTTGTCTGGTCGATGCAAGCTTTAGATGAGACAGATGACATAGTAGAGATAATCCCTGTTCTTAAAGAAGAAGATGTGGAATATGGAGAAAAGATTTTCAGGGATTATGGTATTTCAAAGGTGAGAAGGATAGCTATTGGTGGGCGGGAAAGGCAGGATTCTGTTTATAATGGTCTCAAGTTTATAGAGGATAAAAATTGTTTAGTGCTTATTCACGATGGAGCCAGACCTCTTATAGAAAAAGGCCTGATTGAAAAGGTAATAAAGGTAATAAAGGAATTAGTAATCACCCCTTTACCCCCCTTTATTAAAGGGGTGGAGGGGGGGGTAAAAAGGGGCGGGGGAGAAGTCAGGAGTTACGATGGAGCTATTCTTGGTGTTCCATTAAAAGATACGATTAAAGAATTAGAAAATGGGATAATAACAAAAACTCTAAAAAGGAATTCACTCTGGGCTATACAGACGCCTCAGGTATTTCCTTATACAACTATTTTTTCAGCATATGACAAAGCAATGAGGGAAAATTTTTATTCGACAGATGATGCAGCCCTCGCCGAAAGATACGGCGGTAAGATAAAAGTTATAATGGGTTCATACAGGAATATTAAAATTACTACTCCGGAGGATATGGATTTAGCAGAATTCCTCGTTTCAAAAAAGGATTAACCTTAATAATGCGGACATTGCTCAAAAATTTTATGAATACTTCATGCAGAAAACTGCAAGGTCTTCAAATTATTTCCGCTCCCTTGACGGGAGCGGAAATAGGGGAGGGGCTAATATGAGCTGGTTACCGTGAGAATAGGAATTGGTTATGATTCTCACAGGCTTGTAGAGGAAAGGAAGTTAATAATTGGTGGAGTCCATATCCCTTTTGAGAAAGGTCTTCTCGGCCACTCCGATGGCGATGTTCTATGTCATGCAATTATCGACTCAATTATTGGCGCCCTCGGCCTCGGCGATATCGGGAAACATTTTCCTGACACAGATCAAAGATGGAAGGATGCATCGAGCATCGAACTTCTAAAACATATTGTTGAACTTACACGGGCATATGGTTATGAAGTATCATGGATTGACTCGGTAATTGTAGCAGAGAAGCCAAAGCTCTCTGGTTATATTGAGCATATGAAAGATTCTATCTCCAAATCAGGAATCCCTTATGGTTCTGTTAATATCAAAGCTAAGACAAATGAAGGCATGGGTTTAACAGGTCATGGCGAAGGCATCGTAGCATACGCAGTATGCTTGCTTAGACGTTTTGAGTCCCAAGATTAGGGATGCTGAAATATCCTGAAATTGATTCTTATGGCCTGTTTACAATCAGTGACTTTTATACTGCTCCGAGATATTCCATAAGTAGATCAATCTTTCACAAAGTTAATCTACTGTGTCCAGAGATAGTCTCTATGAATCCATCCGATATTTCCCTTTTCGTCTTTTACCTCAACCCATGTTGAGTGTCTTTTGATTACTTTGAAAGTATCATAATGTAAAGCAGGGCTTACAGGACTTTTAGGGTAACCTGTCCCCGGTCCCGTTCTTACATTTACCTGTTCGGTTTTTACAACAGTGCAATGGTATTTTGTTGTTACCAGGTTTTTATGAATCCAGTTTACATCACCATCTACATCTTTTACTGCGTACCAGTTTCCGCATGTCGAAACTCCAACCTTTAAAAAAGGCATATATCGAAATACCTCCCAGGCCTTCTCATAATTTGTACCAGGTCCCATTCTTATATTGGCTTTGGATACTTTCACACAGAGTGCATGAATATCATAAACACCTGTCACAAAAAACAGAATGCAAAAGACGATAACAATTATTCTTTTTATGTCCTTACCTCCCTTCATAAAAATCCGGAAAAACTCTATAACATGCGACGTTTCTCTCTTTTTTCTTTTGGTTTTGTCATGCTTTTCTGACTCACTTTTTTAGGTGCTTTTTTAACTTTTCCTTCAACGCTTGCTGTTTCTGTCTCCGGTTTTTCATGCTCTTTATATTGTGCCATCACAATCCTCTCTGCTTCAAGCCAGTTGTCGAGCTCACGACCTTCCACTCTTCCGCTCTTCTCATAAAGTTCACGTGCAATCTTTGCTATTTCATCATGCCATTTCATTTTGTCACTCCTATAAAAAGTTTAGTTTAAATAAAATCTTCTCTTTCAATTATTTTAAGTTTCTTAAGTAGGTTATAATCGTCTTTGTCCCAGCATTCCAAAAAACACAAAAAAGAGACCCTTTCTAAAAAGGTCTCATTGAAGATAGTATAGCAGTTACAGTTCATCTAATCAATAGAAAAATGGCTTTATAAGCTGAAAGTTCTCCGGGAATTTCATCTCCCCGATTATTTAATCAAGAGCTTTCTTACATCTTCTACTCTTAAAGTAATCTTATTCGAGTCAAGGTATTCAAGGAAGGGCAGGGCATACTTTCTTGATGTGTTCAGTAAATCTCTGAACTCTGCAACAGTCATTTCAGGTTTCTTGATGAAAAAATTCTTAAGGGTTTCCATCATTTTTTTGTAATGATTCAGCGTGATGTACATCGAATCATTAATCCGCACAAGGCTTGATTCTTTTGCCATTAGTTTGAGGATATCCGTCAGAATTCTCTGGTCGATTTTAAGAGACTGAATTAATTCTTCTTTAGTCAGAGGTTGAAAGCCGCTTTTTTCAAGAAGTTCCATAATTTTTGCTTTTAAGGTCTCATCTAACTGTGAAAGAGCTACTTTAAATGTTGCAAGCCGTGCTGTTTCTTTTTCTGTTATAATTTCTTTCATTGCGCCGATCAAATTGCCAAAAAGCCTGGCTTCAATATTAAAACCGGCTCTTAGTTCTTCTTTAAATATCCCGGTCTTTAAAGGATTTTTTTTGTGAAAATCAGAGAGCATCTTTATTATATTTTCCTTGAATGAATTAAAAATACCGCTATGAATCAATATGTCTTCAAACTGCATCAGGATGCTCTGATCTTTCAAGGATTTAATTGAATCTCTAATGGAAGGAATCTCTTCCTTAATCCATCCTTCAAGCAAAGAAACTTTTATCCCGTATATGCCTGCTTTCTTTACCTTTGTGGCTAATTTTTCTGGTAGTGTCCCATTCTCAAATATAGCCAAATCTTCTGTGCCTGCTTTAAGGCTTCTTCTATAAGGGGAAGGATCAAGTATTGCCCCACCCCCAATGGTTTCAACAGGCGAAAACCTTCTTATAATATATCTATCTCCTGACATAGTGAGTACCGGATCCCTTAGCCTCAACTGGCAGTAGCAACTCTCGCCAGCCTTTAACTCATTCCTTCCATAAAGTACAATCCTTGCTACTGTTTCAGAAGTGCTTAGATGAAAATGGACAAGACTTTTGTTTTTAACAACAGGTGAATCAGATAGCAACTCCACCCTCGTATCAATTTTTCTGGTTGGGATAAATTTTTCGGGTACTACAACAGAATCTCCTCTCTTTAATTCTTCCTTATCCACCCCCTGAAGATTAATAGCTACTCTCTGTCCGGCGTATGCAGTCTGTATGGGCTTTCCGTGACTGTGAAGTCCTCTTACCTTACTTTTAATATTGCTTGGAAGTATCTCAACAGCGTCCTCAACAGAAACAGTACCGGAAACCGCAGTCCCTGTGACAACTGTACCAAATCCCTTAAGTGTAAAAACCCTGTCTATAGGTAGTCTGAAAAGACCCTTTGTCGGTTTTGCTTCAACATTTAGTGCAACCTCTCTAATTTTTTCTTTTAGTAATTCGATATTTAACATAGTCTTAGACGAAACGGGAACTATCGGAGAGCCTTCGAGAAAAGTCCCCTTAACAAAACTTTCTGCATCGTCTTTGATAAGTTCAAGCCAGTCTTTTTCTGCAAGGTCAGCTTTTGTTATTGCTATGAGACCGGACTTTATTTTTAAAAGGTTGCATATATAAAGATGTTCACGACTTTGAGGCATGATACCCTCATCAGCAGCTATGACAAGAAGAACCAGGTCAATACCACCTGCGCCTGCGAGCATATTTTTGACGAGCCTTTCGTGTCCTGGAACATCTACGATTCCAACGGTCATCCCATCAGGATACCGAAGGTCCGCAAAACCAAGATCAATAGTTATACCACGCTCTTTTTCTTCTTTTAGTCTATCGGGATCTATGCCAGTCAGCGCTTTTACAAGAGCACTCTTACCGTGGTCTATGTGCCCCGCTGTTCCAAGGATTACGTATCGCATATTTAATTCAACTTTTTAATAATTCCCTCCCCATTGACGTGGGAGGGATAGGGAGGGTAGTATTTTTATATTCAGCAATAATTTTTTCACAACGCCTGCATTATTTTTTCTGCATTAATTTGGCTGACATAGCATTCTGCCAGATTTAAGTATAACTTTTTTATTACCACTTTTATCAATCAAAGCCACGGTTGGTTTGAAAAAAACAAAATCCTGATGGAAAGGGGTTCTTACATTTCCACCGAATGAACTATTGTCGCCAAGGGCGACGTGAACTGTCCCCAATATCTTTTCTGATTCAAGGATATTATCAGGCCTTTTTGCTGCATCGTTTGTTCCTATGCCGAACTCGGCGATATTTGCATTTTTCTTGTTTTCAGAAATCTTCTCAATGAGATATTCAGTATATTTTTCACTACCTGAAATATCAAAAACATATCCATCCATAACAGTAAGAGATATCGGGGCTTCGAGTTTTCTCGTTGGAGCCCATTCGATGATAAGTTTTCCATTTGCTGTTCCCTCAACCGGTGCTAAAAATACCTCACCCGCAGGAAGATTTCCGAAAGAGCCGGGTCTGGTCAGTATTCCTGTATCTGATAAAGCTTTTCTTCCTTTTTTGGAAAAAGTGAGATGGGTACCGTTTGAGGTTTTTAATTCCACCGATACCGCCTTGTTTACAACCCTTGCTATCTCTTTTGTCCTTTTTAAAAGCGCTTGCCAGTTAACATTCATAGCACCTTCAAGCATAGAGATATCAAAAAGAGGCATACTCGCATATCTGCAATTACAAATTCTCGTTAAAAAATCCCTGAATCTCGTATGGCTTGTGGAATAATTCGAAAGGGCGATCACGCAGTCAACTGCGTTTTTTTTATATTTTTCGATGATTTGTTCTGCTTTTTTGATATCTATGTCATCAACTGTTTTTTTAAGAATTGGACCGAGAAGCTGCTCTCTTTTTAAGGCTTCAACAGCTTTTTCCCCGAAGGCAAGTCGCCAGAGTTCTGCCGGAGGCTCCGCACCGTGTCTGCCGGTAGCAGGATATTCATGGAGTATGATAGATTTGCAAAAACTTTTGCCTATTTCTGATGCAAACAAAGATAAACATCGCAGTTTTAATATCCTTTCTTTATCAGTTTCACTTATTTCTCTGCCATCTAAGACTTTGTCATTAAATATAAGAACTGTCTCGTGTTTCTTTACACCGAGGTTAATTCTAAAAATGTCTCTTAAGGTGTTTATCACTATTTTATCTGAATAAAAATTCCATCTGTTTGAGATGTTCTCCGGGAAAACTTATAGGGTAGTTACAGTCGAAACATGCAGTACAATAATCGTGTGAGTTCGGGACTATATTCTTGAGTCCTTCGAGGCTTAAATAAGCAAGTGAATCAGCGGTTATGTATTTCCTTATCTCTTCCGTGAGATGAGAGGAGGCGATGAGTTCTTGCCTTGTAGGAGTGTCTATACCGTAAAAACAGGGGCCGATTGTGGGTGGAGAACTTATTTTTAGATGTATCTCTTTTGCTCCTCCTCCTTCCTTTAGCATCTTGACAATCTTTTTGCTTGTAGTCCCCCTTACAATTGAATCATCTATAACGATCAGCCTCTTGCCCTCAAGGAGTTTTCTGACAGGATTAAGTTTTATCTTAACACCAAAATGTCTTATGTTATGTTTTGGTTCTATGAAGGTTCTTCCAATATAGTGATTTCTTATAAGTCCGAAATCAAATGGTATATTGCTTACCTCCGAAAATCCGAGGGCTGCCGGAACACCCGAGTCAGGCACAGGGATGACAAGGTCTGCATCGATAGTAGACTCCCTAGCGAGCTGTCTGCCAAATTCTTTCCTCATTTCATTAACATTCTGCCCGCCGAATATATTACTGTCCGGCCTGGAAAAGTAAATGAATTCAAATATACAGAACGCCCTTCTGTGATTATTGAATAATTTCAGGGATTCAAGCCCCTGCTCATTGATTATCAGCAATTCCCCTGGTTCTATATCGCGTATGTAAGTTGCGCCTATGAGATCGAAAACACAGGTTTCTGAAGCAAGAACATATGCACCATCCTTCATGCCGAGACTGAATGGCCTCACCCCGTAGGGGTCCCTTACTGCAATGAGCTCTTTTTCTCTTAAAATAAGCAGGCTGAAAGACCCGTTTATCTGTGTAACAGCATGTGCTACCCTCTCATAAAAATCGCTGCCTTTTGAGTGGGCTATGAGGTGGACTATCACTTCACTGTCTGATGTAGACTGGAATATTGCCCCCTCTGATTCAAGAGATGCCCTGAGTTCCATAGCATCGACGAGATTCCCGTTATGTGCTATTGCAAGTGAGCCGAGAGCAAAATTTGCAACTATAGGCTGGACATTTTTTAATAAGCTGGTGCCGGCTGTAGAGTAACGGTTATGACCTATTGCGATATAGCCAGGGAGTCTCCTCAGTCTTTTTTCAGTAAAGATATCAGCAACAAGTCCCATTGATTTTTCTATAAAAAGCTGTCTTCCATCAGATGAGCATATCCCTGCTCCCTCTTGGCCTCTGTGCTGGAGTGAATATAAACCGAGATAAGTGAGATTGGCTGCTTCGGGGTGCCCGTATACCCCAAATAAGCCGCATTCTTCATGAATGTCGTGAATTAAGGGTTTTTTATTACAAATACCCAATGCCTGCCTTTGTTTAAAAGAGGGGATATTCTTAGCCTTTTTAGGCTTTCTATATTTTAACATATATAAGGCTTCCTGAAGTAAAAATTTTTTAAACCTTTATTTTTACAAATCCATTGACCTTATTTTAATTATATGGTAGAAAAATATACATGCAAGAAAAGCAGAACTTACTCTCCACACTCCCTTCCGTAGACGAAATCCTTAAGAGCAATCAAGGCATTGAATGGTTAAATACTTATCCCAGAAGATTCGTGCTTCAGGGCATAAGAGAGGCGATTGACAGAAGACGGAAGGGTATTATTGAAGGAACGGTTAGCGATATTTCAGATGAAGTAACGTTTGCTGATATAGAAAACATTATTAAAAGGCTTGCCGCGTATAGCCTCAAACCTCTTATAAATGCAACAGGAGTTGTAATCCATACAAACCTCGGCCGTTCGGTGCTTTCCGAAAAGTCCCTCAGGAATATATTACAGGTGTCCGGAAGTTATTCAAACCTCGAATATGATATTGAAGAGGGAAAAAGAGGGAAAAGATATACGCATGTAAAAAGGATTCTGAAAGAGGTTACAGGTGCAGAGGATGCGCTGGTTGTGAACAATAATGCTGCTGCTGTTCTGCTCTGCTTGAACAGCATTTCAAAAGGGAAAGAAGTCATTGTTTCAAGGGGCGAGCTCGTTGAAATAGGCGGCTCATTCAGGATGCCCGATGTTATGGCCTCAAGCGGTGCGATACTCAGAGAAGTGGGTACTACAAATAAAACCCATATTTTTGATTATGAAAATGCTATAAATGAGAATACTTCACTCATTCTGAAAATCCACAAGTCCAATTTCAGGATTATAGGATTCACTGATGAAGTATCAATAGAAGAACTTGTCAATCTCGGCAAAAAATATAAAACCCCGGTTATGTTTGACCTTGGAAGCGGGTGTCTTCTGGATTTGCGAGCTTTTGGTATATACACCGAGCCAGCTGTAAGGGAGGTTGTGGAAGCCGGAGTTGATATAACTACATTCAGTGGCGACAAAATGCTCGGCGGACCGCAAGGCGGAGTAATTGTCGGTAAAAAAGATTATATAGAAAAGATTCAGAAAAACCCCATGACAAGGGCGGTTAGGATAGATAAGCTTACACTTGCCGGATTTGAGGCCACACTCATGGAATATGTGGACGAAGAAAATGCGATTGAGAATGTACCCACTCTCAAGATGTTACTTCAAAAGCCTGAAACACTTAAAGAGCGTGCGAAGAGAATAGCTAAAAGACTGAAGAAAGAGATAAAAGATGTCCATATTCATGTCATGCCGGATTCCTCAAGGGCAGGTGGAGGGGCACTTCCTGAGGTAGATCTTTCGACCTATGTTGTCTCAATAAAATCCGGGGGAATATCTGTAAATAAATTCGAGGAAAGACTGAGAAAAGGCAATCCTCCGATTATCTCGAGGATAAAAGAGGAATCTTTAATTATTGATGTAAGGACTGTGAGGGACAAAGATATAGATGGCCTTGTAACGGGAATAAAAGCAGCTTTATCGTAATAGATGAAATTTTTTCCAAAAAAGTTAACTCCTCTCCGTCATTCTACGGCTTGGAGGCCGTGTCACAATCAACTTGATGTGTAAACAATGAATTTGAGAAACTTTCAGGTTATTCGTAAGAAGAACACGAATATCATTCTGATGGACCTTAAATTGCCCGGGATGAATGGTCTCGAAGCAACCCGCCTTGTTAAAGAAAAAAATCCGGATACTAAAGCAGTGATACTTTCCATGTATGATGCCTCTGACTATCAAAATTCTGCAATCTCAGCGGGTGCAAATGCTTATGTAACAAAACATAAGATGTATACTGAGCTTGTACCTGTTTTAAATAAATTCTTATATAATTAAGAAAATGGCAGATTAAAAAGCAGGGATAGCATGAAAAGCGATAACCCGTGTAAATTGAAGGTAAGGCGTAAAAGTGAACCCTCAAAAAAATTGAAATGCTGGCAATTTTTTAAATGTCAGGAAAAAGTCTGCCCTGCTTATAAATCAAAAAATCTCAGGTGCTGGTTATTTTCAGGAACCCTTTGCCGTGACGAAATTCAGGGAAAGTTTCTCGAGAAAATGGAAATGTGCTTTGATTGTGAAGTTTTTATTGAAAATATGGATACTGCTGCAATGCAGGAGACCTGTAAGGTTTACAATGAACAGTTTCAGGAGTTCAGAAAAATTATTGAAGATACAAACGATGTGTTGCACAGCGTTTCAAAAGGCAACCTTGATGCAAGACTATCAGGAACGTCAAATATGGAACTTCTCGAGGCTTTAAAGAATCTCAACAACACAATGATCGAGAGCAGAAAAGAGGCTGAAGAGTCAATACGTAAACTGGAAGAAATCGAATCTTCAATTTTGAGCGCAATACCACATGCTGTCATCGGACTTCAGGAACGGGTCGTCTTTTTTGCCAATGAAGCAGTTGAAAAGGTTTTTGGCTGGAAACCGGAAGAACTGATCGGTAAAAAGACAGCAGTCTTATACAGAAACGATGAGGAATATGAAGAGATTGCAAGGCTTTTTTATCCTGTTCTTGAAAGACAAAGAATCCATATCGAAGAATTCCCCTGCCGGCGAAAAGACGGTGAGGATATCATCTGCAAGGTAAGTGCATCTGTAATAGGTAAGGAGATGAAGGAAAAGGGAATTTTCGTCGTGTATGAAGACATTACTGAAAAAAAGAAGATGGAAGATGTATTGTGGAAAAATGAACAAAAATATCGTGACCTGTATCAAAACGCGCCTGACGGGTATCATTCTTTAGGGCCTGATGGAGCTATTCTTGAGGTTAACGATAAATGGCTCAGGATGCTCCGGTATAAAAAAGAGGAAGTTGTTGGAAAGATGAAACTTACCGACCTCCTTACCGAGAATGATCAAAAAATCTTCAGGGAAACTTTTTCTGCTCTAAAAGAAAAAGGTTACATAGAAAACATAGATTATTTTTTGAAAAGAAAAGACGGCACACTCCTCCCTGTATTAATTAATGCTACAGCTATTTATGATGAGAACAGGAATTTTTTAAAGAGCAGGGCGATTGTCAGGGACAATACACAGAAAAAATCTTTTGAGAAAAAGCTCAAGCACGCATCAGAGGAGTGGAGAGCAACATTCGACTCAATGCCATATGGTGTCCTGCTCCTCGACACTGATTTGACCGTAAAGAGGGCAAATAGCCTTATATCCGCGATGTTCGATATTCCGTTTAAAGAAATAATAGGGAAAAAATGTTATGAATTACTCGAGGGAGGTAATAAACTAAAAGAATTTTATAATACAATCAAAGCAAAAAATGACAGAAGCCCCGTGATTTCCGAATATTATGATACACGGATTAATAAATATTTAATGTTACATGTATCCCCTGTTGTCGATGAACGGAGAATTCTGAAGAACCTTGTACTTGCACTTATTGACATTTCCGGCATAAAAGATAAGGAAAAGAGACTTATTGAAAGCCGTGATGCATTTCTGAATATGCTAAAAGAGATCGATCACTCCTACAAGGAATTAAAAGAACTCTTTAACGGTCTTATCCATTCTTTTGTCAATGCAATAGACGCAAAGAGCCCCTGGACAAAGGGACATTCAGAGCGTGTTACAATTTATGCTGTATCTATTGCAAAAGAAATGGGCTTAAAAGAGAGAGATATTGAAAAACTGAGGATTGCTGCACTTCTCCATGATATAGGTAAGATCGGGACATATGACGTTGTACTCGATAAGCCCGGAAAACTTACAGAAGAAGAATTCCAACTTATAAGGATGCATCCTGCCAAAGGTGAAGAGATTCTTAAGCCTGTCAGACAGTTGCAGGATTTATTGCCAATAATCAGATACCACCATGAAAGGATGGATGGAAAGGGCTACCCAGATGGACTGCAGGGCGAAGAGATACCTTTGCTATCAAGAATAATAGCCGTTGCAGACGCATTCGACTCTATGACATCAGATAGGCCATACAGGCCAAATCCTCCAAGAGAGTATGCAATTTCGGAAATTAAAACGTGCATCGGTACCCAGTTTGACCCTGAGGCGGCTGAAGTATTTTTGAGAGTCATAGACAGGAAACACCGAGGATAAAATAGAATTCTTGACGTCATTTGAAAAATACTATTGCTTCATATATCACATGATATAACAAAAATCCTGACCTCACAAGTTTAATTGAACAGAAAAGCAGGAAGCTTGACTTTTAGATACAATGAATATGATACTTTATTATGAAGCCGACGGAGTATATTGTTATATCGAAACCGCATCGTTTCCTGCACTCGCGGTCCTTATGACATTTCCTCCATTACTTCGGGCACGGGGCAAGAATCATATCTTTTAGTAAAAACAACAGAGAGGGAGCTAAAAACACTTCTATGGAGAAGAAGATGGCAAGAAAAATCTATGTGGGCAACCTCCCCTACCAGGCAGATGAAGATTCCCTGAGGGAGGTATTTGCAGCTGTCGGAAAGGTTCAGTCGGTAAGGATAATTACGCACGATACCGGACGCTCAAAAGGGTTTGGATTCGTCGAGATGGCCTCTGATGAGGATGTCGATAAGGCTATCTCCACTCTTAACGGCACTACACTATCGGGCAGAAGCCTCAAAGTCAGTGAGGCCCGGCCTCAGACCGAAAGAGGCAGGACCGGCGGTCCAGCATGGCAGAGAAAGTCCTCTGGAAGGGGAAGAGAATCGGGTAGGTGGAGATAACAGTCGCAGAAGAGAAAAGCGAAGAATTCAATATTACGGATGCAAAAATATGCAAAACAGATAAGAAAAATTGAAGGGGGTCAAGTTGGCAAAGCGGACAGGAACATATAAGAGCGAAAAGAGGAAAAAGGAATTGCTGCGTCAGAAAAAACAGGAAGAAAAACGGCAGAAGCGTCTCAACAAAAATACAGGTAGGCAATATGACACAGAATTCATAGACCCTGAGCTTAAAGACAAGGAACAGAATACCTGATCAGTGTGCTGAGATTTTCACAAATAAAACCGTTTTTTCCAAGCCATATCTCATTTTTCCGGCCTGTCCATCTTATCGAAGATCATCTGCAGCACCGCAAATATCTCGTTGGAGAGTCTCTGGAGTGTGTCCATCCTCTCGACCGCCTTCAGGAGGAGATTGCGGAGATCATCTTCCTCCACCGATGCATCGAGGAGCTCCAGTGTGCCCCTGACAGCGATTATATGCTCGTTCACTTCAAAGGATATCTCTTTGAGGCGATCACGCGATTCTGTGTTCATCCCCGCTCACCTTCCTATATTATAACCTACTCACACAAATTGTGCCCCCGCTCTTTTCCCCGCAAAAAGTTTACAAGGAGTGAAAAAATGTTGAGGAAACATAGCGGTTAAGAATATTCGTTCCTTGCTACGATGATAGTGTTGTGCATCGCAGTGAATCTTTCTGCTAAAAAATTAAAATACACTTCGAGATGTATTAACTGGCCCGGTGTTCTCTCATGGCTTCTTTTCTGCTCAGCCTGATCTTGCCCATCTTGTCGATCTCAATGACCTTTACGATAACTTCATCTCCCTCCCGCAGCACATCAGTGACCTTTGCTGTTCTTTCCTCCGCAATTTGTGAAATATGAAGGAGCCCTTCCCTGCCCGGCAGGATTTCCACAAATGCGCCGAAATCCATTATCTTTTTAACCGTGCCCTTATAGACCTTGTTCAGCTCAGCATCGGCTGTAATACCTTTGATGATCTCGATCGCCTTTTGTGCTGAAGGTCCATCGGCGGAGGCGATATGTACCACTCCAGTGTCATCGATGTCGATCTTTGCGCCTGTCTGTTCGGTGATTCCCCGTATGACCTTCCCCCCTGTGCCGATCACGTTGCGAATCTTTTCCCGATCGATCTGCATCGTATACATCCGGGGAGCGAGGACCGACAGTTCAGGACGGGATTGAGCAAGTGTCTCTTTCATCTTATCAAGGATAAAGATTCTGCCCTGTCTGGCCTGTTCGAGCGCCCTCTCCATGACATCGCGGGATATCCCCCGTATCTTAGTATCCATCTGGAAGGCGCAGATGCCGTCAGTAGTCCCTGTCACCTTAAAGTCCATGTCACCAAGATGGTCTTCGATCCCCAGGATATCCATCAGTATCGCTACCCTGTCCCCTTCTTTTATCAACCCCATCGCAATGCCAGCCACAGGCGCCTTGATCGGGACGCCGGCGTCCATGAGCGCCAGGGTGCTTCCGCAGACCGTCGCCATAGAAGAGGAGCCGTTCGACTCAAGGACATCCGAAACGATCCTGACCGTATAGGGGAATTCCTCTTTCGAAGGCATTACTGCCTGCAGCGACCTTTCGGCAAGAATACCGTGGCCTATCTCCCTTCTGCCCGGTGCCCTAAGGAACTTTACCTCTCCGACGCTGAAAGGAGGAAAGTTGTAGTGGAGCATGAAAGACTTGAATGTTTCACCTTCCAGCGCATCGATTCTCTGCTCGTCCACGGAGGTGCCGAGGGTCACAACCACCAGACACTGCGTTTCACCCCTGACGAATAGGGCAGACCCATGGGTCATGGGCAGGATGCCCACCTCAGCGCTTATATCTCTTATCCGGTCTGGGGACCTCCCGTCAGTCCTGATATTTTCATCGAGGATCATATTCCTCACAAGCCTCTTTTCTAAATCATTAAAAACAGAAGCGATATCCATGGAGATATCATCTTCCCCCGTATTCAATTTTTCGACAATCGAACGCAGTATTTGATCAAGCGCTGCCTGTCTCCGGAGCTTGTCGGGGATGATTATAGCTTTCTCTATCTCATTCAGGGACATTTCCTTCACGGTCGTGCTCAACGCCTCGTCAATAACCGGCTCCTCCACAACTCTCTTGGTCTTCCCGGCTTTCTCCCTTAGCTCATTCTGGAGGGCGCAGAGTTTTCTTATCTCCTGATGGGCAAGGCCGACAGCCTCAAGGAGATCCGCCTCGCTCATCTCCTGGGCGCTGCCCTCGACCATGCTCACCGCCTCCGCTGTACCAGCGACCACAAAATTCATATCACATTCTTCCGACTCTCTGAGGTCCGGATTGATAACAAATGAGCCTGCTATTCTCCCGATTCTCACCGCGCTGACCGGGCCGTCAAAAGGGATATCCGAGATGTGGAGCGCCGCTGACATGCATATAATCCCGAGGATGTCGGCAATGTTTTCATCGCCGAAGGAGAGCACATTGACGATCCCCTGGGTTTCGCAGTTGAACCCTTTTGGGAAAAGTGGCCGTATGGGCCTGTCGATAAGTCTGGAGGTAAGGACTTCTTTTCCCGCAGGTTGTCCCTCTCTTTTGAAGAACCCTCTTGGTATTTTCCCTGCTGAATACGCCTTTTCCCGATAATCTATGGTTAACGGAAAAAAGTCGATGCCTTTTCTGGATGTTTTTTCCGCTACTGCGGTGGAAAGGACAATTGTATCGCCGTATTGAGCAACTACTGAACCATCCGCCTGCCGGGCCATCACGCCGGTTTCCAGATTCATTTTTTTTGTACGTGTCTCGATAGCTACGTTGTGAACCATTTTCTCTTTTCTCCTTATTGCAAGTTGGCTAATAATAACATCGCATTGCTCGTTTCTCGTATTTTCCAAGACAGCCGGAAGGCTTTTCCCCGGCCATAGGCTTCAGCCATGGTAGGGGCTTCCCAAGACAAATCGTTGTGTTTTTTATTAAATCGGAAGAGAGAAATACTCGATGGGATATCCGAACCGTTCTAAAGAAATTACCATAGTGATATAAATTAACGTATGTTTGCCTGTTTTGTAAAGTTTTTTTTAGAACAAACGGGTCAAGACATTGAGCACTGCCTTCGACCATGAGGACTGCCTCCAAAGTTCCGGCACCGACGAGATTCATATGCTCCTTGAGATCCACACGTCATACCATCAGGATGAAAAAAGACGCTGTCCATAATACCTCTGTAAATTTCCGGTCCTAATTGCTTAAGGATTAAGCTTCGCAAAGTGAAAATTTAATGTCCTTTAAACACATCTTTTACGGACGGTAATATAAAAGTTCTCACAGTAAGCAAGAAAGCATCATTTCCTCGGCATCCGTTCAGTCTGCCTCTCTTTTGCCTGTCAGATAATCGCCAAGAAGCCCTCTGCTGTGCTCGTCTTCGTGGCAATAAACACATAGATTTTCCCAATTGGAGCCGTCGGCAGGATTGTTCTGGCGATTACCGTCTTTATGGTGTACAGTAAGGAGATGCCTGCTTTTGAAATCAAACTCTCTTCCGCATTTGGCGCAGATGAGTCCGTGAATTTTTAGAGACTGTTCCCTGTAGTTTGCGGAAGCAGGTGAATCCGCTTTTAATTCCCGTACGATCTCAGCAACAGATTTGTCTCTCGCGGGCTTTTTTGGTTGCGGTTTCCTGATTTTACGCCGTCTGATTCCCAAAACTGTCCTCCTAACAGGGAATGAGCATGCAGCATCGAATACCTGACAATATCCCCGTGTTCCAATATATTATATACTGTTCGGGGACAGCTTTTTGAAATCTTTTTTGCAATAGATCATAGGCGAATTTCAGAATCTTTATCGAAAGGGGTCCACGGGCGTGCAGTGAGGCGGTCGTGCTATGTTAGTGTTCATCTCGGAAATGACATGAAAATTCTTTGGGAAGTTGTGCGCGGTCCTGAGTGAAGAATCAATATCGTCGAACTCCTGTTTTCAGTGATAAAATAACTTATCTTGTTTTAAACCCTTATTGGCATATTCCTCCCAAAATTGCTGTACAAGATAAATTGCCATTGATACAAAAAAATCCCGACTATTTAGAGAAAGAGAAAATAAGAGTTTTTCAGGGTTGGGGAGCAGAGTCAAAGGAAATAGATCCAAAATCCGTTAATTGGTCTCAGGTAACAGAGAAGAGTTTTCCTTACAGATTAAGGCAAGAACCTGGTTCTCATAATGCACTGGGTCGTATAAAATTCATGTTTCCCAATAAATATAACGTGTACCTTCATGATACACCATCAAAGGAACTTTTTTTAAAAACAGAACGAACTTTAAGTTCAGGGTGCATACGCATTGAAAAACCTATCGAACTCGCTGAATATCTATATACAATTTATAAATAAAATTCTTGATTAATTCTGTAAATTTTACTGAGAAGCTAATATTTGCTAAACTTTAAACAAATGGAGGATAACAGCCTATGATATCACGGAGGAAATTTTTAAAGATTTTTGCTCTTATCGCAGCTTATTTACCTCTTCAGATTAAATATACATTCGCAATAACTAAAAATAATAAAACCGAAAGAATCCTTAATCTTTATAACATTCACACAGATGAAAAACTTAACATAAAATATTATCATTCTGGTATCTATGATCATGATGCTATTGATAAGATCAATTATATATTAAGGTGCCACTATACTGATGAAATAAAGCCTATAAATCTTAAAGTTATCGACCTTTTGTGTGATATTAAGGACAGAGTTGGCAAAGAAAAAGAAGTTTATATAATATCGGGATATCGTTCATCATTATATAATGATTATTTAAAGAACACGGGTAGAAACGTTGCAAAAAACAGTCTCCATTTGTATGGTCTTGCAATAGATTTCTCAATTCCAGGTATTTACAATAATAAACTTTTTCAGATCGCAAAATCATTTCGTGCAGGAGGGGTCGGAAAGTATACAGAATTTATTCATATTGATATTGGATCTGTAAGGTATTGGTAAACAATTACAAACAAATAATATAAACTCGGGACAGAAGCCGGTTTATTTTGAATATATGTTTTTGGATTTGAAGTCAAGCTCTTCTGCCATTTATATTGTGCCCAACATTATTTTTTATGCAACTCATGCTATTTGTTAAAACAATAATACTTTCAGGTGCTTCCGTGATGGTATTTAGTCCGTAATATCAGGAAATGCCATTTTAAAATAAATATTACATCGATTTAATTCACTTTTGTTTTCGCAAGTTGCTGCTGATATGCTAATATTTCGCTCATAGGTAAGAAAACGCCCGGAGTGTATAATATATTGTTATTTTGAAAATATCAGCCATACTTGGTATATATTATTGAATTGCACGTTATTGCTCTTGCGATGGAATTGAGCCTTGCGCATCAATACGATCAAGTGCTTTACTGAAAAATGGTTTATTAAATTTTCTTCATTAAAAAAAGGACCTTATTTGTCTCATGTGCCGAACTATTGACCTGTTACCCTTATCCAATAGGCTTCATCTTATAGTTCTATTAATATTCATCTTATCTTTGCATGGCTGTGCGGGTATGAAAAGAGTCGTGGTGGAACCCCTGCCCCCTCCAGGCTATCTGGAAGAAGATATCGAACGAAATGACTTTCTGGCTGAAAAAGAAGATGATGTCATTGGCCGGTTGGCGTTTATCAGGCTTGAAAAGGGAGATACGCTACCGGATATTGCAAGACACTTCAGTCTGGGAATCAATGCAATCAGTGCGGCAAATCCAGGTGTAGATGTATGGGTGCCTGAGGCCGGAGAGCGTATCCTGTTGCCTCTGAGTTTTATCCTGCCGGATGTTCCTAGAAAAGGCATTGTGATCAACTTAGCCGCAATGAGGCTCTTTCAATTTAAAGGTGATAGTAAGTCACAGGTGGTGTCGACCTACCCGGTCGGTATCGGTACTGCAGAGCGACCCACGCCCACAGGTCAAATGCATGTGGAGCGCAAGGTAATCCGGCCGACCTGGTATGTGCCTGCCTCAATTGCTGAGGATTATCGAAAAAAAGGAGATCCTCTGCCCGCTGAAGTTCCGCCGGGACCTAAAAATCCCTTGGGAGAATACGCGATATATTTAAGTAAGCCGAGTTATTTGATCCATGGTACAAATAAGCCGTCCAGCATTGGCCTCAGGGCAACCAATGGCTGTATAAGACTCTATCCGGAAGACATAAAGAGGCTCTTCGAAAGCACCCCGGTTAAAACACCTGTATGCATTGTTAACCAGCCATATCTTGTAGGTCAACGTGATGGAGTAGTTTACATGAAAGTTCATACGCCTTTTGAAGACTCGGGCAGTGTTGAGCTGGAGAAGATATATGCAAAATTGAGAAATATTGAAAAGAAATTGGGGTGCACGCTCGACTGGAGCAAAGTTAAGAAAGTATTGGCCGAGGCCCGGGGGATTCCTGTTCCCATATTCGAGATCCGTCAAGGAAGTGAAAAGGGGATTGCGGAAACCGTTGAGGTCAAGCACCCGGATAAATTGTACGGCAGACCGGAAATACTAGAACTGAAAGCGGACGCTTGGTATGTTTTGGCTGCTAACGTGCGTGACAGGATTGATGCTCTGAGGATTGCCGCCATTATAAACCACCAGGGTCCACAAATTCCGGCAAGGGTGTTATCAATGAGCGACAGCCACCGTGTTATCGCTGGCCCTTTCAATGATATAAGCGAGGCCAAAGATGCAGTAAAACGCTTGAAAATTGATTTGGAAATAGACGGTATATTGGTTGAACCTGTCAAGGAGAGATAGCTGATTGTGCCTTTTTTGATGCATGGAATATCATACACTGTTTTGTTTGCCCGAATTCGTCAGACGTTGTTTCATTCTTAAATTTTCATGAAATATCATATAGTTATTCAAAATATCCCTTTCTGGCATGTTACTTGCGAAATACAAGTCGGTTCAAGTAAAAAACTTTAAACTTTAGGATCGGAGGAAACCTGTCATGAGGAAGATTGGTAAACTGGACAGAAAGGAGGTGTTTAAAGATGAAGAAGAGTCTTTTGATGATCTCAATGATGCTTGTTCTCGCTATTGCCGTGTGGGGTTGTGCAACAAAAGGTGACCTTGCGCGAGTGGAGACGCAGGAAAAACTGATTGGTGCTAAAGCTGATCAGGCAGCTCAGGATGCGCAGGCTGCCAAGGCGGCAGCCGATGCGGCCACGTTAAAGGCAAATGAAGCCGCAGCCCGCGTTGAAGATGCTATAAAGAGGGCAGAGGAAAGGGAGAGGATCGCGGAGGAAAAGGCGAAGATCGCAGATGAAAAGGCAAAACAGGCTGAAGACGTTTTCCAGAAATCAATGAAGAAATAAATCAATCTTATGGGAACCGTTAACTTCACCTTTAGTGCTCCGTAAAGGAAGTGGAAGGGTTTGAAGACCCTTCCACTTCCTCATATTTCCACAGCTTAATATGGTACATATTTCGGACATATCAGGAATACGACCGGTTTTGCAATCATCAAACATATTATTAACAAACACGAAGGCGTATGCGGATAAAAAGCAGAGCAAGTTAGGTGAGCATCTTTACTTTTTCCTTGTCTGCATCATTATAACACCAATTCTCATATGCGGATGCAGTCATTCCAGAGCAATCTTCAAAGAAGCGAATGATTTTTTCAGCCAGGGAAACTACAAGGCATCTCTGAGCAAATATGAGCAGATTATTGAGAAATATCCCGCAAAGGTAGACAGGGTTCTTTTCGAGATGGGTATTATTTATGCGTATCCCCGGAATGAGCAAAAAGATTATCAGAAATCTCTGGAATGTTTTCAGAAACTCATAAAGGATTTCCCGGAGAGTCAGTACAGGCAGGACAGTGAGATGATGATATTTCAAATCCATAATGTCACTATCAAGGATAAGACGATTGCTGCGCAGCAAACACAGATTGAGACTTTCCAGCAACAGGTTAAGAGCAAAGTGGATGAGATTATTACACTGCAAAAAGAGATTGAAGCGCTTAAACAACAGGTTAAGAGCAAAGAGAATGAGATTGTTACACTAAAAAAAGAGATTTTTGCAAGCCAGAATGGACCGGCAGATAAGATTCTGATAGAAAAGAAAGAACGACGATTGACGTTGTTCTCAAAGGGCAAGGTGCTCAAGACCTACAAAATAGCCCTGGGGGGAAACCCGGATGGTCCAAAAGAAAGGCAAGGCGATAACAAAACCCCGGAGGGAACCTACGTTATCGATTCAAGAAACAAGGACAGCCGTCATCACATATCTCTTCATATTTCCTATCCAAATGAGAAAGACAAAAAGCGAGCAAAAGAACTTGGTGTTTCTCCGGGCGGAGACATCATGATCCACGGCATTAAGAATGGTTTCTCGTGGGCTGGTGATTTTCACACAAGGGTTGACTGGACGAAAGGATGTATTGCCGTTACAGACGAAGAAATAGAGGAAATTAATAGCTTGGTGCCAAATGGTACGATTGTTGAGATAAGGCCATAGAAAGCCACATAACTCTTATAAGGCCCCGCTCTGTCAAGAGAAAAAACGATCCTGATCGGAAATAAAAAATAAATTCCATTTCCTTATTTTTTTTTAAAAGATTGTCCAATAGCTCTGACTTGGTTTCCAAAGCGGCGTCAGATCAAAAGTCTACACCAAACACTTATCGATGCTCGATAGCCAGGCAGCACGGAACATTACAACTCTTCCGTGCCGACGACGACAGTGGATAGACCACTCGGTCTTATTCTCCACGACATAGAAACTATTTTGTTCCCTTCTGCCGTCCTATTCAAAGGTCTGGTTAAGATGGACTCTTTCCAGTTAGCTCCAGGATCGGTTAAGGGGCAGAACCCGTATAATCTTTTTATATGTTTGAGAGACCTGGTGTCCTAATCAAAGCAATTGGCGCCGGGCATTACATTCCAGGATACTCAAGTCATGGTCAGAGCCATATACGTATTGTTTGAAAGTATCCGTCGGACTTCACCCTTTTGGCGCCAGTTAGACGAGCAGGATCACCCGGTCTCAGCTTTATTTCGCGAAAAACACTTTCGGGTGAAGGACTAAACCGCTGCGCGGTGGTAACAGTTAACTGCAGTCGGTTATCTTCCATAGTTCACGCTCACGTATCTGATTGTAAGAGAGAATCTTAGGGGCAGGTCTTGAAATATTGGTAATCGATAAAGCACTCTTCATGACATGTTACCACAGAAACACAACAGTACAAATACAAATCATCATTTTTCATCATATGCTCCATTTGCAACATTGCATGTGAACAGCAAAGATTCTCATTGTCTCAGAAGTAAAGAAAATCTTCTGCAAAATATTTTCCAAGCCCTGAAGGAAAAAGGAGGGGACTAGTTGTATCTGCATTCTTATCAAGGTTCTTCAGCGCAGCCATAAGAGATACACTTACTCAAAATCAAACTCTTCCGACTCTTGGTTGGTGTAGAATAGGTATAGACTCTGGTCTTCTGCCATGTCATGACCGGCATAGAGCAGGTGTTCTTCAGCATCTTTTCTGAACCCTTCTGCCCGTTTTTTGAGATCACGAAGTTTTTCTGTCACGCCATGTTCATGCAACAATGCCTTGATAGAGGCAAAAAAAGCTTCACTGCCGTGCAGTAATATCCCTTCATCCAAAATCTTGCATGCAACCATATCTTTGAATGTATCAAATTGAACCTGTTCACGGACCCGGCTTCTTCTTTTTACAACATAGTCGACCTCTTCCCTGAATAAGGGGGAGGTGAGGATTCTATATTTTTCCTGGTAGATAGAATCGTCAAGACTTTCGACAAATTCCTCCGGCAGTCTATCTTCAAGGACAACAACCAAATCGATATCGGAACCTTTCACTATCCTGCCCGTGCTCTGTTCGGGTCGGGGAACATCATGCGCCATCTTGTATACGATATCCCCGGCAATAACAAAACAGGTCTGATATTCCTTCCTCCATTTATCCCCCAGTTGTTCTTGAATATTTAATACAAAGCTATGAGCCAGATCGAGCTTATCCTTGCTCACCTTCTCGATGTGAGAAGAAACTTCACGGGCCTTTTTCGAAATGGAAGCAGGGTCGACATCAAGCCCTATGACCGAATAGGTCAAAAATTCTCTTAATATCGAGGGGGAGAGACGGGCAAAACCATTCACGCGGCTGTCGAGCCTCAGGTAGCGTCTACCCACCCTTTTTATTATGAGTTTTTTAGAGTGTTTACATGTCTGCCAGAGGGTCAGGCTGTCAGCGCTGAAAACCTTTTTTATATCTGATCCTGTCAGGGGTCCTTTTTGCTCAATACATTCTACTATCTCTTTTTCCATACCCTAACAGTAATATAAGCGTTCCCCGTTTACAATTTTCGATCGATTTCTCACACGACTTCGATCTTAACCCCTTTCTTTTTCAATACCGCTTTGTTTGAAAGCAACCCACTGGCCGCTACCTTATCAAGTACGTAAATTAAATCCCCTCCCTTTTTTGCATATATCTGACCGTAAGAGATGGGGATATCATGGGTCGGATCACCGAGAAGGGATTCTGCCACAGGTTCAACTTTGCGCTCTCCATTTGCCAGAAGCACAACGGTCATTGCCTCATAAACCAGTTCAGCCCCCATACTTACAGCATATTGTGGGCACTCCTGCTTTGATTGAAAGTGTCCGTCAGCAATGGCATTTGTAACCGTATTGTCGTCCAATTCTACCAACATAACCCTGCTGCCACTGAAAGGGATACCTGACTCATGAAAACCTACATGTCCGCGTCCGCCGACGCCTATGATCTGAATATCTATGCCCCCTGCCTTGCGGATCTTCCTCGCATAACCCATTAAAACTTCAGAGCGTATCCATGCGAGATATTCTGAAGAAGCATTGGACTTGATCACAATAGACTTACCTGCATTAACCCCGATCTTCTTCCAGTCGCCGGTATGAGTTTCGAGTTCTTTTACCAGGCGCTTCTGATCTATCAGTGCACCGTACGGCAGACTTGTTTCGATAAACTTGTGTTTAAGGAGGCCAAAAAATTTCTGTATCATAAAATAGCAGTAACTTTCGTGGTGCATCAAGCGTTGCTGGGCATTTTCGCCTGGAAGGCCGATATACTCATCGAGATTATAACTGCGGATTTTACTACTGTCGAATTCACCGGTATTTGCCGCCTTTGCAAGGTATTTATACATACCCGTCGGGGAGTTACCTGTTGCCAGACCCATCCTTACTTCTTTCTTTGTATCGAGTGTTTCGATAATACCCTTTTAAACGATTTCTCCGGCCACTTTACTCATGTGCTCAAAATCGCGTGTTACGAAAACCATGATCGACATTCTCCTTCACCCCTCTATCCCAACAGTCTCTGCAGGACTTCTGCTATCTGCTTGCAGTGCTTTTCAGTCAATTCATCACTTGGACCTTCAACCATTACGCGACAAACATTTTGTGTCCCGGAATAGCGGACCAGCACACGTCCACCATCGCCCAGTTCCTTCTCAACCTCCCTGATCACATCGACCAACTGGGGCACCGAAGAGATCTCCGGTTTGCTTTTAACCGCCACGTTGATTACCTTTTGAGGATACACATCCATTATTTTTGCAAGCTCCGACAAAGGTTTACCTGTCTTTATCATGGAAGCAATCAGTTGCATTGCCGTTACAATGCCGTCACCGGTTGTGTGGTAATCGAGGAAGATCATATGACCAGATTCTTCACCTCCTATGGCAGCTCCCAAAGTCAGCATATCCTCAAGCACATACCGGTCACCGACCTTGGACGCATGATGTCTGAAATTGTATTTCTTACAAGCTATCATTAGACCGAGGTTACTCATAATAGTACTGACAAGAAGGTCATTTTTCAATCTGCCCTCATCCTTTAATGTCTTGGCGCATATCATGAGTATCTGATCACCGGTAATCTCACAGCCTTTCTCGTCAATGGCAATCAGTCGATCCCCGTCGCCGTCGAAGGCAAGTCCTATTGCCGCCTTTTTTTCTACGACACGCTTTTTGAGATCATGGGTATGCTGGGAACCGCAATTGTCATTGATGTTAAGACCATTCGGATTATTGTGGATAACATCAATATCGGCACCGAGTTCAAAGAATGTCTCGGGGGCAACCTTATAGGTGGCGCCATTCGCTGCATCTATGACAATCTTCATATTCTCCATGGATAATTCACGGGGAAAGGTATTTTTCAGGAAAACAATATACCTGCCGAGCACGTCATTCAGCCGGTATGCGCGACCCATTTCTCTGGCCGGGGGAACCATATCAGGGAGTTTGCCCTCTAAGATCAGGTTCTCTATCGTTTCTTCCTGTTCGTCAGACAATTTGAAGCCACTGCCTGAAAATATTTTGATCCCGTTATCTTCGTAGGGATTATGGGAGGCAGAAATGACGATCCCCGCATCGGCGCGCATACTCTGGGTAATAAAGGCTATGCCCGGTGTAGGCAATACCCCGACAAGATAGGGTACACCGCCCATGGAAGTAATGCCGGCCTCGATGGAGCTCTCCAGCATGTAGCCCGAAATCCGTGTGTCTTTTCCAATAATTAACCTTGGTTTATGACTGGATTTTTTTAGAATATAGGTCACTGCCTGCCCTACTGAAAAAGCAACGGCAGAGTTCATTGGATAGCGGTTCGCTTCCCCCCGTATGCCATCCGTACCGAATAGTCGACCCATATTTTCTCCTTTGTGATATAGATTTAAAATGCTATTTTTTGAAGAGATGTAAGGACGGCATGTAATTGCCGGCTTTACTGCACAGTTCTCGAATAATCGATTCAAGCCATTTCACGCCGACGCCCGAGACTTCAGCGGTCAGTCCCTTAATAAACTCGATATAATCCTTTTCGTTCCCCTTCTTATGTCTATCCAGCCTCGTGAGAAAACGATCCTGTAACTCCAGACTTTCATCACCGGCTTCGTTCTGACTAAATACCTCCCGGATTCCATCGATGTTATTATAGAATTCATGCTTTCCGGCGTCGCTTTGTTTTTTTTCCGATTTTTTTTCAAGGGAAACCTTTACCCTGTCGGCCATATCTTTGAACCGGTTGATTCGTTCTTTCCTTGCAAGAGCTAATTTGTCGATTAAACCGGCAAAGATAAGGTCGCCAAATTCTCTTATCTCAAAAAAGGGCCGCCGAACGTGGTTATACCATCGCTCAAGGGCAATAAGGTTCGCCATGTAAAGTATGTTATTCTCTACCACACGGGAGATTGCAGGGTAACTTCTTGGACTTGCATCAATTATTGCGCCTGAAGTTCCTTCACCGTAAATCAATCTGTTTTCATCAAGTATGTCTTTGCGTAGGATCGCACCTGCCGCAACGATATTGCCATACCCAATCCGTCTCGGTCCAACAATCCCCCCTTGGCCGCCAAGGAAAATCGCCGGTTGGTTGAGCATAACGCCCCGCGGGACTTCACCAATAAGCGATGGGGTGGTCTTGTCTCCGTCTGGAGTGAAATTAAAATGGATATATGAGCTGCCCACCTCGCTGTGGTCTTTCCGGCTCCTCCCACCTGCCATCAGACAATCACAGAAATTTATCAGGCTGCCCAAGGTAACAAAGGGAAAAAGAATGGTCTGCTTCAACCCAACACAGTGAGCGCCGCTCGCCTGTTCTTCCAAAATGCACCCTTCGCGTACATGAGCGCCTAATCCCATGCTTGATCTTTCGAGGAATACCGATTTGTTGAAATATCCCCCCTTCAATTCAACACCTTGACCGATCTGGCAATCATCTATTATCGCTGGACCTTCGTAGCCTATCTGTACGCCTTCCGAGATGACGGTTTTGTCTCCGTAAATCCGGCAGCCAGGATAAATCGTTACCCCATTGCTTGATATATGTTCAATATTCACTTCGACGCCGATATCCAGGGTTAATGGGTTGGGGATATTGACGTTTTTGCGTATCAGCTGTTTGATTTTGTCATACAAATCAGGCCTTAATTCCACAAAAAACTCCCGGGCGACAGCATTCTATTGATTTTTTTATCACAGAATATACCACAAAATCAAGTAAGTGTTACAGAATTCCGTTTCATGGTACTCGCAGGACTCGGCTTAGTTTATTACCTTAGAAGACAGAGAAGAGCATAGGGTTAACCCTGGTTTTAAAAGATAAGCACACCAAAGGGCGAGGATAAGGTCAACCTGCCTTTTCCTTCACTTCACCTGCAGTTTCAGCAGCCTTCTCCTTAGCAGAGATTTCACTCTTTTTCGAATGAATTTTGCATTGAAGATAACCTAACCCTAATTGCTTCTCAATATTCCTGAAATATAAACCTTGCTTGCGTAATTTTGTTGCTTCTTGAAAGATGTTTTCAGCAACGGAGTTCCTCTTTGCTTTACCCGATCACCTTCAGATTTTTGAAATATGCCCTGTAAAATCCGCGATCCCTTGAAAGGAGAATTTCAGCATGAACAATCGCATGAGCAGCTATGAGAAAGTCGCTGATGATATGCTGTCTTGAATAAATATTATGGCCGCATTTTGAGCATGTAACTGTTATTCTGTTACCACAATATGGACACTGAAGCTTTTGATCCCTGTCTTTGGCATATTGCCTCCACCGTTCACCTGCTATATACAGGGCCTTTTCGCTTGAATGAATCAGCCTGATGCCTGTGTCACCAAGAAACGCTCTTATATCCTTCTCAGCGGGGAATTGAGAGGCAAGCTCAGCATGGACAACTTCACAAATGATCAGCTGCCCCTTTTCAAAATGCTCATCAAGCAGTTTTTTAGACCTCTGGAAATGAACGTCATCGGGGATAAGAACATCAAGCAGGATATTTGTATCCAATGAGGTTATCATTCCCTCCTCAATTCCTTGATAACTTCGTCAGATCTCTTGCCCTTGAGGGTTTTCAGCTTTCCTTTCCATTTGTCAAAAGGGGATTTAACTACGGATTTCTTGATATAAAATACACCGTCTTTTTCCTCAAAATTAATGCCTTCACCCGCTTTAATGCCAAGCTTATCCCTCACATTTTTCGGAATCGTTATTTGTCCCTTGGATGTAACTTTTGCAGTCAGCATAAAATGCACCTCCGGTAAGGAAATATTTTCCTTACTAATATAGTAAGGAATTATCAGGCTTATGTCAAGTTATACAGGTTGATTATCGTTTTTAATATCCAATAGATACATTTTAAGAAGAAAGGTTTTCGGTCTGTTTCTTCCTGTTACAAGCGGCAAGAAAAATAAAATATTCGTGCATATTTCAATCCGAAATAATTTTCTGTGAAATTATGCTGATGCAGTTTAATAATTTGTCTGATGAACTATTTTTGCAATCACTGGAGATAAAAGCTGAATATTTCTAGTACAAATGAACAGATAACGGAATTTTCTTTTCACTTCTGAATCAGGGTCGCTTTTTCTCTTGACAGAACGGCGCCTCATAAGTGTTATGCCTTATCCGATTTTTCTGATTTTTCTGACATTTGCCATTGTTGTCGACGATTGGGCAAATACAGGAAAACGACTGAATGAAAAAGAAGATTTAGAGTTCACAAAGGGTGAAGAGAAAAACTGATTTAGTGGAGCGTTTTACTAACTGTTTACTGACTGTTTTTTGAAGGTTTTTAAGACAATAACTTATTGATATTGTTAGATTTTATGGCGGGAGTGTGTGGGAATCGAACCCACCCTGCCCGTTTGTAACAGGCAACACTGGATTTGAAGTCCAGGAGGGACACCAGAACCCTATGCACTCCCAGGTTTGATATTACTTAATTTGCTGACTTTTAGGCAACTGCCGGTTTCACCGATTGTAACCAAATTGTGACCAAAATTATCCAGAACCCTTATTGACGGTCTCAGGGTGATGAGCGTACCGCCCGGTGGTTTTAATGCTTCGGTGTCCCATCAACTGTTTTACTGCATATAGGTCGACACCATTCTGGACGAGGCGGGTCGCAAAGGTATGCCTTAAATCGTGGAAATGGAAATCTTCGGAGTCCTGCCTTCTTGACAGCTCTCTCAAATGCGTCCTTCAGGGTTGTAGCCTCAATTGGAAACACTTTGCCGGATATGTCTCTGACCTTAGATCTTTTCTGGAGCATCTGATTTAGGATGTAACACACTTAATCTGTAGTTACAGTTCTCCCCTAATGAACATTATCAGTAGTATCAATAACAATATAAAAATGATAATCAGAAGCCTCTTTGGATTCCTGATAATATTCATCGAAACCTCATAATCCCACTTCCCATAGGCCTCAGAGCCCTTCTTAAGAAACTCATAAATTTTTCTCGGAAAGCTCATTTTTCTGTCCCCTGGGCCTTCAAACTTTAAAAGTTCCTGATTAATGAGTTTGTAGTAAAATTCGTATTTTTACATTAAGATGTTGAGAGTGATTAAGTCAAGAACCAAGACCTCTACTCCATAATTCTCAGTAAATTGTTCGTATTTGCCCTAAGCTTCATACCAGCACCGCAAGTCTATGACTTATATAGATGTAGAGAGGCAACTAATGCCTTTCCCCATACTTGTCCTTTTTGCCCTGGCGAGTTGATTGCTGTGTATGTCAAACTAATCTTTTACATATGAAGAATTTAACACCTGTCTGACATTGTCTGATAGGTTAAGTAGCTGCAATTACATATGAAGTATAAAAAAGTAGAACCCTAAATATCTTGAGGAAAAAGGCGATCTCTCTAACCTTCTGTAGTTTATGTGCTTCTGTATAAAAAACTTCTTCTATATACCTTGCGACCTGATGATACTCAGCCGAATTTCTATAGATGGTTTCTTGAATTTGAATTTGTTTCACTATTTCCTTATCAACTTAAATACTGATAATAGACCTAAGGTTACAGAAGAAGCGGCTGCAATAATCGCCAGCACTCTTTGATTTATCATCTCAAAAAAAAGCGCTGCCACAGCCATGGTTACAGTGAGGATTACCATCATCATTATTCTGGTTACAAATGAGAATTGCTGAGTTGTTTTCTCTATATCAGAATGTGACATTCTTACCACCAGATCGCCCCTGTTTGCCCTATGGAAAAATTCATCCATCAAAGACGGTATCCTCCAGAGTTTTATACTTGTATCTTTAAGCTCCTTCAGGATAGTTTCAACCTGCTCTTTCTTTCCGCCTCTTAGAAATTCTTTTATAAATGGCGTGCCTATCTCTATGATATTAACCTCAGGGTTTAACCTGTAGGAAATACCATTTAAAATCCCTATTGTTCTGCCAAGAAGAATAAAGTTATTAGGAATCTGGATAAAATCGAGAACATTTATTACATTCTCGATTTCTTTGTAGATATGGTCAACGGTGAGCTCCTTAAGCTCTTTGGGAGTTATATCCCTGTACTTATCCATCAGAGATTGTGCAAGCTCTATTAAAGACCTGTAATCTGCGCCTTCGAGTATAAAGCGCATTCTTCTCAGTGGGTCAACAGCATTCTCTGGATCCCTTTCTACAATTGCATTTGCAAGCCTCCTCAGTTCCCTTTTTATTCTTTCTGGTATAGTCTGAACTATCCCGAAATCCACAAAAACAAGCTTTGGCCCGGGTTGCACATGGATGTTGCCTGGATGCGGGTCTCCATGAAAAAAACCGTGTAAATAGATCATCCTCGAGTATACTTCACCAAGGAGTGTAGCTATTTCCTTGCTATCAATACCGGATGCCCTCAGGGAGTCATACTCGGTGATTTTTACGCCCTCTACAAACTCAAGTGTTAATACATGTTTAGTTGTATATTCCCAGTAGACCTTTGGAAATATAACTCTCTCATCTCCTTTGAAATTCTGACTGAACTTCTCAGCATTCTTTCCTTCTTCCAGATAGTTAAGTTCAGCTCTTAAAATCCGTGAAAATTCCTCATGCAACATGTCGAAGTTTATACGCCCGAATTTTCCTCGAATTAATTTTATAACTGTCTTAAGTGTCCTTATATCTGTCTCGATTATCTTCTCGATATCAGGATACTGAATCTTTACTGCTACTTTTTGACCATCTTTTAAAACTGCCTCATGCACCTGCCCCAGAGATGCTGCTGCTATAGGCGCGGTGTTAAACTTCAGGAAGATGTCCTCAGGAGGTGCACCAAGCTCTTCTATAATCCTGTTCTTTATTCCGTTATAGTCATGGGGAGGAACACTGTCCTGAAGGAGAGAAAGCTCCGAGGTATATTCATCTGGCAGGAAATCAACCCTTGAGCTTAGAAATTGACCTGCTTTGATCATAATACCTTTCATTTCTACGGCTTTTTCCCTGAAAAAGATGGCATTCTTCCGATGAAGGGCCTTCAATCTTAACTCTCTTTTGTAACTTGCCATAAGAAAATTCAAGATGTTAAAAAGTGCATAGGAAGAAATGATTCTCAGGGCGATAAAGATTCCTTTAAGAAATCTTTTTTTGTAATGGATACCGTCCATCATCAACATTATAACAAATGCAGACAAAACACCTATGAGCATCTAAAATTTGGGCTTAAAACACCTTATTAATCCTTGACAATAAATGCTTTTTTAGAAATAATCAGACCTGAAAAGGAGAAAATCCTGACAATGTAAAGCTCAATCTTGTTATTGATGGCAAAGGCACAGCTTGGATTGATGATATCCGTTTGTTAAGATTACCTCTTAAATAAAAAGAAGAAAAATTTTATGAATATTTTAGGAGGTCTATATTTCTTCGATGGTTTTTTTTGTTTTCAATTTCGGAAATGGTATTAAACAGGGAAGAAAAGTCTTCTCCGGAATAAAACCTTGCTACTTCCGAAAGGGGTAAAATAATAAAATCCTTTTTGTTATCCAATCCTTTGATGATTTCTATCAAATCTTCTGCTGATATCCAACCATCAGAGTGTGGCAAAAAATCGGGAAGTTCTATTTTTCCAACTCCAAGCTTATCAAATGTTTTTACCATATCCTTCAACATATTCATCGAAGGCAAAAAGATTAATCTGGCAGGATATCGGCTAACAAGGGAACTTCTTGACTTCTTATCTGATTCAATTTCGATGAGTAGTTCTTCAACTGAGTTTAAAATCTTCACTCCTGTTTTATTTCTTAAACTTTTTCTAAAAGATCAAAATATTCTTCCCTGCTTATACCGGATGTCCTTAAGTTGTTCTTAATGATAAATACAGGCACCTCATGCCAGTCGGGTATAACTACAGGCCGTTGAACTCCTGGTTTCGTATAAACGTAATGGTCACCTTCTACTCGCATGCATGTAAATCCTGCCATCTCGAATACTTTCCTCAGCTTCCATGCCGGTACAGGAACTATCTTGGGCATAAATTATATGCTCACAAGTTCTGTGGCAATTAGTTTCGGAGGTATCCATTTGCCACTCGCATCTTTTTTGTAATTTGATTCTTCCAGTATGCTCTCGAGTGTTCCCATCTTCTCGGCTTCCTCAATAAAGAGTCTTACAGCGGTTTTAAGCATTTCCTTGGCATGTTCCACAGTATTACCACAACTTGAAATATCAAGTTGCGGACAGTAAGCCACGAAGGTATCATTTTCTCTGAAAACAATCACATCAAAATCTATAGGTGTCATAATTCCTCCTTCTTAATTAAGTTTCTGTCTGTGACTATCATCTATTAACACCCTCCGTTATAAGAAAAAGATGAACTGCTTAATTTAATGCCTTTTTTACCTCATCAGTAGTTTTTCCGCCGCTCCAGTGTAACAATATGTCGTCTCGGTATAATCAGTGTGTGGCCTAGAGAAATAGGAAAGCCATCGAGAACAGCAACAGCATGTTTATTGGACAAAAGGATTCGGGTAGGTTCAATGGCGCAAAAATTACATTTACGCTCCTCATAATATCCATTTTCAATATTAGACCTCATTTCCCGCCTCTTGGATATCCTCGATAATATTAGTCCGCTCTTTCAATTAATTTTAACTCTGCTTACTATACCGGGCACTGCCTGCTATTCTTTTTTATTTTAAAACGAGACCACTCTATTTTCCAGCAATATAATCATGTTCTGAGATTAGCAAAGGTAACAATCAGGATAACGGTATCTTTTGACCAGCGTCGAGGTCTGAATGATATAATGTCATAGTACAGCATAGAAAAGTGTTTTATTTGAAATGAGGATTGAACATTATTCATTTGGCAAAATAACAATCGACGGAAAGACATATACCTCTGACGTAATTATCTATCCAGGCAGGGTTGATTCTTCTTGGTGGAGGAAAGAAGGCCATCGGCTTCAAACCGATGATTTGACAGACATTGTCAATGCAAAGCCAGAAGTGCTGGTTGTCGGGACGGGTTATTCGGGATTAATGGTTGTCCCAAAAGAAACAATTGCTTATCTGAATTCAAAGGGTATCGAAGTGAGTGTTGACCTAACAACAAAGGCAGTTGATCTCTTTAATAAGCTGCAAAGTAAGGATAAGGTTGTAATCGCTGCTTTACATCTGACTTGCTAATATAATAAACGAACAATTGCTTTACATTCTATGTTTTACTTCCCTCGATAAAGTATCTGCCCTCCTTAGAGGCTCAGGTATTCTATATTTACCGGTGCATGAAAGAACCATCTCTATAGAAGTCTTCAAATCAATCAGATGACCGGGAGAGACAAAAACAGGTCTTACATTGTCTCTTGTCCTCAAGACAGCACCTACAGTTTTTCCATTGTATTTTAGAGGACTCCAGACACCTTTCTTACAGCCGGGTTCGTTATATTCTCCTACCAGTCTCGACTTAGCACATCCTATGGTTGGTGTTTTAATTATTACTCCTATATGAGATGCTATGCCAAGCCCCATCGGATGTGCAATCCCCTGACCGTCAAATAGAACAACATCTGGTTTAAACTTCAATTTTTTCAGTGCCTCAATAATTGCCGGCCCTTCCCTGAATGACAAATAACCCGGTATATAGGGTAAGGAAGCCTCTTTAATGCCAAAAGCATATTCGGTTAAAGTTATTTCTGGATATTTATAAAGACACGAAATGCCTAAAACCTTATTATCACAAAAAGCTGCATCAACCCCGGCAATATATTTCGGCTTTTTCCTGAAGGGAACAATCTTAACCTTGTCTTTCAGTTTTGTCTGGATTTTCTTTGCATTTTCAATGCTATCTGGCCATATAAAATAGTCATCTCCCATTTTTATATTTTATCAATATTTTCAATCCTCAATTTTAATTGCCTCATCCATTATCTGAATACAATTTGCAAGATAATAATTGTTTGCATCATCATATCCGTATAATTTTGTATTTACATATGCACCATTGCTTAGATATCCTTTTTTTCAATCCTCTGTCAATTTCCGGTACATATCTATTCTCCTGTCTTCAAAAATATTATTCAGGGGATTCAAAGATTTATTTCTTGAAATATGTGGATCAATTTCTACAGTTATTAAAGTTTCTTCATCTTCCCGAGCTTTAATAAGAACTTTACCGTCAGGCGAGGCAATAAGGCTCTGTCCTATAAATTTCAAGGACTTTCCTTCCTTCCTCTTTTCCTCGCCTGTCCTGTTTGCAGTTACCGAAAAAACCCTGTTTTCGAGGCATCTCACAGGCATTACAGCAGGGCAGTAGGGTAAAACGAGATTAGAAGGATGCGCAACAATATCTGCCCCCATAAGTGAAAGTATTCTCATTGATTCAGGAAAGAACCAGTCAAAGCATATCATGATTCCGATTCGGCCTATTCCTGTTTTCCATACCTTGAATCCCGTGTCACCTGGAGTGAAGTAAAGTTTTTCCTCAAAAAAGAGGTGCGTTTTACGGTAAACACTTATAAACCCCTCAGGGCCTGTAAGAATGGCACTGTTGAAAAACCTGTCTCCATCTCTTTCCGGGAGCCCTGCAACAATATAAAATCCTTGCTGGTGAGAAAGTTGTGAAAGACATCCGGTTGTATCCCCATCCGGGATCCTCTCAGAAAGCTCTGCCACCTCATCTGTTGATATAAACTGGTAGCCTGTTGCAAAAAACTCCGGAAGAACGAGAAGGTCTAAATCGGCATCTTTTACTTCAGACAAAACATTTTTCAGATTTTCATCCTTTTTGCCAAAGGCGGGATTGAATTGATAAACCCCTGCTTTCATCCTGTTACTTCTCTTAACCACTTCAAATAATCTTCTGAACCTTCAACTATGGGCAATGCAATTATCTCAGGCACTGTATAGGAATGAAATTCTTTGACTTTTTTTGCGAAGGCATCAAAAAAGGATTTTTTAGTTTTCGCAACCATAAGAACCTCAATCTCATCCTCGATTTTGCCTTCCCATCTGTAGATAGACCTTATGCCTTTAATAATATTGATGCACCCTGCAAGTCTGGCCTCTACAAGTGCCTTTGCAATCTTTGCTGCCTCGTTTTCTTCAGAGGCAGTTATAAAAACAACTATTTCATCCATATTTATTCTTCCCCTTTCAGGCCATGAAATTACTTATCTTTTTTAAAAATATATTACCATCAACCATTTGAGACCTCAAGGAAGAATTGTCAGCAACCTGCTATAATGTAGTTAACGTTAAAAAGATTATATATTCGAGATAACTTCAAAGTAACAACAGATATATGGACATCGGCGAAGAAAAAAAACCAGATATAGAACTCCGCTTCCAGAGAACAAATAACGCCGTGGACGAGACGATCGACCGATTGATAGAACTTGCAGGGCCTATACATCACCCTGAACTCATCCGGGAGATGATTGTAGCTGCATTGAAGGCCGGCAGAGAGGAAGATTTTAAGGCAGACCTCAAACTAATGAACAGCACGCTGAAAGAGATGCGTTTTACCTCGAAGATATTCGGCCCGTATCGTCATGTACGAAAAGTTACTGTCTTCGGTTCAGCCAGGACAAAGCCTGACGAACCGGTTTATGAGATGGCCCGCCTCTTCGGTCGAAAGCTTGCAGAGGCAGGATACATGGTGATCACAGGAGGGGGGTCCGGCATCATGCAGGCTGTAAATGAGGGTGCAGGTTCTGAACACTCCTTCGGCGTTAACATTAGGCTTCCCTTCGAACAAAAGCCTAATCTTGTACTCGAGGGGAATCCCCGCCTTATCTTTTACAAGTATTTTTTCAACCGGAAAGTAGCATTCCTCAAAGAGGCAAGCGCTATAGCTCTGTTTCCCGGAGGGTTCGGTACTCTTGATGAGGCAATGGAGACCAGCACGTTGTTACAAACGGGAAAACGAGACCCCTTGCCCCTTATACTCATAGACGATCCTCGAGGGATGTACTGGTCGCGGCTGCAAAAATTCTTCGAGGAGGAACTATTAGCCAATGGTTATATTAATGCTTCTGATTTTTCCATATTCGAACACGTTAGCTCAGTAGATGATGCAGTGGAAAGGATTAATCATTTCTACCATCGCTATCATAGCATGAGATATGTTGACAAGAAATTGGTAATTCGCCTCACATCCGCCCTTGATCTTCAAGCTGTTAAAGAACTAAAAGAGAGATTTTTCAGGATTCTGCTGCCCGGCGGTGATATATACCTTTCAGAACCACTGCCTGCAGAGACTGATGAGCCAGAAATTGCTCATCTGCCACGTCTCGTACTGGATTTTAACCGCAGAAACTTCGTAAGGCTCCGCACTCTTATCGACGCTATCAATAATTTCTAAATACCCTCAGGTGGAAAAACCATTACTTAACTCAAAACTCAAAGCCTTATTCCTATTACTTTTTTTATTATTCTGTCTTCTAAATGCATCGGATGCTAAAAACGAAACCTCCAGAGAGCTCCGTACAGATGAAGTAATAATCCTCTTCAACGATTCCGCCGAAAGAATAGCCCGAGAGCTTGCCGGGATTTATCCGACTGTGAGAGCAGAGCTTGAATCAACTATAGGATGGGAAGTTGACTTCATACCCGTTGTGGCTATTTTGAATGAAAGAGAGACCCTCAGGAAGATCACATCCAGCAGTTTAATTATTGCACTTGCAATCCCTGACAGAAACCTCATTATCATAGACAGCTCAAGGGTTTACCCCGAACCTTTTACACTTAGAACAACGATTAAACACGAATTATGTCATCTCCTCCTGCACCGGAATATAAAAAAAGAAAACCTGCCCCGCTGGCTTGACGAAGGAGTCTGTCAGTGGACAAGCGATGGTCTTGCTGAGATCATGATGGATAACAAAGAAAACATCATTATGAAAGCTGTTATATCTGACAGGCTTATAAATATCCATGAACTCAAAACATTTCCGAATGATGAAAAAGCCTTACTTCTTTCATATCAGCAAAGTAAAAGTCTGGTAGAGTACATTATCAGAGAGTTCGGAAAGTCAAATCTCTTGCAATTGCTCGGTTACCTGCAGGAAGACTACCCACTTGAAGAAGCCGTATGGAAAAGTTTTTCGGTTACAACTTCAGAGCTTGAGAAAAATTGGCAGGCTCACCTTAAAAGGAAGTATACAATGTTTTATTATTTCAGCCAAAATATATACATAATACTTTTCTTGCTTGCAGCACTGGCTACTTTTTATGGCTTTATAAGGATGTGGAAGAGAAAAAAGGCATATGTTGATGAGGATGAAGAGGATGTTCAGGAAAAAAATAAATTTGATTAAAAAGACCGGATAAACTCCAGCAGGAATCCAGAAAGAAATAAAGAAAATAAGGGCGTGTTAATATGAAATCTTTTGCGAGACTGAAAGACTATATAATAAGGGTCAGCAAAAAGGGGCTATCTCCAAACGAAATTGCTTCTGCTGTCTCAATAGGCACTTTCATCGCTTGTATCCCGCTTATAGGAATACACACAATTATCGCAATTGCCCTTGCTTCCTTATTAAGACTTAATACATTTGTTGTTCTTCTTGGTACCCAGATATCAAATCCCTTATCATTCCCTTTTCAACTCTTTATAAGTGCAGAGATTGGAAGCCTTATACTAAACGGGCATTTTCTCGATATTAAATTTTCAAAAGACATTAACTATGTGAGCCATTATATAGCACCTATCATTATAGGGAGTCTTGTCCTTGGAATAACTATCTCAATTCTATCTTATCTTTTAGTAAAGATTTTCCTGACTAAGAGAAAAGTTTTGATATGAGGGTTCTCATATGTAAAGGCTCTAAAAGTGGGCACCTTGACCCTTTAAACTTTTTTAAAACCTCTTTTTTGTATATTTGCTGTCCAAATCAGCCTTTGATGGCTTGACACATCAAAACTTAAAAGTGTAAATTTAAAAATTCAGTGGGCAGTTAGCTCAGTCGGTAGAGCAGAGGCCTGAAAAGCCTCGTGTCCGCAGTTCGATTCTGCGACTGCCCACCAGTCGTTCTAAACCACGACCCTTTAATCTCAATAGAGAAATGGGCTAAATGAGTGTAGAGTTCCTGATAGAGAAAACAAATTGTATTCATCTTGAAAAACGAATAGTAGAGAGAATAAGCAGGGGATACCCTTTGGACAAAAGGCCGGATCTGGTTCTCTGGGTGTGCCACTTTCCTCTTCCAGCCTTATCAAGCATACAGTGCCCTGTTGTCTCAAAAGGCAGCCGATGTCCTCATGGCGGGCCTTACAGCAGGAATTAAAACTACTTAACATTAGAATATGCCGATGTTGTGAAAAAATTTATTTTTCGATACCTTAGTGTACCTTTAACTGATCAAACAAAAAGTTATAATCAACTACAGGTCAAATTACCCATCTGTCCCTTTTCGCCCTTTGAGCCTCTACTTCTTTTCTCTTCTCCTCGTAACCTTTTTTCCCCATCATTCCATATGTAAGACTCTTGCCCTCTTCAACACCGGGCTGGTTGAAAGGATTTATCTCATAGAGAAATCCTGTAAAAGCTGTTGATAGTTCAAAGAAGTGGAATAACTGACCGAGATGATATGCATTAATCTCCGGTACAATTATTGTCATGTTCGGTCTTTTTGCCTTTGCAAGTGCAAGCTCTGTAGCCTCCTCCTCTGCCATTATAAGCTCTGAAAGTGTATGCCCGGAGAGATAGCTGAGACCTTCCACTTCTTTGAATACCCCGGGAATCTTTATATCGCTTCCATAGTCTCTGACCCTTATGAAAATCAGAACCTTGTCTTCGGGCCCCTCCATCCACAGCTGCAACTGTGAATGCTGGTCTGTAGTGCCCAGTGAAGGATAGGGTGTAAGACCCTTATCTTCTTTTCCGAGGCTTTCGGCCCATATTTGGCAGAACCATTCGGAAAGTGGTTTCAGGCTGTCTGCATACGGGACAAGTACATCTATATTCCTTTTCTTTTCTTTATCCATCAAATAAAGCAATGTGCCGAAAAGATAAGCGGGATTTTTCAATAAATCCGGCTCAGTGCATTTTTCATGCATATCCCTTGCACCTTTTAACAGTTCATTTGAGTCAGTACCTATTACCTCCGCAAGGAGGAGCCCAACAGGACTTAACACAGAATACCTGCCAACAACTCCCGGCGGGATAGAGAGAGACATCAGACAATGCTCATTAACGATTCTTCGCAAATTTCCTTTTTCAGGGTCAGTTGTGATTATAAATCTCCTGAAAGCCTCGCCGCCAAGCACCTTTTTCATCTCATCCCATAAGATCATGAAAGAAGCTGCTGTCTCGGCAGTGCTGCCTGATTTAGAGATAACATTTACAGAAGTGGTTTTTAAATCCGCAAATGAGAGGATATTTTTCAATGTCCTCGGGTCTACATTGTCATATATAAAAACACGCGGCTTTCTTTGCAGATTATGAAAGGGGCTAATTGCTTCGAGTATTGCTCGTGGTCCGAGTGCAGAGCCTCCTATTCCGAGCAAAAGGAAATTTTCTGTATTTTCTCTGATGTATTTTGCTATATTTTTTATCTCAGGGGTATCCTGATAAAGCAGGTCTAAAAATGCAAGTTCCGGCCGGAGTCTTTTCTTTATCTTAGCATGTGCGTTTTCAGCTGTTTTATTGAAATCTTTTATTGTGCTCTCCGAGAGCCCGCTGCGGCCAATAATTTCATCCATCATATTTGAGAAATTAAGTTCTATCATCGTATTCCCTTTTAAAAATGCTTTTATTATTCTTTTGTTGAAGATTCTCTGGCAGCAGACCGGATCCCCTCTTTTAAAATCAAAACAAAAACAACGGTAAAACCAATAAGAATTCCGAAAAAGTTAACCAGTTTGAATACTGCCAGAATAAGAAGTATACATGCGAGTATGAAGAATCTGAAAAAGCTTAAAAAAAGTAGTTTTCCACGAGGCCTGTAAGTTTCTAAAAGACGTTCCAATCCCCATTCAAGGCCTTTCAGATTTGCAAGCCCAAGTGCACCTCCTAAAAGGATGCTTATAGGTAGCTTTTTCCATTCAAAAAATGCAGAAATAACAGCCAGCGGCAGCAGAATAATAATCCCCTGTTTGTAAATTCTCCTCACTAATTCAATCATTTTGATTTTTTTGCTATTCTTATAAGTTCTCTGAAACCGGCGGCAATGCCGATAAACAGAAAAATAAAAGTGAACCATGGAAAAGTAGAAAACCCAATCTTCGGCATAATATACTTATCGATACCGAGTCCCATTGCAAGACCTATAAAAATCGAAAGTACAAGATTCAGTCCAATGGTACTTGCTTCAAGGAGTTGCTTGAAAAATGACTTTTCTGCCATATTCCTGCGGATTGATTATTTAATTTCCAAAAAAGTTTTGTATGCTGCTCTTACTGTCTTTTCCACATCCTGTTTTGAATGCGCAAGGGAGAGAAACCCGGCTTCGAATTGTGAAGGTGCAAGGTTTATACCTCTTTTGAGCATACCCCAGAAGAATCTGGAAAACTTAAATGTGTCAGACATCTTTGCTGTCTTATAGTCTGTAACCTCTTTGCCGGCAAAATAAGTACAGAACATTGTACCTGCCCTGTAAAATTTTGTCTCTATGCCAGCCGTTTTTGAAGCATCTATCAACCCTTCTTCCAGATTTGCAACAGTGTCTTCGAGTTTCTTATATGTATTGGCTCTTGAAAGAATCTTGAGGGTTTCTATTCCCGCCGTCATTGCTATGGGGTTACCCGATAAAGTTCCAGCCTGGTATACAGGTCCTTCCGGTGAGACTATTGACATTATTTCTTTTCTTCCCCCGTATGCTCCAACCGGAAGTCCTCCCCCTATAACTTTGCCGAGGCATGTTATATCAGGCTTAATACCATAATATTCCTGTGCACCACCATATGCCACCCTGAATCCTGTCATTACCTCGTCAAATACGAGTACAATACCATGGTCGTTTGTTATTTTTCTCAAAGACTCAAGAAATCCGGGTTTTGGAAGCACACAACCTATATTTCCGACTACAGGCTCTATTATTACGCATGCGACTGATTTCCATTCATTTTTTATAACGGTTTTTATCGCCGTTACATCATTGAAAGGGAGAGTAATTGTATTTCTGGCATAAGATTTTGGAACACCGGGGCTGTCAGGCACTCCATAGGTGGTTGCACCTGAACCGGCCTTTACAAGCAGACCGTCAGCGTGGCCATGATAACAACCCTCGAACTTGATAACCTTATCCCTCCCCGTAAATCCGCGTGCGACCCTGATAGCACTGATGGTAGCCTCAGTTCCCGAATTGACCATCCTTATTTTTTCCATCGATGGATAGGCTTTCAGGACAAGCTCTGCAAGTTCAATCTCCAGAGGAGTTGGTGCACCATAACTTGTGCCCTTCTCTATAGCCCTCTTAAGGGCACTGACAACTTTCGGATGTGCATGACCCAAAATAAGAGGTCCCCATGAAAGGACATAATCTATGTAAGAGTTGCCGTCAACATCATAAATCTTAGAGCCCTTAGCCCTGGCAATAAAGATAGGATTTCCTCCAACTGCCTTGAAAGCCCGAACAGGACTGTTGACACCGCCGGGAATAAGCTCCTGTGCTTTCTGGAATAACCTATATGATTTTTCCCACTTCATTAATATAGCTTATATTGTTTTTCTGAGTTTTCACAGTTTCTTGAGTTATAAATTTAATAAAATATATAAACGCGGGAAAGCAAGAAACCCAAGAAACCTTGAAAACATTGTTACTCTATCATAAATATTTTTATGTGTCAAAATGAATGTCTGTTATGATATAAAAAAAGGATTAAATTTTACAGGAGGGATAAATGAGGAAAATTGTGATTATAATACTGACTTTCTCGTTTTTTGCATTTGCAGCATGTGCAAAAAAAGAAGATCAAAAAGGTCCATATCTTGCAGAGGTTGGCAACGTAAAAATAACACAGGCTGATCTCAAAAGGGAGCTGAAAAACCTTCCGGAATTTGCTCAAAAGCTTTTTGAGGGCAGCAGCGGCAAAGAAAGATTTCTCGACGAACTCGTAAAGAAAGAGCTCCTTTATCAGGAGGCCGTGAAAAAGGGTCTTGATAAAGACCCTGAATTCCGGAGCAAAGTCGAAGATTTCAAGAAAATTACACTCATAGGTCAACTTCTTGAGAAAGAGATAGAATTGAAAACTCAGGTTACAGACCAGGATGTAAAAGATTACTATGAAAAGAACAAGGAGGATTTTGCAGATATCACTCAAATCAGGGCCAGCCATATACTCGTAAGAACAGAAGGTGAAGCGAAAAAGATACTGGAAAGACTGAAAAAAGGAGAAGACTTTGCAAAGATTGCAAGAGATAATTCTATTGATACCGGTTCAGCAAAAAACGGCGGTGAGCTTGGATTTTTCTCTTCCGGCCAGATGGTTCCCGAGTTTGAAAGGGCAGCAGCACGATTGAAGGTCGGTGAACTGAGCGAACCTGTAAAGACACAGTTCGGGTACCATATTATTAAGGTTACAGATAAGAAAGCAGGTAAACCCCTCGAATTCAAAGAAGTTCAAAACCTTATTTTCCAACGTTTGACAGCTGAAAAGCAGAAGGCGTTTTTTGATTCATACATAGAGGGTCTTAAGAAGAGTTATAAAGTGGAAATAAACAGAGATGCCTTATCTAAACTAAGCTCTGGAGAAGAGGAAAAAGAGGGAATACAGGAAGAACCTAAAAAATCAGAAGAATCCAAGGAAATACCAAGATAGAAATAAAGGAAATACGCTTTGCTTTATTACGTTTAAATAATCCCGAATTAAGAAATGGTATATGAAAAAGCATTAGATATCTAATTAGATGTCATAATATATTCTTATGGAAAGGTTTCAACTCCTTGACATATCAGGCGATGCAGGAATCAGAGCCTTCGGAAAAAGTATAGAAGAAGCATTTATAAATGCTTCTTTAGGTATGTACAGTCTCATAACAAACCTTGATGAAATAGAAAAGAAGAACACCATTAATGTAATGACTGAAAGTGATTCTCTCGAAGGACTTCTTGTCTCCTGGCTGAATGAGCTAATTTTTCATTTTGATGCATACGGATTTATAGGTAAAAAAATTATTATTAATGAATTCACCCCCTCCTTTACCCTCCCCCCTCGAGGGGGAGGGAGGGGTGGGGGGGAGGCTTATAAGGTTAAAGCCTCTGTTTCTGGTGAAGATTTTGACCCAGAAAGACATGAAAGCAAGCTATTAATTAAGGCAGCTACCTACCATATGCTCCGGATAGAAAAGATAGACGATAAATGGGAGATTAATGTTATATTTGATATATGATAAATAAAGAAAGGGTAATTATGGCATTAGAAAACCTGCGAAGAATTGATGAGACAAAGATAGAAGTCCCTATCGGTTACAAACAAGGTATGAGGGTTAACGGGATCATCTATGTTGATCAATTACTGGAAAAGGAACTCGAGGCACAATCAATAGATCAGGTGGCCAATGTGGCGACTTTGCCGGGTATTATTAAATCATCCATGGCTATGCCTGATGTACATACGGGATACGGATTTGCCATCGGAGGTGTTGCTGCTTTTGATTTAAAAGAAGGAATTGTTTCCCCGGGTGGTGTTGGATACGATATAAACTGCGGTGTCCGTTTGCTGAGGACTAATTTAAAAAAGGAAGAAGTTCTTCCAAAAATAAAAGATATAGTAAATGTCCTTTATACAGAGATACCATCCGGTGTTGGTTCAAAGGGAAGGATACGGCTCGGTCCGGAAGATGAAAGGAAACTTCTCATAAAAGGTGCACGCTGGGCTGTGGAAAATGGATATGGAGAAGCAGAAGACCTTGAGAAGATAGAATCCGGAGGCTGCATTGACGGAGCAGACCCTTCTCTGATAAGCAATAAGGCATATGAGCGTGGAAGGGCTCAACAGGGCACACTGGGCTCAGGAAATCATTTCCTTGAAGTGCAGTATATTGATGAAATTTATGATGAAAGGGCTGCGAATAGCCTCGGTCTTTTTAAAGATCATGTAACAGTTATGATACACACTGGTTCCCGCGGTTTCGGACATCAGGTCTGCACCGATTTTCTTGAGGTAATGGAAAGAGCAGTAAATAAGTATAAGATAAACTTACCAGACAGAGAGCTGGCATGTGCTCCGTATGAAAGTCCGGAGGCACAGGACTATCTTTCCGCAATGAGAGCGGCTGCCAATTACGCATGGTCAAACAGACAATGCATCATGCACTGGGCAAGGGAATCATTCATGAAGGTATTCGGGGTTTCGCCTAAAAAACTCGGCATGACACTCATTTACGATGTAGCCCATAACATCGCTAAAATTGAAGAACACGAAGTTAATGGAAAAAAGAAAAAATTTATAGTACACAGAAAAGGTGCAACAAGGGCGTTTCCCCCGGGTCACCCGGAACTGCCCGGAATCTACAGGCATCTCGGTCAACCTGTATTAATCCCTGGTGATATGGGAAGGGCATCGTTCGTCCTCCTTGGAACTGAAAAAGCTATGAAAGAGACATTCGGTTCAACATGCCATGGTGCCGGCAGGGTCATGTCACGGCATCAGGCGATAAAGAGAGCAAGAGGGCGTGCAATATGGCGTGAGATGGAAGATAAGGGTATTATAGTCAAATCTGCCGGCAGGGGAACCCTTGCAGAGGAGATGTCCGAGGCATATAAGGATATATCAAATGTTGTGGATGTAGTTCATAAGGCAGGGATTTCCGAGAAGGTTGCAAGGCTCAGGCCAATGGGAGTAATAAAAGGTTGAAGGTACTTTGTTAAATGGTTAAGATGCTCCTATCGTAAAACCTCTATGGGTTATATCTTTTACGAATAACTTAACCGACAGACGAAACGAGCTTCGTTACCGTAACCGAGAAATTTGGTTATTTCAATATCAAATACGCCACAATCGCCCCGCAGAATACGATAATACACGCCGGTATCATTTTCTTATAAATTCCCCATAAATCAGCCTTGAAATATTCTTTTGTAAGAATAAGACATATATGTACCGGTGAGAGAAGAACACCTAAGAATCCGGCGGCAAATGCAAAAGAAATCGAACCCAATGATATAGTTTCTGTCATGCTGATAACCAGAGGAAACGTACTTGCCACGAAACCCACTGTAATGCCTGTAAGCAGCCCGGTAATAAAAGGAAGCAGGAAAAGGACAGGAAAAACAGGGATCCCTTCTTTTATAAAAAACTGGCTGAGATTCTTTACTGCTCCCGAATTTTCCATCGCTTCTTTAAAAAACATGACACCGAGTATAAGGATGATTACCTCTATCGAAAAACCATGTTTCAATGCATTAAAGATGGACTTGAGACTGTACTTATAAAACAGCAGCAGGGATAAAACAACAGCAATCAGTGCATAATGTAATTCTATACGAAATATTAAAACAGGTAGCAATACCGCTAAGATGGGAATAAAACTCAATAAGCCTTTCTTTTCGGGTTTGTTCTCTGTCTTCAGCATTCCTTTAACATTATGCATTGCAAATACAAGTCCGGTGATTAACATGAGGACTGCACAGATTAAATTTGCAATTATGAGATTATATAGCTCTATTCTTGAAATAGCAGAGGCCAGGAGAATCCCGGGATATAATGGCAGGATGTATTCCCACGGGTGCCTGAACCAGTAATTGATAAAACTTTTTTGTTCAGGACTTATTTTTATGTCACTGGTTGTTTCTGCCACCATTGGTGCGGAAAAATATGCGCCTCCAACCGATGGCATCAAACCTATCAGAAGAGGCATCGACATAATAATAATTTTCCTTTTTTTGAATAATGCCTTGACTGTACTCATCATCTCGGCAAGGACAGCTTTTTCCCGCAATATTAATTCAAAGATTCTGATGAGGGATAAAGCAAGAATCAGCTTGATTGTCACATCATTCAGAACAGCATTTTCACAGGTCCTTAATATCAGGGGGAATGGCATCTGATAAAGTATGAACAAAGCACCTCCTGCAATCGACATTACAAGGCCGATGTTCAGCCTCTTTTTGAGCAAAAATAAAATCAGAAAGAATATAAAAGAGATTTTCAATAAATCAGGCATCCAGAATTTTACCTTAATATCCCATAAATCATCAAAAGTGAAAAAAGCATTCCGTAACATTTAATCAACACTTCTGTGTCAAAAAGAATACAGATTATCGAATGTAATCAGTCCATAAATCTAAAATTTAAGATAATTTTTTTTAATAATTTAAGAAATTTCGATATTTTAATCATACTAAGACTGAATTTTAAAAATATGGCCTCTTTTTTGCTTATTTATAAACGAAAACCCTTGACAAATTTGTTATAGGATGATATAAATTTTCAGTATAAATTTCTTGACAAAGCTGGATAAGCAATGATAAAGTGGCATACTTAAGTAAAATATGAGTTCTCAAAATAGTGTCCAAAATGGTAAAGGGCCTTCATTGAAGGCTTATATCTATTGAAAGGGAGGTGATAAAAGGAGGTTTAAAAAACTGATTTTAAAGAATACAAGCGTACCTTTAACTCAGAAACAAATTTAAAAAGGAGGGTTAGCAAGTGAAAAAATATCTGGCTATACTTTTAGGTGTTTTTTTAATTTTAAGTTTTGCAATTACCGCCTATGCACAGGATGAAACAGAAATAACACTTGGCGGTAAGATTCTGATGAGAGGCTGGTACTGGGATAACATTCCAGCCAGTCATTTACCTGAGGAATCACAATCGCAGGCAGTTTACAGCACAAACCTATTTCTCACCCTCGATGCAAAGGTTACCGATAATCTCAGGGCCTTTATAGAGGTTGAGACGTGTAATAACCTCATCGGTTCCAGCGGTCTTTATTTCTGGGGCGAAGAAGGATGGGATACGAAAGCGAGGCCATTCATGTTTTTCCGCCAGTTGTGGATACAGTATACTGGATCGGGTCTTTTAGGTGTCCCTTCTGGAATGAAAATAGGCCATATGCCTATAGCACTCGGTGAAAAACTGTTCCTTAGAAACGAAAGATTCGGCACTGACGGTATCCTTTTATGGGTAGACCCGGCAAAGGAGCTTCACTTAGCGATTGCTACAGCAAAACTTGATGAAGGGGACTGGCGGAAGCACAGCGATGACATCGATGCCTATATACTGCTCGGTACTTACAAGCTCGCCGATATGACATTAGGAGCAAACTGGACATGGGTTAACAGCAGCCGCACTCTTGACGACCCTCTTAATTTTCATAATCTCGGTGTTCATGCAAATGGTAAAGCAGCAGGCTTAAGCTATGCAGCAGAGGTCGATATGCAATTTGGAAAGGCAGAGAACATAGCCGCTGACGATCAAAAGTTCCGCGGTTGGGCTATTTTTGCAAAATTAGGCTATGCCCTTGACCCTATTAACATCAGGGGTTCTTTTGCAATGGGCAGCGGTGACAGCGATACTGGTGACGGTAAGATAAAGGAGTTCCAGACGATAGTAGGAAATGATTCACAGAGCCTCTTTGCAAGATTTCCAAACTATACCCTTGTTTATGAGCGTGCAGTCAGAACAACAGCTCAGGACCAGGTGCTTACAGGAAATATAAGAACTACGGGTATTGCAAACACTACATATTACAACATTGGTGCTGATATAACTCCTGTGAAAGATCTGACCTTTACAGCCGATGCGTTTCTCATAAGGGCTACAAAGAATGAAGCCGGTTCCAAAAGCGCGGGTACAGAAGTTGATGTAACAGCCAATTACAAGATTGCGAAGAACTTCAGCTATTTTGTACAGGCAGGCGCATTATGGCCCGGGAAATATTATGAAGAAACATTTGGTATCGATAAAAAGACCGTTACACACTTGCTTCACGGCGTATCACTCTCATTCTAACACTTCGGCAAGCTCAGTGCTTTATGAATAAAAAAGGGCGGGTCATATGACCCGCCCTTTTTATTGTCTTTAAAAAGTCCTTTTTTTTATATAACATATAATTATGCTATTAATCATCGAGGAGCTTAAAAATTATTTAAGCTCTTTAGTTTTTTTTGTCATGCCGGCTTGTCCGGCATCCTTCCGGCTCTTGTCCCTGCATAGTCGGGGACCGGTTCGGCATCTTAAAGAAAGATTCACGGCTTGCCCCGTTAGAAATGAACTTTCTAACGGGGCAAGCGGGAATGACAACTATTTGAATAAAGTTACCTATGAATTATAGCAAGATCCTTAACGAATTTAAGAAACAGAAAATACTTATCATAGGTGATATAATACTGGACCGCTATATATGGGGAAAAGTAAGCAGAATATCTCCTGAGGCACCTGTTCCAGTTGTTGAAGTAACTGACGAAAATTATCTTCTTGGCGGCGCCTCAAATGTAGCAAATAACATCGTCTCACTTGGCGGACAGGCATCAATTATTGGTGTCGCAGGCAATGATAGAGCTGGAGAGATTCTGATAAAGATGCTCGAAGAAAAAGGCGTCAAATGTGGAGGCGTAATTTGCAGTTCAAGGTCTACGACAGTAAAAACCCGTGTAATTGCTCATAATCAGCAGGTAGTAAGGTTCGATAGAGAGGACAATAATCAGGTAGATGGGAAGGTCTTTAAGGCGATCACGGATTTTATCCGTCATGAACTTCCCGGCCATTATGCAGTGATAATATCTGATTATAAAAAGGGCATTGTATCATCTGAACTTGTCAGAGAAGTAATAAGGAATTCAAAACCAACAAATATTTTTGTGGCTGCTGATCCAAAGGTGGGTCATTTTCACTATTATAAAAATGTTTCTCTTATAACACCTAACACCAATGAGGCATCTATAGCGTCAGGCATTGAAATTAAAGATGAGAAATCTTTAATTAATGCAGGTAAAACACTTTTGAAAAGAACGTCATGTGAGGCTGTTTTAATTACCCGTGGTGAACACGGTATAAGCCTTTTCCGGAAAGATGAAGTAGTGCATATTCCTACTGTAGCACGAAATGTATATGATGTGACAGGAGCAGGAGATACGGTAATAGCAGCATTTACCATTGCATATGCTTCTGGTGCAGATATGAGAGATGCTGCTGTTATAGCCAATCATGCTGCAGGCATAGTTGTTGCTCAAGTTGGTACAGCAGTTGTAACACAGGAACAATTACGCAGGTCATTATGCTTGAATCGTGGTAAATTAATACAGGTGCGTTGACCAACGTGATAATAACCAAGGATCAATAACCAAGTTTGGAAATTGAAATTTTCTACGAAAATACCCATATGCTTCAATTGTTGTCATTCTGGCTCGTCCAGAATCTTTCTTTTTGGGATTTGGTGATTCGAGGAGAAAAGAAGGATTCCCGACAAGCGGGAATGACATACAAGTCAGCTAAATTATGAACTTATCAAAGATTTGATATGGCAAAAGTCTATGACTCGTAGAGCAGTAGCATTATTTTCAGGTGGACTTGACAGTACACTTGCTGTGCTGACGATACTCAGACAAGATATTAAGGTCAAGGCTATAAAATTCAGGACACCATTTGATATTGATATATCTCCTACCATGTTGCATTCATATGTATCACCCTCCCCTACCCCTCCCGTCAAGGGAGGGGAAATAGTCGGGATAGCTCCCGTCAAGGGAGGGAAACACATCCCCGCACCTTACCCGGCGGACTGCAGGCGTGTCCTATCAAGAGTGGATTTACCCTCTCCCCTTGCGGAAGAGGGTAAGGGTGAGGGGTATCGTATATTTTCGAATGCAGATAGGTTTGGATTTGAGGTCAAACTCATCGACCTCTCGGATCGGTTTATTGAGATTGTGAAAAACCCGGAACACAGTTACGGGAAAAATATGAATCCATGTATTGACTGTAGAATATTGATGTTAAAAGAAGCAAAAAAAATCATGGACCGGATTAATGCAGAGTTCATCATAACAGGTGAAGTCACCGGTCAGAGACCGATGAGTCAGAGAAAAGACATGCTCTACCATATAGACAAAGAAGCAGGAGTTACAGGTTATATAGTGAGGCCGCTCAGCGCAAAACTGCTGAGAAATACTATCCCCGAAGAAAAAGGAATTCTCGACAGAGAGATGTTTTATGACTTTAGTGGACGATCAAGGAAGAAACAAATGGCTCTTGCAAAGGAATTCGGACTCAAAGATTATCCAGCTCCTGCGGGAGGATGTCTTCTGACAGAACCGAATTTCGCATATAGACTTAAAGACCTGTTGAATTATAATCCTGCGCCACATATCAGAGATATTTATCTTCTGAAGACCGGAAGACATTTTCGGTACTCCCCTTCTTGTAAAATTATCGTAGGGAGGGATAAATATGAAAATGAAATAATAGAATCCTTATCAAAAGATACTGATTACTTATTGGAAGTGGAAGGGTTTGCCAGCCCGATAACATTAGTAACCGGAGAAGTTACAGAAGAAGCTTTAAATATTGCTGCCTCTATATGTGCCATGTATTCAGATGCAAAGAATCTTTCCCGTGTGGAAGTAATAGTTATGAAGTGGGATGATAGGTTCAGTTTAAGAGTTCCACCAGCAGGCAATAAAATAATTGAAGCTTTGAGGATATCAAAGAACGGCTGACGTTATTATAACCTCACAGGCACACCCTTAGCCCTCAGATATTCCTTTGCCTCCATGATTGTGTATTCCCTGTAGTGGAATATTGACGCTGCAAGTACTGCGTCTGCCTTTCCTCCTGACAAAGCCCCGTAAAGGTGTTCAAGTGTACCGGCTCCCCCAGCGGCGATTACGGGAATAGTTACAGCCTCCGATATAGTACGGGTTAATTCAATATCATATCCATCTTTCGTGCCATCTTTATCCATACTTGTAAGCATGATTTCACCGGCTCCGAGTTCCTCCACCTTTTTTGCCCATTTTACTGCGTCTATGTCTCTCGCTCTGCGTCCGCCATGGGTGTAAACTTCCCAGGTCGGGCATGAGGTGTGAGGTGTGAGACGTAAGGCGGCCGATATCTTACTATTTTGACTTTTGACTCTTGACTCATAACTGTTGACTCTTTTTGCATCTATGGCAACTACTATACACTGGCTTCCGAACCTCTCAGCTGCCCTGCTTATAAAATATGGGTCTTTCACAGCTGTAGTATTGATAGATACCTTATCGCATCCTGCATTGAGAAGATTCCGGATATCATCAAGTGTCTTTATACCACCTCCGACCGTAAGGGGCATGAATACATCTTCAGCAGCTCTCATAACAACATCCAGGATAATTTTCCTCTTTTCGTGAGAGGCGGTAATATCGAGAAATACAAGTTCGTCAGCACCCTCTTCATTGTAAAACTTTGCATTTTCAACGGGGTCTCCTGTAACACGGAGATTTACAAAACTGACACCTTTTACTACACGGCCATCTTTAACATCAAGGCATGGTATTATTCGTTTAGCGAGCACCTATTCTCCAACTTTCAGGTTACTAATAAGTCCATAAGTAAAGCCACTCGTATGTCATTCTGGTCTTTTCTCAGCCTTAACCTCAGATTGTGAAACTCTAATTGCTTCTCTTAAATCAAGTGTCCCTGAATAAATCGCTTTCCCTGTTATAACACCCCAGAGATTTCTTATCCGCATGAGATTTTTAATGTCTTCTATGGACGAAACCCCCCCCGACGCAATTACGTGTATCTTGACGCTTTCGACCATTTCACTTATTGCCTCAATATCAGGTCCTGAGAGCATACCATCTCTTGATATGTCTGTATAAATTATTCCTGACACCCCCACAATCTCTAATCTTTTTGCAAGCTCTTTTGCAGTAAGCGAAGTCAGTTCTTCCCATCCTTTAATAGCTACTTTCCCCTCTTTTGCATCTATACCAGCTAAAAACCTGCCCGGATATTTTCTGCAGCACTCTGTCAAAAATTCCGGGTCTTCTATCGCTGATGTGCCGATTATGATTCTGTCAATTCCCGCTGAAAAGAGATTTATAACTGTTCCGATTTTTCTTATGCCACCTCCAACCTGTATGGAAATTTTTACTGCCTGTCTGATTTTAATTATTGCATCAAAATTTTCCAGACTACCTGTGAATGCTCCATCAAGGTCTACTATATGCAGGAGCTTTGCTCCATAGGATTCCCAGAGTCTTGCTGTATTTGCAGGGTTATTTGAGTAAACTGTTGCTGTATCCCTTTTGCCCTGCAGAAGCCTTACGCACTTGCCATTTTTTAAATCTATTGCTGGAATAATGAGCATGAATTAATATAACATATAGATAATAACAAGTTACTAATGAGTTCATAAGTAAGGACACATTAAACACCCTCCCCTTAATCCCCTCCCGTCAAGGGAGGGGAAATAATAGTTACCCTCTCCCCTGGCGGGAGAGGGTAAGGGTGAGGGGGATTTAAACATGAAAAATTACGATTCACAATTTAAAAATGTATTTTCCCTTAATTTCGCATTTTTAATTTTTAATTTTGCATTCTTTGTAGCCTCTTCCTATGCTGGATCCTTCAATATACCTGAAAAGTTTGAATACGACCTCAAATGGGCGGGTATCAAAGCCGGTACGGCATCACTTGAAATAATAAACGACGGGGATAATTTAAAAATTATTTCCACTGCAAGATCAGCTGATTGGCTATCTGTTTTTTATACAGTTGATGATAGAATAGAAAGCACCCTATTTACCGGCAAGCCGTCAAATTATAGGGTCAAAATAAGAGAGGGAAGGCACCGGCGGGACAAGGAGATTATTTTTGACCATGATGAGAATAAAGCTAAATATATTGATCATCTTGAAAACAAAATAAAAGATTTTGATATCCCGGATTTTATTTTCGATCCACTGTCAAGTTTTTATTATGTCAGAACTCTTAGCCTGACAGTTGGCGAATCCGTTTTTGTAGCAATCTTTGACAGCAAGAATGTATGGAATGTCGAGGTACAGGTATTAAGAAGAGAAAAAATAACCCTTCCGACAGGCACATTCAATACAATTGTAATTAAACCCATAATGGAATCCGAGGGAATTTTTTATCGGAAGGGCGATATCTTCATATGGCTTACAGACGATATTAAACGTATTCCTGTAAAATTACAGACAAAAGTAGCAGTCGGACATATTACAGCAACTCTTGTTGACGGCAGTTATTGATGTTTACATATAACCCTACCCACTTTTGTATAATCTTACAAATGTTTAAAAATAAAGCATCTAAACTCGATATTCCCTGTGGTTCTTACAGGCTGTCCGGCAATTATAAAAAGTGGGTATATTGTCATTCTGAACTCGATTCAGAATCTTATGTTTTCAAAATGAAGGAGTTGCTTTAAGATTAAACGGGGATAATAATGATACCTGTTTCAGTTGTCATTGTTACTAAGAACGAAGAAAAAAATATAAGAGAGGCACTGGAAAGTATAAAAAAAGCTTCTGAAATTGTTATTGTTGATTCATTCAGCACAGACAGAACTCTGGAAATATGCAGAGAATATACTGATAGAATATACCAGTCACAATGGTTAGGTTATGCCAGACAAAAACAAAAAGCTGTAGAACTCGCAAAGGGACCATGGGTTTACATTTTAGATTCGGACGAAAGGTTTACAGAATCTTTATGGAATGAGATAGAGCAGGCACTGAAAAACAGCGGGGGATGCAGCGGTTATTATGTACCGAGAAAAAATTATTTTCTCGGCAAATGGATGCGGCATGGAGGGTGGTGGCCGGATTACACATTGAGATTTTTTTTGAAAGACAGGGCACAGGTGGAAGACAGAAAGGTTCACGAGAAAGTTGTTGTAAATGGGAAGGCAGGTTATCTCAAGAACCCTTTAGAGCATTATACATATAGAACCCTATCCGATTACATAAAGAAGATGGATATTTACTCCACCCTTTCAGCAGAAGAACTCATTGAGCAAGGGGCGGATCCCGGCAAGATTACACTGATCGCAAATCCATTGTTTACCTTTCTGAAAATGTTTTTTTTAAGGGCAGGCTTTATGGATGGCATCCACGGTTTAATACTCGCAACACTTTATAGCCATTATACATTCCTCAAATATTCAAAAGTCTGGGAGAAAAAGGAAAAGGGTTGAAGCTCGCTTTTATAAAAAAGAGGTTCCTTTTGCACGGGGGAGCCGAAAGGTATCTCGATACCCTCTTACAATATCTTAAAAAATCAGGTCATGAAATACACATATTTGCTAACAGATGGACACAAAGTGAAGATATAATAATGCACAAAATAGATGTTTTAGCCCTCGGTTCATTTCTCTCCACGATAACTTTTAATCAAAATCTAAAGAGGGCTATTCAAAACGCCGGTGGCATGGACTGTGTAATAAGTTTCGAGCGGACAACATGCCAGGATATATACAGGGCAGGCGAAGGTTGCCATATCGAATGGCTGAAGTTAAGAAAGCTAATAGAACCAGGATGGAAACAATTCTCATTCAGAGTCAATCCACTTCATATTGCGATCCTTTCTCTGGAAAAAAAACTTTTTTCCCTAACAAAGCTGATTATTGCAAATTCACAAATGGTTAAACAGCAAATTATGATGAATTATGGCCTTCCCGGGCAGAAGGTCTGCGTGATATACAATGGTGTAGATCTTCAGAGATTCTCACCCGGAGACAGGAACAAATGGAGAGGCGACGTCAGACAAGAACTCTCTATATCTGAAAATGCAAAAGTAATCCTTTTTGTGGGGTCTGATTTTGAAAGAAAAGGGTTATTAACTCTTTATAGAGCCCTGTCAAAATTGAAATCGGATTCTTTGGCGGGAGATGTACATCTGCTCGTTATCGGTAAGGGCAATATCGATAAATTTAAATCTATTGCAGATAAATTCGGGATTCTGGAGAAAGTTATTTTTGCAGGTACACAGAGAAAAATGGAAAGATTTTATGCTGCAGCAGACGTCTTTGTGCTTCCTACTATCTATGACCCATTCAGCAATGCAACGCTTGAGGCAATGGCATCAGGATTGCCTGCCATCACGACAGTCAACAACGGTGCCTCGGAGATTATAAAAAATGGGACGGACGGCTTTATATTGCACGATTTATTGGATTATAATGGATTAGCCCTGATGATAGACAACGCTTTATCAAACAGCCTGATAATCGGAGAGAATGCAAGACATAAGGCGGAAAACTATCCTATCGAAAAGGCAGCCAGAGAATTCATGGAGTTTATACAACTTTCAAAAAATAGCTCATGATTATGCTCAATTGACATAAATATTTATGCTGGAAGACTTTAAAAGAATATTCCGCCTTGTTAAGCCATACTGGGGCAGGGTTGCACTTGCAGGGATATTAAGTCTCATTGTTTCAGGACTGAATGGATCCCTTGCCTGGCTTGTAAAGCCGGCTATGGATGAGATATTGATTAAAAAAGATGTGAATCTGTTGATATTACTTCCGGTAGCCGTATTCGCTATTTTTCTGTTCAAGGGGATATTTACTTTTTTCAATGAATACCTTATGAGATCTGCCGGTCAAAAATTGGTGATGGACCTTAGAAATAAACTTTATGTACATATTCTGGATCTACCGATGGGATACTTCGGAAAAAAATCGAGCGGCGAACTAATCTCAAGGACAATAAACGATTCCTCTGTCCTTCAGGGAACCGTTTCTTTAACCCTTAAAGATTTTTTTATTGAAAGCAGCACAGTAATCGCCCTTGCTATAGTTGCGATATGGCGCAGGTGGGACCTCGCCCTTATTTCCATTCTTGTCCTGCCGTCTGCTTTTTATGCTGTCGGGAAGCTCGGCAAGAGGATGAGGCAGATAAGCAGGCGTACTCAGGAAAAGATCTCTCTGATCACGGAGTTTCTCAGTGAGAGTTTTGCCGGGATAAAGATTATAAAAGCATTCTGCAGGCAGGAAAATGAAACCGAGCGTTTTAAAAAGAAGAATAAGGATTTTTACAGGGAAAATATGCGTGCTGTCAGGGTAGCAGAGTTTGGATCACTGTTGATGGAAGTCGTCGGGGGAGTCGGCATTGCATTTGTTATGTGGTATGGAGGAATGCTTGTAATTAAGAATGTTATTACAGTCGGAGATTTTTTCTCATTTCTTGCCGCTATCTTTCTGATGTATACCCCTGCTAAAAGACTTGCCAAAGTAAATATAGGAATACAGCAGGCGAGGGCACCCTTCGAGAGGATATCTAATCTGTTATCAGAACAAAAAGAAAAAGATGGGGCAGAGGAAATGAAACTATTCAGTAATGAAATCGAATTTAAAGGTGTGTCGTTTATATATCCGTATGGGAAACAAAAGGCGCTAAATAATATAAATCTGAAAGTAAAAAAAGGCGAGGTTATAGCCATAGTAGGGAAGAGCGGAGGAGGGAAAACGACACTTGTGAACCTGCTTCTGAGATTTTATACCCCTACCGAGGGAAATATTTATATTGACGGCAAGGATATTTCCAGGGTCACTTTAAAGTCTCTGAGGGGGCAGTTTGCCATAGTAAGCCAGGATGTGATTCTTTTTAACGATACGGTACTGGCTAATGTGGCATACGGAAAACCCGAAGCGGATAAAAAAGAGATAATATCAGCGTTGAAAGCGGCATATGCTTATGATTTCGTGATGGAATTGCCGCAGGGATATAACACTGTAATCGGCGAGAGAGGGATGAGACTTTCCGGCGGACAGCGGCAGAGGCTCTCTATAGCGCGGGCAATACTGAAGAACCCGCCCATACTTATCCTTGACGAGGCAATGTCATCTCTTGATACTGCCTCGGAAATGATAGTTCAAAAGGCAATTGAAGATCTCATGGAAAACAGAACAACTTTTGTTATTGCACACAGGCTTTCCACAATTAAAAAAGCCCGCCGGATAATAGTTTTAGAGAAAGGCAGGATTATTGAAACGGGTACCCATAAAGAGCTTTATAAACATGAAGGGCTTTATAAAAAACTCTATGAGCTCCAATTCATCGGCAAGGAATCAGAGGGATAATCTGAAATAAAATCGGCGACGGAGAACAAATACCGCCTTCTGTCCTGTTAATAATATAATCTATAATGATTCACGAATTTAGCGCGGTAAATAAAATACTTGTTATAAAACTACGGCACATTGGAGACGTGCTTCTTACTGTTCCTGTATTCAGGGCATTAAAAGAAACCTTTCCCGATGCTCATATAACTGCCCTTGTGAATTCAGGGACAGAGGGGGTTCTCAAAGGAGTCTCCCTGATAGATGAGATAATCTCTTATGATAGAAAAATAAAGCAACTTCCCCTGACAAAAAAGTATCTAAGAGAGATAAAATTCCTGAGGCATATAAGAAATAAAAGATTCAATATGACCATTGACCTCACAGGAGGAGACAGGGCAGCGATCATATCACTCGCATCAGGAGCAAAATACAGAATAGGATGGAGATCTAAAAAAGGGTTTATCGGGAAAAAATATCTTTATACACATCTCGCCAGGCCCGATGGAAGAATGCATGCGGTTTTGCAAAATCTTGAAGTTATACGTCGATATGGAATAACTACAGAAAACCTTTCTATTGATTTTCATATACCTGAAACTGATAGACACTTTATTAGAGAAATTTTAAAAGAAAGTAAAGTGACCGAAACCACCCCTGTTATACATGTTCATCCTACTTCAAGGTGGCTTTTTAAATGCTGGAAAGATGAGTATATGGCAGAAATTATAACCTGGCTTATCAATGAAGGTTATATTGTGGTTGTTACGTCATCCCCTGATAGACGTGAAATCGAAAAAGCAAAGGGGATTTTGTCTTTAGTCAAGGGGGGGCTTAAGGGGGTGATAGACCTATGCGGTAAAACAACAATAAAGCAAGTAGCTGCTGTATCGGAGGTTTCGAGATTGTTTTTTGGTGTGGATTCGGCACCAATGCATATCGCTGCTGCAGTCGGTACACCCGTCATAGCATTGTTTGGACCAAGCGGGGCTTTTTCATGGGGGCCATGGGACAATATAAATTCAAAATTAAAAATTCAAAATTCAAAAATTAAAAATCCCTATATCCAAAAGAATGGAATACAAACATCCGGTATGCATACTGTTATTCAGAGGGAATGGGAATGTATTCCATGCGGAAAAGACGGTTGCAATGGAAGTAAAATAAGTAAATGCCTTGAGGATATAAAGCCAGCAGAAGTAACGAACATTATAAAACTATATAAAAAGAAAGCATATAAATGTTAAATAATGAAAGCAATGTAGATTTGATCAAAAAATACAATCCCCTCTATATAGGTAAACTAAAACGTCTTCCCTCTCCTTCAAATTTGATTATAGATATACACTCATATTGCAATGCATCATGCAAAGTATGCCCGTATGCGGATTTATCCAGGCACTTGACGATGGGTCATATGGAAGAATGCCTTTTTAAAAGAATTATTGATGAATTCTCTCTAATTGCCAAAAATTATCCTGTGCGTGCTCATGTAATATTTTGTAATATGGGTGAACTTTTTATAGATCCGAATGTTTTCGATAAAATCTCTTATGTTCTGGAATCCGGACTGAAGTTAATAATCCAGACTAATGCTTCATTGTTAACACCCAGGCGCGTTGATAAATTAATCGCAACCGGATTTAAAGGGCCTATTTACATAAGTTGTCATGGCATTACAAAAAGTGTATATAAAAATGTAATGGGATTAGATATCAATAAGACACTTAATAATATAGACTATTTAATAAAGCATTATCCAAGAAACCTGATTCGGATAAGAGCTATTTCTTATAAGTGGCCTGTCGGGGAAGCCTTAAAAGTAAAAAAATATTGGAAGGAAAGGAGTGTCCAGGTAAAGATATTTCTACCAAATTCCCGTGCCGGTCTGGTCTTTAATTGTACTTCATGGAAATCAAAGTATCCTGGCAACAAACTTAAAGGATGTAAAAAAACCCTGCCACTCAGGGATATGGTAATAGCCTTCAATGGCGATGCCGTGTTATGCTGCGAAGATATGGGCAGAAAAGCCGTTTTAGGCAATTTAAAAGATAAGTCAATTGTGGAAGTTTGGAACTCGGAACAAGCAAAGGATATTCTGGAAAAAATCTTTTCAGGAAAACCGGCTGATGATGATTTTATATGTAAAAAATGTGAATTTGGAGTTTCGACCTTATTTAAGAAAATTATTGAGATCCTTGATCATGAATGGCACCGTCTTTTAAGGTGTCACATATAATCGCAAGATTAATCTTTACAATAGTAAATACAGAAAAACCATAACATTTTAACAGCAGGATTAAAAAATGTTTACCATACTGCATACAGAGTCATCACAGGGATGGGGCGGGCAGGAAATGCGGATATTGCATGAGTCCCTCGGAATGCTGAAGAGGGGATACAGGCCTATAATTGTTGCACCGGAGAAAGCAGATATCTTTATACGGGCTCAAGAAGCTGGTATTAATGTCTTTCCTGTATATTTTCAGAAATGGAATCCAGCTTCATTACTCAAAATGCGATTGCTGATAGACCGGGAGAAAGCCGATATAGTGAATACCCACAGTTCTACAGACAGCTGGATTGCAACCGTTGCAGCACGGATTTCCAAATCAGGGCCAAAAATAATAAGAACGAGACACCTTTCCACGCCAATAAGTAGATCCTTTTTAAGCCGTTTTATTTACGAAATATTGCCTGATGCCCTTATAACGACGGGAGAAGAAATTAGACAGATGATGATAGAGAATAATAAATTCAAAGAAACTAAAATTTTTTCTATCCCTACAGGAGTGGATTTAGAGCGATTTAACCCGGCAAAAGTGAAGCCGGCATTCGAGGCAGCGGGTTTTTCCATTGCTATGATCGGTGTGTTAAGAAGCTGGAAAGGACACAGATTTTTTATTGAGGCAATTCCGGAGATTTTAGAGAGGATTCAGGATGCATCCTTTTACATTGTTGGTGACGGTCCACAATATGAAAATATTAAAAATCTTATCAGGAAATATTTACTTGAAGACAGGGTCTTCATGCTCGGGCACAGGGAAGATATACCGGAGATTCTGGCATCGCTGGATGTTATAGCCCATCCTTCATATGGAAATGAGGGTGTACCACAGTCTATTCTCCAGGCAATGGCGATGGAAAGGCCGGTTGTGGCTTCAGATGCCGGAGCTATTAAGGAAGTGGTCATTAACGGAGTAACAGGTTTTCTCATCGAGCCAAAAAATCCCGGACAGATTGCAGAAAAGGTTATTGAACTGTATAAGAATCCCGGACTAATGGCTAAATTCAAGAAGGAAGCAAGATTACTGATTGAAAAAGGATATTCCCTCGAAAAGATGCTGGAAAAGATTGAATTATTATACAGGCAGCTTTTAAGCGGCAAAAACAGGTCTTGCAGGGTCAGGGAACTTTTAGAATGAAGATAGCCCTTTATAATCTCACTACCACAACCAAGTCCGGTGGCATAGAGACATTTAACCGGGAAATAGCGAAGGTATTAGCCAGAAGAGGGCATTTAGTACACATTTATGGAGGAAAGGGAATAATTATTCAAAATGTCCCAGAAAATGTCTCTATTCATACATATCCTTATATTAAGAGAGAGTTGATACCAAACCTCGGTTCAAGGTTTAAGAAATTTATGGAGCGACTGTCCTTTGGAATATTTTCTGCCAGAGATCTAAAAAAAGGAAATTATGATTATATCTTTGTTTCCAAGCCTTTTGATATCCCAATCGCCTTACTGGCCTCATCTTATTCAACGACAAAAGTAATATTTGGTTCGGGAGGAACCGAATTTTTTCCTGGTTACAAGTACCTGGTAAAAAAGGTTGATTATTTCTTTGCATGCAGTAAATTCAATGCTATCCAGATAGAGGAATATTGCGGAATCAGGCCGCTTATCCTGCCAAATGGTGTAAATACCGAACTTTTTAAACCACGCATGCCTGACCCGGAGTTAAGACATATGTTGCAACTTACTGAAAATGAAACTATTGTTATAAGTGCATGCCGGTTAGTTGGCTGGAAAGGTATCCATTACGCAATAAAATCAGTCGCTTCATTAATCAAAAAGGGGTATCCTATAAGACATCTTATCGCAGGTGATGGCGAGTATAAGAAATTTTTGCAAACACTTGCGAAGGAACTAAATATAGACAATGATGTTATGTTTTTAGGGAATATAAATAATTCTGAATTGCCCAGATATTATTCCCTTGCGGATATAGCAATCTTCCCCAGCATTGCTAATGAAACCTTTGGCATTTCTATTGCCGAAGCAATGTCATGCGGAGTACCTGTCATCACTACTACAGTGGGAGGGATTCCTGAAGTTGTAACAGATAAAACAGGGTTGTTAGTTCCGCCTGAAGATGAAGACTCCCTGGCAGAGGCAATCGAAAAATTGCTCTCTGATGAAAAATTAAGGAAAGAGATGGGCGATAGAGGACGTCAACGGATCAATGAAAATTTCAACTGGGATGTTATATCAGAGAAATTTGAAAGGTATATCAATACCCTCTGAATTATAGCAAAAGTTTTATAGAATGAAGCATGATAAGGGGTTACTTGACAGGTCTTTCTGGGCGGAAAAAATTCTGCCGCTTGCAATAGAATACGGCATATATCTGTATATTCTATTAATGTTTGCCGGAAAATTTGGCACGTTCAGGGAAATAGGCCTTTATGCCCCGCCTGTTCTCTGGCTGACAGGGTGCCTGATAAAGGGAAATTTTGATCTGCAATGGAGAGAGCCGGTATTTATCTGCCTTATCATTTTTTCTTTATCTGCTGTTATCTCATCATTTTTTTCTGTAAGTCCGGTAGATTCATTCATTTTTTTCAAAAAAGAGCATTTAAAGATATTATTGCTTTATATAGTTGTTTCGACGGCCTTTGCACATGCAAAAAAACTAAATAGATTAGCTACCTTTCTCGCCTTAACCGGAATACTGTATCTGGTATCCGGGTGGTATAGAATATCCGAAGATTTATTAATTGCGGGTTCAATAAATTATGAAGCGTTAAGAAATTACGCTACAATTTTTATATTTTTCTTACCTTTTATAATACTGAAAACCATAGAGGCTGAAAGATTAGAAAGAATTTTCTGGTTAATACCGCTCATAGGATCTTTTACGGGAATATTAGTTATAGGAGTCAGGGGGAGCTGGCTGGCATTATTTGGTATTTTCTGTATATGGATGTTTACATCGAAAAGTAAATTTCAAGGATATTCAATTATTTTTAAAACTTCAATTGCGTTCGTAATTATATCAATTTTAATAATTACGGTTTTTCTCCTGTTTCCGGTACAATATAAACTGGTAAAAGATCATAGTTCACAAAAAATCCAGTTATTGCTGAGATTCGAGGCATGGGAGAACTTCTTAAAAATGTCCGGGAGACGATTTCTCTTTGGTCATGGACTTGACGACAGAGCGATGTCAGAACATTACAGAGCGTTTTATAAATCCATCAAAGGAGATTATCCTACCGAGGAAAAACCAACAACACCCCATAACCAGTTTATAAAGATATCATACCAGCAGGGAATCGTTGGTCTTGCTTCATACCTTTCTCTTCTTTCAGTGGTATTAATCAGAATTATTAAAAGATTCTATATTGATAATTTGACCTGGTTTTCTTTTATAGGGATAGCTATTGTTTCAGTTATGATAGGAGAATATGTAATACGCTGCCTTACTGAAGACAGGAGTTTAGTCCCCGTCGGTATCCTGATAGGAATGGCAGGTGCTTTCTTATCCCTCAAAAACAGAAATGATTATCATTTATCCAGTTCCTGAAATATTTCCTGACCACAGGGCGAGATTTATCCAGATAATGAAAACATGCCACGCGCTTGCTGAAAGAGGAGCAAAAGTCCTATTGATTACAGGTATAAGGCAGAGATATTCAAAACGAGAAGTTCTGAGATTTTACGGTATCCCTGACCACTACAATCTCAGGATTATACGCTTGCCAATTTTGCGGAGAGAAAATAAACGTTATCTCAGATTTTCATACCACGGCATCTTCCATTTTTTTCTCTTACCATATCTTTTGCTGCAAAAATTGCATAAAGAACAAACAGTATTTTTTATACGCCATATTAAACTCGCTAATTTTATAATGAAGTATAATTATCTCCTGGATATACCTCTAATATTTGAAGTACATGAAATATTTAATCTCACCACTTCCAATGAAAATAAAAGGGATAAATTGAGGTCTCTTGAATACAAGGTATACAATAAAGCTGATGCGGTGATTTCAATATCTAAATCTCTTAAAGAATACTTAATAAATATGGGAACATCACAAAAAAAGACACATGTTATTTATAATGGTGTTGATAAAAATTGGTTTGATATGCCGAGGACATCGTATGGCTCTTACATTTGCTATATAGGGAGTTTATATCCGTGGAAAGGTGTTGATACCCTCATTTCAGCAATGAAATATTTGCCGGATGAGAGACTTTTAATAATCGGTGGGGGAAGAAGACTCGGAGAGTTGAAAATTCTGGCTGACAGGGAAGGAGTTTCAGGCAGGGTAACATTTATCGGTACCGTTTCACATGATAAAGTGCCTGAATACCTGTCAGATGCAAAAATTGCGGTGTTGCCGAATATTCTCAATGGTCCTTCAAAATTCTCATCACCCCTCAAACTTTTTGAGTATATAGCCAGCGGGGTGCCGATAATAGCCTCAGATATTCCTGTATTCAAAGAAATACTCGTTGATGGGAAAAATGCGATTTTATTCGAGCCTGGCAATAAACAGGCATTGGCTGAAAGTATAGGGAAGATTACTCACGATCTGGAACAGGCGAGAAGGATGGCAATTTCCGCAAGGAAAAATGCAGAAAATTATACATATCAAAAAAGGGCAGAAAAAATATTTGAGGTTATAAATTTGGTAACCGTTAAAAAACAAGAGCAGGGAATTCGTCGATATCAAAACTAATTTTGTATTTTGTAATAACTGTAGAGTTTATTAGCAGGGAGGGTTTATCATGCATATCGGAATTATTGGTACAGGTTATGTAGGGCTGGTTACAGGAGCCTGCTTTGCTGAATTTGGCGTCTTTGTGACATGTGTTGATAAAGACCAGGATAAGATAAAGTCCTTGAGAAAGGGGATTATCCCGTTTTATGAACCCGGATTAGATGAGCTTGTCAAAAGGAATATTCAGCAGGGCAGGCTCGAATTTACTACTAAAATAGCGAAAGCTGTTGAATCTTCCCTTGTAATATTTATAGCTGTTGGTACCCCTCGCAGGGGAGACGGTTCCGCTGACATGAAATATGTGGAAGAGGTCGCGAGGGAAATTGCAAAGTACATGGATGGCTATAAAGTGATTGTTACAAAAAGCACGGTGCCCGTAGGGACAGGCGAGAAACTCAGAGAAATAATATCTGGTAATTTAAAGGACAAGATTGATTTCGACATCGTTTCGAACCCGGAGTTCCTGAGGGAAGGCTCTGCAATAGAAGATTTAATAAGGCCCAACAGGGTAGTAATAGGTGCAAACAGCCCACAGGCCGTTGCGATAATGAAAGACCTTTACAAACCTCTCTATCTTATTGAAACCCCTTTTGTTGTTACCAACATTGAGACAGCAGAATTGATAAAATATGCCTCCAATTCCTTTCTTGCAATAAAGATTTCCTTTATTAATGAGATGGCAAAACTTTGCGAAAAGGTTGGCGCAGATGTACACATGGTTGCAAAAGGCATGGGGCTTGACCAGAGGATAGGTCCGAAATTTCTCCATCCCGGTCCCGGATATGGAGGTTCATGCCTTCCGAAAGATACAAACGCCCTTCTTAAAATGGCTGAGGAGCATGGTATCAGGCTTAATATTGTGGATGCAGCAATTAGAGTCAATGAGGACCAGAAAAGATTTATGGTTAAAAAGATTAAGGATGCAATGGGCGTAATTAAAGGTAAAACAATTGCACTTCTTGGTCTTTCTTTCAAGCCTAATACAGATGATATTCGTGAGGCACCTTCTCTGGACATTATAATGGCCTTGCTTAAAGAGGGTGTAAATATCAGGACATACGACCCGATTGTTAATAAAGAGCTTATAGCGAAGAGCAAAGGGCTAATAGTAAAGAACTCCATGCTCTCCCTTCTGAGCTCCAGGCTGATAACTTTTTGCAAAGATGCTTATGATGCTGCAAAAGGAGCCAATGCACTCGTATTAGTTACTGAGTGGAATCAGTTCAGAAACCTTGAACTTGACAGAATCAAAGAACTACTCAAAGATCCGTATTTCTTCGATTTGAGAAATGTATATGAACCACAGAAGATGAGGGCGAAGGGTTTTAAATATTATTCTGTTGGCAGAATATGATAAAGAATCAGAAATGGTAAAATAAAATTATGAAAGTAGTCTGCCAGAACAGAAAGGCATATCACGATTACCATATTGATGAGACAGTAGAGTCTGGCATTGCCCTATTAGGTACGGAAGTCAAATCCCTCAGAGAAGGCAAGGCTAACCTGAAAGACAGTTATGTAATTATAAAAGGGGGAGAGGTTTTTCTCCTGAACTGTCATATCAGCCCATACAGCCATGGTAATATCATGAACCATGACCCTTTGAGGACACGGAAACTCCTCCTGCACAGGGAAGAGATAAGCAGGCTTGCCGGTAAAGTTGTTGCCAAGGGATATACATTAATACCGTTAAAGCTGTATTTTAAGGATTCTTTTGCGAAGGTCGAGATCGGACTTGCAAAAGGCAAGAAACTTTTCGAAAAAAGAGATACAATAAAAGAAAAGGAGGCCAGAAGAGAGATCGAAAGGGCAATGAAAACCAGGTAAGCAATACGCACTATGCAGTATGCAGTTTTATTTCTTCTGCTTACTGTCTGCTGTTTGCTGTCTAATGTTAACGTCGGGGGCGAAAGGACTCGACGGGGGTTGCGAGGCTCTGGTCGCATGCCGTGGTTCCGTCACCACGTAAAAAGGCGGAAACAAACACAAACGCCAACAACGAACTGGCACTCGCTGCTTAATTAAATAGCAGCGCGCTGCCCTGAAATTGCCTGTGTTTCAGGTCACAGCGTCATTCAACAGGCTGGCTTCAGGGGCTTTCTCCTGACCCAGGAGCAAGACAAAGGGAGATAGGATTTCGGGACGCCTGCCTGACGGCAGTCCGGGGTCCGAGATGAAATAGCCAGGATAAGCATGTAGAAGCCGGGGTGTAGTGCTTCCGGACGCGGGTTCAATTCCCGCCGCCTCCACCAAATTTTATATTTATTAACACTCGTGTCCGGTAAAAATTTAAATAAATGTTTAAAAAAGTTATATTAATTTCATCAATTTTATTTTTTTTTGCAATCACCCTCTCTGCCCAGGAAAAGACCGAAGTTCTATTAAAATACAGCCAGCAAGAGGGATTGACACGTATTGTTTTTGAAACAGAGGAAACATACGTCAGCAGGGCGAAAATCACAACTTCAGCTTCAAAAATAAAAATAGAATTCCCCGGACCTTTCAATCTGACAACAGAGAAAAAAACTCCCTTCGAATTGGTGCAGGCTGAAAAATCATTGGACATAAATCTCGAAGAAAAAAGCGAGATAAAATTTTTCAGACTCCCTTCTCCGGCAAGGCTTGTTTTTGATATACAGAAAAAAGACTTTCAACCTGAAAAAGAAGAAGATACACAGCAAGAACAGCAACAACCTGAAAAACAACCTGAACGGCAAATGTCATTGATTCCTGCAAAAATCTTTGTTATAGATGCGGGACACGGGGGCTATGATTTCGGTATAACCTACGGGAACATAAGCGAGAAAGATATCACCCTAAATCTCGCCAGAGATTTAAGAACAGTCCTTTTGAAGAAAGGTAAAACAGTCTTTTTAGTACGAAGGGTTGATCAGTATGTTTCACTTTCTGACAGAATTCACTATGTTAACCAAAAAAGACCTGATATATTGATAAGTTTACATACTTCAATGTCTGAAAATTTTGTTTTATACATTCCTAAATTTGAAGAACAGGAATTTAAAGATCTGGCTGATTTATACAGCATTTCTTCGAGGCAGAAAAAATATATCGAAAACAGTAATGCTCTTTCAGAAAGCATCGGAAAGGCGATCAAGGAAGAATTTGAAACAGATGTTATCCGCAGGCAAATGCCCCTGCCTATTCTAAATTCTGCAGCAGCACCCTGTGTTTTGCTCGAAGTTCCTTCACCAAAATTTCTATCTTATGACCAGCAGGTGAATAAAAAAATTATAGATTCGATTATTAACGGACTTTCATTATATGGAAAATAAAGAGCAAATTAAAAAAGGTAAAGTCATGAACATCAGGAAATTAACCGGTTTGCTGCTGTTAGCAGCAGTCTTTTTAGCTGGCGTTATCGGCGGATATTTATACTTCTCGAAGTTCTTTTATAAAGAAAGAACCATCGATAAGGAACCGGTTCAAACATCTATTAATGTAGATGATTTTTTTTCTTTAAGAATTTATTATCCTGTGTATGATCACCTGCAATTTGAAGAGCGAAGGATTCTGAAAAGGAGTGTGCAGATTGCAATCGCAGAAGCTGCAGTTGAGGAATATCTTAAAGGACCTGCTGGTATAACATCTCAGATCATACCCAAAGAAACAAAACTCCTCGATCTTTATAAAGGTGTAGACAAGATACTTTATATTGATCTTTCTGAAGAGTTCCGGAGAAATTTTCAGGGTGATGTCCTTGCTGAATTCCTTCTTCTTAAAGGCTTATACGAAAGCATAATTTCAAACGTGGAAGATGTCCAGGATGTAAAGGTCATTATAGAAGGGAGAGAGATAGAAACACATGGAGGACATTTTTATCTTTTATATCCTCTGAAGGATACGGTTTCCCTTGAATTCAAATGAGTTTACAGAGTTTCTTGAGTTTATAGAGTTTGTTGTGTTTCTGACTCAAGGAAATGTGGAAACCCAATAAACCGTGCCAATTAAACAGGGAGTTCGATGTGGATAATAGAGAGAAGCCAATCGGTGTTTTTGACTCAGGAATAGGCGGTCTTACTGTTTTAAAAGAGATAATAAACGAGTTGCCATATGAAAACACCGTTTATCTTGGAGATACTGCCAGGGTTCCATATGGGATAAGATCACCTGAAACAGTAATCAGATACTCATTTGAAAACACAACATTTCTTTATTCGAAAGATATTAAACTGCTCGTGGTAGCCTGTAATACTGCTTCATCTGTAAGCCTTGACTTTATAAGAAAAAACATATCAGTACCTGTTATTGGCGTTATAGAACCAGGGGTAAAAGCTGCTGTAAGAAAAACAAAAAATAACAAGATCGGAGTTATTGGTACCGAGGCAACGGTGAAAAGCAATTCTTATACCAACGCAATAAAGAATATGGATGCAAGTATAGAAGTATACAGTCTCTCATGCCCTTTGTTTGTTCCACTTGTGGAAGAAGGATGGACCGAAGGTGAAATTGTCACATCAGTTGCTAAAAAGTACCTCGGGGGCTTAAAAGACATGGGCATAGACACACTTATACTCGGATGTACACATTATCCTCTGCTTAAAACAGTTTTAACAGAGGTTATTGGCGGAGATGTCAGGCTGATTGATTCCGCGATCGAGACATCACGTAAAGTTAAGATGCTTTTGGAAAATCTTGGCTTGAATAGGGAAAATAATTTTGTTCCGCGAAGAGAATTTTTTGTAACAGACTCTCCCGAAAGATTTCTAAAGGTTGGAGAAAATTTTCTCGGGGAAAAAATTGAACATATAGAGAAAATAGCAGTCAGTAGTTAATGGGCAATGGTTACTATGCCAGTTTTATCTAAAAAAGTTTATCGGGTTCATTGAGTTTTTCGAGTTTTACAATTCAAGGAACTGTGTAAACTCTGTTATACTTAACCGATACGGGCTTCCGTGCCTTAGCCGTCAGACGATTATTGGTGATTTGAAAAATGGAGGAGTAATGAGACCGGATGGTAGAAAAAACAATGAGATACGCGATATCAAGATTACAAGGAATTTCATAAGAACCGCAGAGGGTTCTGTATTGATTTCAATGGGTAATACAAGAGTAGTCTGCACAGCAACAATAGAGGAGAAGGTACCACCTTTTCTGAAAGACCAGAAAAAAGGCTGGGTAACCGCGGAGTACTCCATGCTTCCAAGGGCTACAAAAATGAGAACTATGAGAGAATCTACAGCAGGAAGGATAAGTGGCAGGACACATGAAATTCAGAGACTTATTGGCAGGGCACTCAGATCTGTTGTTGATCTATCGGTCATTGGTGAAAGAACAATATGGGTAGACTGTGATGTGCTGGAAGCCGACGGGGGCACGCGGACAGCAGCAATAACAGGAGCATTTATATGCCTCTCTGATGCCTTAAAGTATGCATTAAGGAATGGTCTTATAGAAAAGACACCCGTTAAAGATTATCTTGCTGCTGTCAGTGTAGGGGTTGTCAACGGTGAACCTGTGATTGACCTCTGTTATTTAGAAGACTCTATAGCAGAGGTCGACATGAATATCGTGATGACAGGAAGCGGAAAATTTGTTGAAATACAGGGCACTGCAGAAGGCAAGCCTTTTTCAAAAAATGTATTAGACAACCTTATCAGCCTCGCAGAAGATGGGATAAACAGCTTGATAGATATACAGAAAAAATTGATTCAAGAAAATAAGTATAGTTACTGAAAATACTTATTATATGCTAAAATAAAAAATAATTTAAAGGGTTAACAGCCTATCTCAACCTTTCGAGGAGGAAAAAGCAGGTTAATTTATCTAAGTAAAATTATTAAGTAAAATTTTAATGAGGAGAAATTAAGTTTAAAAGTGAATAGATTAAACGTATATAGAAGTCTTTTTGTGTGGTTGTTAATAGGTCTTATGATGATACTCCTGTTCAACCTCATGAGCTCTCCTAAAAAGACCGACGAAGAGATGATATTCTCTGAATTTATGACAAGGCTCGAAGCAGGTGAAGTTATGGAAGTCACCATGAAAGGAAATGTTATAAATGGTCAACTGAAAGACGGCAAGAAGTTTAAAGCTTACGCAGCAGAATATCCTGACCTGGTTAAAACTCTAAGAGCTAATAATGTAAATATTACAGTAAAACCAGAAGAACAGAATCCGTGGTACTTAAATCTGTTTTTCTCCTGGGGGCCGATAATCTTCCTTGTAGCCATATGGATTTTCTTTATGCGTCAGATGCAGACAGGCGGCAATAAGGCATTGTCTTTTGGAAAGGCAAAGGCAAAACTTGTATCAGAAAAGTCAGTGAAGATCACTTTTGCTGATGTTGCAGGAATTGAGGAAGCAAAGACAGAAGTCCAGGAAATCATAGATTTTTTAAAGGATCCCGGCAAATTTCAAAAGCTTGGCGGGAAGATACCAAAAGGTGTTCTCCTGGTTGGAGCTCCGGGGACAGGCAAGACGCTTCTCGCAAGGGCTATAGCAGGTGAAGCCGGAGTCCCTTTCTTCTCAATATCGGGTTCAGACTTTGTTGAGATGTTTGTCGGAGTTGGCGCATCAAGGGTAAGAGACCTTTTTGACCAGGCCAAGAAAAGTGCACCATGCATTATCTTTATTGATGAGATAGACGCTGTTGGCCGCCATAGAGGAGCGGGACTGGGCGGCGGCCACGATGAACGTGAACAGACGTTAAATCAATTACTTGTAGAGATGGATGGTTTTGAGGTAAATCAGGGTGTTATTATCATCGCTGCGACAAACAGGCCTGATGTCCTTGATCCTGCACTTTTAAGGCCGGGGAGGTTTGATAGACAGATTATCGTACCGCAGCCCGATGTCAAGGGAAGGCTTCAGATACTCAAAGTTCATACGAGAAATATTCCGATTGATGAGAAAGTTAATCTTGAGGCAATAGCCAGAGGTACACCTGGTTTTTCCGGCGCCGACCTTCAGAACCTCGTTAACGAGGCCGCTTTACTCGCAGCAAGACCGGGTAAAAGCAAAGTGGAAAGTTCTGATTTTGAGGCAGCAAAGGATAAGGTGCTGATGGGTGTTGAGAGAAAAAGCATGATTATTAGCGAGACAGAGAAGAAAAATACCGCTTATCATGAAGCCGGACACGCGCTTGTTGCGAAACTGACACCAGAAACTGATCCATTACACAAAGTTAGCATCATCCCAAGGGGCAGAGCACTTGGTGTTACACAGCAGTTACCTATAGACGACAGGTATACATACTCCAAGGAATATCTTATGAATGCCCTTTCAGTGCTCCTCGGAGGCAGGGCTGCAGAAGAAATATCTTTAAATCATCTTACAACAGGAGCCGGGAACGACCTCGAGAGAGCAACGGAACTTGCAAGAAAAATGGTAACTGAATGGGGCATGTCAGAAAAACTCGGCCCGCTCACCTTCGGTAAAAAAGATGAACAGATATTCCTTGGGAAGGAAATAGCCAGACATAAAGACTATAGCGAAAAAACAGCAATCGAGATAGATGAAGAAGTAAAGAAAATAGTGATGGAGACTTATAATAGAGCGAAAAACCTCCTTACAGAAAATCAGGATATGCTTGATGCCTTAGCAAAAGCGCTCCTTGAAAAAGAGACCATGGATGCAGAAGAGATAAACGCACTCATAAAAGAAGTGGAATTAAAAAGGACCGTTCAGGTTTGAATAGAACATGACCTGCACGGGCAATACCTCTAAAAAACCAAAGTCGCTTTAAACCGTATCAGGTCGATGTAGTTGTTATCTGTTCGCGATAATCAGTATTCTAACCCCAATTTTGAAGAAACTTCCTTGAGATTCTTGTCGAGTGTCCAAATTGGAACTTTAGTCAATATAGCCGAAACAAGTAAATGCATATCAATGTACCCTAATCCTTTCCCCATAAGTGAATAATTCTCTATAAACTGCATCACTTCTTCATGTTCTGCATGATTAGCCAGAGGTAGTGCCTGCAAAAGAGAAAGAATTTCAACTCTGTTTGAGAGATTGCCGCAAGCGAGCTCCCCGATAATGAATAAATGACAAACGACGCTGCTGTTATTCAATAGATTTTCAAGTCCGATGTTACCGGAACGGAGATGCTCAACCCAGACCGAAGTGTCAACAAGAATCATTATTATGCGCCTGCTGATCTTCTGCGAGGGATCATATCTAATTTCTTTTCTGTTCCTCCCAGTTTTGCGAGTCTTTTACTGCTTTCTCTCGCTATAAGTGCTTCGAGTCCAAGTCTGACAAGGGACGTCTTTTCCTTAATACCGGTCAATTTTGATGCCTTGTCAATTAAGCTGTCTTCTATGTTGAGTGTAGTTCTCATAATTTCTCCTTCCATCAATATATTATATATGCATTAGTATGCATTAATTATATGTATTTATCAAGTGAATTTAGTTATTTTGGCAAATAACGAGTCTGTAGAAAAAGTCTTTTTTAATAAAATACCTCTCCCTTAAATGTCTTGTAAATCATTTTTTATAGCAGTTCAATATCAAAGAAGATCATTGGCATTCTTTATTATTATGCTTACTGCTTTACTGCTGAACCATTCTCTACATTCTCTATATCTATCTAACCACTTCATGCAAAAGCAGTCCCGTATCTATGGATTTTTATCAGGTTATGCACCAGACAATAAAGTTTCCACTGAATGTTCACCTTTCGTTTCCCCCGCAGGCTGAATCTATTCAGTCCTAAAGTAGATCGTATATTAGCAAATGGCGGTTCAGATGTCCCTAGCCTCCTGTTATAGATAAGACGACCTTTTATCAAATCGATCTTGCGTTTCATTTTCTCGGTAAAAGTCTCCGGCTTTGATTCCGCACAGCCCTGAAAGAAGTACACCTGCCGTGCCTCTGTGCGATCCGGATGTCTCAGGCACTTCGACCGTAATTCACACACTCTGCAGTCCGTCTTTCTTCCACGAAATTTGACCGCCCGGAGGTTGCCAACCACCACATTGCCGCCATTGCGATACAGCCGTTTGCCGCAGGACAGATGCAATGTGTTTTGTCCTCACTCATCGTAAAGTCTCTCGGTGGTCTGTATAAACACTTCCTTCCATAATACTCAGCCTGCTCTTTTCTGAATCGCTCTTTATACCTATCAATTTCCGCAAAACGGGGATCACGTTTCCGAAACTGTGTGTTCGCTTTATATGCATCTATTCTTTCTTCCATTACCATTTTCATGTTAGCCTCTGTATGAAATCCGCTGTCGGCAGTAAGCTTCGCTTTTTCAAACACATCTTTTTTATTGCCAATGGCCTCAAAGTTTTCTCTCGCTCCCTCTATCATCGGCCTGAGTAAATCATGTTCCTGAGCCGCCCCGAAAGCTTCAGCATGGACAATTATCTGATGTTTGTCATCCACTACTGCTACTCCATCATATCCCTGTATGACTCCATGTGATGTCTTCATCTTCGCACTTTCATTATCGGTAATGTTGCTCTTGATCGGCTTGCCGCTTTTGCCGGGTTTGTCATCATTGTCATGAAGCCAGTCCTTTATCTTTTTTACCTTTTTCCGAATGGTGTCAACATACTGACGTTCTTTTTCAACAATCTCTTTTTCTGTCTCAGTTATGTCTATTTCGTTATCAATCAAATAATGAAGGGTATACTCGAAGGTTCCTGGTAATATTTGCTTGTCAAAATATATCGGTATGAACTTGCCCTATGAATAGTCATACTCTTTATATCTCGCCATCCATCCTCCTCAACTAACTAAGCGTTCCTTGATTACTTTTCTGCTAAGGATATGGCGATATTATAAGCCTTTTAAGTCTTTTTCTACAGGTTCAACGTCAAAGCTCACCGGGCGCGGCTGGCAAGCCGAGATCCAGTGGAGCGCTTTAGACCTGTGGTTTGTCTTGCTATTTTCATTAGACTGCGCAGAGCCTCATTGACCGAAGCGTCATCGGGAAACGCCGCTGCTACATCAGGGCTGAGAAGAACAAGATTCGTTCCCTTTTTGTATTCCTCATAATATTTACCTCTTACTCCTTTGCCCAAATCTTCTCGTTTGTATTCTTTACGCATTTCTTCTTTTTTAGCCGTCTTCATATATTTTCCTCTCTTGTTTTGTTGCGTGCCTTGCACTTATTATTCTTGTTTTTCCATGCCGTTCTGTATGAACGACAGCCAGCAACTGATTCATACTCGAATGACCAAAAGTTAGGAATCTATGCTCGCCAGTAGAATGGTCGGGGTCATTGAAAGTTAATGCCAGTGGGTCACCAAATACTGTCGCTGCCTCATGGAAAGAGATACCATGTTTTTTGAGATTAGCATCTGATTTGTTGGGATCCCATCCAAATTCCATAAGCTATTTTATCATTATTTTATTGTCTTTTCTTTAGGGGGTTCTCCTACACTTTCAAATTGCAGGCATTAAGCAATACTCTTTTTATCTGTGCTGAAGTTTTGGCATATTCCTTAGCTATTGCGATTAGTTCTGAATGGTTCAACGCGTCTTGCCGCAACACAAGAATTAGCGACTCTATCAAGGAGAAGTTCTTCGTATTTAAAGCCATAGTCATACAGTGTTCAATCCATCTTCTTCTTGTTTCATTATCTTTTGGCAAATGGCGCACGATTTTATAAATAGCGAAATCAGCAAAAAATATATTGTCAGTTGTTTTCGGAAGCCAAGCCTTTAAGACACCTTCAACTTGCAGGGGAAAAGGCAAGTCAATAATTGCGACAAGAAGCGCATCTTGCCAGTTAGGTATCGAAGCAATGTCCTGAGGGTTAATGTCAGCAAGAGCATCTACAAGCCCACCGCCCAGAGAACCAGCTAATTCCTTCAGCGAATTACGATAGTCATGTGCACCGCATGTTGTACAGTAAGGCGTCATGCACCATTTTAGCTCATGCGCTTTTCTGATTATGTCGTAAAGTGGATTGTTCATTTTATTTTTTTTGGTCTAACGCCTGTGGTCATCAGCCGACCCGGCCGCAGACGTAAAACTGAAAACAAAAGACGGCTATTCCGGGTCGGCTTGAGCGACTCGTTATGTAAGAATTTCATTATTTTTGTTCTACGATCAGTTGATTAAAAAAATCTACGGCTTCATTCGCAGTCTTCTTATATTTCCAGAGAAATATTGAAAACGGACTCCGTGTAGTATTTGGATTTAAATTCAATGAAATCCATCCTCGCTTGCCGCCAGGGACAACCATTTTACGGATATCATCTTTTTCTAAGATAAAATAGACGAAATTAGAATTGTCATCTTCGAATTTATGATATTCTCCATCTTTGTCGCCAATAAGAACTAAAACATCATAATCTTTTGCGTCTCTCTCCCCTATTACTCCATTCCATACCCATCTACGACATGTTGACCCATGAACTGGCTCTGTAACACGGCTGTATTTAACCTCAACTCTTCCACCATTCTGTAATTTTATGTCATATGATGTCCCTCTTTTCGTGGCTGTCCCTTTTGCCATGTCTAATATAAGTTTTTCACCTTTCAGTCCGGCGCGCATTGTGTTACATTGTGTTATGTTTCAGCAGTTCATTAAGCTTTCGTGAAAGATTGCGATTACTTTCTTGAAGAATTGAAATTTGACGATTCAGCAAGCGTATTTTATTATCGCGGTCTTGACAACCTTTACAAGTCATATTGGCACACTCCTCTTTTGACTTTTGATACATAACGGCCACATCAGGGGACGTGCCATAACGCCGGCACGCCCCCTGCATGTGCTTGTTATGTGATATTTTTTATATTAATCAATAGGTTAACTACTTAAATTTTGTATCTGCTTCCTCAATTTCCCTGCTTTGTGCAATTGGCTGAACGGCTATAATACTGCTTAACTTATTGCTTCCAATTCCTTTGAAATACTTGAAGCAAGTTTTTGGGTCAACATTTAATAAGTTAACTTCTTTAAAGTCGATTTTTTTTGTTTGAATAGAGACAATGCAAGTATTAATTTTCTTTCCAGTTGACTTGTCAATTGTATTAACCCAGCCGTTAAAAATGACCGATTCTAATGCTTCTGCTCTGTCTGCTTCAAATAGTTCATGCAAAGTCCGTAGAGTCATTTTGTAAATTACTGAGTCGTAATTTTTTGAAAGTTGTGTTTCAGAAAGGAATAATTCTTTAAAAATTTTTTTTGATGCGATATATTTAACTTCTGCCAGTGTTGGTAAATCCTCAGGAGCAGGAAGAACATAATCTACTATCAAAAGATTGCTGTCGGAGTTATATCCTAAGTCAAAATCCTTTGGGAATGTTTCTGGATATTCTGAATTATTGAGAACTATTTCACAATATTGGATAACTGCTTTGGTATTCTTCTGAAAATAATTATCTTTAAATTTTTCAATTTTATCATTGTGTTCTTTTTGATTATTATAGTATGTTTCCTTCTCTTTTCCCCAATTTTTTTCAAGAACATCAAAATGATTTTTAATAATCTGCTTTTGTTCCTCAAATTCCTTTAGCTGCTGTTCATATTGTTCTTTGAGGCTTAAGTTGAAAAAATTTATTTCATCAACTGATTTTTTCCAAGCAGTCATTTCTTCATGATAGAATCTTTCCGAAATTGTTTCAGCCTGTTTAATTTTTTTTTCTTTTTGTGATTTAAAAAATTTGTCGACTAAAGAAAATTGTGGTTTAATAAGGTCGAAACGTTTCTCTGGTTTTTGGGGTAGTTCTTTAAAAATTGGCAGTGTTGGCGGTCTTATTTTGCAAAGTTCTGTTTCCAAATTATTTTTGGGATTTGGAATCGTATATTTTTTCGTATCTTTGAGTGAATCCCAACTTGTCCTGTTGTTATTGCTAAGGGCATTAATAAGCAAATCGTCAATTTGTTTTTGTTTTTCTCTCGCCTCTCGTGTTCTTTCTTCCGCAATGTTTAAACTCGCTTCTCTGTCAGCCTGTGATTTTTTATTGTGACAAATTTTTGCCCACTGGATATCCCACTTTTTAAATTGGGCTGCAATCTTAGGATTACTAAAACTACTAAAACCCCAACAGTTAGTGTAATCGTCCCTTATTACACGGGTAACACCGAGCCCCTTATGTTCAATTTTATAATATGACCAATAACAGTTGTCACTATCCCATTTATCCAATATGTTGTGTAGATCTTCAAAATTCTCTTCAATTTGTTCAGCAGCTATATTATTTGCCGTTGCGTTAGTTCCAATCTCTTTGAACAATCCAAGTTCTTTTAATTTAAAAAAACATTGGGCTGTCATAGCAGCATCAATATTAGCGTTATGCATATTAGTTATTCTTTTTATAGAATCATTAGGAAAAAAACACTTTTGGTAAAGCTCTACAAGTGTAGGCCATTTATATTCACCGTTTTTATATGGTGGAATTTTACAAAATTTTGTTCCTGTTTTCATAGTGCAGAACATTTTATTATCAGGAAAATTCCATTGCATGCCATTCCTTAAAAAGTCAGAATGAATTATTGGAATTTCGAAATCTATATTATGGCAAATCAGATATTCAGTATTATTGACTACCTTTTTGAAATTGGCATATACATTTGAAGGTTCTACGCCTTTTTCGAGCATCATTGTTGTAGTAATTCCATGTATGTTTGTTGCATCGGCCGGTATTTCTACCGGCTGTTTTAAGTAGAAGTTATTATGTTCAATAAGTTTGTATTCATCATCAAACAATAACCATGCGATTTGAACAACATAAGGCCAATTTTTAAAATCATTAGGAGAGGCATATCTATTAATTGGAAGACCGGTTGTTTCTACGTCAAATACAAGATACTTACAAATGGCTTTTGTTGAATCTTCAAAGTCCAATTTAACTTCTTTTATAATTGACATCTCATCCTCAATTCAGACTAAAAGTTTCATTAAAAAAATTAAAGAAGATGCCCAAAAGTAATTAATGTTTTTAATGCTTTTATCTTTCATGCTCTTAATTCACATAACGACTGAACTCACAGGTGCGGCAGCCGTTATGCCGCACCTGTGAGTAATTCGTTATGCCAAGACTTTCATCTTGTCGTATAGGAATTCGGGAGCAAAGTCGGCTCCATTTTCCCAAACAATGGTCTCAAGAACCGGATCCACCCTGAATGATTTGAACATTTCCAAATCCTTGAGTGGTTCGAAAACTTCCCCGTAAAGTTCATCTTTGAGGTTGACTTCGCCTTCAGCGCCATCATTAAATCTCAGCCAAATCACGTAATCATGAAGGTATTTCGCTTCTTTGACATGAAGTATCATTTTTTTACTCCAATGGACTAATCCGGACTAAGGGTTTATTTTGTTCAGCCAGCTTCCAGTCAGCCAGCAATTCCTCTTTATGTTGTTCTCTCCATTCTTGAATCATATTCAATGCCCTTTGAGTAATATGGCCTGTGACCTTGCCCGTTTCAATCTCAACAATAATTTCTTCGTCCCCGTATTTCGCATGGAAATGGGGAGGTTGGTGGTCACGCCAGAACATATAAATAACTATTCCAAAAAACCTACTGATTATAGGCATTATTTTTTATCTATATTTTAGCATAACGTTGCAAAAAACCGGACGCTTTTGGAGCGCATCCGAGTTAATTTGCCTTGTTAGACTTTGTATCGATTACTGTTAAACTCTCAGCCTGTTTAAGTAGCTCGGCTACTTCTTGCACAGAATAGCCCTCAAGATGAACAATCTGTTTGTCTTTTGTTTGTAACATTAGTTTCCGTGAACTTCGTGCTTTCAGCCATTGCACAGCAACTGCGGCCAGAGATGGGAATATGGAGGCAGCCCCAACAGCCTTTAGAATTTCGACTATCTCCCCGGTTGCCATTACCACACCAGGATGAGGGACTTGTTCTATGAAAAGGAAATTGTTTTCGTCAAGCAGAGAGAGGAAAGATTCTTTGCTATCCCTGAAGGTGACTATTTTTATCTTTTCTTCAATCATGTCTGTTACCTATATCCCCGTTCGCTCAGTGACTCAACCAATCATATTGTTTATGATATTTATGCAGATTTCACGAAATGTTCGGTTCTCCGAATCCCAAAGAAGATTATCGATTTTACGATCAGCTAGAATCATGTTCTCTATAAAGTAATCAATTTCTTTATCCCATTTATCATAAAAAATATTACCATAGTCATCTTTATAAACAGTTTGTTTATACTTTAGGCTTAGCGTTTCTATGTGCTGTTCGGCTATTTCTTTAATCCGTGTTTCCAACGCACGAAAAGATCACGCGCCCGAAGGGTCGCGTGAATTGATTGGTTCGAACTCCACCTTTATCAACTCATTTATTTCGTCACTACGAAGTATTACTGAAATGTCTCTAATATCACCAATCAAAATCTCACGAGGTCCGCTTGGGCCTTCTGGGCAGACCAATCTCCACTCAGACTGATAAGCAAATTTCTTGAGCTTCTTGAATGGGCCGAGTTCCCCAATATATTTATCATCTACATATTCGACCAGATCTGCTTTATAGTTAATCTTTTCGTTTTTCAGAGTTGATTGAACTCTTCGCATAAATTCATTGGGATTAATCAGAAACAAAGCATAATCGCCGAATTGAAAATTCCTCGTGTCTATAGGAAAGTTTCCCTCAATAAGTGGACGTAAGGCAAACATGCAGAATATATTCATCTTCTCTGGTTCGGGCGGGTACATTCTATAAATCCACTCACCCTCCATAGATACCTGTTTCCCATCTGGAAGGGGAATCACTATCTTTGGGCCTCTTGCTACCTTTGCGATACAATCAAGAGGATCACCACGAAGTTCTTCATCTTCAATTTGCCAGAAATATTCAGGAGTGTTTAAATACAGAGCTCCTTCTGCTTGAAGCCGCAATAAATGCTCTTGCTTGCCAAACTTGATTAAAGTTCCTGGTTCGCCCATTTCAATCAGTCCTTTTTTATTGTTACCTGAGTTCGAACGCTGAAGTTAAGGCGCAGGACCACAGAGGATTGAACAGAAACCAAAAACGTTTATTCCCTGTCGCCTTGAACACTTTGTTGTGCATGGCTTTGTCAGGCCTTTAAATTTTAGTTTTGGAGGTCGAACATGATGTACAGTAAAGCAATTGAGAAGGTTGAAGGTTTTTTGTCTCAGAATAATATCTTTCTTCTCAGAGTTGAAGGTAGTATCCACATTTCACCTGACTTAGCCGAGTTGCCACCTGGAGAATATTTAGTTACTGATCTCAGGGTGGCAATCCCTATTTCTCGACATAAGTAGCTTCAATGCTTTCATTTCTTTTGATGTGGGTGATCTTGAACTTTGAACCGATATACGATGATACGTTAACATCGTAAATGATCATCCACATCATAGATTTGAATTTGTCGAACGTGAAGACTTCCCATTTTGAACCATCATCGAGAGTAATAAGCCCTCCTCCATTTTCGACTTTTCTGATTGAGTGTTTACCTGTGCGTAAGTACATGACAATCGCCCTCCTTTGGCTGACAAATGATTATTTTTCGGTTTTCTTCGGTTTAGACAATACAAATAATCCTGTTCCAGACAAAACAAAAATTATTCCCAAAGAAAAAGGGTATTTATACGGAAGCACGACTGGTACATCATGAGGTTCAAAATACGGGTCAAAATCCAACCCGGGCGGAGGTGTTTGTGGCTTTGCAGGTTGTGTCCATAAGTCAATATTCATTTTTGTAATGCTCCACAAAAAGCCTAATTTGGGGTTGTATCCAGATGAAAAAACAAAGGCAACAAGAGGAATACAAATGCCAATGAGGATGAGAATAATGATGCCTTTGTTAGGCGATCTCACTCGATAATTTCGCCAATTCTTTGAAATCGCTTTCTTTAAGAACTCGCATTGGAAAACCTTTCCGAATAAGTTCCTCCGCCTTTCTGTGCTTGGAACTTTTCTCGTGACCCGCAAGTTTTTTTACGTCTTGGTCACCGACAACCAGCAATGTAGTTTTCTTTGTTACCCCTGATGCCACTTGGCAACCAAGGGTAGCCGCTAAATCGGCTGCTTCCCGGCGTGGTATTTCAAGTGCACCGGTGAAAACAAGAACCTCACCGTAAAGTGCACCTTCGGGATTCCCTTCACGATTAATAGCAAAACCAGAGCTGCTTGCGGTGGGGTCGATTGGTTGGCGTACCCGCTTGAGCCATCCATTTATGTCTAGTCCGCTCTTATTGGACGCGGTAACAAGGATATGCGCCGCTGCTTTTGCATCTTCCAAGGCATCATGATGTTTGAAGTCATATCCGAGGATCTGACATACGTTATATAGCCCATACCCTTTCCATGCGCATTCCTCCCATGTTCGGCGGGCCACACGCGCTGAGTCGAGCCAAATACACTTTATCGCGTTAATGTGATACCGTTGAGTTGCCTGATTCATCGCGACCCGATCAAAGTGTGTGTGGCAAACAACTACTGCGCCTTCGAGAGATGATCCTAACGTATCGGCCAATTGTGGGAACTTTGGGGCACCTTTAACAACAGTCTCGTCGATCCCGTGGATAGCAACATTAAAGGCATCAAAATAGTCCTCTGGATCGACGTAGGTTTTCCATTCATCTGACAAAGTTCCGCTTTCGTACTTTACCAGACCGATCTGGCAAATCGATGCCATATCGGCATTCGCTGTTTCAACGTCAATAGCTACAAAGTTCAATTAAATCCTTCTCCAAAATTATGGGCTAAACGTACTTCTTTAAATCAGCGGTGTAGATAACCTTTACCCCAGATTTTGAGCAGATAAGTTCTCTCTCTTCACCGAGATCGATATCAAGATCATCACCCCTTATGCCTTGCCATTCTGCTAAGTAGTTAAGTGATCCATATTTCTTATTGGTCTTTTTCTTCGGATCAACGCCCCACTTCCAACCCAGATCAGGCAACTCACCATTTTCAGCTTGCTTAGCCAACTCTGGCGATTCAATGCGCCTTTTTCTGCCAATTTCCCAGCAGATAATTAGACCCTTGTCGGGACCTCTCCAACGTTCCTCAAATGAGGGATTTTCTCTTATGGGTTTGTTAATAGACCGATAAATGCGAGTCGCCATTTTCCCCTCCGATTAGTCTTTTATACGCCTAACAAGTCTGTAGAAAAAGTCTTTTTTAATAAAATACCTCTCCCTTAAATGTCTTGTAAATCATTTTTTATAGCAGTTCAATATCAAAGAAGATCATTGGCATTCTTTATTATTATGCTTACTGCTTTACTGCTGAACCATTCTCTACATTCTCTATATCTATCTAACCACTTCATGCAAAAGCAGTCCCGTATCTATGGATTTTTATCAGGTTATGCACCAGACAATAAAGTTTCCACTGAATGTTCACCTTTCGTTTCCCCCGCAGGGTGAATCTGTCCAATCCCAAGGTGGAGCGAATATGGGCAAAAGGCGGTTCAGCCGTTCCAAGTCTTCTGTTGTAAATGAGCCGACCTCTTATCGAATCAATCTTGCGTTTCATCTTCTGTGTAAATGTTTCAGGTGCACTTTCTGTTCGCCCTTGAAAAAAATAAACCTGGCGTGTTTCACTCGTATCAGGATTCCGTAAACATTTCTCTCGTAGTTCGCATATTCGACAATCTGACTTGCGGCCCCGGAATTTGATCGCTCTGTTTCCGTCAACGATTACATTGCCTCCATTTCGGTACATTCGCTTTCCTGCAGGGCAGATGCAGTGTGTCTTGTCTTCGCTCATCGTAAAATCTTTTACCCTGTATAATACTCTTGTCCCATAATACTCCGCTCTCTCTTTTCTAAAACGTTCTTTATACCTGTCAACGCCTTTAAACCGGGGATCACGCTTCCTAAACTGTGTGTCCGCTATGTATGCATCTATTCCTTCTTCCATGACCATCTTCATGTTGGACTCTGTATGAAATCCGCTGTCGGCAACGAGCTTCGCATCTTCGAACACATCTTTTTTACTACCGATTGCTTTAAAGTTCTCTCTCGCTCCCTTTACCATAGGCTTAAGCAGATCGTGCTCCTGTGCTGCCCCAAATGCTTCCGCATGCACGATTACCTGCTGCTTATCGTCTACTACTGCTACTCCGTCATATCCCTGTATTACCCCATGCGATGTCTTCATCTTCGCACTGTCATTATCCGTAATGTTGCTTTTGATGGGTTTCCCCCTCTTGCCGGACTTGTCGTCGTTTTGCTTCAACCAATCTTTTATCTTCTTTACCTTCTCCCGAAGGGTATCTGCGTATTGCTGCTCCCACCCAACTATTTCCTTGTCCTGCTCTATTTCATCTATTTCACGATGCCGTTTGACAATCTGTCGTATGGCTTGCTTCATCTTCTCTTTCTTGTTTTGCAGATCTTCTTTCGTCCCGCTCCATTCCTTCGATGCATTGGAGGGCAGCTTGCATCCGTCTACAGCGAACATCTCTTTCCCTATCAGCCCCATCTCGTCACAGATCAATAAAACTTCAAGAAATAACTTGATTATCTCTTGATCCAGTGATGATATAAAATCAGCTATTGTTGTAAAGTGCGGCTGTGTGTCTGCCGAAAGCGCCATGAAAATAATGTTCTCCCTGCAGCATTGCTCTATCTTTCGGCTTGAAGTAATACCCCGTGAGTAGGCATATAGTATTATCTTTAATAGTATTGCAGGATCATATGCAGGTGCCCCTGTCTCGTCGTTCTTATACCTTTCATCAAACAGAGATAGGTCTATTTCGTTATCGATTAGATAATGAAGGGTGTGTTCAAAAGTCCCCGGCAGGATCTGTTTGTCGAAATACACCGGGATGAATTTCCCCTGGGAATAGTCATACTCTTTATATCTCGCCATCCGTCCTCCTTCCTACTAAGCGGCCTTTGATTATTTTCCCGCAATGGAATGGCGATATTATAAGCCTTTCAAAACTTTTTCTACAGGTTCAACGACTTAAATCACTGGCAGGCTGAAAGCCTGTCCAGTGGATTGTCTTGTTAGCCTCCCTCTTTTATCATTTTTTCGTATTCATCGTGTGTTCCTATCCACGCCCAAATATAATCATCGCCGTCTTCTATAGCAAGAGCTCTATAGTTCAGCCCAGCGCGGACAGACCAGAATGTGCCTATTTTCTTAAAGTGGAGAGATGGATGTGAGGGATTTGATTTTAGTAACTCGAAATTTTTCTTTGATATTTTTTGAACAGGATAGGGAAGACTTTCAAAACATTTCCAGAAACGCCCTGTTGTTCGGTGCACCTAAAGATCCCTGAGTTTATTTGTTGCCTTTGCCTCAAGGGCTTCCTTCATTAAAAAGGCCAATTTCCCTGAACCCGAGTCTGCTGCAATTTGTGCATCCCATTTTTGCCAGTCTTTTTCGGAGAACCACTGTCTCAACAGAACATAGTCTTCTTCGGGTAGGGTGTCAATGGCTTGTTTTATTTCTTCCACTTTTGACATTTTTGACTCCCTTCAATTTGTTACTAATGCTTATATTATACATCATTTCTTATGGCTAACGACTTAATTCAGCGGCAGGGAATCTACCATTGAAAAACCAAACAAGGTTATTCCCTGTCCGCTGGAATGTCTTGTTGTGCAATCTTTTTTATTCGGTTCATTTTGCGATTGAGTTTGCCTTCCTTAATTTCATGTTCCCAAATTCTGATTACCTGCCACCCTTTCATTTTCAGAGCTTTTGTTATTTTCTTGTCTCTATTTTTATTCTTTTCAATTTTATTATTCCAGTAATTAACATTAGATGAGGGCATACGGCAATGGCGGGGGCATCCATGCCAAAAACAACCGTCAATAAACACTGCTATCTTCAAACGCGGAAAAATAAAATCAGGCTTTCCGGTCAACGGGTAATTGCGTCGCCATCCAACAATGCCTTTTTCTTTGAGGATAGAAATAAATTTAAGTTCTGTGGATTTTGTGTTTCTGGACTTTACGCTTGCCATAATCCTTGAGCGTTCGGTCTTTGAAAATGTATCCACTGGTCACTTGATAATTTCTATCCAAGACTCATCAAACTTTATTGCTTTAAGGATTTCGTCTCGGTCAACTATGGGAGGTTTCTTAATTCTTATTGCAAGCCTGTCAGCAGGAACGTCCTCAATGATGGTAAATTGAGAGCCATGAGGCTGCCAAGTGAAAATATGTTGCTTGCCTTTTTTGCTAAATCCCTCCAAGTTGTTTCTTTCATTCCATTGCCACCAATAATCTTCAGCCCTATATAGAATAGTTTCAAATTCAAAAACAGCAGCCTCCAACAAGTCATCTGATTTGATAAGAACGACAGTCCTGACATGCTTATAAAGTTTGCGGATTCCAGCTACACGCTCGTTCCAGATCGAAAGAACTTTTTCGCCAAGATCGTTTGGGTCGGCATCGCTGATTTCTCGGTCGCCAAAAGAATAGATGGGGGAGTTTCTTCCAGATATAAGTCGAATTTTAGAGACCGTTGATGGTTGTCTATTTTTGACAGTCTTAGCTCCCCAAGCTGTTTGTTGAAGAACTATATCGTCTAACCCGACATTTGAGGGTTTCCATTTCGCGCCGACAAGCCTTGCAAATATTTCCTCCCAATCTGGGCCTTCCAGTCTTGTCGTGCCGCGCGATGCAAGTAAATACACAAGCTCGCGTCCCAAATTAAGCGCAAATTCTTTTGGGAATTTATTCAGCGGATAAGGCGACTTGTATTTCTCTACTGTTCTTAATCTTGGCCTTTCTGCCATATTTTTTCCCTTTTTCGAAAATCATCATCTGGCCATCAACCATTTGATACTGAAGATTATTGATATCGTATTCAACATAGCCGTTGTGCCATCCCTGAGCAATAAACAAATTTCTAAGGACTGCTTTAGCAACGGGGACAGGAAGACTATTTCCAGCTTGCTTTCGAGTCTGGCTATAATTGCAGACAATTTTAAAGCTGTCTGGAAATCCCTGTAAACGCAACATTTCACGCATTGTGAGCCGCCTCTCTCCGTTAACGAGCAAGTAATTATATGAAGCTCCGGCACGCAATGCGCAAGAAAATGGATATGCGCTTATATGACCTGCCTTATTTTCGTGCCAGATTGTTACTTCTTTCGTGGGCTTAAGTTTTTTCAGGCGATTCTTTCGGATATACTTGGACGCATAATATTGCTCAGGAACATTTTCTTCTAAAATCTCCTTTAGAGGAATCATGGGGAACCCGCTTTTTGGCCAATCAAATGAACAGGCTTTTTTAAAACCAACAATAAAAATGCGTTCTCTTTTTTGGGGAAGCCCGAAATCTAAAGCATTTAGGACGCGAAAGTCTGCATAATAGCCTAAGTCTTTTAAAGCTGACATGATGCGCTTAAGCGTTTTGCCGTTATTATGGCCTGCCAATAATTTTACGTTTTCCAGTAAAAATGCTGGTGGTTTTTTAGCTTCAAGTATGCGTGCGATATCAAAAAAAAGCGTGCCGCGTGTGTCCTCAAAACCCTTTCTGTGGCCGATTATACTGAATGGCTGGCAGGGAAAGCCAGCAAAAAGCACGTCATGGTCAGGGATGGCCTCAGCCTTGATTGCCGTGATATCGGCTGCTGGTCTTTCGCCGAAATTTTCCTCATAAGCTTTTTGGCATTCCTCATCAATATCGCATGAAAAAACACATTTGACCTGAATACCGAATTCATTAGCCATTTGTTCAGCGGCGATCCGAAAACCGCCAATGCCGCAAAATAAATCAATAAATCTAATTGCTTTACCGTTTTTCCCTTCATTATTTGCCATGTTGCTATAGCTTACCATTATCGACTGAGAGTCTTCAATTGTCTTTTATTATGTCGTTATTTATTAATGCACAACATTTATTTTTAAACCTATTCTACATCTGGAAGCATTATATAAAGATGCGTATTACAAGTCAAGAAATTCAATGTTATCTAAAGCTTAAAAGAATGTTGTTTTGTGGGTATTAATTCTATATAATAATGCTATTTTGGTTGATAAGTTTAATATATATAAATCACATGCTTGATAATTTTAGGAGTTATCTGCTGCAAAAAGGGTCAATAAAACCAAACTATGTCCCTTATTATCTCAAATGGGTGGCGGATTGCTATTCCTTCCTCAATGTCCTCAATTCTGACCGGCTCGACAGCGATCGGAAGAAGCTCTATTTAGCCGATCTCGGCAAACGGCACGAGGACTGGCAGGTAAAACAGGCTGATATGGCGTTGAGACTTTATGATTACTTCCTTTCCCGGGGATTGAAGTCATCGGCCTCCGGGATACCCGTATCGGGTGAGGATTGGGCAGCCATCGAAGTGAAGATGCAGGAGGTGCTCCGGCTGAAACACATGTCATACAGCACTGAAAAAACATATCTCCTGTGGCTTCGCAGCTTTCGTGCATTCGTAAAGGAAAAGAATCCTGCAGAGCTTTCAGGACATGACCTGCAGGATTTTCTTAGCTATCTTGCTGTTGAGAAGAGAGTTTCTGCTTCTACCCAGAATCAGGCGCTGAATGCCATCGTATTTCTGTACCGCCACATCTTGGAGAAAAATATTGATAATGAATTGAGTGCAGTCCGCGCCAGTTACAGGAGACGTCTTCCGGTTGTGCTGACCATACAGGAAATTGAGCGGATTTTTGATCATATAGAAGGTGTACAGCGTCTCATGGCTATGCTCATCTATGGATGCGGCCTCAGATTGCAGGAATGCCTGAGGCTTCGCATTAAGGATATCGACCTTGAGCAGAATATTGTCATTGTCAGATCCGGCAAAGGGGACAGGGATCGACGGACGATTCTGCCGGAGTCACTAAAAGATGATCTCATACGACATATTGCAAAAGTAAAATCTCTTCATGATAAAGACAGAAAGGATGATATCAACGGTGTCTGGCTTCCGGGTGCACTGGAGAAGAAATATCCGAATGCAGGGAAAGAATGGGCATGGTTCTGGCTTTTTTCTTCCAAATCGCTGTCGGTTGATCCCCGTACTCTTTTAGTAAGGAGGCACCATATGCATCCTGCATCGCTCCAGAAGGCTTTTTATGATGGACTGAAAAAATCGGGCATAGCAAAACAGGCATCGGTGCACACCTTGAGGCACAGTTTTGCAACATACCTCCTTGAAAACGGATATGACATCAGGACAATTCAGGAACTCCTTGGACATAAAAACCTTCAGACCACGATGATATACACTCATGTGGCATCAAAAAACATTCTTAGTGTACGGAGTCCGCTGGATAAAATATAATAAAATAAGCTATGAAACTTGTTTGGAGAGATTTCTTCTTAGACTTCTCTAAAAAGACCTATGTTATGGGAATACTCAATGTCACACCCGATTCTTTTGCTGATGGAGGACTCTATTTTGATAAATCTTCAGCAATTGAAAGGGCATACCAGCTTGTCGAAGATGGTGCTGATATCATTGATATTGGAGGTGAATCAACAAGGCCGGGTTCGGAATCTGTAAGCATTGAGGAAGAGCTAAACCGTACAATCCCTGTTATTGTATCTCTTGCAAAGAAAATCAATGTTCCCATATCGATAGATACTTACAAATCTGAGGTTGCTAAAACGGCACTCGATGCGGGGGCTTCTATGGTTAATGACGTCAGCGGGCTGAGGTTTGATCCCCTCATGGCTAGTATTGTCTCCCGATATGAAGTTCCTGTGGTGATTATGCATATTAAGGGTAAGCCTAAAGACATGCAGCAAAATCCTGTTTATGAGGCATTGATACCAGAGATACTGGATTACCTGAGGTCATGTATAAAATCGGCTATGGAATCTGGCATCCCGGAAGACAAGATAATAATCGATCCCGGCATAGGTTTTGGCAAGACATTTGAGCATAACCTTGAGATAATTAATAATCTTAGAGAATTTACTTCTCTGGGAAAACCGTTACTCATAGGACCATCAAGAAAAGCCTTCATAGGAAAAATCCTTGGAGATGTCCCTGCTGGAGAAAGGCTTGAGGGAACCGCTGCGGCAGTCGCAATCTCGGTGATGAACGGAGCGAATATAGTCCGTGTTCATGATGTCAGGGAGATGGTGAAGGTTGTCAAGGTTGCAGATGCAATTAAGAATCCAGGTTAAATCTTTTTCTTTATCAGCTCCTCATAAAATTCCAGTGTTTGAGTGGCTATGCTCTGCCAGCTGTAATGTCTTACAACTGTTTCTCTGGCTTTTGTCCCCATCATTTGAGTCTTTTCCGGTGAAAGAATCAGTTCGTTTATAGCAGTCGCCAGGTCTCTGGCGAACTGTTCCGGATTATATGGTTCAGGGTTATTTGTATCCAATGGTTCAAATGAAACTAAAAACCCGGTCTCATTATGGATAACAACTTCCAGAATTCCTCCGACTGCAGAAGCTACAACAGGAGTCCCGCATGCCATGGCTTCAAGATTTATAATTCCGAAAGGCTCATAAATTGATGGACAGACAAATACCGAGGCATGACTGTATAGGGTGATGAGATGTTCCCTGGGAATAAATTTGTCTATCCAGATAATCCTATTCGATGTTTTAGCTTCTACTTTTCTAACCTGCTCTTTCATCTCATTTAAGATTTCTTTTGTATCAGGGTCAGCAGCAAGCAGAACAATCTGCATATTGGGAACAAGGTATTTAATCGCATTGAGAAGATGGAAAATTCCCTTTTGCCTCGTAATCCTTCCAACAAAAAGAACGAAGGGTTTATCAGGATTGATTTTGCATAACCTAAGCATTTCCTGATTAAATGTCGGTTTATATTGATTAATATCGATTCCATTCGGAATTATCCTTATCTTCTCATGAGAAATGTTATAAATATCTTGTATAGATTTTTTCATAAATTGAGAGACAGCAATGATACCATCAGCATTTTCAAGGGCTGTCTTTTCGACCCAGATACTTGCTTTGTATGCAGAACCTAATTGCTCTTCTTTCCAGGGACGCTGTGGCTCGAGTGAATGGGCAGTGATGACAAAAGGTATATTTAAAATCCTCTTTATAAGACAACCTGCAAGCAGGGTATACCAGGTATGGCAGTGAACAATGTCTGCCTTCGATACAGAGCCAGTCATGAAAATATTCCGGAAAAGGGTTTCCAGTAATTTCTTATTGCAGGTATCGTGATAAGGAAAGCTGAAATCGATTTGTATGCCCTGTACTTTTATATTTTTTGAATATTCTTTCTGTTCACCAAAACAAAGGATCTGGATATTATGTGCCCCACCGTCTAACCCTGCGAGTTCTTTTGTAAGATTTGTAACATGAATACCGGCCCCTCCATAAATATGAGGGGGGTATTCATTCGTTAAGATAATGATCTTCATTACTTGCCGGGAGTTCCGAGGACGAGTGTCCAGTAAGTTCTGAGATTACCGCTCCTCGCGTATGCAGCACCTGCCTCTTTAAATTCAGGGTTCATTATATTTTTACAATGCATTTTGCTTTTAAGCCATGACCGGACTGCGTCTTCAGGAGCCTGATATCCCTGGCCGACATCCTCACCGTAAAGAGACCACCGGTAACCGGCCATTAAAAGTCTTTCTCCCGGATCACTTCCGTCAGAGCCTTTATGGCTTAAAAAGCCGTTTTCTGCCATATCCAGAGAGTGTTGCAATGATGCCTGTGCGAGCTTTTCGTTCCATACAACGGGGGGGGCTGCTTTATAGTATTCATTCCCGCACATAATGCCGCTTGTGCGGGCCTTATTAATAGGCTCTATTATGCTTTCTACCATTGAGTGACTTTTATATATTCCTGAAGATGTATACATTACTGTACCGCAACTGTTTACAAGCATCACGATCAAAAAAAGAGCAAAAAGGAACATATTGCCTCCTTAAAAATCAATTTCTGATTGCAAACTTTCTAATTTTACCTGTCTTGAAAATAGAAAGCAAAGACCAAAAATAAATCTTCACTTTTAAAAATTGATAATTTAAACCTTTAGTTATAAATAAATCTATAACTTTTTTCTCTGAAAAATATAACTCTTTGAGGATTGACAGATAAATATTTTTTGATATAAATATAAGTAAAATAAAAATATTTTCTGGTATTTAATTGAACTTGAACCTTTGTTTTTTAAGGAAAATTTGTTGAATATAATAATATGAAAAGGTTCATTAGTTAGATTACAGATGGAGCTGCAATTGAGAGATGATATAAACACAGAAGTGCTAATGTCAGTAAGCAGGCAGAGGATAAAAATGCTTATCTCAGTATTAATGGAGTCACCGATTTATCTGACTTTATCTCTGGAAGAAAGATATATGCTCCTGAAAGGATTGATCGGACGATATCCTTCTATCTTTGATAAATAAGCAACAAACTGGAGGGCAGCGGTAAAGTCTGAATTAAAAAATTGTTGGGGGGGAGGGCTACCGCTGATTTTTGATTACCAGTCATTCGTCCTGGAAGTCTTTCAGGGAGTCTTTCTTTAATGCTTTTTCCAGAAGTTTTCTTTTCCTGGATGGCATTATTTTCCCCTTTAAAAACGAAACGGGGATTCTTTTTCTGGAAGTCTTTTTAAGTAATTTTACCGTCTCTTTTTTCATTTTGCTTATATATATATTTTAATACATTTTTTCATTTCTCAGTCAGCTTCCATCCACTTTTCCGTATCAGCCTTTTCCTCTTGAGTACTGATCTGAATCTCTGATTCCAGAATCCTTCTGATTAAATCCAGCTCCAGGTATTCTTTTTTTAAAACCTCCCAGTTTAACAGCGTCTTAATCACGTCTTTAAAAAACATTCTTTCCATAAGCGACAGCTGTTGTACTTCCGTTTTCCAGAATCTTACAGATTTCATAGTACCTCCCAAATTTAACTTCGAATCTTTTTTAAAATATAAATGCAAAGGTCTAAAAAATTTGTAATCTGTATCACAAGGATTTTTTATAAGTTTAAAACTTTGGGCTCAAACTTACATAAAACCTATTCTCGGAAAATTTATAACTATTTCTGCTTGAAAAATATATAAATTCCATGTTAAATAAATAATATTCTCAGTCAATTATAAATAATATTCGGTCAAAATTTTTAAGCTTTCCCTTATGTATTTCATTCAGACTACAGAGATTATTAAAAAGTCAGGGAGAAGAATATTCCCTGACAGGAGGGAGGTTCCTACACCTTTCATAAGCAGATATACATTCATTGGTGGACGGAGACGCGCTGTCAGAAGAAAAGAGGATATGAAAAAAGACTATTTTGTGGACTTATACAGCACCAGGCTATTGGTGACGGTTATGTCTCTGTTGATTCTGAGTATTTTTGATGGCTGCCTGACTCTTATTTTAATAAAAGAGAATATAGCGTTTGAGGCAAACCCTATTATGGCCTCGTATTTAAATTTCGGTGATATGTCTTTTTTAGTCGGAAAATTCATAATTACCACTGTGTCAGTCGTTATTTTATGCATATGCAAGAATTTCCCATTCACGAGGGCCTTATTGGTCTCTGCCTTAATAATTTATATTGGTATTGTGGCGTATGAATTGATCATCATGTTTAAATTCATTCCGGATTTTACTCTATATGCCTCTTTAAAAATAAAATAAGAATATTAAATGCTTCTTCTGCATTCTTTTAAGAAGCTACATATAAAATCCAGACATTTATCCTTTTCTTTTGTGCGAAATAGTTTAGCACCCTCTGGTATGCCGGCCGGGAGTTCTTTATCATAGATTACTATATCTGCCATACTCAGCACATTCTCAGCGCTTTTCTTGAATCTTTTATTATCGCCAGCAACAAAAACCACGAAATCGGGTTTTAACATCTTTATGGCGCTATTACCTTCAATCAGGATGCCTTCGAGATAAGATAACATTCCTGCAGCCATTTGAATGATATCAGGAAGTTCAGAGACTGGAGATTGAACCCAGAGGACCCTTTCAGCACCTGAATCGAGCAGTTTCCTCGTGTCCTTGCCCTTCTCGGACAGTATTTCAATATCATCTGTTATAGAGATGTAAAGAGAGGTTTTTGTATATTTTATAGCACCCCAGCCCTTGAGTCTTTTGAGAATCAAAGAGGCATATGTGGTCTTTCCTGCCCCGCTGTATGCTCCACCAATTCCGATTATTATGGGTCTCATAATACTTTTCTATTTATACCCCAGAAACTTCTAAGCAACACCTGCAGGAACAGCTTCTTCTGTAACCTTCTCGATCTCCCTGTATCCACACTCTTTATTATGGCAAAAGTGTATTATCTCTCCTGCCTTATTCCACCTTTCGAGGAGGAAATCGGCATTGCATTTTGGACATTTCATGGGAACAGGTTTATACCAGGTGGCAAATTTGCATCTGGGAAAATTACTGCAACTCCAGAAAGTTTTACCTTTTTTCGAACGTCTCTCTATTATTTCTCCCCCGTCTATTGGACATTTTATTCCTGTTGAAAGGGGCTTCGTGTTTTTGCATTCAGGATATCGCGAGCATGCAAGGAATTTTCCATACTTTCCTGTTTTTATTAACATCGGGGCACCGCACTTTTCGCAAATCTCACTTGACTGATGATTATTATTTGTTGACTGCTGGCCTTTTGATTGATGATTTTCCAGTGGCTTGGCGTTTTTGCATTCAGGGAACCCCGAGCATGCAAGGAATCTTCCGTGTCTACCCCATCTTATTACCATGTTAAGACCGCATTTCTCGCATATAGTATCAGTAGGTATGTCCTTTGGTTTTACTTTTCCTTTAACCTCTTCTGCCTTAGTCAGAACCGTCTTGAAGGGGGTGTAAAAATCTTTCACGACCTTTTCCCATTTCATCTCCCCGTCTTCGATTCGGTCAAGTTCATCTTCCATTTTCGCGGTAAAATTGACATCAATCAACTCAGGGAATCTTTCAACAAGAAAATCATTTACTACCACACCGAGTTCGGTAGGGAAAAATTTGCCGTCAGTCTTCTGAACATATTTTCTATCCTGAATTGTTGAAAGAATTGTTGCATAGGTACTTGGTCTGCCGATACCCTTTTCCTCAAGTGCCTTCACGAGTGTTGCCTCTGTATAACGAGGAGACGGCTGTGTGAAATGCTGTTTCGGCTGTAAGTTGAGAAGTCTCAATATTTCCCCTTCATTGAGCACAGGTAATGTCAGACCGTTTTCTTCGTCGATATCGTCCTTGCTCTCGGTATACAGCGCCATGAAACCATCGAAACGTATAATGGTTCCGGATGCCCTGAATTCCGCACCCCCCTTTAATTCCCCCCTTGGTAAGGGGGGATGGAGGGGGGTAATAATGAATGTCGTTTGTTCAAGTTGTGCCGGTGACATCTGACTAGCAATGAAACGGTTCCATATCAGTTTATATAGTGCATATTGATCTTTTGAAAGTAACTGTTTTATCTCTTCTGGTTTTTTCTCGGGATATGTAGGTCTGATTGCTTCATGCGCTTCCTGTGCCGATGCCTTGCTCTTGTAAACAGGAGGCTTGTCCGGAATATAATTTTTTCCGAACATTTTCTGAATCAAGCTCCGTGCCCACTCCTGAGCCTCCGCAGCCACCCTGTGAGAATCCGTTCTCATATAAGTAATCAGTCCCACCGAGCCCTCTTCCCCGAGATCTATACCTTCATAAAGCTGCTGTGCTATTATCATGGTCTTTTTCGCAGGAAACTTCAGCTTTCTCGCCGCTTCCTGTTGAATAGTGCTTGTGATAAAAGGTGGGTAAGGCGTCCTTTTCCTTTGCTTGCGTTCTATCTTATCCAGAATGAATTCTCTATTTTTTAAGTCAGTAACTATTGCATTTGCTTTTTCTTCATCAGGAATAAGAAACTTGTTTTCTGTTTCTGACTGTTGATTTATCCTGTAAAGCCTGGCCAGAAATTTCGGGGGCCTGGAACCCTCGAACTCAGCAATAATGCTCCAGTATTCTTCAGGTTTGAATTCAGCTATTTCACGCTCCCTGTCAACAATAAGCCTTACCGCAACAGACTGTACTCTGCCCGCACTTAAGCCCCTGCGCACTTTTTTCCATAGCAAAGGACTGAGCTTGTATCCGACAATCCTGTCAAGTATCCTTCTGGCCTGCTGTGCCTCGACCTTCTTCATATCTATCTTTTGAGGGTTTTTTATTGCTTCACGAACCGCCCTCTCCGTGATTTCATTGAAGATGATCCTGTATATCTTGTCATTCAGTCTTTTAGATTTCTTATTGGTTATTTCAGATGCAATATGCCAGGCTATTGCCTCACCCTCTCTGTCAGGGTCCGGGGCAAGAAGAATTTTATCAGCATCCCTGGAAGCCTTTTTCAATTCTTTAATAACCTTCTCTTTCCCCGGAATAACAACATAATAGGGCTTGAAATCATTATCTATATTGACACCGAAATCTTTTTCCGGAAGGTCCTTAATATGTCCAATAGAAGCCTTAACAGAAAATTCCTTTCCGAGTATTTTATGGATGGTCTTTGCTTTAGCTGGTGATTCAACAATGACAAGCGAATTCATGCCAGATAAAACCTCTTCCCCGATATTTGCTTTACAGCACCTTTTAACTCAAGCCCCAGAAGAATTCCGAGTATCCTTGAGGATGGTAAGCCGCTCTCACGTGATATAGCATCTATCTGCTTCGGCTCCCCCGATAGATGTTTACATAATTCCATTTCTTCTCCTGTAATTTCAATTTTTACCTTGTCTTTGGATTTTATAAATCCTCTCAAGACAGGGGCAAGTTCTCTGATAACATCATCTGCATTTCTTGTTAGTATAGCACCTCTCTTGACCAGTTCGTTCGTACCCTCGGAATTGAAAGAGGTTACATTACCGGGTACTGCAAAGACCTCCCTGTTCTGTTCAAGGGCATATGCTGCTGTTATCAGTGAACCGCTGTCAGATGTGGCCTCTATGACAAGCACACCAAGACAAAGCCCGCTGATGATTCTATTTCTCCTCGGAAAATTTTCCCTGTCAGGAGGAGTCCCGGGAGAAAACTCGCTTAAAACACACCCTGAACCTGCAATCCTTTCCATCAAGATTTTATTCTCTGGAGGATATGGAATGTCAAGACCTGAACCAAGCACTGCTATAGTTCTTCCTCCAGCTTTTAATGCACTTCTGTGCGATAACGAATCAATACCTCTTGCCATTCCACTTACTATAGTAAATCCCATCGATGCAAGTTCTTCAGCTATTTGTTCGGCAACCGATGCACCATAGTGTGTTGGGTTCCGTGAACCAACAACTGCTATCGCAAATTTATCTTTAGGCTGGATGTCACCCTTAATATAAATCAATGCAGGAGCATCCTCTATCTCCCTGAGCATCTCCGGATACAAAGGGTCTCCATAACTGATAACTTTTAACCCTTTACTTTCCAATACATCAATCTGTTTCCCGATCAAATCCCATGATGAAAATTCTTTTATAGTTTTCGCCACCCTTGTACCTATCCCTTCCACAGCAAGAAGGTCATCAAAATCGGAATTGAATATGTTTCCGGGCGTACCGAACTTTGAGAGCAACTTCTTAGCCCTCACCGGACCTACATCCTGTAACATTGATAAAGCAATCCAGTATTTGATGTCTGACATTAAACTAACTTTTCAATTTTCTTAATTTTAACCTCAGGGCATTGAGTTTTATGAAACCTTCTGCATCTTTCTGATTATATACTTCTTCACCCTCAAATGTTGCTAGTTCAGGTTGATATAATGAATTAGGTGATTTTCTTCCTATAATATAACAATTGCCTTTATACAGCTTTATCCTTACAGTGCCTGTTACTCCTTTCTGTATGTAATCTATAAATTTCTGAAGGGCAACCCTCTCAGGAGAAAACCAGTAACCATAATAAACAAGCTCTGAATAACGGGTTATGAGCGAGTCCCTGATATGCATTATCTCTCTATCAAGCACAAGTGATTCTATCGCCATATGCGATTTGTGAAGTACTGTACCACCAGGTGTTTCATAAACGCCTCTTGATTTAATGCCTACGTACCTGTTTTCTACTAAGTCAACTCTGCCTATACCATGTTGGCCTGCTAATGAATTCAATTTTGCGAGCAGTTTTGCAGGAAACATTCGTTTATTGTTTATTCCAACAGGGTCACCGTTTTTATAAGATATATCAATGTATACAGGTTTATCCGGTGTTTTTTCAGGCGGTGTAATCATTGTATACATATCCTGCGGTGGTTCTTCCCATGGATCTTCGAGTACCCCGCCTTCATAGCTTATATGAAATAAGTTCCTGTCGACGCTATAAGGTTTTTCTCTTGTTGCTGTAACATATATTTTGTGTTTCCGGGCATATTCAATCAGGTCGCTTCTCGATTTAAAAGGCCATTCTCTCCATGGAGCTATAACCTTTATTTCCGGTTTGAATGCATAGTATGTAAGCTCAAACCTGACCTGATCGTTCCCCTTCCCTGTAGCTCCATGGGCTACAGCTTCTGCTTTTTCCTTCTCGGCAATTTCTATCTGCTTTTTTGCAATTAGAGGCCTTGCAATAGATGTTCCGAGCAGATAGAAGCCTTCATACACCGCATTAGCCCTGAGCATCGGAAATATATAGTCTTTTACGAATTCTTCTCTCAAATCTTCAACATAAACTTTTGAGGCTCCTGTCATCAACGCTTTTTCTTTAATCCTGTCAAGATCCTCACCTTGTCCGATATCAGCGCAAAAGGCTATTATTTCTACCTTATATTTTTCCTTAAGCCATTTTATAGCAACAGAAGTATCAAGCCCGCCCGAGTATGCAAGTACTACTTTACTTAACATTTAGAATCTCCTGACTATCTTTGATGATAAGAAAACTCTTTTCTTTCAGAATATTAAAGTTAGCATAATCAGAAAAAAATGTAAAACTGACACTGAAACGCTATTGACCCATATCATTCACTTATTCGGGTTGATATAGGCAGGAAAAAGTTGTTGACATTCTGGTATGCGGCATTTTAAAATGATTTTGAGAATCAATCTCAATTATTATGGAAGAAAAGATATTTAAAAAATTTCTCAAGGATAGAGGACAGAGGTTAACCAGAGAACGGGCAGCCATTCTCCGGAAGACTTCTTCAAGTCAGGGTCATTTCGATCCCGAGTCCCTTTATCTGGAGATGAAGAAAAAGAGCCTCAAAATCTCGCGGGCTTCTGTTTACCGGACTCTCCACATCCTCTGTGAGTGCGGATTGATAGAGAAGGTCAAAAAGACAGAGCACGGGACGATTTATGAAAAAACCTATGGTCAGGGGCACCACGACCACATGCTCTGCCTCAGTTGCGGCGAGGTTATTGAGTTTTACTCTGAAGATCTCGAGAGATTACAGAAAGACCTCTGTAAAAAGTATGGTTTTCAATGGACGAACCATACTCTTGAAATACAGGGCTACTGCAAAAAATGTCTGAAGAAAACCGGTTAATGGGGGAAAAGAGTTTATGAACATAGATTTACTGCCACTTATTGCTTTAAGAGAAGGAGAAGAAGGGCTTATTCATTTCATTTCAGGAGGATACGGTCTCATAAGCAGACTTGCTTCCATGGGGATAGCCCCTGGTACACAAGTTACAGTCCTTAGAAACAGCGGAGGTCCTCTGTTGCTCCTCACCAATGGTACAAGGATTGCAATTGGGAAAGGTCAGTCTTCGAAGATAATGGTGTGCAAGCTCAAGATAAAAAAAGAGACAAAACCGAATGAGGGGAAAAAATAAGCTCCTTGTAGCCCTTGCGGGACAGCCGAACGTTGGAAAATCCACAGTCTTCAATATTCTTACAGGATTATCTCAACATGTAGGCAACTGGCCCGGGAAAACAGTAGAGAAAAAAGAAGGGTTTTTCATCTCAGGAGATACTGAGATAAAAATAGTTGACCTTCCCGGAACATACAGTCTTACAGCATTTTCAGAGGAAGAAAGGGTAGCAAGGGATTTTGTAATAAAGGAACAGCCAGGCGTTATTATCCTTATAACCAATGCAGCTGCCCTCGAACGAAGTCTGTATCTCCTTTCGGAGCTGCTACTTCTCGGTTCACCTGTCGTACTTGGCCTGAACATGATAGATGTAGCGCAGGAGCAGGGGATTCAGATAGATGTGGAAGCCCTGAAAAATTTTCTTGGAATACCTGTCGTCCCATTGGTTGCAACAAAAAATAAAGGGCTAAAGGAGCTTATCTCGGGGGCAGTATCTCTTGTAAAAGGAGAGCTTTCGTATAACCTCTCGCTTCCCAGGGTATCCCCTGATCATAAAGAGGTATTCGATGACCTTTTAGAAAAGGTGAAAGAACATATTCCACAATCTTATCCTGTACATTGGGTCGTAACAAAGTTAATGGAAGGGGACCCGGAAGTCCTGGACATGCTAAAGAAATTTTTACCAGCAGAAAAATGGGAAAAAGTAGAATCTCTTCTCCTGAAACATGAAGACTCCCAGCTCGCCATCGTCGCAGGCAGATATGACTGGATAGAGGATGCCATTCGTGCATCTGTCTCCCAATTTAAAAGGGGGCAGATACTTCTAACGGACAGGTTAGATCAAGTGCTTACACGTCCTGTATTCGGCATTCCGATACTTTTAGGTATACTCGGTATCGTGTTTGTGCTGACCTACGGGTTAGGGTCACCCTTACAGGGGCTGCTGGAATGGCTGATAAACTCTTTTGCGAGATGGATTGATCCATTTCTCTACAGCGCTTCAGCATGGATAAGGGGAATCATAATAGACGGCATAATAGGAGGAGCGGGAACAGTCCTCACATTCCTGCCCATACTGCTTATTTTTTTCGCAGCCATGGCTTTTCTTGAGGACGTAGGATACATGGCAAGGGCTGCCTTCGTAATGGACAGGTTTATGCATATAATAGGTCTCCATGGGAAAAGTTTTCTTCCCATTTTTCTTGGATTCGGGTGCAATGTCCCCGCAGTGCTGGGTGCAAGGATAATAGAATCCGAAAGGGCAAAAATCCTTACAATATTACTCACGCCTTTTGTCCCCTGTACTGCCAGGCTTGCGGTACTGGCACTGGTAGCAGCCGCGGTTTTTGGAAGTTCAGGAGCCATTGTATCGTGGTCTCTTGTAGCTTTAAACATACTTGCTCTGGGTATCGCCGGAATGCTCGTAAGCAGGTTTTTTTTAAAAGGGCAAAAAATGCCTTTCATAATGGAACTTCCTCTTTATCACAGGCCGAATCCGAAGACAATATGTGTAGTTGTCTGGAACAGGTTAAAGGCATTTATAAAACGCGCCGGTACGGTTATTCTCGGATTTTCTGTATTTATATGGATCATATCCAATATCCCCGGTGCAACGATAGAGGAGAGCCTTCTCGGATGGATGGGACTTCTTATCGAACCTTTAGGAGAGCCTCTCGGTCTGGACTGGAAGATGATAGTAGCCTTGCTGGGAAGCTTTGTTGCCAAAGAGAACACGATAGCAATGCTCGGGGTGCTCTATGGCGTGGGCGAAGAAGGTCTCAGGAATGTCCTGCCAAATGTAATGAGTCATGCATCTGCACTTTCATTCCTTGTCGTTATGATGCTCTTCATACCATGCGCAGCAACAGTGGCTGTGATGAAGCAGGAGATAGGAAGCTGGAAGTGGTTCCTATTTTCTTTCGTCCTAATGTTTATCGTATCATTCGGCAGCGGATTAGTGGCCTACCGCCTTGCACTGCTATTAGGGATATAAGATATGTCGCTATTTGTAATCTAAATTGAGTTTATAAACGAATGCTAATTAATATTGATATAGTATCGACAGCTTTGCTCTTTCGGAAGGATTTGCTGTATCTTGCGCATCAACCTCAATTGTGTAGAGATACGGCACAGGGACCACAGATGATCCCGGTACAGGTGGGAATCCCGGATCAACCAGCCCCTCGTCCTCACCTGTATTGCCCCAAACTGTATCAACTATCTTTGCATAAGCCGTATATGTTGGACTTACACCGAGATTCAGACTCATGTCATATGTGGAAGGGGTTCCATGGGTAATAGTAAGAGAACTATCACAGCCTGTCCAACAGGCTGTTGGCAGATTGAGCTTGGTAGCCAGATCTGTATAATTGCCAATAGTGATACATGGTGTACCATCTGGAAGAGTAGCAGCTACATTAGTCTGGCATGTTGCAGGTGTTGTAATTAAAGGACCGAGGGACGATAAGTCACCCAAAAGGTTATTAACTTTAGATTGCTCTCCCCGCATTCCAATAAACTGATATATGACATCTGCACCGCCTATACCAGCCTCAAGTGCTGTTTTATATCTCTTCTCCATGCCCGATATTTGTGTACCGGTCGTTAGCATGTAAATCAACCCTGCCATGATAGCCAGGGCAATAGCCGATAATATCAGTACCATCACAAGGGCTATGCCTTGGTCAGTAGACAGTAGACGGTAGGTAGTAGACAGGGAATTCTTTTTTTTAGTAGACAGTAGAGAGTAGACAGTAGACAGGAATCCATTTGTCTTTCCCTGTCTACTATATGCTGTTTGCTGTCTACTTCCTTTGCTGTTTGCTACATGCTGTCTACTTTCCTGTTTGTATACTTCTGATAAGTCCATAAAGCATCCTCCCGGCTTCTTCAGTCAGACATGTTAAATCCTTATTGTCTTTTGAATATCCAAGATCTACGGATAGAATAAGATAATACCTCAATTCTTCCAAAGAACTCTGACTGATGTTGTAAAAAGGGGAAATCTCTTGTAATTCTATATGTATCTAATACAAGTTTATGCGCCTTCTTCCAGACTTCTAAATCCTCAAATCTCTTAACCTTTTTATTCATTTTTCTTCCGCCTGTCTCCTGTCTACTATCTACTGTTTGCTGTCTACTTTTTTCTCTCAGATTATTCGGTTTCACAACCAGTGTATACACTTTCCATCTGTAATTTTGCCAGTTAGTTATTCCATTGAGTTTAAAATCTCGCCCTAAAACTGTCTCTCCGGTACAACTACCGCCCGGTAAATCCGCTGAAAGTTCCCCAACTCTGATAGAACCGGAGGCTACAGGAGGATTAAAGGTAAAATCTCTATCAAATTGTCCCTCCTGTGCTAGTATGTATACTCTCACCGCTCTCACACGATCCCGTATATTTTTGGCATCCACTGTAGCTAAAACATCTTCAAGGTCATTTACATAACAATTCACTGCGCCATCTGTATCAATATCAATACCATACACTATCTGCATGTCGGCGACACAGTCGAGGAGGGGTAAGATATCCCTCCTTGATCCATCAGCATGAGCTATAACAGCCTTTCTAAGAACACCTGTGTTAGGGGCACATCTGTCAGGCACATCATCTTGAGCCGGATCGATGTGTGACCTCCAGATATAATAATCTGCCCTGTTAAAAGGCATTCGAGGAGGGTTATCATCAGCAGGATTGTTAATGCCATATATAAAACGGGTCTCCGTATCATCTGCAAAACCGTCGGTAGCATTATATGTTGTATGAAAACCTCCACCGCTGACAACTAAGGATCGCCGGTTTGCATCTGAGGTTCCTGGTGAGAGAACAATCACACGATCGCCATTAACAAAATTCTCATTTGCAATATCCCAGATCCTTTTCACATCGCCCGTACTCAAGTGTGTCCATCTCCGGGCTGGAGCATTTCTTGCGACATTCGTAGCTTTTATCACCAGATAATCGGAGTCATTGAAAACAGCATTCGGCCAACCAAAAGTAACGTTATTCCCGCTTATAATTGCCCTCGGTGGGTTATTTGGAGCATCGTTGTATACTGCTGCTTCAGCAGCCGATGCCTCCTCATAATTTATGCCTGCAGGAATCACCCATGACAGCCCATATCCTGCATGCTCAATATCTCGTCTCAATATCTCAAGCCCAATTATGCCTTCTATATCAGTCTCTGCTATCTTGCTTTGCTGTTTGAATTGTGTTAGCAAACCTGTAAATACCTGAGAAGCAGCAGCCATAACAAGCACAAAGACAACCATTGTTACCATGAGTTCTATTAGGGTAAACCCCGTTTGATTCATGATGCATAATGCACGATACGACCCGATACATGATCCACGATTCACGATACATGATAAATACCTGCATCCTGTATCCTGCATCTTGTATCCTTGCCTCTTCGTGCCCATTATCTCCTCACAATTGTTGAAATAGTATGGGTATATGGGTCACCATTAGCCACAGTCTTTTCCTTCCATTCCCATGTAATTTGTATCTCAACCAGTTTGTTATCGTCATTCAAATCATCAATTCTTTTCATGGATGTAAAAGGAAAATTATTAATATTTCTCACATCCCTTTGAATCGTTGTATCGGCTACAAAATTCCCGGGATTGTTTGGCGCACCATTTGTATCTGTCAATAATATATCGTCAAATGAGACATTCCTGTGAGCTGACATTCTCTCATCAGCAATGCTAACCGCCTCATCTCTCAAAATATTTATCATGTTTGAGTCAATACCTACGAGTGCGGTCTGCATCAGGGCAAGGAAGACCACAAGGGTTACCACAAGGGCAATCAAAACTTCAACAAGGGTGAAGCCTCCGGAAAATGGACATAGAAAATTGTCATTGCGAGTGAAACGAAGCAATCTCGCGTTTTTGAAACGAGATTGCCACGCACCCTTCGGGTGCTCGCAATGACAGATAAGGTTGCTCGTTTGATTGTCTATGTCTATTTTTCGGAAACCTTTTTTATTTAGCAACACAATTATCTGCATTACATGTTCCTCCATCCGTAATCTTTGTTGTCAATTTCCCGAGATTTATTCTCGATGCTGAAATCACAATACAGTCATAATCTGCGTCAGCATCGGTGTTACTACATATAGTTTTATTATCATTTGAAAGCCCCCCTGTAGTAAAACTTATCTCAATGTCCGCTATATTACTCCACGTTATAGGATGATTCGGATTCAGGTCTTTTTGCAGTAAAGGGATTGGGTCGTTGTATCCAGCAGGACGGACATTATCTGCTGCGGTTAAATTTCCATCGCCATCAGGCCAGGGGGCGATATCCTCCTGTATTGTATATTGTGTATTCGCAATAGTAACAAAATGCGCCCTGTTTCTCTGCATTGCCCTTGCCCTTGCATTCATCAGATCAACATACATCTCTTTTATCTCACTTTCAGCCCTGTATTTACCTATCCAGCCCTGAAACGAAAAACCGAGGGCCACAGCGAGAATGCCAATTATAGAGATAACGATTATAAGTTCGATTAAAGTTATGCCCCTGTTGTTCATAATAAATTTAAAATTTAAAAGTCAAAATGTAAAATTACAATTAAAAATTCAAAATGTTTTGTTCTTTAAAGTTAAAATGCTTGAAGCAAGTATATTCGATAATTCTTTTGCCTCATTTAGCAAAGGATTTATTTCATTCTCTGGTTTTTTCCCAGAATCTTTTAATAGTGACAACCAAAACTTAGTTTCATTGGCAGATTTTAGGGCATGATTCAGAAAATTCTTAAAATCCTTTCTCGAACTTGCTGCCTGTGCTTCAACAATATTTGCTCCGATACTTGTGGCACTTCTAAGTAATTGGTCTCCTATTATCATATTGGCCCTGCAATTAGACAATGTGTCAATAAGTTTTATTGTGCTTAAAGCAAAGCTATATGCCCTTCCTTTTATATTTAATTTTGCGTTTTGCTCTGTATTTTTAAATTTCTCATTTTGCATTTTGAATTTCTTTTCACCTTTCCCTCATATGTATTGTCCTTTTCACAGGCGGCGGTGGTAACAGGGTAGCCGGGGTCCCTCCTGTAATTCCTTCGATTTCCATATCCATAGGCGGCTTTCTGCCTCCACGCTTTGTAAAGGCTTTTGAAAGGTCTATCTGCTCGATTGCAGCTGTTGAGACCTGAAGTATTGCTATTCCTTTCAGGGTACTGCCGGGAGAACCACCTGTATCATATTTCACCGCCCACATGGTACTTCTGCCTCCAATTGCACATACATCGGTGTAGGGTCTTATTGTTGTAAAAAATACAACACCCATGGTTGTTGCCTCCGGGTCTGTAATAACACGCTCTGCCCCGAAATCTGTCTCGGAAGGGTCGAGATCGATATACCATCCGTCCTTATTGTCTGGGACGGGGGCATTTATGCAATCAAGAGCGTCTGTAGGACAGGTTTTATCGACCAGATCAGCAAGAGCAACTGCTATGCCGCTGCCGGCGGTACACTCATTTTTAAGTGGTACATCTCCGGTCTGAAAACAGGGCTCTTTTATGCCAAAAATCCGTCTCCTGCTGCTGTGGTCATCTACGCCGGATTCCTGCACGAAGTAATATCTGCCTGTGCCAAAGTAGAGCCACAATAAGCCCTTCTTTTTGTTCTGAATCCTGGCAACACCAGATGTAACAGGGCCAATGTTGTCTATAACTATACTCCATTTCCAGTCGGAAGGATTAGGGTCCTCTCCTGTCACCAGTCTGCCAACACCACCGTTTGTCCATGTATATGGATTTGCTGGAGTTCCCGCTCCTGCCCTCTTTACATAGGGAATATAAAGAACATCGGTCTCATAGTCTCCAGACCCGCCGCTTATTAAATCAGAATCATTCTGAGAATTCATCATTGAGCCAGCAAAGGCAAACTGGATTCCTGAATCTATAATCCTCTCGGGATTACCGGTCTTTAGATTGAGGACAAAGAGCCGCAGATTCTGGTCTGAACGGCCCATAAACTGCCAGTCTGTGCTTATCGGACCTGTTGGACCAGAACCGAAAACAACGAACCAGTTGCCGTTTTTAGCCTTATCTCCTATTCGAACAATAGCAGGGCCTGTTGTTGTAAAGCCGAGCCGGGGATGAGAAAACTCCCAGAGGAGCTCGGGGTTGTTCGGGTCTGTAACATCGAAGGCGAAGTAGGAAGAAAATCCAACACCATCAACTGGTGTTTTTACACAGTCTGTACAGGAAGCATTATAATTTCTGCACGCACCGCCAAACCTCATTCCCCCTATAAGGATGGTTCTCCAGCTACTCACCGTCCTCTCATCATCAGGGGTTCCCTCAATGCTTGCATCAATAAGATACGGTGTAAGATCAACAGTATAGATATGACAGTAGCCTGGGTCTGCGATGTATTTAAGATAAGGCAGGGCATTCCTGGGAATAAATGCCCATGCCTCATGTCCGATAGGTGTAGATAGGTCAGGATTTGTTAGCTTTGCCTTCTTGGTTACAGAATCCTTCCATGCACCGCTGAGCTGTAATTTCCCGAGCTTGAAGGCATGAAGCATACCATCGTTTCCGCCTGTAAAGACCATCCCCCTGTTTTTATAGGTTAATGAGCTTATAAAATCTTTATATGTTGTATCACTGTATCGAGTGTCATAATTGTTCAGCTGCAGCCATGAGGCAATCCTTGGTGTTGAACTCAGTATATCGCCTAACTTCCACACATTCGTCTCATCTCCAATTGTTACAGTCCTTAATCTATAGTCGTTTACACCGTCGCCGTCAGCATCCTCAATTAGATCCTCACCATGAACCCATCCTATAATCTTTGATGCATGAGTCCCATCTGTTGCCTGAAGATAAGAAGCAAGAGTTCCGGCATTGGTTATTGAAAAGGATATGAGTGAACTGCCATCAACTGTTGTATAGATGGTTCTCGGATCTGCAGAAAGATCCCTGCTCCACAGGAGTTTGCCTGCCTCCCAGAGGTTGCTTATGTCTTCAAACTGTACGGCCGGCATTACAATGTCTGCATCGCCATCACCATCAGTATCATGCCATCGCTTTGCTTTTGTAGTCTGCGTATCGGTGTCAAAGTAAATCTGCATAATATAGTCATTTGTGAGGTTGAGTAAGCTGTCTGTTACTGTTTCTTCCCTTATACTGCTTTTTGCAAAGAAGGGGTCAACATGGTACCAAAGGTTCTGGAGCGCTCCTGTCCATGTAATTATCTCATCGCCGAACCTGCGTCTCGGATAAAAAACAGCCTGGACAAGATTGGCACCCTGGCCCTCACCTGATGCAAGAACAGACGCCGCTGTGCCGGAAGATGCCCGCGATAGTATGCTTGAAAAGGCATCTTCGATCGCCTTCTCAAGCCTGTAACCTTCTGTAGCCTCAAAAAAATTGTCAGGCTCGCCGTTACCACTCTTATCCCATTCTGCCTTAAGATCAGGGATATTATTGCCATTTAAATCTTCAAATCCCCCATTTATGGCAGCATATCTAAGTAAAGTGGACCCCTTACCAAAGGCAAATACAGTATAAAGGACTAATTTCTGCTTGCCCGGGATAGCAGGCCTGAGGTCTGTTGTATTCATATATAAGGCAACATCTTCGATACCTGCAACATAACATCCACTTACTATCCCACCGCATGAGGCAGACTCGCCTCCCCCGGTGCAGGAAGGAAATGTTGATGCAGGGAATGGACCTACTGCAGGGCAACCTGTGCCTGAACAGTTATATCCAGATTTCCCTGAAGCATAATCCCTTAAGGTGGCGGGCAGATAGCCATCAGCACAGGGTTCACCGTCTGTTATATAAAGAACAAAATTTTTTGAACACCAGGGCCATCGGGGTGATCCGCCAGTTCCATAGTTAAGAGGGTCAACATCGTTATTTATCTGATAATCACCACCTTTATACATTGGGCCGGGCCCACCTTCCATGGTTGCCTGCTGGGCAAAATAACCTGCTACTGTCCATAATGTCTCAGCAAGAGGGGTATTTGTTTTGCCCATTAAGCTGCTTGGGTCATTATTTATCTGGTTTACTATGCTTGATAGACTTAAGCTACCAACATTTACCTGAACAAAACCGCCGTGCGGGGTTGGATTATTAACACGATAAAATGAAAGCCCAAGTCTTGCACGGGCTCCAACAACCCTCTGTAGCACACCTTCAACAGGAGGTGGAACTACAACATCTACAGAAAAAGTACCACCAATACCTGACACACTAAATGAGGATGTACCTGAGCCTCCTGTACTGAAAGTGAATGTCTTATTCTCACTATAAGGTGTATAGTCATTTGCATTTAATATTTGCTTGTATATACCTCTTCCAGCATAATCAGCTATCTGCCCTAAAAGCCTTGTATTTGCACCTGAACCTGTAGTCTTTCCGCCTGCCAAAACCTTTCTTATAACATCCACCCTCCTCATCGTCAGCCAGTTGAGGAAATTACCATCCCATTCTGTAGCTGCCTTAGCCCGCTCTCCCGGAATACAACTCCCCGTTTTGGGACCTGCAGACACAAACCTGTTTGATGTATAGGTATACCAGTAGTCAGGATTAAAATAGCCGTAATATTTGAAATAAGCTGAGGGATTTGCTTGGTAAGCCGCACAGGAAGGCGGGTAGATCCCTCGATCTATAAATCCTGTGCATGGGGTGGCAGGATCCGTACACATATGGTCATCTGAAGTATCAAGTAGACCGTCAGCTCCGGGATCAACATATGCAAAATTAAACATACTCCCTGAATTATCCAGGACAATCATGACATTCGGGGCTACATTCTGGATAATATATGGCGGAACCGCACAGTAATCTTCCATAACCGCAGAATGTGAATTTTTAAAAGGCATGAATGTTAAAAATAAAGATATCGCAATCAGTAAAAAAACTAATTTTTTCATATTACCCTCACTCAAGCATATATTCGTGAACTAATACACTTGTTATTTTGTTCCCGAGAAAAAATATTTCTACCTTTTTGCCCTGGTTTAAATAGGATTTTGAAAGTGTTTCTCCTGAAGCATTTTTGAGAGGTACATGGGCGATATTATAATAATTACCGCGGACTCTGATAGAATCGTCTGTAACTTGTTCAATAATCCCTTCTACAACTCTTACTTTGACTTTTTCAGCAAAACAAAAAGAAGCAAATACCAATGTGAAGGTAATAAGCAAACTGATTACAGTAAAAATTTTGTTCTTCATATATGCACCTCATGAAATATAATTAATTAGCATTTGATAAATAAGCAAAAATCCTGCCAGCTATGAAAAATTTTATCATCTTGATTTTTAAATGATTTTATAGCTTACCTTCTAAAATTGTGTAAAATATTACCTAATATGTGTAATCAATTGCTTAATAATTGGGGGCGCCGGAGTTTGATTTAGATGAAAAAGGATTATACTAGAGGAAAATTCTTTCTTCGAAGTTAGGCATAATCTCGAGGGTAAAGCTCTGCATTGCCTCTCCACCACGGCCGTCTGTGACAGACACGGTAAAAGGAGCCTTGCCTTTAAAATCAGGGGGTACATTCCATTGGATAAGTCCTGTGGATGGATTTATGGTCATGCCGGGAGGGGCGAACTTAAGAGACTATGTCAGTGTTTCACTATCAGGCGGGTTAAGGACCTGTTCGTCTTTAAATAAAATCAAATAGATAATCAGTGGGATTTTCCTGCCACCCCGAAACGTATCCAAGAATAGCATCTGCAATCTCCTTAAAGTCATTTGGCTTATAAGATGATGATATAATCAATACCCCTTTATGTGATATATTGCTGGAGAAGAACTGGCGGGTAAGGATTATGTAATCATTTCTGTTTCTGGTCACGAAGCACCGGCCTTCAGAGGCCGCATATTCGAGTTGCTCCTGATCAGTTAATCCTGCACATCCAATTTCGTACACGCTCAGGACATCTATGCCTCTCTCTCTGAGAATAATCGCTATTTTGGGGCTAAGGTCTTCATCCAGAAGGAGCTTCATCCTTTCTTCCTGACAAACGGAAGTTCAGCATGAGCTTTTTCTTTACTCCATCCCCTGTTTATTTTTATAAGCACCTGTATTTCATCGGGATATGCATTTGCATAGCCAATTGCTGCCATGATCTGTCTGTCTGTAAGCCAGTGAAATGCCTCTTTTAAGGCATTGAGGTCGCTGTTAAGCTCCTCATAGGCAGAAATAAGTTCCCAGACGTCTATCCCCGTACCTTCAATCCTCGCACGCCTTCCGGCAGGTCCTTCAACAAAGACTATCCCGGGACACTTCCTCATTTTTACAGCTTCGGCTATTAACTCGGATGTAAGTCTTGAGAAGGTCTCTTTCTTTGTATGCAGAAGGCTTTCCACCTCCGACAGAGTTTTTTCATCGATTCTAATACTTTTTACAACGCTACCCATTATTCCCTCCATCTAACCCTTTTAAGTTATAAATTTTGCATATTAATCCTCAAAGATCTTAAAAGTTGTTTAAGTTTTTCAATTCTGTCATTCTGGCTTGTCGGGAATCTTTCTTTGAACAACCCCCTAATCCCCTTTACTAAGGGGGATTCAGAAAGATTCCCGACAAGCGGGAATGACATACAACCATTGGAACAGAGTTTGCTGTGTATAATCGGGCTAATTCAATTGTATACATAATACTACATTGTAGTTTACTTTTGTCAAGAGGGCCTCTGACGACAACTCTATTCAAAGATATTGTAGTTTGTCAAGCAATCAGGACGGTGTTGTTACGGAAATATCATTTGTGTACTATTGGGAAAAATCATAATTGCACATGTTAAGCAGGCCACTTGTTTCTTAGATGGAAAAGTGACACAATAAATAGGAAGAACCTTACCTAACAATATGTGCACAAATAGTTTCCCATATGTGCAAGTATGATATTTACGTACTATCAATTGTAGCTGTTAAGGTTTTTAAATATTTGCAGGCTCTTTCTTAATTTCTATAAGTTCAGCGTCTTTTTCAGTATATTCTTCAATTTCAGGCTTGAATAATTTTTCTAAAGGATATTCATCAGGATTTAATATCTCAATTCCTATCAAGTTGCCCTTTTCATCAAGGTCTATATTTAAATTCTCGTTTATTTCAACAGTTCTACCGCGTTCTTTTTCTTGCAGTCTTATATAAAGAGCTTTTGCATATTTGTCATATTCTATTCTCATAAGTCCCCCTATTGATTCCGGTAGTATTGTCAAAAGTTATTTTCCCTCTCCCCTTGTGGGAGAGGGTTAGGGTGAGGGGTGAGAAGAGCAGCCCTAAGCCATTCATCCCGTATCTTATCGCTTGAATTATCTGCATGCTGCCCTCCATCTACCTCTATAACCACTTTATTTTCAAAGTTTACGAAATCTACTATATACTTGCCCAACTGCTGTTGACGACGAAATTTAACCCCCTCTACTTGCCTATTCCTGAGATATCTCCATAAATACCGTTCCGTATCCGTAGAGTTTTTTCTAAGTCTTCTGGCTATATCTATCAGACTTTTCACCCCCACCCTCGCCCTCCCCCCTCAAGGGGGAGGGTTTCTTTTATATTTCAATATGTTTTAAACCACTTTTTCATGAAATTTTTGACATTACCAGTTTTAAATTTATATCACAAAACGGAATAATTAGAGTCTGTCCATAAACTAAGGTTTTCTGTGATTTCTGCCACGTATCAAGTACGGGATAAACTCAGGCAGAAATCCAGAACCTCTTGAAAATACCGGACCCCGGCTTAAGCCTGTCCCTGCAGCTACCTCACTTCTCTGGCGTAATCTCGAGGGTAAAGCTCTGCATCGCCTCTCCGCCGTGTCCATCTGTGACGGAGACAGTAATAGGAGCCTTGCCTTTGAAATCAGGGGGTACATTCCATTGTATCAGTCCAGTCGATGGATTTATGGTCATACCCGCCGGTGCGGATTTAAGGGAATAAGTAAGCGGGTCTCCGTCGGGGTCGGTGGCTTTGACCTGGTGGGTATAAGTTTTCCCATCGAAATTGTAATTCTTACTTTCAATAATCGTCGGGGGGATATTTACTATCTCCCTGTGTAAGATAACCGGCCGACCATGAGCCTCGCCATCATATGGAGTAATTTTCACAGAAACTTTGTCTCCCCTTTGGAGGGATGTCTCAATCTTTTTGTCATTTCCAGCAGGTTCACCGTTCTTGGTCCATTCATAATTAATAGTTACTTCGTCTCCATCTAAATCGCTTCCGGAGGCCTCGACGTACAATGTATCACCAGGTTTAAATACTTCAGGGAGTATTCTAACCTTACTGATTTCAGGCGGGGAATTTGTTATTTGTATGATATTGGATTTTATTTTCTGACCGTCTCTCCATGCCACAGCCTGAACCTCATCACCTTTTTTAGTTTCAGTTGCTTTGAACTGATCAGCTACAGGAGTATTGGTTAATATGCCATTTACCAGCCACTCTATCTTTGCATCGGTGAGATTAAATCTACGGGGAATTACATATATCACTGAATTACGGGAGGCATCTATCGGGGCGATTTCTATTGAATAAGACTCACCAGTTACAGACACATGAGCCTGTGAGGTTTCAGAAACGTGACTGCGTACTGCCTCTGAAGGCTTTTGACTACTAATATCAGCAGGCTTTTCAGATGAGCAGGATAGAATTAAAAGTAATGTTATACAAACCAAAAATTTACACATCTTATATCATTGTTACATTGTCATTGCGCGCCCGAAGTGCGTGGCAATCCAACGAAGTCGTTGCGAGCGTTAGCAAAGCAATCCCGATGAGATTCCTCGCTTCGCTCGGAATGACACGCCATTTAAGTGTTAATACTGATACAGTATTGACAGCTTTGCCCTTTCGGATGGATTTACGTCCCTCTGTGCGTCAATTTCTATTGTATAGAGATACGGCCGATGCACTACAGTCACCTCGCCCGACCCGGAGACAACAACTCCTTTACCCAGCAAACCTTCATCTCCACCGGAATTGCCTTCTACGGTGTCAACTATTTTGGAAAATACTCTATAAGTTGGACTTGCTCCTATATCAAAAAACATGTCATGAGAATCAGGGCCTGTAGTCATTAAATTATCACATCCAACTCCCCAGTCAATAGTAGATCTAAGTAATTTGTCATTGATACACGCCTGGCTAATAGCAATATTAAAGGTATTGAGAAAGCTGAATTCATTTTCGATCTGAGTGGGATCATCCATTCTTGCTGCGATAACTTGATAGATAATATCTGCACCACCTTTACCGGCTTCAAGGGATGTTGCATATCTTTTCTGGAGACCTGAAATCTGAGTCCCGGACGTAATCATGTATATCAATCCTGCCATGATTGCAAGTGCAATAAACGAAAGCACGAGGACCATCGCAAGAGCAATACCTTTTTCGTTAATCCCCCATCGTCCTCTTAGCAAGGTGAGGCGAAAGGGGAGTAATGTTTCCTTTGCTCCCACTTCTTTACTCTTTGCTCTTTGCTTCATCTGATCACCTCAGATTATTTGGTTTTACGACTAATGTATATAGTTTCCATCTGTAATATTTATACTCAGGATCCCCGATCTCAGTTTTAAGGTTTACAAAATCAATAGTTCTTGAATTAGGGCCTAAACTCTCTGTAGCAGATAAATATTCCTTCGAACCACCTAATGAAAAATCATAATTAATATCCTTTTGCCCTTCCTGAGCTACTATATATACTCTGACTTCTCTTACCTGCTCCCTTATCTGTTGAGCTGTAAAATCGAAGATACTATCTGAAGGCGGCCAATCAATGTTACCGTCTCCATCTGTGTCAAGCCAGAAGGTTACCTGAATATCAGCAACACAGTCGAGAAGGGGAAGTTCATCAAGCCCGCCATCATCATGTCTCACCGTAGCTTTGTAAAGTATGCCGGTATTGGGAGCGCATCCCTGCGGCATGGCATCAGGAATCCTGATATAATAATCTGCCCTGTTGAATGGCATCCTCAACGACGGAACATCGGACCCTGCAACACCATAAACTAGGTGGGTCTCGGCTACACCTGTCGGTGGCCAGGGCGATGATATAATGTTATTATAACTTGTTGAAAAAGATTCTCCGCTGACAACCATCGCCCTTTGATTTCCTGCTCCCCCGGTCTGGAGGACTATTACATTGTCATTAGGGTTTAGATTTTCGGTTCCGGGTGTCCATTGTCTCGGGTTATATTCATCAGAGAATGACGGGTTGGCCTTCAGCGGGGTCCATTTTTTAGATGTAGAGTCCCTTGAAACATTAATCGCCTTGATGGCAAGTACATCTGACCCGTACAGCGAAGATCCGTTTCCGCTCCGTATCCCCGCCGGAGGATTAGAGGCTCCGGCGGAATCGGCGTCTCTGGCCGGGTTATCGGGGGGGCCGTCGTTAAAGTCACTGTCCGCCCATGAAGTTTCAGATATGTTAGCAGCTTCCTGATAGGAAGCTCCATTCAAGTTCCACGGCAAACCATATCCTGCATGCTCAATGTCCTGCCTCAAAATTTCAAGGCCAACTATACCTTCGATGTTAGTTTCTGCTATCCTGCTCTGCTGTTTAAACTGTGTTAAAAGCCCTGTAAAGACACCGGAGGCAGCAGCTATGATAAGAACAAAGACTACCATTGTTATCATGAGTTCTACTAAAGTAAATCCTGCTTCTCGTTTAATCATTGTCTCCTCAATATAGTATTAATTGCATGTGTATAGGGATTGCCACTAGCAACTGTATTCTCTTTCCATTCCCATGTAACAGTTATATCGATTTGCTTGTTGTCAGTATTTAGGTCTGTAATCGTTCTGGTTACTGTATATGGAAAATTTTGTATGTTTCTTAGATCTCTAAAAACTTGTTCTGAATTAATACCTTCCGTTAAACTGTCAAAGTCTCTGTTCCTCGTTTCGCTCATCTTCATCTCGGCTGTGCGTACAGCCTCATCCCTCAGAATATTTATCATATTGGAATCTATGCCTACCAGGGCAGTCTGCATGAGGGCAAGAAAAACAATAAGCGCTATTACGAGAGCAACCATTACTTCGACAAGAGTAAGCCCTTTTTTATTTAACAATGCAATTCTCTTCATCACACGCTCCCCCGTCCGGAATTTTAGCTGCTAATGTGCCTAAATTTATTCTCGTCGCCGATACGATAATACAGTCGTAATCTGTATCAGGGTTGCTGTTACAGCAAAGCGTTTTTGTACCATCGAGATCGGAGAGCCCTGCTTTCGTAAAATTTATCTGGGGATCTCCCAAATCACTCCAGCTAAGAGCATAATCAGGATTAAGGTCCCTCTGGAGTATCAACGTATCTAAAGCTGATTCAAAATTCTCATTTCCATCGGGTGCTGGATTTGTGTCCTCATAGATTATATATTGTGTATTTGCAAGAGTAACAAAGTGCATCCGGTTTCGCTGCATCGCTCTTGCTTTTGAATTCATCAGGTCAATATACATTTCTTTGATCTGGCTTTCCACCCTGTACTTCCTTATCCAGTCTCTGAACTCAAACCCAAGTGCGACAACAAGAATGCCGATTATGGAAATAACAACTATTAGTTCTACTAGAGTTATGCCAGATGATCCACGAAGCAGGATATATGATTCATGATGCATAATTGTCGTTTTTTTATCCTGTATCCTGTATCCTGTATCCTGCATCCTGCTACCTTTCCCTCATATGAATTACTCTTTTCACAGGCGGAGGTGTTGACAGGAGAGATAATCCTTGCGCAGTGGGAGGAACACCTTCAAGTGCCGAGGTTTTTCTTCCACCTGCTTGTGTAAATGCGCTTGAAAGATCTACTTGTTCAATACTTCCTGTTGAGACCTGGAGTAAAGCAATACCCTTTAATAATGCGCCGGGGGGTCCTCCTGTCGTATATCTGACCGCCCATATAAAGCTTTTTCCGCCGATACCGCACACATCATTATAGGGCTTGTATGTCGTAAAAAATACGAGGCCCGTTGTAGCTGCCAACGGATCTGTAATAACCCTTTCGGCACGATAGGCTTTTGTTGAGGATTTGGTGCAGGTGCCATCAGCATTTACCTCGTCGCAATAAGTATAATTATCCGTAGCGTCAAGATTAATAAACCACCCTTTGAAACTTGATGAATTTGCATCATTTTCTGAAGGAATATTGCTTACTGATGTAACATCGGTTAGACCGGTAGTGCCACTTGCTGTGCTCTGACATTCACCTGCCTGATCAGGATCTATAATATTTGTTCCGGTAAAACACGGCTCTTTTATGCCGAAAAGTCCTCTCTGTCCGTCGGGGTCATCAGTTACAGATCCTATCTCATAGAAGTACCTTCCGGTGCCAAAGTACAGCCATAATATATGTCTTTTATTGCTCTGGAGTTTAGCGACTGCTGATGTAACCGGTCCGGTATTGTCCCTTAAAACCCTCCAGACCCAGTTTGAAGTATTATCGTTTTCTTTTGTAAATATCCTGCCGATACCCCCTTCTGTCCATGAAATGTTTGAACCCGACCCTGTTCTTTTGACATAACCGACGTAAATAGCATCATCTTGGTAATCTAAGTCACTGTCTGTCGTTACATTTAACATCGACCCTGCAAAGGCATACTGAATTCCTGTATCTATTGTCCTTAAAAGAGCGCCGGTCTTCAGATCAAGCACAAAGAACCTGAGATTCTGGTCAGAGCGGCCCAGAAACTGTTGGTGGGTGGTGTTTATAGGGCCCGTAGGGCCAGAACCGAAGACTACAAACCACTTGCCATTTTTTGTTTTATCCTGCCCAATTCTCACAATCGCAGGGCCCGTCGTGGTAAAGCCGAGTTGTGGATGAGAAAACTCCCAGAGAAGCTGGGGGTTGTTCTGGTCGGTAATGTCGAGTGCAAAATATGAAGAATACCCTACGCTACTGCCATCCACTTCAGCAGGAGCACAGACACTGTCAGGTGTGGCGGTAGAGCAATTCACATTCATTGGCTTGCAGGCTCCGCCGGTTCTCATCCCTCCTATAAGTATTGTCTTCCAGCTCATGACATCTTTGTCGCATTCTGAATAATCACTTGCACAACCGCTCGGACTGTTGATGCTGGCATCGAAAATATACGGACTGAGGTCAACGGTATATACATGACAGTATTCGGGGTCCAGCAAATATTTGAGATAAGGCAGGGAATTCTTTGGAAGGAAGGCCCACATTTCATGCCCGATGGGCATTGACGAACCGCCGAGGTATCCTGCGGGATTCGACAAACATGCCTCATCATGGTTGCCGAAGGTACAATTTTCCGGTTTGGTCTTAAGCTCCAGTTTTCCAAGTTTGAAGGCATGGAGCATACCGTCATTGCCGCCTGCGAATATCATGCCTCTTTCCTTATATCCATCAGGTCCGGTAGTCTCAAGGAAAGCCTTATAGGTCAGATCATTGTGGACACTATCATAATTGTTTAATGGTATCCATGAGGTAATTCGGGGGGTTGAATTGAGAATATCGCCTAATTTCCACACATTTGTTTCAGAAACGAATGTCCCGTATCTTGGCCGGTAATCATCTATACCGTCGCCGTCTCTGTCTACGCCTTCAATTATAATTACGGGATTCCCGTCTTCATCAAAATCTTTCAGGGTTGTAAGCGCTTCTCCATGTATATAACGGATTATGTCTTCAGCCTCGATATCATTAGCTGCCTGTAGATATGGTATTAATGTGGTTTTATTTTCTGTCGAAAAACCTCCTGATAAAAAATTACTTCCGTCGATTGTAGTATAAATCGTCCTCGGCTGCACTGATATATCTCTGCTCCATAATTCCTTGCCTGCTTTCCAGAGAGTCAATACATTTTCAAAGATAAGATTAGGTTCGATTCTATTGTCTGCATCTCCGTCGCCATCGGTATCCGCGAAGCGCCTTGCCATGGTTCTCTGCAAATCCTGATCAAAATAGAGTTGTACAATATGGTCATTTGTTAAATTAAGCATTCGGTCGGCAACCGTATCTTCCCTTATACTGCTGCTTGAAAAAAACGGGTCAACATAATACCAGAAATTATGGTTCTCGCCTATCCAGTTTACAATATAATTGCCGATGATGCGTCTCGGATAAAACACTGCCTGAACGAGGTTTGCTCCACTTCCCTCACCGGATGCGAGCACTGATGCTGCGGTGCCTGAAGCCGCGCGCTTGATTATTGTTGAAAATGCCTCTTCGACTGCCCTCTCAATCTCATAGCCGTCAGTGGCCTCAAAATAATTATCGGGTATAATGTTGCCGTCTTTATCCTTTCTATCATACGCTGCCCATTCTGACTGATCATTAGGGGTATTGCTCTCATCCATGTCTTCGAATCCACCGTTAATGCTTGCATACTTGAGAAGGGTTGAGCCTTTTCCGAAAGCAAATACAGTAAAAAGGGTCAATTTTTGCTTGTCTTCGATATCAGACCTGAGATCTGTCGTATGCATATATAAAGCTATATCTTCGATGCCTGCTACATAGCAGCCGCTTACTATTCCACCGCATGAAGCAGACTCACCTCCCCCGGTGCAGGAAGGAAATGTTGATGCAGGGAATGGACCTACAGCAGGGCAACCTGTGCCTGAACAGTTATATTCAGATTTCCCTGAAGCATAATCCCTTAAGGTAGCAGGCAGATAGCCATCAGCACAGGGTTCCCCGTCAGTTATATATAAAACAAAGCTCTTTGAGCAATATTCCCATCGCGGATTACCGCCGGTTCCGTAATTATAAGGGTCATTATTGTTATTTATCTGAAAATCACCCGAATTATATCTCGGGCCGGGTCCGCCTTCCATGGTTGCCTGCTGTGCAAAATAACCTGTTACAGTCCACAATGTTTCGGCAAGAGGGGTATTTGTTGTTCCCATTAAACTGCTCGGGTCATTATTTATTTGGTTTACCACACTGGACAAACTTCCGCTATCAACGTTTACCTGAACAAAACCGCCTTGCGGCGTTGGATTATTAGCACGATAAAATGAAAGTCCTAATCTCGCACGGGTGCCAACAACCCGCTGTATAACGCCTTCAACAGGAGGTGGAACTACAGCGATTACAGAAAACGTACCACTAACACCTGACACACTGAATGAGGATGTAGCTGAGCCTCCATAACTGAACGTGAATGTTTTATTACCATTATAAGGTGTATAGGTATTTGCATTTGCTATTTGTTTGTATATACCTCTTCCATCGTAATCGGCGATCTGCCCTAAAAGTCTGGTATTTTCACCTGCACCTGTAGACTTTCCGCCAGCTAAGACCTTTCTCACAACATCAACTCTCCTCATTGTAAGCCAGTTGAGAAAATTGCCATCCCATTCAGTGGAGAGCTTGACCCGAGAGCCGCTGATGCCGCTCCCTATTTTTGGCTCTGTAGGACTGAACCTATTGTTTCCGTAGGTATACCAGTAATCGGGATTGAAATAACCATAATATTTATAGTTGGGATAAGTACCAGGGTCTTCAAAGCCAGTGCATGGACTAGCAGGATTTGTACATCGGTTGCAGGGACTTGGCACAGTTGCACAATCGTCTCTTGTAAACCCGTCAAAATAAGCAAAATCAAGCATACTCCCTGAGTTATCCAGTACTATCATGACATTCGGCGGGATGTCCTGTATGACATATGGCGGGATAACGCAGTAATTGCTCATAGAAGCAGCCTCTAAATTTTTTGAGGGTAAAAATAACAAAGAAACTATAAAAATAAGAAATAATACTCTTTTCATAGGAACCTCACTGAACCATTTCCTCATACACTAAGATGGTCGTTAATTTATTGTTTCTAAGAAATAATTCAACACGTTTACCTGTTTTTAACCACGCTTTTGTCAGGGTCGCATCCGAGGCATTTTTTATTGAAACTCCGGCAATGCTGTAATCCCTGCCTCTTACCCTGACAGAGTCGTCTGTTACATTTTCTATCAGTCCCTCGACAATTCTGAGCTTCTCCGCATAAGAGTGAGATACAAACATTCCAGTAAAAACAAAGATTGACAGAAACATCACTATAAGAACTTTACTTCTCATTTAAACACCTCTCTTTATTGACTTGACGAGACATTTTTATAGTTAATCAGTATTAGTGTATCTCAAAATAAAGCAAACACTATGCCATTTTTATAACTATTTGATATTATTGAATTTTTAAAAACAGGTGGGTAATGCTGGTAAAGGAATTATGTAATGGATTACATAATGAGCCGGTCAATAGTCATTGGCCATTGGTCAACGGCTATTGTTTATTCACCGAGGAAATTATATAGCTTCAGTAGTGTCAAAATAAGAGATGTTTCGCTTCGCTCAACATGACATGCTGGGCGCTTGTCATCTCTGAGCCCTTCGCTATCTGTCACCCTGAGCTAAGCGAAGGATATCGGTTTATGGCTCAGGATGAACTCCGCGAAGAATTAAGAAACAGGGGCATTAACAGACCCTACTGAAGGCAATCTCAAAATCTTTAATCCTGCTTAGAAAGAATTCTCTTACCTTGTTCCATGGAATATTTTCCCCTATCAAAACAGGCTCAGGGCTTCTGTCAGCATCCTCAAAATATGTAAGTCCTTTAAGTAGGTGAAAGTAATTAACCCTTTTACCAAACTTTTTAAAGGCAAGCTCTGCAGCCTTACCTATCCCCATTTGCTGAACCCCGAAATAAAAATCATAAAAGTCCTTTTTCTGTCCCCTGTCCGCAATTGTCCTAAGTTTTTCTATAACTATGTCCCTCCAGTCAGCAACGTCTATTGTGTTGAAAGCCTTGAGGGAAAACAATAAAGGTTGCGGATAAAAGATGAAAGATGTTTTCACCCCTTCAAGAATGCAATAAAGAGTCCTATATCTTATCACTCTGCTTTCTATGGAAAGGTGATGGGTTGTAAGTAAAGCAGCCACATCATCAGGCATAAACTCATTCGGGGTGAAAAAGTCCATATCAAAAGATTTTCTATGCCCTATCTGCAGTGCAAGACCAGTCCCACCGGAAAGGTAGAAAGAAAACTCCTTGATGAAGGCGAGCTTCTTGCTGAGATCGAGCATGCCCTCATCGGTCGCTTCAAGATGCATATCCAATAGCCTTGCAGAATGACAGTGTTCTGGGAGAAAGGACTTTGCTATGTTCTATAACGTATCCTATCTGATCCTTAGAAAATGTTAAAAGTAAACATTCCAGGTCCTGAATGTCTCCGAACTCAAGAACCCTTTCAATAATAAAGAACCAATCCCTCTCAATGGAAAGGGCTTCTACGGCTACATCCCAGAAAAGTGACCTCCTTAAAAAGATAAGCCTTTTAAAATCTTTCTCTGACCAGCCAACCCTATCTCCTGCAACAGACATTTTTTATTATACCATAGCGGACATGACAGGAAGGATAACCCTGAATTCACCGGCTCCTCCTGAAATACCAGCTTAATACCCTTTCAATATTGGCAATAATACTATCCTTGGCATTTACTATAAACATCTTATCCCTTATCTGAAATAGTTCTTTTTCTATTCTTGAAACCCTGGGGGAGTTAGTATATCTTTTACTTAATTCCTCTTCAAACATCGGGACTATCTTGTCCTTCATCCTTAGCTCTGTATCCATAAAAAAGATACTTATTTCTGGACGCAGGTCAGAAATCCGGTCAAAAAATGCTGAAATCTCATTCTGATATATCTGCTTTGGAGGCGATGACTTTATTTCCATGTATAGTATTGAGCCGTCAACCTTTGCAATAAGGTCATAATCGCCGCCAACCTTCGGGCGCTTAAATCTTATGCCCCATATTGCCTCTGCAGTGAACTCGACCTTGAATATTTCAGCTATGAACCATTCAAGTGTTTCACCGAAACTTTTAATGGGTCTGATAGAAAGTCTGAAACCATCGGATAATCTTTCAACAAGACCTGTATTAATTATATATTTGAGATAGTCCTCTGTAACTTCTGATGTTGCATAACGTGTAACATCTTCCAGCCTGAAAAATTTCTGATGTTTAATAACCTCGCGCAGAAATAAACGAAATGAATATTTTTTCATCATCTCATAATAACTTCTTATGTGTTTTTCTTCTGGCAGGAGCAAATCTTCTGACGGCTCTTTTTTAAAGATTTTGAAACCCCTTCGCTTCAAAAGCACATCGAGAGTAGGGGTAAGTTCTGAGAGCGATTTCCTCAGTCTTTTTATCTCTTCGCGAAGAGATGTGGTTTCATTGGAATGTCTGTCACTGCTCATAATTAAGGTATAAATTTAACTGCAATCCTTCTGTGTCGTGGGCCGTCAAACTCGCAGAAGAAGATTGATTGCCAGGTACCGAGTAATAATTTACTATCATCGACGATGACATTAACAGATGCCCCGACTATTGTAGATTTTATATGTGCATCAGCATTCCCTTCTCTGTGGGCGTAATTCATGTCATGTGGTATGAGCCTGTTCAGTGCATTCAATATATCACGCTGTACGCTCGGGTCTGCCCCTTCATTTATAGTTATTCCGGCCGTTGTATGCGGAACATATAAATAACAGACCCCGGTCTTTATACCTGCCTCTTTTATAACATCCTGAACCATTTCAGTAATATCAATAAATTCATTCCTCGTTTTACTTCTCACATTGATATACCTGACCATAAGACCTCCATTTTATTCTTTTCCGTCATTCCGACTTGTTCGGAATCCTTTTTTCGAGCATAACAAAAGAATCTAAGAGGGGATGTGTTTCAGAAAGATTCCCGACAAGCGGGAATGACACTTTGTACAAACTTAAACTTTTATAAGCTGTAACCCTTATGTTCATTTGTATTGATTAATCATGGTCAAAGGTTATTTTTTATTCCTCTGAATACTTCCTCATAAAACTCATCATCAACATAGAATTCAATAGCTAATGACACCAGATTCTCAGGCATATCAAAACCCTTCATTCTCATTATATCTTTTTCTGTCGTGACAATCCATTGTGCGCCACTTGTTTTTGCCAGATTAATGATCTTTTTTATATCATCCGGACTGTACCTATAATGATCCCTGAAAACTTTAAATCCTTTTAAATCAATATTTAAGGATAAAAGGGTTTTTCTGAAAGAATCGGGATTTCCTATGCCACAGAATCCGAATAATTTCTTATCTTTTGACCATTCAATGGATAATTTGTCTCCTGTCATCTTTATGAATTCAGAGGGTTTATGTTGTGCAAAAAATATTGGGGCGCTGGTATTATATTGTCTTATTTCTGAAATGAGATTATCGTCACCCCCTCCCTTGCCCTCCCCCCTCAAGGGGGAGGGAGGGGTGGGGGTATTTGTTATTACAATAATATCGGCCATTTTCATTGAAGAAAGGGGCTCCCTGAGACGGCCGACCGGCAGTAAATGTTTTTTCCCGAAAGGATTCGAAACGTCGATCAAGAGGATATCCTTGTCTCTGAATAAATGCCAGTGCTGAAACCCGTCGTCAAGGATAAAAAGGTCAGGGCTAAGTGCTAAGGGCAAAGAGCTAAGAGCAAACATACCTGCCTCATACCTGTTTTTGCCTTTTACAACAGGAACACCTTTTAATTTCTCTGCCATGAGGAGGGCTTCATCTCCTGCCTGATATTCATCTAACACCGGATTCTCACCTCTGCTAACAAAACAGGGACCTTTAGCCTTGCCTTTATAACCTCTGGTAAGGATACAGGGATTAAATCGTCTCTTAATGGCTTCTCTGGCTAAGGCTATAGTTGCAGGTGTTTTTCCAGTGCCTCCCATGGTAATGTTTCCGATGCTTATGACCTTATGAGGAAGCCTCTTTTGGTTTTTGAGTGCATAATGTTTTTTTATCAAATATCCTAAATAATATAGAACCTCAGGAAATGTCATATTTTTTTCTTTAGTCCTTTTAATTCATAGCGAACTCTGTTCCAATCAAGGTGATTGCGGCACAGTCTCCAAGTCGAGCAATGACAGATTATATACACTAAGGCAGTAAAAAGACTATACTTACTAACTGTATTATTATAGGCGCTCATTAAGCAAAAGCTTTTAAGTCCAAATATTTTAATGAAAAAAGCAAAAGGCAATTTAATTACGTATGCTTATTCAGTAAAATAGATACCGGATGATTTATTCAAAAGTATAAAATTTATTATGCAGCTTTAATCGATGAAATTAATGGACAGATTAAATGTTAAAAGTCTTATAAACATGTATGGACCTGCTGTTATATCAGGACTCGTTCTTGTATTGTGTTTTCCTGCAATTGATCTGTTTTATCTTGCATGGGTAGCACTGGTTCCATTCCTTGTATCACTGTATGACAAAGAGCCGAAACAGGCATTTATATCAGGTATCTTTTTGGGGTTCCCGTACTTCTTTGGTACGCTCTACTGGATATACCATTCAATCAATCATTATGGAGGAGTCCCTTTTGTTACAAGCATCATTATAGTCATTTTACTATGTTTATATCTCAGTATATATACAGGGATATTTGCATTTTTGTTCTCCATCACAATAAAGAGAACAAAAATGCCCGCACTTTTTATTGCTTCGGTTTTCTGGGTTGTGCTTGAGTTTCTGCGTACATATATGTTTACCGGGTTTCCATGGTCGAGTATAGGATATACTCAATATAAGTTTCTTTCTGTTATTCAGATCGCTGACATAACCGGGATATATGGCGTATCTTTCCTTATCGTTGCTGTAAACGGTGCATTGGCAGATTTATTTCTTTTAAAAAGAAGAATAAAGGACATGCCTCTTTTTCCATTGTCACAAACAGTAATAGGACTCGTTATCCTTATAATATTCATCGTTATATCAGTGATATACGGGCAAATAAGACTCGCGGAAGAAAGGCCCGGAAATCAATTCAGGGCAAGCATTGTGCAGGGAAATATCGAACAGGATAAAAAATGGGAACCTTCCTACCAGAACACTGTAATAGAAACTTACAAGAATCTGACTTCAGAGTCTGTTTCATACCAGCCTTCTATGGTAGTCTGGCCTGAAACGGCTGTGCCATTCTTTTTTGGAACAGCTATGAATTATACGAATGAACTTGTTGATTTTCAGAAACAGTTGAATACTTATTTACTCTTCGGGAGCGTACTCGTTAAAGAAAAAATAAACGAGAATTACCTTTTATCAAATAGTGCTGTTTTACTGGACAGGGATGGAAATGTAGATTATGTATATGATAAAATACATCTGGTACCTTTTGGAGAATATGTACCCCTGCAAAAGTTCATCTTCTTCATAAATAAGCTTGTTGTTGGCATTGGTGATTACGTTCCGGGTGACAGTTATGTAAAGGCAGAAACTCCCTTTGGAGATTTTGCTCCTTTGATATGTTATGAGATTATCTTTCCCGGACTTGCGAGAAAATTTTATTCCACCGGCGGGGATTTTATTGTAAATATAACGAATGATGCATGGTTTGGAAGGACGAAAGGTCCTTATCAGCATTTCAGCATGGCGGTCTTTCGTGCGGTTGAAAACAGAAAGCCTGTAATAAGGGCAGCTAATACAGGAATATCAGGCTTTATAGACAGCAATGGAAGAATTTTATCAACAACTAAACTTTTTCAACGGGCGGTGTTAACGGAAGAGATAAAAACTGACAGTACAAGGACATTTTATTCGAAATATGGTGACCTTTTTTCATATATATGGATTGTTTTTTCCATAAGATTGTTGACTAATTTATTCGGAAAAAAAAGAAACTTATAAGGAGGCAATATGCTTATACAGAATGAATTGAAAGAAGAATTATCTAACCTCAAAGAAAAGATAGAGTCTTTAAGAGGTTATCTTTGATTTACCGGGGCTAAAAGACAAGATAGAAAAGATTAAAAAAGACCTTACATCTGAAAAAATATGGTCGTCCCCCAATTTGATACGGGAATTGTCTAAAAAACAATCAAAAATTGAAGATATTGTTTCGAGCTTTGAGGTTCTTTCCAGTAAACTTTCATACCTGCAAGAATCTATTGATATTCTCGAAGAAGAAAGCGGCGATCTTTTTCTCAATGACCTGCGCAATGAGATTAAAGATTTAAGGGAAGATTTAGAATCGCTGGAGATACACTATCTTCTTTCGGGTGAGATGGATAAAAATAATGCCATACTTACAATACATCCGGGTGCAGGAGGAATAGAAAGCCAGGACTGGGCTCAGATGCTGATGAGGATGTACCTGAAATGGGCTGAGAGACAGAAATTTAACACACAGGTTGTAGATTTGCAAATGGGTGAAGAGGCAGGTATAAAAAGTGCAACTATTACTGTATCAGGCCCATATGCATATGGTTATCTTAAATCAGAGGCGGGGGTACACAGACTTGTCAGGATTTCACCTTTTGATGCGAATAAAAGGAGGCACACGTCTTTTGCTGCTGTCCTTGTTTACCCCGAGGTAGAGGATGATGTTGAAATAGAAATAAGAGACGATGATATAAAAATGGATACTTTCAGATCATCAGGAGCAGGTGGTCAACATGTAAACAAAACATCTTCTGCTATAAGGCTTACGCATCTTCCAACCGGAATAGTGGTAAGCTGTCAGAATGAGAGGTCACAGCATAAAAACAGGGCACTTGCTCTGAAGATACTGAAAGCACGTCTATATGACTTCAAGCTCAGGGAACAGGAAAGGAAGATGGAAGATTTTATAGGAGATAAAAAGGGTATTGCATGGGGAAACCAGATAAGATCGTATATTTTACAACCATACAGGATTGTTAAGGATCACAGGACAAATATAGAGGCAGGCAATGTAGAAGCTGTAATGGATGGTTATATAGATGAATTTATAAAAGCTTATCTTAAAAGGAAGTAGGTTTTTCTACTATTATAATATATTTTTTTTAGTAGTTATCGTAGTAGAGAATGTTTATATGTTAATAAATAAACATTAAGCTGAATTAAAAATTAAATTTTGATGTTAGTAAAAGGTTTAATCATTAATCTATTTTTTAACAATTCTTTATTATCAGATTATTTAACATTAGAATAAACAGGTTTATAACAGATTTCTTGTTTTCACTGTCACTATTTGGATATAATGATATACCTCTGACAGGTATAAAGCAGACTGTGAAAGGTTATTAGTTGTGGCCTTTAGTTTTTAATGGCTTTGTATCGTTAGGTTAAGCAGGTTATTAACATGTGTTAGTAGATTGTTAATTTATTATTTCGGCAGGTAAGTTGCACGAATATACTATAAATCGTAAAAGATCTTTAAAAACTTTTAAGATCTTTTATTTCTGTCATTAGAGTTCGCTATGCTATTAATCATCAAAGATCTTAAAAGTTGTTTAAGTTTTATAATTCTGTTATTCTGGCTCTTGTCCCTGCTTGTCAGGGATCAGTCCAGAATCTGTCTTTCTTTTAAGAAGGATTCCCGACAAGCGGGAATGACATACAACCATTGGAACAGAGTTCGCTATGAATGTAGAAGAAATATGGCTTAAAAGTCTTTCTAAGATAGAAGACAGGGTTGGTAGTAATATAATAGACCTCTGGTTCAGGCCTATTAAAATATTACAGATAAAAGAACGACAGATTACAATCGAAATACCTAACAGGTTTTTTAAGGATTGGATTGAGGACAACTATCCTGACATAATAGCCGACACAACAGGAGATATTCTTGGTTTTCCTGTAACTGTTCGTTACAGAATCGAGGAGAAAATTGACCCTGCCGTGAAGAAAATGGATATGCGATTAGAAAACCGGAGGCAAAAACTCGCGAGCAGGGGAATATACCTTAACCCTAAATATACATTTGGAAGTTTTGTTATCGGGCCTTCAAACCAGTTCGCACATGCAGCGGCACGGGCTGTTGCTGAAGCCCCGGGCAGAACATACAATCCTTTATTCATATATGGTGGCGTAGGCCTGGGTAAGACACATCTGATTACTGCTATAGGAAATGCTGTAATTGATAAGAGATCCGACATGAACATAATCTATGTTTCCGCTGAACAATTCACAAATGAAGTGGTATCTGCCATAAGGCATGAAAAAATGAGCGAGGTAAAGGAGAAATACAGGAATGTTGATCTCCTTTTGCTTGACGACATACATTTCATTGCAAACAAAACACAGACGCAGGAAGAGTTTTTTCATACATTTAACGCAATTTATGAGAGACAAAAACAGATAGTCATTTCAAGTGACAGGCCCCCAAAAGAGATAGGTGCAGTTACAGACAGGCTGAAGTCAAGATTTAGCATGGGTCTCATTGCTGATATTCAACTCCCGGAACTTGAGACAAAAGTTGCTATATTACTCAAAAAGGCTGAAATGGAGAAAATTACAATACCCGAGGATGTTGCTTATTATTTAGCTTCAAAAGTTAAATCAAATATTCGCGAACTTGAAGGCTGTCTTATTCGTTTAGGTGCACAGTCATCTCTCACAGGAATGCCCATAAATCGGGAAATGGCGAAAAATATCCTGCAGGATGTCCTGGAAGACGATGAAAAACCGGTTACTACTGATCATATCCAGAAAATAGTCTGTGAGCATTTTGCCATCAAACTGTCTGATATAAAGGCAAAGAAGAGGACAAAGGAGATCGCCTTACCACGACAGATAGCAATGTATTTATGCAGGCAGACGACAAATCTGTCTCTGAATGACATAGGAAAAAATTTCGGGGGTAAAGACCATGCAACTGTTATATATGCCTGCAAGCAGGTGGAAGAAAAAAAGTCAAAAGAGGAAGAATTTAACAGAATGGTTGAGAATCTTTTACGTAAGGTAAAAATATAAAAAATGATTGTTAATATCCTGGAGGAAGGAATATGAAATTAAACGTGTCTAAAGACGAGATGCAGGAAAAGCTTGCAAATATACAGAATATCATCGAAAAAAAGAATACAATGCCCATATTAAGCCATTTTCTCCTCAATGCCGATAAAAAAGGTTCATATATAATAGCAACCGATATTGAAACAGCGCTCAAAGAGCCGCTCGATGTTAATCTTGAAGAAGAAGGGAAGATCTGTATACCTGCAAGAAAACTTTTTGAGATTGTAAGGGAAGTCGAAGGTGACTTATCATTTGAAACAATTGAAGAATCTGCCACAGATGGATGGTTAAGAGTCAGAGCAGGAGCAAGCGATTTCAAACTTGCATGCCTTTCTCCGGGTGACTTTCCTGCGTGGCCAGCAATGGGAGATGTGGAAGAACTGTATATAGATGCCCCAGTACTTTTAGAAATGATAGAAAAGACCATTTATTCTGCCGGAGAAAGTGACACCAGATATACACTTAACAGCCTTCTGTTTCATATAAAGCCACAGGAAAAAGCTTTCACTGTAGTGGGCACAGATGGACACAGACTGGCTTTAATAGTCAGACAGACGGACGGCGGAGTGAAAGAAGAAAAAAAAATTATAGTACCACGTAAAGCCGTTTCCGAGCTAAGAAGATTTCTGAATATTTCCGATGGTCAAGAAGTGCAAAAAGTTAAGGTCTTACTGGGAGAAAAACACCTCCTTTTTAATATAGATGAAATTCAATTCCTTACGAGACTCATAGAAGGCTCATATCCAAATTATGAGAATGTAATTCCTCAAGCAAATGAAAAGAAGATGCTCATAGCAAGAGAGCCTTTTACAAAAGTATTGCGCAGGGTGTCAGTCATGTCCAGGGAGAGGGCAAGTGCTGTGAGGTTCGAGCTGGAAGAAGACAAGCTTACTGTTTCGTCTTCAAGCCCAGACCTTGGTGAAGCAAAAGAAGAAGTTTCAATTGACTATAAAGGTGACAAGGTGTCTCTCGGTTTCAATGCAAGATATGTATTAGATGTATTAGGATCAATGTCGTCAGATAAGGTTATCTTCGAATTTCAGGACCCGTTGAGTCCGGTCCTTGTGAAAGAGGAAGAAAATGATAATTACAGGTGTGTAATAATGCCGATGAGAATATAAAGACAGTCAATAGTCATCAGTCACTTATAATTACATAAATTAAGCGATTCTTTGTTTAAATTCAGGACAGCCGGGACGGCTGTCCTACCGGGTAGGTGATAGGTTAATTTTAGCAGGACAGGCGTCTCGCCTGTCAGAACGGATGTTTTTAAAGAAGAATCGCTCAATTGAGGAATTATTGACTATTTATTTTGTGAGGAGAAATGGAAGAAAAGATAAACGAAAAGGAAACATATACTGCAGAAGATATAAAAATTCTCAAGGGACTTGAGGGTGTCAAGAAAAGACCCGCTATGTACATAGGCACGACGGGTCTCGAGGGGCTGCACCATCTCGTATACGAAGTGGTAGATAACAGCGTTGACGAATACCTTGCAGGCTACTGTAAAAACATCGAGGTGATAATACACCTCGATGGAAGTTGTACAGTAATAGATGATGGAAGAGGAATCCCTGCAGGGCCCCATCCGGGCGATACTAAAGGACGCTCTGCAGCAGAGATAGCGCTTACAGAGCTACATGCGGGAGGAAAATTCGAGTCAAAGGCCTATCGTATATCCGGCGGACTGCACGGGGTTGGGGTCTCGGTTGTAAATGCACTTTCAGAATGGTTTGATGTTGAGATAAAACAGAACGGCAATGTTTATCAGCAGCATTATGAAAGAGGTACTCCGACAGTACCCCTTACAATAGTTGGAAAGACGAGAGGGATAGGAACAAAGATCACATTTAAGCCTGACCACGAAATCTTTGAAACGCTGGATTTCAGCTGGGATATACTGTCACAGAGGCTCAGGGAACTGGCATTTCTTAACAGAGGACTTAAAATAACATTAACAGATGAAAGAACAGAAAAGAGCCAGGTATTTCATTATTCAGGCGGTATAGTATCTTTTGTTGAGCATCTTAATAAAAACAAAACACCTATTCACCCAAAAACTGTTTACATACACGGTGAAAAGGGAGATATTATAGCTGAAATAGCCCTCCAGTACAATGACGGATATACAGAGACAATTTATACATTTGCAAATAACATAAACACAAAGGAGGGAGGCACCCATCTCGTGGGATTCAAGTCCGCCCTTACAAGAACTATTAACAACTATGGAATATCTTCAGGTCTCCTGAAAAATGGCAATGCACTCTCTGGCGAAGACATAAGGGAGGGGCTTACAGCTGTTATTAACGTCAAACTCATGTCCCCGCAATTCGAAGGCCAGACAAAAATGAAACTTGGCAATAGCGAAGTAAAGGGCATCGTAGAATCCATAGTTAATGATACCCTCTCAACATATCTGGAAGAAAATCCGTCAGTAGCGAGGAAGATTATCGAGAAGGCCCTTCAGGCAGCAAGGGCGAGGGAAGCAGCAAGGAAGGCAAAAGAACTTACCAGGAGAAAAGGCGCATTTGAGGATACGGGCCTGCCAGGGAAGCTTGCAGACTGCTCTGAGAAAGACCCTGCCTTGAGTGAATTATTTATTGTCGAGGGAGATTCTGCCGGCGGGTCCGCTAAACAGGGGCGTGACAGGCGGGTCCAGGCTATTCTGCCTCTCAGGGGCAAGATCTTGAATGTAGAGAAGGCAAGATTTGACAAGATGCTCAGCTCGGAGGAGATAAAGATACTTATAACAGCCCTTGGAACGGGGATTGGCCCGGAAGATTTTGATATATCAAAAATAAGGTATCACAAGATTATACTTATGACCGATGCCGATGTTGACGGAGCACACATCAGAACCCTGCTGCTCACATTCTTCTTCAGGCAGATGGTTCAGGTAATAGAAAAAGGTTATCTTTATATTGCCCAGCCACCGCTTTTTAAGGTTAAGAAGGGAAGGACAGAGAAATATGTACAGAATGAAATGGAAATGCAGAACATGCTATATGAACTTGCATCCGATGAGATTGAGGTTTTCATAAAAAGGCAGCCTGTAAAGGGGAAAGCTCTTATTCCGCATATTAAAAGGTTGTTCAGATTCGAAAGGTTAGTGGAATGGTTTGAAAGAAGAAGAAGAAGAGACCCGGAGCTTTTGTTGTTTATTCTTTCTGCCGGAATCGGCAAGGAAACACTTAAGGACAGGACAAAGGTGGAAGAGCTTCTTAAAGAGATTAAAGAAAGATTTCAGAATGCAGTTATTGACGAAATCCGGTTTGACGAAGAACATCAGACACATGAAGTCGAGATCAGGAGGCAAAACTATAAATTAAATCTGAATACTAATTTCATTACTTCTCCAGATTTCAGGGAACTCGAAAACCTTTTCAGTATCATAAGAGATCTTGGAGAGCCTCCTTATAAAGTGCTTACAAAAGATGGACCAAAGGAAATAGGAACGAGTAAAGAGCTTCTTGAGTTTATACTGACAATAGCCAAAAAAGGCCTTACGATCCAGCGATACAAAGGACTTGGTGAAATGAACCCTCAGCAACTGTGGGAAACGACAATGGACACTGACAAAAGGACACTTCTTCAGGTTACTATACAGGACTCTGTCGCCTCACACAGTATATTCACCGTTTTGATGGGTGACCAGGTCGAGCCAAGAAAAGAATTTATTACAACACATGCCCTTGAGGCGAGGAATATTGATATATAAGATGCAAGATTCACGATGCAGGATGCAGGACCAAACCCTCCCGTCTCCCTTTAATAAAGGGAGGCAGGGTGGGATTATTAAAAATCATTCATCATGTATCTTGCATCAGGCATCATATGCATTTATACCCTTTGTGGTGAGCCTTTTAGTTTTTATCCTTATCTCATGCGGGAAAAAAGAGGTAAAGCCTGTTTCGGCGGAGTCGAAGCTAGCACAGGAGGCGTTCGAACTTGCAGAGACACTCAGGATTGCCTATCTTGAAAATGACCTTAGAAAGCTTGAAAAAAACTCTACAAAGGACGGCTATATAGAACTTATCGGGGCGATTAAGAATTTTGACGGTGCTGAGCTAACCTTTACTTCTACATGGCTTGAGATAGAGGAGTCGACAGTTTATCTTACGGTTTCCTGGAAAGGTGCATGGAAGGCAGGAGGGAGAATCTCAGAGGAAAGAGGTGTTGCAATCTTTGAATTCGAAGGGAAGCCTTTGAAGCTCTCCAAAGTTCACAGAGCAAACCCATTCATACAGCCCGAATAAAAAACTCAAATAAATTTTCTATTTACATGAAATGCAGGAAGTTTTGGTGCAGGATGTGCACCCTGATGTGCCTGCAAGGGGTTTCTCGGTGCCTGTTGCACTGAATACTGAAAATTTCTTTTTAACATCTTTTGAGCTACACTTAGGGCAGTTTATATCAGGATTCCCTGATACAAGTTTTTCAAAATCCTCACCGCAACTGCAACATTTATATTCAAATATCGGCATTTTACCTCACCTCAAAATATACTGATAATTCATTTTTACAACAAAGCGAATACATCCTATTATAACAGAATAATATGTTATTGAGATACTGACGAAGTTCTTGGGACCTAATTTGAGCGATTCTTTTAAGGTTGTCATTGCGAGGAGCGGAGCGACGTGGCAATCTCACACACTAAAAGAGAGATTCTTCGCTTCGCTCAGAATGACAATTTTAAACGGTTTATACATAAGAATCGCTCAAATTAGTTGGGAATCAGTTTACTTTTCCTGAAAAAGTGCCTCTTCAATAGCCTCGATTAAATGTATTACAGGTTTGTCTTTAATTTCGTTTGAAAGTTGCATAATACAGCCAGGACATGAGGTGATAATCACCTCACCTCCTGCTTTTGTATATTCTTCTGTACATTTGTTAAGAAGTTGCCGTGAAAGCTCCATGAAAGAAAGACAGAAAAGACCTGCGAAACCACAGCATCTGTCGCCTTCAGTCCTTATCAGGTTAATGCCGATTTTTTCTATAATCTCCCTCGGCTCTCTTTCAATCCCCAGTCCGTATTTCAGATGACACGGGTCATGATAGATTGCGTTCCTGGAGTCAGAAGATGGAGTAAATCGGGAAGGGTCTATTTTATCAATGAAGAAACTTGATATGTCTTTTGCTTTATCAATACCTTCGCCAATAAGCTTTGGGTATTCTGTTTTAAGTGCAAGTGTACAACTAGGGCAGAGACTTAATACAGCCTCAACATTTAACCTTTTAAATGTTTCTATATTTCTTTTGGCCAAATTTACTGCCTCTTCCTCAAGACCGAGGGTTCTTAAGGGCATACCACAACATACTTCATTAGCAGGAAGGACAATCTCATAGCCGAGTCTGAGTAATACATTAATGAGGGCTTCTCCTAAGTGGGGGTATAGAAAATTAACAACACACCCTGTAAAAACAGCAACCCTTCCTCTCTTCTTTGTAACAGTAAATACCTGGGGCCTGTCTTTCAGGTGGCGTTCGGGTAACTCAATTCGGAAAGGGAGGGTTCCTTTTTTCAGAAGATACGGAAATAAAACAGGGTGAATTGCACTCAGCAGCTTGAAAGTCAGCCCTGGCTTTTTTATAAAGAGTTTTGTAAAAAAGCGAAGATATTTCCTCTGATTATCCTTTTTTTTCAGCAAAGTTCTGCCGTGATATATGACCTCTTTTATATCAACTGCAAGCGGACAGAGGCCTTCGCATTTACCACATAACATACAGCCGAAGATGCGATCATTTAGAATATGAGAGGATGTAATCTGCCCGGAAGAAAGAGCCCATAAAAGTGCAAGTCTCCCTCTTGCACTCATTGATTCTGTTGAATCTTCCTCATAAGTGGGACAAAAAGCCTTACAACTTCCGCAGCGTACACATTTTGAAAGTTCATCAAGATATTGAGAGCTTTCCATTCAAAACTCTATTCATGCTGCCAGACTTATATCCGTCGAGGTCAAGAGTTATGTATATATAGCCAATTACTTTAAGTGTCTCTGAAATATTTTCTCTTATTTCAGGTTTTGAAAGAATTTCGATTTTATCTTCAGGTACTTCTATCCTGGCTATACTGTCATAATCCCTTACTCTTACTTCCTGAAAACCAAGAGATTTCATAAAATCTTCTGCCCTTTCTATCCTTTTTAAGACTTCTTTTGTAATCCTTCGACCATATGGAATCCTTGTCGCAAGACAGGGAGAGGATGGTTTATTCCATGTCTGGAGACCGAGTTGTTTTGATAATTCTCTGACTTCTTTTTTTGAAAAATCAGCCTCTATCAAAGGAGTTCTTATATTATATTTCCTTGCAGCCTTACTGCCGGGTCTGTAGTCAAAAGTATCATCAACAGTACTGCCATCAATAACTACCCGGTATCCCTCTGAAGAGGCTATATGGGTCAGTTTATCAAATAGTTCATTTTTACAGAAGAAACACCTTTCGGGTGTATTACTTACAAACTCCTCCCTCGAAAATTCTTCTGTTTTTATCACAATATATTTGATGCCCAATTCTTCTGCTGTTCTTTTTGATTCCTCCAGTTCATTGAATGTTCTTATTTCCGAAGTTGCAATTACGGCAAGACTTTTGATTCCGGAAAGCTGTATTGCCTTAAGGAGGAATGAACTGTCGACCCCTCCGGAATAAGCAAGCACAACACTCTGCATATCCTTGAGGGTTTTTATAAGATGGGTTAATTTTTCTGTCATTCTGTATATCCTTATGTTACTTTTAAAGACTGAATTACGTCAAATAAGCATGAGGGTTGAGCAACAGAAAGGAAAGAAGTAAAATTCTAATATCACATGGAGACAATTGAACGGCGCATTCTTTTGATTCGAGGACAAAAGGTTATGCTTGATCGAGACTTAGCCCAATTATATGGTGTAGAAACACGGGTCTTAAATCAGGCAATACGCAGGAATATTGACCGGTTTCCCGCTGATTTCATGTTCACTTTGACCCGCGACGAGATCATGAGGATATCACAAATTGTGATATCCTCCGACCAGAACCAAAACGCAAGCGAATCGGCTTTCTAAGGGAGAAAGAAAAATAGATTAATATGATAAGATTAAAGATTCCAGATTGCCAAAGCTTGAAAGGGTGAGAAAGGATTGATGATACAAAGTTGACAACCACTTGATAAATGTCAATTATACTGCTACAATGTTGACATCTTAGAAAGCCAAATGATAACGATAGGGAGATATATTAAGCAAAAAGGTAATTATAAGGCTTTTATCCCCGAAAAGTTCCCGCCCAAAGGTTTGGTTTTTCATGAGCCAAAGATAATAAAACTTCTTTCAGACGCAAATTTATTATTAGGCAAATTAGATGGTATAGCAAAACTTTTACCTGATATTGATTTTTTTATATTTATGTATATTAAAAAAGAGTCTACATATTCAAGCCAAATAGAAGGTACAAAGGCAAGGCTTACCGATGCTTTACAAGCAGAAGTTGAAAAGACACCCGGATTACCAGATGATGTTGATGATATTTTGCACTATATTAATGCGATGAATGACGGACTAAGACGATTGGAAAAACTTCCTTTGTCTCTGCGCCTAATCAAGGAAGCGCATCAAGTTTTACTCACGAAAGCAAGGGCTTCTTCTTTTCCATATCCCGGCGAGTTTAGAAAGGTCCAAAACTGGATTATGGGAACAAATCCTGCTGATGCGCATTTTGTTCCTCCGCCACCTGAATATGTAATGCATGCGATGAGCGATCTGGAAAAGTTTTTCTACTCCTATGAAGACATCCCAATTTTGATTAAGATTGCATTAATTCATAGCCAATTTGAAACAATTCATCCTTTTGTAGATGGTAATGGCAGGACAGGGAGATTGCTTATTACTTTCTATCTTTGTCAACAAAAAGTATTAGAAAGACCCGTGCTATATCTTTCAGAGCATTTCAAAAAACACCAAGAGCTTTATTTTTCGATGCTGGATGAATACAGAAAGGGGAATATTTCATCATGGCTTAAGTTTTTCTTAAAGGGTGTTGTAACTGTTGCTAAAGAGGCGATTGAAACCTCAGATAGAATTATTGATTTGCGAGAGAAGGATATGCAAAAAGTATCATCTTTAGGAAGGGCAAGCAAAAACGCAATTTTATTATTGAAAAACCTCTACAAACTACCCATAATAAATGTCAGAAAGATTCAGGAAGTCACTAACCTTTCACGCGAAGCTTCAAATAGATTAGTAAAAAGATTTATCAGACTTGGTCTTTTGCACCCTAAAGAGAAAGGGAAAAAATACGGCAGGATATTTGTTTATAAAGAATATCTCGATCTATTCGAAAAATGAAGAAAACTCTTAAATAAGTCATATGGCTGTTATGTTATTAATCCTCAAAGATCTTAAAAAACATTTAAGATCTTTTATTCTGTCATTGCCCGACCCCGATCGGGCAATCCAGTGAAAGGTTCTGGATTAGGAGCCTGTCCCGTACTTGATAAGGGAGTCAAGCCGGATAATGACAACCATTGGAACAGAGTTCGCTATGAATAAGATCAACAATCCTACAGAATTACTAAAAGAACTTTTGAAGACACTCTTTCAGTTTGAGTCCACAGAGCTTGATTTTGGTATCTATCGGATAATGAATTACAAGCGGAAAGAGATAGAGGATTTTGTTGACAAAGATCTCATCCAGGTAATTGAAAAGGAATTTGAAAGATACAGGACTCAAAGCAGCAAAGAATTATTAGAAAAGATTGAGGAAAAGAAAAAAGAGATTGAAAGGCTTGAAAAAGAACTCGGTGAGAAAATTCTGAAAAATGGTGAAATAGAAGAAAAATTTAAGGATAAACCTTTTGCAAAAGAGTATTTAGAGCTTAAAAGGCAGCTCAATGAGACAGAAATAACTGACAGCACACAGACTCAGGTCTTCAATGACCTCTATAATTTTTTCTTACGATACTATGAAGACGGAGATTTCATTTCCAAAAGGCGAATTTCTTCAAAACATCACAGGTATGCAATCCCTTATGACGGAGAAGAGGTTAAACTCTACTGGGCTAACTTTGATCAGTATTACGTCAAAACTGGAGAGGTTTTTAAGGATTATGAGTTTACCCACAAAGGATGGAGGACTATCTTCAAGACCATTTTTGCCAATGTAGAGACAGGAAATGTCAAGGGCGAAAGAAGATATTTTGTTTTAGCTGAAGATAAACCTTTAAAAGTTGACAGCACATCAAAGATCTGTCTCATTCAATTCGAATACAAGCCATTAACAGATGCTGTTTTGAAACAATATAAGATAAAAACAAAATCGGGCGAGGAGAAAAAGACAGGCATATCCCAGGATGATATTAACGTTCTTTTAAGAGATAAAATTCTACAGAATATTAAAGAACTTGAGCTTAAGGCTATCCTTACAGAAGAGCAGAATGAGAAGACCATTCTTGAGAAGCATATTTACAAATACACCCGCAAAATAACCAGTGATTTCTTTATTCATAAAAACCTTAAGGGCTTTCTTGAAAGAGAACTTGATTATTTCATCAAGTCAGAAGTCATTGACCTGAACAATCTGGAGCCGAGGCATATAACCAGGGCAAAGGTTGTTGAAGGCATTGGGAAATGGATTATAGAATTCCTTGCTCAAATAGAGGATTTCCAGAAGATGCTCTGGGAGAAAAAGAAATTTGTACTCAAAACTGATTATGTCATAACGATAGACAGACTGCCTGAAGAGTTTCATAAGGAAATTCTGGCTAACAAAAAGCAATTGAAAGAATGGGAGGCGCTTAGTTTCGGGAAGATAAGTAAATATGATGACCTGATTGCCAGAAATGATTTAACAGGAAGAGAATTTAAGAAATTGCCTGTTGATACGAAACATTTCAGCGAAGATTTCAAAGAGAGACTTCTTGAATATCTGTCAGAACATGCCTCTGTCATTGCGAGGAATGAAACGACGAAGCAAGCACTTGTCGGACTTGATGACCTGATAGACGGTGTTCTTATTAAAAGCGAAAACTGGCAGGCTTTGAATTTCTTGAAGAATAAATATAAAGGAAAAATTCAAAGCATTTATATAGATCCCCCATTTAATACAGGAACGAATGAATTTTTATATAAAAATAATTATCTTGATTCTAGCTGGGTTACTACGATATATGACCGCTTAGACCTTGGCAAAACCTTTTTAAAAGATGATGGTAGCATTTTTGTTAGAATCGATTATCACGGAAATCATTATGTAAGATTCTTAATGAATGAAGTTTTTTGTAAAGAGAATTTTGGGAATGAGATAATAGTCAATAGATTCAAAAGGCAATTAAAAGAACTCACAAAACTTAATGTTGCTACTGAAAGCTTGATTTATTATGTGAAGACTCAAAATACTCTTATCAATAATATTTTTAGGAAAAGAACATGTACATTCTGTGGCAGAGAAATTGAGGCTCAATGGAGACCTATGAGTTCGCCAGAGTTAAGATATCCTCCAGAGAGAACTATTCAGGGCAAAACATTGTTACCACCTAAAGGCAGACACTGGACTTTTACACAAGAGAAAATAGATTTAATGCAAAAAGAAGGCAGAATAAGAATAAATACAGATTTAAACTATATAGACCTTGAAGGAAACAAAATCAAAGGCTTACCAGAATATTTGCAAACTGAGGAAACGCCAGTTGATTCAAATTGGACAGATTTAAAAGGTTATGCATTTGGGTCTACTTTTGCAACAGAGAATGCCGAAGAATTGATTGATCGAGTTTTGAAGGTATCTACTAACACAAAAAATTGGGTTTTAGATTTCTTTTTAGGCTCTGGTACTACTACAGCTGTATCTCAAAAAATTGGACGAAAATGGATTGGTATTGAAATAGGAAATTATTTTGAAAACATTCCTCTTAAAAGAATGAAAATGGTTTTGTCAGGCGATAGGTCAGGTATAAGCAAAACAGTTAACTGGAAAGGCGGAGGATTTTTCAAGTACCACTACCTTGAACAGTACGAGGACACGCTTCATAACATAGAATTCCCGCAGGAAGAAAAGGGACAAAAGGCGCTTGAGCTATTTGGAAAGACTGATGAGAGTAATGAGTATTTGATGAAGTATTTCTTGCGTTATGAGACCGAGGGAAGCCCGTCACTTCTTACCCTCAAACAATTTGAGAATCCCTTTGAATACAAACTAAAGATAATTTCAGGTAATAAAGGGGAGGAAATCGTCAATGTTGACCTGATTGAAACCTTCAACTATCTGATTGGCTTAAAGGTCAATAAATATAAGTTCATGAAAGACAATTCAAGTAATCCCCCCTCACCCCCCTTTAGCAAAGGGAGGAAGGGGGGATTTGGTAATGGAAGGAAGTATGTTTTTATCTTTGGTGAGAAAGGGAATCGAAGAATAGCAATTGTCTGGAGATCCACAAAAGATATTAACCTTGAAAAAGACAGGGAAGTCATTGAGAATGTCATTGGTGATTACAATCCTGACGAGGTTTTTATCAATGGCGACGCCTTTTATCCAAAGGGCTATATGGTCATAGAAACAGAATTCAAGGCATTGATGGGGGTTTAAATGTCAAAAAAAATGGCAGGCAAAGACCTTACGGGCAAAGAGATACTCGATATCTTGAGGGAACATCGGGATACCCTGAAGAAATATAAAGTTAAAAAAATAGGACTTTTCGGCTCATATGTAAAAGGAGATCAAAGGAAGAAAAGTGATATTGATCTTCTCGTTGAGTTTGATATGACAGCCTTTGACGAGAATTTCAGAGGACTTTTTGATAACTTCATGGATCTATCTTCTTACCTTGAAAACCTGTTCGGGAAAAAAGTGGACATCCTAACCCCTGTCAGCGTTGACTCTATCAGAATCAAGGAGGTTTCTGAGGAAATAAAACGGAGTGTTATTTATGCCTAAAAGAAGTAACCGGGAATTCATCAGAGATATGAAAGAAGCTATTGAGAGAATTCAGGAATATACCACAGGAATGGATTATGAACAGTTTTTACAAGATAAAAAGACACAGGATGCAGTTATGCGTAATATTGAAATCATTGGAGAGGCAGTAAAAAATCTTT
>JACUUX010000059.1 GCA_014859105.1 Nitrospirota bacterium
GGCAGGGGATTCCTGCTTATACCCCCATACCTGAAGGTAGGGGCTTTACGGCATTTTTTTAGTAAGTCTATTATTTATTAGGACACTTGCATTGTCAAACGATTTTCTCAATGACATCCTCCGACCACTAAACAGCTACTGCAGTTATAGTGGCGGTTTCCTTAACGGAACGACCCTGACCTGAATAAAGCACATAGTCAGTATTGGCTGACAGAGTCAGCAACCGACTAAGGCTAAATAGTGTCTGTCCATAAAGTGCTGTTTGCCGAAAAAGTTGCCATTCGCGCGAAGGCGGGAATCCTGTGTTTTCAACGACTTCTGGATCCCCAGGTCAAGCCGGACAATGACAAAAGATAGTTTATGGACAGACACTATTTAGAATATCCACTAATGAGGCATCTTTTTATTGCGGAACAAAGAAATCAGGGGTGTAACCATCAAATCTAACTTTTCTTCCACCAATCGTTTCTATTATAGTCACGGGAACCGCTTTGATTTCATTTTCGGTTATCTTTTTTATATCAATGTATACTTTTACCCTCATACCTGTCTTTTGCATGAATTCCCCAACTCTGTCCGGATAGCCTGTAACATAAGCTTTGACTTTCTGGTACCCTATTGTCCTTGCCAGAGATTCGATAACAGTGGCCTGTTTTAAACAGTAAGGACAGTTAGTGGAAAAATAAAACTCCACGCTTCTGATTTTCTTCGGGTCATCTATCTGTTGCTGCCCTGCATTAATGCCGCTTGCTTTCTGTATGAGTGCCTGTGCGTTTGTTATAGCATCGATGCGCTTCTGGTTCCATTCGAGATATTCCTTTGCGGTTTGCTGATTCGGGTCAGTAAGGATTCTTAACACGGGAAGGGGCGGAAGTTTCGATACTATCTTCCCGCTTTCATCCACGGTAGGCTCTGCCCATGCCTCGATGTGCTCTTTGGTAAAACCATATTTTTCAATGTCTGAATTATTTTGCTGGGTTTGCGACTGTTTTTTATTGCCGCATTTTCCTTCGATAGAGAAATGATCCATTTCATTGCATGAAAAGTACTGCCCGGCAGAAATATAGACAGGCAAAACAATAAGGATAGTTAGAAGTAAAAAAGTTTTTGCTTTCATGCTCAATAATTTTCCTCTATTGCCCGAAGCGCTGTATCTAAAGGGATCTTCCTGTCTGGGTTGTTTCCCTTTGGGCAGGGCATCAAATCTGTTATTCCCATAAGCCTGCATACCAGAGGTCTCACAGGATATATAACACATGAATTATTTTCGAAATAAGGACACTTATCCAAGAGTGATTTGAACTGTCTTTTTTCGATACCATGTTCTTTAAGGTATTGAATTATCATTTCTTGCTCTTTCTCAGACATGTGGGAAGGTCCGCAGCAGTCACCGCATCTCCTGCATTGAAATGATCTGTTACATTCTTCTATCTCTTTGCTCAAATTCATTCTTCTTCTGGCGATTCAACGACATTAAGCGTAGCACTTGCCGTTTTACTGTTTGCATCTATTACAGTAATGGTTACAGTTTCCGCAACGAAACCCATAACCGCAAACGTTCCCCCTTCCTGTGCAACAGTCGATGGCGATACGGTCGCAGAAGATGTGTCTGTAGTAACGATATACGGCGGTGTGCCGCCGGTGATTACAAACGTAAAGGGTATTCCAACGGGTGTTGTAGCAGATGAAGGAGTAACCTGTAATTGAGCGGGAACTTTTGTTACTGTAATCGCAATGCTATCGGAGACGCCTTCCGACGATGCCGTAATGGTTACATCTCCTGTTATATCCCCTGCGGTAAAAACAGTGCTGTGGCATCCATCGTAAGTGTAACCGTAGAGCTCTTCTATGCTTCCCATGTAATATGGATAAACATAATACCTGATAATTGTCACGTCGGGCATCGGACTGCCTGTTTCAGAGAAAACACAGGCTTTGATATTTGTGTTTTTGCCTGCCTCTACAGAATACAAGGAAGATGTAAGATAAAGGCTTCCGGCAGTAACAGGCATAACATTAATGGAAATAATATCAGCAGTACCAGTTTTATAATCGTAGGCGTAAACTGTAATCATTTCCTTCCCTGAGAGTTCCGATACAGTCATGGTGGTATAAGCACTTCCTTCAAAGTCGGTTATAGCCGGGTTTTTGCTGAAATAGACTTCTTCTGAATCCGAACCAAAATATATGGCTCTGCCTGCTTCGGGCTGTTCTGTGATGTCCAGATAAACCGCATTAAGCTCAATTGTATCTTTACCGTCAGCAACTATCGTGTAGTCGGAACTTTCTCCGTAAATTCCGTCATTGTCTCCGTCGGGAACGAGATAAAGAGAAGGCTGTATAGCCATGGTATTTACAAAGTAAACTGTTTTTGAGTCCTGAGCCTGAGAGTTATTTGAAAATGCCTTTATGACAACAACAGTGGAATTTATTGATGTACTGTTGAGATCTACATTGGCAATACCTTTTGAGTCTGTTTTTGCAAGGCTGTTGCTTAGTATTGCATAACCTGAAAGTACATCGAAATATACATCCTTGCCTGACAGAGGCTTTCCGTTTCCATCGTAAAGGCTTGCCTGAAGTGTAATGGTGTTGCCGGTTTTTGTGACCATTTTATCGGCATACAGTGAAAGATTTGTAGTTACTCCCCCTATCCCTTCAGATGTATCTGCAGAACCCGCACCGCCGCCGCCACATGAAGAAAGCATCAACAATAAACCAAATAAAATAACAAGCAGCGCAGAGTATGCAATAGAAGCCATTGTTTCAGTCTTGAAAAACCGGGGATATTTTCGAACCATCTTCCAATTACGAACCTTTTCCATAGTTGTATTGTTTCTGTAATTCTCTTTCACAATATAAATCCTTTTTAAAGTGAGCAGTAGTCGTAATCGCCGACATCGAAGTTTGTCTGAACTACTGTCTGAAATGAATTACCGTGGATGTCTTTCCCATAAAATGTGTATATTGCGGTATAAGTCGGATACTGATACTGTGGCTGGTACTGTCCGTATGTCAGGTCCTCGGCAAGTTTAATTTTTCTTGAGATGTCTACCATTACCACATAAAAAGAAGTTTCGGTGTCGGGCTTAAGAACAATTGTCTGAGAACCCGATGTAAATGACTGTATTGGCGGCGCTCCTGGTGTCTCGGTTGTATAATCTATACGGTATCCTTCTATGATGTGTTCTGCTGTCGGAATGTTATCATTCGAGGGTGTAAGTGTTATGTTAACCCTTGCAGGATGTTCAGTAAAAAGTTCGGGATCATTGCTTTCCGGATTGCCATCACAATCATGGTTCTGAAAAACGTCAACGCTTCTTCCTTGCGCAGCAAAGTTCTTATAGTCGGAAACTTCTACACCCGGCATTATCTCGGCTGTAATTATTCCCCATGTTTTATCCAAACCCTCGCTGCCGGGATTGCCGGTGCCTCCGCCACAGGCGGGCAACGTGATAGAAAAAAGAGCAAAAAATAAAACAGATACCAAAAAACATGAGTTATTATTTTTCATGCAAAATATTTTGTTCTCCTCCTTCTTCACTTTGCCTTATTCAAACCATTCGACCAAAACAAAACCCGGGGCGCCGTTGCCTCCAATATATTCAGTATTTGCTGAGGTTCCACCACCGCCACCGCCACTACCATAGCCTTGCCCATTCTCCCCATTATTACTACTTATTCCGGATCCACCTGCTCCGAAAGCAGAACTACCTCCTCCGCCTCCACCATAAGTTCCGCCGGCAGCACCACCACGATAGCTACCGTCTCCGCCTTTACTTGAGTTATAACTGGAAGTTCTGGTGCCGCTGCCACCTCCGCCACCTGGTACTACGAAAGCTGATCCAAATCCGTCCTCACCTGCGGTTCCACTGAAACCTCCTTTCATTCCGCCTCCGCTATCACCTCCCTTAGGGGCATCAGGAGTTCCACCCTTACCACCATATGTAATAAGGGAACCAAAACTTGAGCTTCCGCCATCTGCGCCATTTCCTCTTGGTCCCCCTCCTGCCCCGCCAGTGCCTATAGTCACTGAAATTGAACTTCCCGGGTTTACTAAAACAGAATATCTTATGTATGCCATTCCTGCCCCGCCGCCACCACCACTTCTGCGATCAGTGGAACTATAATAACATCCACCGGCACCGCCGCCGCCTCCTCCGACCATACTAACCCATACGGTGGTAACACCGGACGGGACGACAAACTCACCGTCAGAGGTAAAAAGCTGGCTTTTCAATGTGCCTCCCCCTATTGCATTGTTAGGTACGCTCGCCCAGTCCCATCCCGGGATACTGGTTGAGTCTCCCGCTATACCGGAAATAACTGTCGATAATAAAAATAAGATACCGAGTATTGTTGTAACCCTTTTCATGAAAACAACCCCCTTTTTTAAATTCATTGACAGTCGCCACCTGCTGGACAGCACATGGTTTCTACGAGAACCCTCTGGTACTCATCTGATCCTGTAAACAAGTTGCCCTTGTTGTCTTTCACCTGGACTTTCACTGTCCATGTTTCGTTTCCGTTATCTACAGCCCAAATTTTAAAAACACTTAGAACGTTCAGCTGATTATCTGTTACATCACCATATGCCGATATCACGGCAGGAGTTATAAAAATAGAAGGTACCCAATCCGGAGGACAGGTAGGCTTCGGGATAACTGTTTCAGGTGCTACTATGGACTTATACTTTACTTCTTTCAGATTGGGCTGAACGATGTAGACCGATTCAGCATAAACTGAAGAAATAGAGGCAAATAAAATAATAGCCAATATTAATGCCACGGTTTTCATTAAGCCTGCCACACTGTCCCTTACCCTCTCAGGACTGTTTAATGACAGACCACAGTTGCATGGGACTTGCGCAACATCCCATGGTGTGTCGGTTAACCTTCTCTCTCTTAACTGCTGCATATCCTATGCCCCCTTGTCAACTGGCTTGCCTTCACAAGCCCCTGCCTTCAGGCATGGGGTAGTTGACACAATCCTCTTAAAGACATATTAATAATTTATTGAGCATATACAATGCTCTGACTGTATACCCATGAGGTGTCTGGACGCACCCCGACTATCCCTCTGTAAGGTGGTTTTATAGCCCAGTTATAGTTAGGCTGTGGTCTTGGCGGGATATCCTGCAGCGCCCCGTCCGAATCCACCGTAAACCAGATTACTATTGGATTACCGTACCCATCCGCTCTGTATGCTGTATTAAGTCCTATGCTTGCAAATAAAACGGAAAACTCAGAAGTGCTATTTACATCTGCCCATTCAGGGCTTGTTGGCCACTTATCTGAATCTGCAAATACGCTGCATCCGCATATGCCTGACTCTATCCCTGTGCATTCCTGTGCTGGTGCGTTGCCTGTAGCCTGAAAGTACCACGGGATTATGACATCATCGTAACTGTCAAGACCGCCGTTAACGGAGTCGCAGGTATTTACTATTGCCTCATGGGTAAGTCTTGAAAGATGATAGCTTTTCAGAGCTCCTGCTACGGTAAGAATTTTTTTCTGTGAGTATACGGCATATTCTCCATCGAGATACCCGCTACTCCATGTGTCGGTAATGTCTGAATTGCCTGCCGATGTGATAGTTATCGTATAGGGTGTTCTGTCATACCCATTTCGATAAAAGGAATTTGCCGCATGTTCATTTGATGTCGAGTATGCAAAATATTCACCATAACCGTCCTTGCATGTGACTGCATACGATGGCGATGTGCCTGACAGGGTACAGCCTGCCTTACTCCATGAAGATGTCGCTGTTTCCGAATATGTATGTAAAAGAAGTATTGTGGAATCAGTGCTGTGTCTTTGAGGTAAGATTGTCAAAGTATTGCACGATGCGTCTGTCCAGCCCAAGCAGTTCTGCTCGATGTATCTTATGTTTTCCCTGTACGTGGTTTCCAAAGCGGTCTCGATTTGTTTGATCTGCGCAAGTGTGTCCGATGTGCCCTTAAAGTGAACCATGCGGTTTAGCAAAACCATAAAGCCGCCAAGCAAAGCGGTTGCAAGCGTGATGGATACAACAACCTCGATGAGTGTTATTCCTGAGTCTTTTCTCATGGGATTTGAAAGATATTAAGTGTGGCTATCTCAGTTCCACGATATCTGTAAAACCGCATCCTTGACCGCCTGTAGGCTTGGAGTAGTAATAGTTCCTTGTTGTTCCGTTTAAAATGACGGGAGGGATTGCCGAAGTTCCGAGTGCGTTTCTTAGTAAGTATTTCCCGTACTGATTGAACTCTGTTTCTGTTGCCGTTGAACAGTTAATGGTGGGTTGTGTTGTGCCTGTGGTCAGTAAATCGCTAACCTGACCGTCCCTCATATCCAGAAATGCCCATAGGTAACTCGGATCCCATATCCTCAGTTTTACCGTATCACCGTTAACAATCTGGATGTTTTTGTACAGAATCCCGTTATACGTATCGGCGATATCTGACTCATTAACAAGGTTAAAATAAGTTATTGTTTTACCAGCTACATTTGAAAGATTGAACTCTCTGTGATACCACATACCCGCATAAGACAAGAGGTTTGCAAATGCAGAGTGATAGGAGTTCTGATCGTACAGATCATAATCTCTGCCGTATGTGCTGTCCGAGAAATCCATCTCGAACCCGCCTACTGTATATTCCTGCAGACCCGATGGTATGTATACGTCATATACAAGCTTATCGCCCGGCTGAATGGTGTACAGGCCGCTCCATATGCCGTAATAAACGTATCCGTCCCCGCCACCAGAGATAGCCGAATTAAAGCTAAGATATCCGTTCTTTTCCGGCACGACCGCAACTGAATAATCGCTCGCAAGGTCTGAGTATCTGACGGAATTATATACGGGGGTCGTTCTGCTTTCTCTACCGCATTCTTTATACAGCGTAATACAGACATTTACTATTGCCTGTTCGATGGTAGATTTCTTGTACAGAACATCCTGATAATTTGCTTTCTTTATTTCGGATAGATCTATCTCGTTTGAATTTATGTTAATGTCTCTTCCAAGAAAAGAGACTGTAGAAGGAATAGAACCTGTCTCCTGATATACAGACAGGGCTTTTTCCCTTGCCTTTGCCCGGTAATCAATCTCGGGAAGACCTGTTATACCTGCACCCATAGCAGCTGCTATGATTGCAGGTATAACCGTAAATATGACAACTACAACCAGCGGCATACTATATACATCCCGCCGTGCCCTTAAGAGTTGCTACCACGCAGTCGACCTCATTAGCTGCTGTCACAGTGCTATCGCTTTCACATAGACCCTGGTCAATAAGCTTTGTCTTGACGTCTCCAGCTTCTGCTGCATTGGTAAACGCAGGTGTTCTTATGGTAGCTGTTTTGGTTGCAGCAGCGCACTGGTAGCCGTGCGGTTCTGCTCCGCCAGCCCTTAACTCAGAAGAAACGTAAGCCTCCAATGCTACCGGCCATGTTGTACTCATTTCTGCCTGAGCTGGAATAGCGCCTTTGTAGGTCTTGTACTCATGCAGCCCGGCTTCGATGGTTCTCATCTTTGAGGCTGCAGAGGAAACCGATCCTGCTTTTCTTCCCATACCTATACTGAGAGCCACACCAGCCATGATAAGTGCTATTACGGCTATGACAACGACAAGCTCAACTAATGTGAACCCCCTGTTACTTTTTAAAAGCTTCAATTAACTGTCACCTCCCTTCGTGAAAAAATTGTAAAATGCTGCAATACAGCAACTCTTATAACTTATGACATAATCTCTATCTGTTCGCATCCGGCGTACATGCTTTCAAGGTCGATAGTCGGTTCTATTTCGCCGTCCTTCCATGCCCTCCAGAGAGTTATAAGCATCGAGACACTTTCGTTTTCCTCCCGGCTCAGGTTCTTGAAGTATATTAATGTCATGGCATCTGAAAAAGAGGAAACCTTGGTCTGCTTTTTGAGGAAAATCAGTGCGTCTTTGATTTTTCTGACGGGAATACTTATCTTGAGATATCTTAAGTTTATGTTATCCAACGATATACCTCCTTAAAAAAATCTCATTCAAAAAAGAGTTCTTTTCTGTCGCGCTCCGAAAGCACATTGCTGCGGACCAGCTCCTCGAAGGCATGTTTAAAAGTCACGGTGCCGTTGTCTTTAAGCTGATTGCTGGATATTAAATTTTCCAGTTCCACGTAATTGCCTTCTGCGATCTTTGCCCTGGCTACCTTGTCGGGTATAAAGACTTCTGCTATAAGCACATAGTCATCATTTCTGAACATGAGTTTCTGCGATACGATTGCTCTCAGCGAATGTGCTATCAGGTGCCTCCAGGAGCCTTTGTCTTCGCCCACCTCTGTGAGAAACCTTATTGTGTTCATGACGTTGTTTGTGTGAAGTGTGGAGAAGACAAGATGGCCCTTGTTGGCGATTTCAAAGAGCGTCTGTATTTCTTCTCTGGTACGCACCTCGCCAACCATTATTACGGATGGATTGTTTCTCAGTGATATGTTCATTCCTTCAAGGAAGGAATTTATATGCCGGTTAACCTCATAATGTATAACGTTGGCCTTTCTCATTGTTATCCGGTACTCGATGGGATTTTCAAAGACAAGGATATTTCCCGATATCTTCGTGGCTATGTAGTCAATTTCTGCGGCAATCATGGTGGACTTACCGGAGCCGGTTATGCCTGTGTGAAGTATCAGGCCGCTTGGGATCATCTGCTTGAAATTCAGAATGTTCTTTATTCCTTTCAGAAAATTGAATCTGTCCAGTTCCTCTATTGAAGGTATGGCATATGGAAGCTTTCTCAAAGAAATCACCCTGCCCTCCTCGGAGTTAGTGTGGCTTACTCTGAATCTTCCGAAGTCTTTGATGCTGAAGCCGTATTCGAAATAATTCGGATTGTTGTTGACATTGGCTGAATCATAAAGAAGAAAGGACATGTCTTTTGTATCAGGTGGCAAAGTCTGTTCGACAAGTTCGTCTATTTCGTACTGAGAAGGCTTGATGATCGGCTCTATCAGCCTGTAGTCTTTTAAGATGCTTATCCGCACAGGCTTATTTTCTACAATGCATATATCGGTAGCCTTTTCTTGCTTTGCCTTTTTTATTACAGGAATAAACCAGCCCAGAGCATTTATATCGGTTTCGATTTGCTTTGACACTCTCAGTATTCCGGTTCTCAGCGTGCTCATATTCTTCCCCCTGACATCGATGTTACCTTGCTCATAAAGGATATTATGATTACCCATATCGGACTCATTACCACCGCTATCTGCATGGCAACAAAAAGAAAAGCAAACATGGTTACAAAAGGCGAAAATGCATCGAGTCTCTGTATCGCAGAGGACATATATTCCCTGCCTATCATGTTGAAACCTGCACTCATGTCGCCCGATTTTATCTTTGACCTTAATACGATGTATGACTCCGGCTGCATGTACTGTTCCAACTCCTCCATTACGTCATAAACATTTCTTTCCCTTGTTTCCATGGCAAAGGTCTCGAAAATATCGCTCCATACTCCCTTTACAACATGCGCTGCAAAAGAAAATGCCTCGGAAGGAGAAAGACCGCTGGTCAGGCCGAGGGAAACCATTTTAAATGCCTGGCCTATCGAGATGTTTGCATAGATATTTTTAACCATGGGGATTTTGTCTATGTTTTTCTTGAAGACATATCCAAGAAAAACAACTGCTGCTATATAAATCGCAAATATCACGATTTTGTTGTCCACCAGAAACCATCCAATCTTGTAGGCAAGCATGTCTTCGGTTCCCGGGAAATTAAGCCCCTCAAGAATCTTTTTCAGTACGATAATGAGCCCGAAAGCAACAAGTATCGAGAAAATGATCACCCCTACCGGATAGTACAGAGACGACTTGACTTTCTTCTGAACCCTGTCTATTTCTTCTATAGAGGAGATTACGTCCTTAAGGGTTTCAATCAGGTTGCCTGTCTTTTCGCCGATTCTGATAATGAATATGTAATTGCGGCACATATCCACCTGTTCCATTGCATCCGAGAATGTGTACCCCTCTTTACTCATCAGCCCGGATATGATGATCAGTTTTTCTGCCATTTTCCGGTCCTTCAGCCTCATGGCAAGTTCGCTGCAGGCATCCGATATGGAGATTCCCGATGCAATCATGTAGTACAAGCTTTTTAAAACGCTGAGTTCGCTTACTTTTTTTCTGAGCATATCAAAGGAGAGTCTTTAAAGCTCCTATCTCGATTAATCCTGCCTGTGTTTTTTCTATTGCATCCGTCAGGATGTTGCCGGAGCTGATAAACTTTTCCTCGATTTTGAAGGAAGAGATCGTCCCGTCAACAAAGATCCCCGGGAAAAACTCGAAGATTTCGGCAAGCAGTGTCCTGTCCGAATAGCCTTTTGATAGAAGTATTTTGCCTTCCCTTGAGAACATCGAACATTGGCACACGTAATGCTTGCTTGTGTTTGCAAAATACAGGGTTTTCCCTTGCAGTTTGTTTAACTCGGCTATGTTGCCGAGCCTCAGGGCTTTTGTCCATTCAGGAAGTTTTTCCATACAAGATGCTGTCTTGCACTTATCACAGAGCCTTTTTACAAGGACCTGGTTTACTCCAAGCAGCAGATTATCTGCAACAACATCTTTACCTATACCGTAATCCTCTACCAGTATCTCAGGAATCATCGTTGCTCTTGAGGCATGAAGAGTGCCGAACACCAGATGTCCTGTTTTTGCCAGGTGCATTGCCGTATCAACCGTTTCTTTGTCTCTCAGTTCGCCGATGAAAATCACATCCGGGTCGTGTCTTTTGAAAGCCCTCGCGAACTCAGAAAAGCTCGTAGACAGTATCTTTTTTTCAGCTGTATCTTCCCATTCTATGGTCTGAAACTGTCTTCCGTGAGGCAGTATGTATTCTATGGGGTCTTCTACGGTAAGAACGTTTTTCGTTCTGGACACCATGGACAGAAGAGTGTTAACCGTTTTTGATTTTCCTGTTCCGGTAGCGCCCGTAACGATTATTATGCCCCTGTTTCTCGATACAGCGGCATTCAACATCTGAGAGTGCTTCTGATTGAAACCAAGGGTTTCAAGTGATACGTCTGTCAGTTCTGTTTTGTAAAGAAGTCTCATCACTATATCGGCATCTTTCATGTTGTGCTTCCATATGGTCGATACGCGAATGTCGAGGTCGCTGCCGATTTCCTCCTTTGTAACCTCTATCCTTGCGTCCTGAGGCCGTCTCACATCATCTACCTTCAGGGAAGGAGTATACTGTTTCGCCCAGTTGATGATTAAAGAGATGAGGCTTTTTCCGCTGTCGTACTCAAGGGTATCTATGTCGTGCAGGTCTCCTAAAATCCGGAACGCAAGCCTGTAAATGCTCTTGCCGAGGATGGGGTACAGATGCACATCGGTTGCCTTCTGTCTCACAGCCTCCTTGAGGATGCCGAGCAGTCTGTCTTTTACATTCTCCTGTGTTGCCTTTATATCCCAGGACATACCGGAGAGCCTCACAAATACGTCAAGGCTCAGCATATATATATCGCTTTTATCGGGAATCCCCTTTACAGCAAGAGGATGCCAGACATAGTATCTTTCCGAGCCATTATATGCTGCCTTTATATGTCTCCTGGGTATTATCTCTTTGATTTCGCCGCATATGTTTTCGGAAAACGGAATGCCCGTTGTTTCGGAGAATTCCCTGGCAAGTTCTGTATATGAAGCGATGCCTTCAATCTCGCAGACCATCTCATATATGCTCTTGCTCAGTGTTTTGGTGCGATTGAAGAACTCATCGACTTTTTCGTCATCCCACCGGGTCTTCTTTTTGATCAAGTTTTTGATTGTGTTATTTATGGTTTCTGTATCTATGAGCATTATTTCGATCCGGTGATAAAATAAGGGATATCTACACCTTCCAGTTGTATTTTTTCTCGTGTTACGGATAAAACCCTGTGATCTTCGACAAACATTCCTTCTCTGATTTCCCCCTTATCCGTAATCGCTACTGCACTGTCTCCTATTTTGTAAATGCCGAGTATTTTTATCTCTGGTGCAGGCTTTCGCACTTGCCTGGAAACAGGCGGATCTATTTCAGGCAGATCCTTCGGCAATACTATCCTGGGCAACTCAACCTTTAATGGACTATTGGCAAAGGTTTTGTCAGCAAACTTTTCCCTCTGGGACTTAAGGAACCTTTCGAGAAATTCTGCCTTGAAGGGGTCCTTTTCAGTGAAAGACTTTTCGGAGGGCTTAGCATCGGTTATTTCAGGTTCGGAAGTAGCATTTGTCTGCTCTGGCACTTCAGATGCCTGATGAACTGCAGTCACCGGTTGATATGCCTTCTCCTCACCCCTGGACATTAATTTATATGCAGCAACGCCGGATGAAAAAATAATAAGAATACAAAGAACAGAAAGTATCAGGATTTTTTTCTTAGCTTTTACATCCTCAAGAGTAATTCGCATGTGTATTTACTCTCCTTCATTGCCATTGAATTTACCTGTACAGGGCAGGCTACTATCCTGTTAACCGAATTGATGAATTTTTTATAATCATCCGATGTATATCTGATCTGCCATCCTCTGTCGTCTCTATTTACTACTTCCCAGTCATCCTTGATAATGTCGGCAAGACATTCGTCTGCGTCCCTGTAAGAAATCCCTCTTAAATCTGATTTGGTCTTTTCAACAGATATATTATCCGTCCAGGTGTAGTAATCGGATGACTTGCTTGACCCCTTGAACGGATAGTACGACTTATACTTGATGTGTATTTTTCCTGTCACGGATTGCTGGCTTTTTCCTATATTCATCTCCATGCTTTCGCAAAATTTATCCTCTCCTGTCTCAGAGACTAAACTGTTAAAGGAATCTATCAGGTCATAAAATAAAAGACAGTGCAGTGTACTTGCTTCTTCCTCCGAGAGGGTAATTTGTGCCGGTTTCTCGGTTACCACGGGTTTGGGCGGCGGTTTCTTTTGCAGTAGTTGATATACCGGTATCAGAAGTAATATGAGCACAAGCAGGCCCGCAGCCATGTAAACCGGTTTAAACTGATGGAGAACATCTTTTTGAAGCTTTTCGAAATCTATTGTGGCATTGCTTACAGGAGTATTGCCGAAGATTGTGTCAAAAACCTTGTCCTCTATTTCAAGATAATCCTTCGGCTCTTCTTTTATGCTGCTCCACGTGGACATTATTCCAGGCGGAGACACCGAAATGAAGAATTCCATGACTATGTATCTGCCTTCTTCTATCCTGTAGAAACCGACAATTCTCTTTTTGTTTGTCTTCAGCATGTAGTAGCCTATTAGAAACTCGAAGGAATATTTACTGGCCGAAATCCATACGTTGTCGACCCTTTTTTTAAATTTCATGGATGGCTTGAGTTTTCTGAAAGAAACCCCCGAGGAGAAATCCAGCGACCTGGCAGGTTTATCCACTGTAATGCCTTTTATAACATCGACATAGGTGTCTCCGTTCAGACAGACTATCAATTCGACACCCTCCGGGCTAAATCTATTGATCGGCTTTTTGGTTTTTCCGCAATGGAAATAACTACAGACAGTTCAGAGAGCCTGTCCGTTGTTTTCGTATATCCGAAAAGGTATTTGAAAACAGGAAGTCTGGCAAGAAGCGGTATGCCCCCGGACTGGCTGTCCTGATTCTTAATCTTGAACCCCGATATAACAACCGTATCTTCTTTTTCCATTTTTATCGGTATTTTCAGAAAGTTCCGCTCTGTTTGAGGCATTTCCTGATCACCTACTTTTTGAAATCCCACAATATTCGAAAGCTCGATTTTCGTATTCACGAGGTACCTGCCCTCCTGCTGAAGAAGCGGATTGAGCAGTATTCTCAATCCCACACTCTCTTTGTTTATTACATCCGACGTGATAGTCTGATTGTCGATTACCTGAACAACCCTTCCCTGCGAATACCAGACGTCCTGCGTGAGCTCAAAAGGAAGCACAGTGCCCGATATCGCCCTTGTTTCCCATGTGTGAACTATGTCAACGTCAGCATACTGCGACATGGCTTTGACAATCGAGGTTATACTGCTTTTTGAGTTGGTAATCTTTACCGATGCAGCATCATTGTCGCCTATAAGACTGCCGAGAAACCTTGTACCTATGTCGACCTGAACCGGCAGACTGTCTTTGGCCCCGCCGAGAATAACCGACCAGTCCACCCCTGTTGAATATTCTTTTTTGTAGTCCAATCTGACAAGGGTAATCTTGAGGTTTATCTCCTCTCTTCTTTCATCGTCTATATTAAGGATCCTTTCGACAGCCCTTACGTATGAGGGATAATCCTTTACATATATCAACCCTGTGGGCATATATGTTATGACGCCCTCGGAACTGAGAATTTTCTCAAGATTGGTTATAACGTTGTCTATATATCCTCCGAAGTCTCCGCCATAGATTGCCTGCTGGGAGGAAATGCCCGAGCTTGTTGTCGATTGATAAGGCTGGTTTAGCTGCTGCGATGAAGCAGAATTATCCTGTGTTTGCGAAAAAGGTTGTGTAGTAGATGTGGACGTGCTGCTGGTTTCTTCCGAGAGCAGCTTGTTTACGTCTATGTATTTTTCTTCAAAAGGGGTGATGACAAAGATGTTGCCCTGCTTTTTATAAGACAGGTCCAGTCCGTATGTAATGGTTTTCAGAGCATCTTCAAGAGAAACCCCTTCGTATGCCGCTGTTACTGACAGATTGGAATCTACCTCCTTATCGAGAATTATATTTACCTTTGCCTGAGCACATAGAGACACCATTGCATCTTTAAGAGGAACATTCCTGAAATCAAGCGATAATACCTGACCGAGCAGCTTTTTCTCGGCCTGTATTTCTTCCCAGTTTTTGAGATCTTCGGCGCTTACAAATCCATAGTACTTTTCCGTTTCTGCAATATGCCATTTGCTGTCCAAAGTGGAGTGGATTTTTACCTTACTTTCTTCTTTCAGGCAGTCCTTTGCAGGTTTTTTGCAGACCGGTATATCTTCCACTTCTTTGATTTCTTTAAATTTTTCCGAAAAGCGGTCGAAATCGGGTTTCTCTGTGCATACCATATATGTGGTTGTATCGGCTTTTTCGACCTGACAGTCAAAGAAGACATCAAAAGGAAGTTCTTTGTCTGTTTTCAAGACATACCCCGTGAGATTGCCTATTGAAAAATCACTGTCAACTGAAAATACTCCGTAGTTTTTATTGATTTTATTGCCGCTTCCATCTTTCAGAACAAAAATAACATCTGATTTGTCTTTCAGAGGTATCTTTTTAAGGATAAGTTTGCTGTCTGATTTTTCTGTCTTATACAGGAGATGTCCCTTGTCATTCTGTATAAGGACATTTTCTGTGGGATGAGATATGGTTATTGTGCTGCAAAGAGGCTTAATCGTATAGCCGTCAGTACTCCTGAAAGGATTATCTACTGTTAGAGACTGTACCGCAACTTCTTTTGTATCATGTTTGACGTATCTGATTTTGATTGCATCTTCTTTTTTGTGAAACATATATGCGTGCGTGCCAATCGTAACCGTATCGCAATCTGATACGTTCAGGACAGTAACCTGTCCTTTCTTTTCCGGTTGTGCGGTTATCGATATTTCGGGGTTATCCGAGGTCGAGATTATGGTAAGTCGCTCCGGATAGGAAAGTTTTTTTAACACTCCTTCGATGTCCGTAGCAAATAATAATGAGGGGAATGACAGTAGCAAAGATAAGATAAGGCAATTAAGGAATAAAAAGATGAAGCTTTGTTTTTTTCTTACCATATAATTTTACCTCTTTAGAAACTAATTTCTATTACTCTGCTTATAGATATTAGTTTTTGGCATTATGCCTTTCAGGGCAAAGGCTAACTTGCTGGCAGCCGATTTGCAAATTGACAGAGATTTATTAGGAATATATAATTAACTATAATGTTAATTATATATATTTACTATGCGATACCCTGAACTGAGAAAACTGAAAAGCAGGCTATTCTTTACGGTAGAGGACTTGCGGGATTTACTCGGGATAAAGATTGAGTCGGCAACGGTTCTATGCACACGCTATACCCAGAGGGGAATTTTCGTCCGGTTGAAAAAAAACTTTTATGTGCTTTCAGAGGCATGGGAAGGCTTTTCAAATGAAGACTTCCTGAAGCT
>JACUUX010000136.1 GCA_014859105.1 Nitrospirota bacterium
CGGACAAGCCGGCATGACAAGTCAAGGTCATACGTTCACTAACTAACACAGGGCTGAATCAGAAATTCCTATTATTATTTCAGTCTATGGCAAAGACATCTCCGGCAACACGTGTGCCTGTATTGCCAAATGCAGAAGCCCTGAAACAGGATGTTTGAACATTTCCATTAAGGTCAATATATAGAATATGCCTCAATTATAATGAAAGGTTTTGGCACGGAGATGCTAATCACAGTGGATTTATGAAAGGCATGGTATTTTTTGTGGAGTCGTACAGTTTTCTGTCCGCAGTCCATAACGGTATGCCTAAAAATTTGGCTAACGCGATATAGAAACAATCGTAAAGAGTCGAAGATTTCAGGATGCCACCTATCTCCCATGCGATTTCCAGAATATCATCTGTATAAACCAATGAAATATCTAACTCCTTTAATTGATTGATAATCTCCGCTCCAGTTTCGGCATCAATAATTTCTCTGTAAACCTTATTCCTCAAAACAGATGAGACCTCAAAAATAATCAGTGCAGGTGCAACTATTTCTACGGAGTCTTTGATCCAGTCTTTCCAGATTTCTTCTGCTTTTTCACTCTTTTCTTCAGGCAGGAATAATTTTAAAAGAAAGCTTGCATCAATTGCTATCTGAGAGTTTTTCAATCCTTTCCTCACGCATCTTCCGAAGAATATGAGTAGAATCGCTTATAAGTCCCTTCTGAAGCAAAGCATTCCTTATCTTGCCTATCCGCTCAATCTGAGCAAGCCTCTTTGCCCTTTTTATTGCAGGCTTTTCGAGTGACTCTAAATCTTTCAGGCTGACGATAGCGGCCTTTGGTTTGTTTTTTGAGACAAGGATAACCGGCTCACCCTTAATGGCTACAGTATTAACAATCTCTGAAAACTTCTCCCTCGCCTTTCTTATGCTTACCTTCATTGTAGTCATAGTGTACACATAATTTTAGTCTGGCGTCAAGAGAAAAAAAGACATGGATTTTTGCTCATTAGAATGTTCAATTGTCTGTCATCAAATTATCTGTGAGCACAAAGCAACAAGTCTGACTCAGAAGTTCCTGTTATTATTGCAGTCTATGGCGAAGACATCACCAGCTACTCTTATGCCAGTGTGACCGAAGGCAGATGCTCTAAACCACGGTTCTCCTGCCAACCACATGATTATTGATTATCCATAAAAACAATGTTATCATACACATAATATTACATATATAGAGAGGTATAGAAATGAAAAGGACAAACATTATGCTTACTGATGAACAGCATAAAGCATTAAAGTCTTATGCAAAAAAAGAAGGCAGGACTCTCGGTGAACTCGTTAGAGCGGCATTGGATACCGCTTACAAAAAGAAGAATAGAATAGAACAAAGAAGACAGATAGCTCTTGAGGCTTATAAGGAAGGTTTTATCAGTATAGGTAAGTTATCAGAGATTCTCGGAATTGATATAGTAAGTTTAAGGCTGTATCTAAAAGAGGAGGGCATACCCCTTAAGACACAGGACATAGAAGAGATTGCTATGGATGTAGTTAATGCCTGAGATAGTTTTTGACAATTGTGTGCTGAGTAATTTCGCCCTGTCAGACTCTTTGGACATTATTAAAGAGCTTTATGCAAACCGCTCTTACATTACAGACTTCGTGGCGGCAGAAAATATCAAAGGAATCCTTAAAGGTTACAAGGAACTTTCACGGGTAAAAGATGCAATAAGAGATAAATGGCTTAAAGAAATTATACTGAACACTTCTGAAGAAAAAGCTCTTTTTGAAACGCTTTCTGTATCACTTGGGTTCGGCGAAGCCTCAAGCATTGCTGCAGCAAAGGCAAGGGGGTTCATCTTCGCCTGTGATGATAAAGTGGCAAGAAAAGAGGCTTCCCTTCTTGGTGTGAGACTAACCGGAACCGCAGGCATTCTTATAAAGGCTGTAAGAAAAAGAATCATTGACCGTGAGGAGGCGAATGAAATATTAAATAGAATGATTACACATGGGTTTTATTCTCCAATTAGTTCAATAGATATTGATTAGATAGACCCTAGCTTTGTGGGAATGTTGATACATTTCAGAAGTTCCTATTATTATTGCAGTCTATGGCGAAGACATCACCAGCTACTCGTGTGCCGGCAACACCCGTAGCAGTGGCATCAATTAATCTGAGTTTTGCCTTAATTTTTGAAACACGCTCTTCTTCTGTAAATTCGATACTCTCAATTGATTCAACGATGTCAGAGAACTCCTTTACCAGTTCTCTGATTTTATATTCGGTCATTTCCCAAGCAGCAGTTTAAGTTTTTCAATCTTAGCAGATAATTCGACAGCGATTTTATGTAGATATGACCATTCTATCCAATCATCATGCCCCTTAAGAGTGTCAGGCGCATCTTGAGAAAAATTGGTATAACTTCTGCCATATTTTGACTCAAATGCTGCTATTTTTCTCTGAAGCTCCTTTAACCTTTTCTGTTTTTGAATGAGTTTTTTCTGGGCAATCTCTTTGATAGCTTCTACATATATTGGTTCATCTATCTCGCCTACAATATCTTTTATATCTTCAGGTATCTTAATGGTTACTTCTGTCATTTTTGCTCCCCTTTCGAAACTTTA
>JACUUX010000011.1 GCA_014859105.1 Nitrospirota bacterium
TAAAATATGCAAAGGCAACAAAGACAGATATATATATCATGACCGTGACTCCTTTTATTTCCGGACTCGATCTTGAGATTTCTGCTAAAGAGATGGACAGCCTGACAGAAAAGATGAAGCATCGTGGAGAAGAAGTTCTTAAGGAAGCAAAGAATATTCTCACGGCTGAGGGAGTAACTGTCGGTACAGTCCTTTCTTCTGCCATCTCTGCAGCGGACGAAATAATAGGTTTTGCAGAGAAGGAGAAGATGGATCTTATTATTATAGGCAGTCGCGGTTTTGGAGGTGCAGCTACCAGGTTTTTTATGGGGAGCGTTGCATCGAAGGTTATTGAACATGCTCCATGTTCTGTGTATGTTGTTAAGAAGTCGTAGGCAAAAAGATAAAATTATAGAAATATACAGGGGGCCTCTTTAAAAGAGGCCCTTTTTGTTGTGATTATGATAAGGTATAATTTAGATTAATTTTTTAAGAATATAATTCATAGCGAACTCTGTTCCAATGGTTGATACTTTAAGCCGTCATTCCCGCTTGCCCTGTTAGAAATAAACTTTCTAACAGGGCTTGTCGGGAATCCTTCTGAATCCCCCTTAGTAAAGGGGGTTAGGGGGTTGTTCAAAGAAAGATTCTGGACAAGCCAGAATGACAATTAAATATCTTAAAAACTTTTAAGATCTTTGATGATTTATAACATAGCTTATGAAAAAAATCCCATTTCTGCATTTGTTTCTTTTTATACTTACTCTGCTGTCTACACTCACTGTAGGAGCGATGCAGACAGGTGTGGATATTTTTAAAGAACCGGGAAAAATCTACAGGGGTTTGCCATTTGCGGTTACCTTAATGACAATTCTCTTGAGCCATGAATTATCGCATTATTTTGCATCAAAAAAACACAGGGTAAAAGCAACACTTCCATATTTTATCCCTGCACCTACAATTATCGGTACATTTGGGGCGTTTATTAAAATGAAATCCCCTATTGTTTCGAGGAAATCACTGATAGATATAGGTGCCTCGGGGCCTATCGCTGGTTTTATAGTTTCCGTGATAGCTTCAATTGTTGGTCTTAATCTATCCGAAGTTGTATTAATGACAGAGAATAAAGGAGTTCTGGGGCTTGGAGATTCGATCCTGTTTTCTTTTCTCTCGAGATTGGTAATAGGTATGCCGCCCTATGATCATGACATTCTTCTAAATCCTGTTGCATTTGCAGGATGGATCGGGCTTTTTGTTACCTCTATTAATCTTATACCAGTTGGTCAGCTTGATGGTGGTCATATTGCTTATGCACTTCTGGGAGAAAAGCATACCTTTCTTTCAATGATGCTTATTCTTGTGTTGGTTTCCCTTGGTCTGTTATTATGGAAGGGATGGGTTATATGGGCTATTCTATTACTGGTTCTTGGCCTTAGACATCCGCCTGTTATTTACTGGGAAATACCTCTGGATCCAAAAAGAAGATTTATCGGATGGCTTGCTATTTTAATATTACTTATTACATTTATACCTGTACCGTTCAAGATTTTATAAAAGTTTATATGAGTAATCAGAAAAAATAATGTTATACTATTTTGATACCAAAATATCTATCGAAAAGGAGTCTCCGGAATGAAGGTTATATTGAAAGAAGACGTCAAAAAACTGGGTAATATGGGCCAGGTTGTGGATGTCTCAGATGGTTATGCGAGAAATTATTTAGTACCGAGAGGTCTTGCAGTGGAAGCCAGTACAAAAAATATTAAATCCCTGGAGCACGAGAAAAGGATGATAATTGAAAAGGCAAAGAAGATCAGGAATTCTGCACAGGAACTTGCAGACAGAATTTCCCAAATGAATCTTGTTATTAAGGCAAAGGCCGGAGAAGAAGGCAAATTGTTTGGTTCTGTAACAAGTATGGACATATCTGAACTCCTTAAAAAAGAAGGCATTGAAGTAGACAAAAAGAAGATTTTCATTGATGAACAGATTAAGAGGCTTGGGACGTATTCTGTAAATATAAAATTTCATCCCGGGGTTTCAACACAACTCAATATACAGGTTGTTGAGGAATAAGATTTATGCTGCAAATCAGTCCAAATAGTCGTATGTTAAACAGTGTGTCAAAATGTGTGTCCATTCCAGCTTGTCTGGAATCTTTCATTCAACGCATCGAATCAGAAGAAGCAGAAAAGAAAGATTCTGGACGAGCCAGAATGACAAAAGAAGGTTACCGTTAAAAATGAAAGAAACAGATGTCCACTTGGATAAACTCCCCCCACAAAATTTAGAGGCTGAACAGTCTATTTTAGGTGCAATCCTGATAGACAACGACTCATTGCCCAAGGCACTTGAGATAATAGACCTCGAAGACTTCTATAAACTGTCACACCGGAAAATATTTAATGCCATGACAGAGCTTTTTGAAAAGAGCGAACCAATGGACCTGATAACACTGACAGACCAGCTGAGGAAGAAGGACGACCTTGAAAATGTGGGGGGGATATCCTATCTTTCGTCGTTGGTGAACATGACACCAACAGCGGCGAACATAAGATATCATTCAAAGATAGTCAGGGAAAAAGCACTTTTAAGAGGTCTTTTAAGGGCTTCAAATGAAATTACAAGAAAAGTATATGAAGACAATCTCGATGCAGAAGAGCTCGTAGACCATGCAGAAAAGTCAATCTTTGATATTTCGGATAAAAGAACTAAGACCTCATTCAGGACGTTGAAGGAAGTAATAAAGGACAGCTTTGAGATGATCGAACATCTTTACGATAAAAAGGACACAATAAGCGGTGTACCTTCAGGTTTCAGGGACCTCGATGACCTTACTACAGGTTTTCAAAAAGGTGACCTTATAATAGTTGGTGGCAGACCCTCTATGGGGAAGACAGCATTTGTGCTTAATGTCGCTCAATATGTTGGGCTTGAGTTAAGGGAGCCTGTTGCGATATTCAGTCTTGAGATGTCTAAAGAACAACTTGCATTGAGGATGTTGTGTGCTGAGGCTATGGTGAATTCGAACAGCATAAGGAAAGGTTTCATAAAAAAAGAGGACTGGCATAAACTAACAAGCGCAGCAAGCAACCTTACAGGGGCGCCGATTTTTATAGATGACTCCTCAAGTATCACAGTTCTTGAACTAAGAGCAAAAGCAAGACGTTTAAAAATGGAACATAGCCTTAGCATGGTTATAGTAGATTATCTTCAGTTGATGAGAGGGAGGGGGAGTTTCGAAAGGCGTGAGCAGGAAATATCTGATATATCCCGTTCCCTCAAAGCTCTTGCAAAAGAACTCGGTGTTCCAGTTATTGCTGTAAGCCAGTTGAACAGAAGTGTCGAACAGCGAAGGCCTCCGAAACCTATATTAGCTGATTTGAGAGAATCGGGTGCTATAGAACAGGATGCCGATGTGATACTATTCCTTTACAGGGATGAAGTTTATAATAAGGACAACCCGGCTAATAGAGGAAAGGCCGAGGTTGATATTGCTAAGCAGAGAAATGGTCCTGCCGGCGTCACAGTTCCTATTACATATATTTCCAAATGTACAAGGTTTATGAATATGACAGACAGGGGGGTTGAGGTGATTGAAGAGGAGGAGGCGTTTTGAAAAGGTCGCCGGCGGTAGCAGGACAATTTTATTATGGTTCTGCATCTAAACTGACTCATCAGGTTGAACAGTATATAGACAGAAATGCAAAGAAGGAAAAGGTAACAGGCATAGTTTCTCCACATGCAGGTCTTATATATTCAGGACATGTAGCAGGTGCTGTCTATTCTTCAATAGATTTTCCGGAGACATTTGTATTAATAGGGCCTAATCATACAGGACTCGGATCAAGCATATCATTAATGACATCCGGTGAATGGGAGATACCCACCGGGATTTTCCAGATAGATGAGAAGATTTCTTATAAAATCGTTATGAATGTGTCTTTTGTCAGCAAAGACATACAGGCACACATGTTTGAACATTCCCTTGAGGTACAGCTTCCTTTTATTGCATTTTTCTCCAGAAATATAAAGATTGTACCTGTAATTATCCTCTCGGCTTCTCTGGAAGAATGCAGAATACTCGGAGAAGGTATAGCTAAAGCAATAAAAAGTGTTAACTATCCTGTTGTAATAGTGGCAAGCTCTGATATGAGCCATTATGTTCCTGACGGGCTTGCAAGACAGAAAGACGGAAAAGCTATAGACAGAATACTTTCTCTTGAACCTGAAGGCTTGTATGAACTGGTATTGATGGAGAGGATATCCATGTGTGGTTACCTGCCTGTTGTAACGATGATATTTGCTGCAAAATTTCTTGGTGCCAAATCTGCAAGGCTTGTAAAGTATGCGACCTCGGCAGAAGTCAGCGGAGATTATGAAAATGTTGTTGGATATGCTGGAATTGTATTGAGATGATGATTATTACGTAACAGAAAACAGCAAAAAGGTTGACAATAAATTGCACATACATTAGATTATGAAAATGCGCAGGCCATTTATAGCTGCAAACTGGAAAATGAATAAGACCCTGTCTGAAACAAGGGAATTTATAGCAAACTTTATTCCTGTTGTGAGAGATGTTTCAGACATTGATATTGCCATAGCACCGCCTTTTACGTTACTTCGGGCGGCAGCAGAAGCATTGAAGGGGACTAATATCTTGCTCTCCGCACAGAACGTTTTTTATGAAGAAAAGGGTGCATACACAGGAGAAATCTCACCACTCATGGTTTGTGATGCTGGCTGCAAATACGTTATCATCGGCCATTCTGAAAGAAGACAATATTTTAACGAGACAGACCTTATTGTGAATAGAAAAATAAAGGCTGCAAAAAAGGCAGGACTCGGTGTTATTCTGTGCATAGGTGAGTCTTTAGAAGAAAGGGAGGCAGGAAAGACCTTTGATGTATTGCTTAAACAGATAGAGGAAGGGCTCAACGGGGTAGACCTTGAGAATTTAATTATTGCATATGAGCCCATATGGGCTATTGGTACTGGAAAAACAGCAACATCTGAACAGGCACAGGAAGCCCACGCTTATATAAGAGAAAGACTCAAAATTCTATATGGCAACAGGGCCGATGAATCCTGTATAATATACGGTGGTAGCGTTACCCCTGATAACATAGATTCACTTATGGCTTGCAGTGATGTTGATGGGGCACTTGTAGGCGGTGCAAGCCTCAAGGTTGACAGCTTTTGCAGGATAGTTAAATTTAAAAAGGAAAAATGACAACTTTTTTAACGATTATCCATATTTTTGTATGTCTTTTTCTTATCGCTGTAGTTTTGCTTCAGAGCGGTAAAGGGGCACAAATTGGTGCAACCTTTGGAGGAGGGTCGAGTCAGACACTTTTCGGAAGCAGGGGTGCTGCGACATTTTTAAGCAAGATGACAACCATTGCTGCAGTTGTTTTTATGGTTACTTCCTTAACTTTAGCTGTCATTGCTACTAAAGGGGGTTCTGTCGTTAAAAAGGCTCCGGTTGCAGAAGAAAAGAAGGAAATCCCTTCGCCTTCGATACCAGGTCCACTTCAGGGAACAGGGACGCAGCCTGCCCAATCGCCACAACAGGCCCCTCAGGTGCCCACACAGTCTCAAACTGAGTAACCGAGACATAATGATAAAGCATTTTAAAGTTTACTCCCGGAATACTTTTATCTGAAATGTTAAAAATTGCTTAAGTAGATCGCAATTATGTCTTCTTATTCTAAAATAATAAAAAAAAGACGGATAACAGATATGAATGAAGGAATATTTCGGAATCTTATGGAATATATTCCAGAGTCAATACAAGGATATACTACGAGCGGAATAGTTTTCTACTGGAACAAGGCAAGCGAGCGTATTTATGGTTATACTGCTGAGGAGGCGATAGGGAAAAACCTTGAAGATCTCATTATCCCGGCAGATTTAAAACCCCTTTTTAAAGTATGCCTTGAATCAGGGAAAAAGGTTAAGAAATCAGGAGAATTTATGCCTGCAGGAGAGTTGAAGTTATTACATAAGGAAGGACATCTTGTCCCTGTATATTCAATACATTCGGCTGTTTATATTGACGGGAAAGAACCGTTGCTTTTCTGCATTGATGTTGATTTATCCGAGCAGAAACGTACGGAAGAGAGATTGAAGCAAATAAAAGACGAGTTGGAACGTTCAAATCTTGAACTACGACAATTTGCTTACGGAGTTGCACATGACCTTTTAAATCCGTTAAATATAATCGCAGGTTGTATACATTTATTTGAGCAGCGTTATAAAGGGAACCTTGATTCTAATTTTGACGATTTACTCGGTTATGCCGTTAATGAGTTTAAAAGGATAAAGAGTTTTGTTGAAGACTTGTTAGCATATGCGCAGATTGAAATGATGAATAAAGATTTCAAGCCTGCAGATATATCTTCAGCTTTAGAAAAGGCAGTTTTTAATTTGCAGCATGCCATAGAGGAAAGTGATGCAGTGGTGACAAATGATACACTGCCGGTTATTATGGCAGACGAAATACAAATGGTCAGATTATTACAGAATTTTATAAGTAATGCTATCAAGTATCGCACTGAAAAGCCCCCTGAAGTCCATATCTCTGCAGAACGGGGGATAGATGAGTGGATCATTTCCATCCGGGATAATGGTATTGGAATAGATACTGGATATTCGGAGCAGATATTTATTATGTTCCAGCGGCTGAACAGGCGTACAATTCATCCCGGCAGCGGTTTAGGTCTGACAATCTGCAGGAAGATTGTAGAACAACATGGCGGGCGGATCTGGGTTAAGTCAGAACCAGGCAAAGGTTCAATATTTTACTTCGCAATCCCTGATAGACATCAGTAAACCCCGTTAGAAAGTTTTTGACTTTCTAACGGGGTAAAGAGTGGTTTGAATATTAATTTATTAAGGATATTTCAGTTGTAGTCTCTGTACCGCTGTGGACTTTCCGGTCTTTTCGTCAATTTCTATAACGATACCGGAAAAACAGCCTTCACCTTTAGCTGTTTCGAATCTCATGGGCATATTAGTCAGAAAACGATGTATGACCTGTTCTTTTTCTATTCCTATTACGGAGTTGTAAGGGCCTGTCATCCCAACATCTGTTATGTAAGCTGTTCCGCCAGGCAATATCCTTTCATCAGCAGTCTGCACATGTGTGTGTGTTCCAATTACAGCACTTACCTCTCCGTCCATGAAATACCCAAATGCAATTTTTTCTGAAGTTGCCTCAGCATGAAAATCAATTATAATTGTTTTTGTGAAATTGCTGAGCTTTTTTACCTCTTCCTTACCTATCCGGAAAGGACAGTCAATGTAGGACATGAAGACCCGCCCGGATAAATTAATAACTGCTACTTTTTCACCATTTGAAAAAGTATAAAGAATACTCCCGTAGCCGGGAACTCCTGGTGGATAGTTCAAAGGCCTGAGTACATAATCCAGCTTTGCAATCTGTGGAATGAATTCCTTCTTGTCCCATACATGATTTCCTGTGGTAATTATATGAACTCCCAGGTTAAAAATCTCGCTGGCAATCTTGTCAGTTATTCCAAAACCGCCTGCTGCATTTTCTCCATTCGCTATTACAAGGTCTATTTTGTATCTGTCAACAATGGCTGGAAGAAGTGCCTTTGTTGTGGTTCTCCCGACTTTACCTACTATATCTCCGATAAATAGAACCTTCATTAATGTCTTTACTCTTTATCTGTCATTCTGGCTTGTCCAGAATCCTTCTTTATGCCGTTCTATCCTACCAGCATAAATGTCTACTTTGCATATTCAACGAATCTTGATTCTCTTATAACGGTAACTTTTATCTGTCCAGGATATGTCATTTCTGACTCTATTTTCTTTGCAAGCTCCCTTGATAACATTGATGACATTTCATCGCTCATATCATCAGGTTTTACTATTATTCTTATTTCCCTTCCCGCCTGAATGGCATAGCATTTCTCGACACCTTTGTATGACAGGGCCATCTGTTCAAGGTTTTCAAGCCTCTTAAGATAATTCTCTATACTTTCTTTTCTTACCCCGGGACGGGCGGCGGAAAGAGCATCCGACGCAGCAACAATAGCGGCCTCGACAGTCGCAGGTTCTCCCTCTCCGTGGTGGACAAGTATCGCATTTATAACCTTTTGATTCTCCCCGTATTTTTTTGCTATGTTCGCGCCTATGTCCTGATGAGAGCCTTCTACTTCATGGTCTACGGCCTTTCCTATATCATGCAAAATTCCTGCTCTCTTTGCCAGTTTAACGTCCACTTTCAGTTCGCCGGCCATTATACCTGAGAGGTATGCTACTTCCCTTGAATGTTGAAGAACGTTTTGACCATAAGATGTCCGGTATTTTAATCTTCCAATAAGCTTTATTAGTTCAGGGTGAATGCCTGAGAGACCGAAATCGAAAACGGCCTTTTCTCCCTCCTCTCTTATATATGCTTCTACTTCTTTTTTTACTTTTTCAACTATTTCTTCAATTCTGGTGGGGTGTATCCTGCCATCCGTTATCAGCCTTTCAAGCGAAAGTCTCGCAATCTCGCGCCTCACGGGGTCAAAAGTAGATAATGTTACGGTTTCAGGGGTATCATCAACAATAAGGTCAACCCCGGTTGCAGCCTCAAGTGCTCTTATATTTCTTCCTTCTCTACCTATTATTCTTCCTTTCATTTCATCATTGGGAAGGTTTACAGAAGTGACTGTTGCGTCAGAGACATAATCACTGGCATATCTTTGAATAGCAAGGCCTATTATTTCTTTTGCCTTCTTCTCTGCATTTTCTCTTCCCTCATCTTCTATTCGTTTAGCGAGCCTAGCAGCCTCGAATTTCGATTCTTCTTCTATTTTCTTAAGAAGTTCCACTCGTGCATCTCCTGAACTCAGTCCGGATATCTTCTCAAGCAATTGTGTCTGTTCCTTGATTAGCTTACTGTAAGTGCTCTCTTTGTCCTGTATAGACCTTTCTTTTAATGTATAATCTTTTTCCCTTTTAGTGAGTTCCTGTTCCCGCTTTTCAATCTGCTCAAATTTTCTTTCGAATACCTCATCTTTCTGCCTTAGCCTTCTATCGAGGTGATTTAGTTCAGAACGTCTTTCTCTTAGCTCTTTTTCAACTTCTGCCTTGGCCTGATAAACAATGTCTTTTGCCTCTAAATGTGCCTCCTTTTTTATCCTGTCAGCTTCCTTCCGCGTCTCTTCGATTATCTTTTCTTTCTCTTTTTCAATTTCAATCTTTTTATTTTTGAGTTTCGACCGGGCAACAATGGCGTAAATCAAGCCCGCAATAAGCCCCGTCAGAACAGCTATCAGTAAATATCCTATCTGGTTCATCTATGACAAACCCCCTTCCTATATCCTCCCTGTAAGCAGAGGGATTCTATAAACACACAAAAGCTTTTTTAAAGGATGTTGCTTTAAATGACTGGATTATGACTTTAAAGCGACTTCTGGAGGTGAGAAATATTTAATTTTGTGAATAATTTTCAATTTGACGTCTATTATATGATTAATTTTAATCTTAATCCTCCGTAAAAACATTAATGTCATAATTACCAGCTCTGGAAAAAATAAACCCGCCCTGCCGTGTAAGGAGAAATTAGATCCGCCTAAAAAATAGGTGGGTACCCTGAAAGAGTCTTCAGGCTTCCCCGCTCTTTTGATGCGGGGCCTGCACACCAACCCTCTACCCGGGCTCCCAAAAGATCTAATTTGCCGGATCAATATTCTCACCTTATCACCAACAGGGCAGGCATATTTATTTAATTTATAGAGCAACCTCCTATTTATCTTTTCATTCATAATTTAGGATAAAATAAAAATATATTTTATAGCAAGCGAATTTTATACGGGATTAAACAAATCCTGCATGAAATGAGCATTGGGGAACTTCACAGTTCCAAAATAGAAGAAATAATTTTTTCAATAGGTTGGATTAATAATTATAAAGTATATGTTAAAGGATTTGTTAATTCTTTGGTACAGCTCTTGGAATCAGGTATGTGCAGGAAGGATTTCCATCAGATAAACATTCCTCACGATTTACATCCTTACCGAAAAGATCTTTGTACATTTGCAATTCATAACGGCAAGCCTCTTTGAATTCAGACGCTAATTTATAAATAGGGCAATTAAATTGTTTTAAACTGTAATGATTATTAGTTTCAGAAAGTTCAACAAAATATCCTTTTAATGAAAGTAAATCCTTGAACTCCACGATCTTATCCTCTAAGGTCTTCTTATGCGAAAGGGCTTCTTTTATGTCTTTAAGTAGCCTATTTTTACGCCATTTAAATATACTGTCTATCTTATCACGTCCTTCATTTTTCTCGATGTCTTTAAAAACATTTATAATAAAATCATCATATGCCTTAGGGAAAAGCTCGTCAGCCTTATCTGTAAGTTTATAGAGAAAAGCCGGTCTCCCTATGCCCTGCCTTTTTGTCAAATAGTCTATAAGTCCCCTTTTTTCCAGAGACAACAGATGTTGTCTTATTCCCATAGAGGTTATATTTAATTCCCTGCTGAAGTCACCGATTGACATAGGGCCTTTTCTTTTAAGAAGCAGGATTATCTTTTCTCTTGTTGGATTTTCATTAAAGACTGACCACATAGGTAAAAATAGCATAAATGGGTATTTTTGTAAATAAAATTAAATAAAAATATCTTTTGATATATTTTTTATTTTGCAACTTCTATTCTGTCGCGTCCCTTGGTCTTAGCTTGATAACTATACCCTGTTGAAAATGAATGGCAAATATAATTTTTAATCAAAAATAGAATCTGTATTTTCGATGAGATATCAAACATACTATTGTTAATATAACTATCGGTTTGATAAACTCTTTCTATGACAAAAAAATTATACCAGCTGATTATTCCCAGACTCGATGGAGAAGCTGTCAATTCTGAATCCTATAAGAAGAAGATATTTGAGCTTGTTGAAAGAGGGATTGGTGGATTTATTCTCTTCGGAGGGAAGAAAGATAATATAAAGAAGTTTATTGACAGTATACAGTCATATTCGGAAATACCACTTTTTATAGCATCTGATATTGAATATGGTGTAGGACAGCAGATAGAGAATTGCACAGTGTTTCCATGCCAGATGGCTGTGTCAGCAGCAATTAAAAAGAACAGCACAGACGATATTAGCATTCTTGAAAATGCAGTAAAGGCCCTCGCTGATGAGGCAAAGGATATAGGAATAAATATGCCACTCATACCTGTTCTTGATGTAAACCAGAACCCGGACAACCCGATAATTTGCACAAGGGCATTTTCAGGAAATCCCGAAGACGTGTCGTGGTTTGGTTCCAAATATATAGAAATACTGGAAAGTGCCGGGTTAATAAGTTGTGCCAAGCACTTTCCAGGACATGGTGATACATCCGTTGACTCCCACAAATCACTTCCTGTAATCAAAAAATCTTATGAGGAATTGATGGAAATTGACATATTGCCATTCAGGGATACTGTGAAAGCAGGCTTTGGCAGCATAATGATAGGACATCTCAGAATTCCTGCGGTTGATGATAAACCGGCAACTTTGTCGAGAAAGATAATAACCACTCTTTTAAGGGAAGAGTTGGGATTTGATGGCCTTGTAATTACAGATGCCCTGAATATGAGCGCTTTGAAAAACTTTAAACATATACCTTCGCGATGCATAAAAGCTGGCGCTGATATTTTACTGCATCCGGTCGACCCTGATATGACGGTAAAAGAATTAATAAATGCAATTGAATTAAAAGAAATTTCCGAAGAACAAATAGATGAAACACTGAGCCGTATTTTCGAGGCTAAAGCAAAGATTCGAAAGATTAAGAGGTTAAAGGTTGATTATAATAGACATAAGGATCTGTCATTAAAAATTACTGATATGTCCATAAGTGTGCTGAAAAAAGCAAAGGGAGTGCTGCCACTTAAGAATAAAGAAAAGGTTTGTGTAATTTTTGCAGGTGATAATAGATTGTTTTCCTTTTCTCCTTTCAGAAATCGTTTCAGAAATATTTATACTATTGACCGCCACATTTCCCCCTTACAAAGGGGGGTCAAAGGGGGGTTAACCGAAGATAAAGCAGAAAAACTCGGTAAAATTACAATATTTTGCATATTCACAAGTGTTACTGCCTGGAGAGGAAGTTCAGGAATTGATCAAAATATAAGGGAAAAAATCAGTGAACTTATTAAAAAAGCAAGGCAATCGGTCGTTATATCTTTTGGCAGTCCTTATGTTTTACGCCATTTTAAGGCGGCTGACATTCTCATAGCCGCCTATGAGGCAACGGCGCAGGCTCAATCTGCTGTTATAAAGTGTTTAGAGGGATTATTAGAATTTAAAGGACGAATTCCTGTTAATGTCAGTTTATGAAATTAGATACAGTTTATTACAGGGGTGAAATTAATAAGCCGGCACTCGTATTCATTCATGGTATAGGCATGAATAAGGATATATGGATAAACCCTTCCAATGCCTGCATCCTCGGAGAGAGATTTCCACTAAAGATTCTTTTAAGAAAGCAAATTCAGGGTGAAGGAGAAGAGTCAACAAAAAAGAATCAACAATGTAATGATCTAAAAACAACTTTCGATGATCTCAGGCAAAAGGGATATAACGTAATAACATGGAGTCAGAGGAGGCCTTCGGGACCAGTAGATTCTGTTGTTAAAGAGTTAAACGAGATTATAAAAATTACTAAAGAAATGACAGATTCCGGTATTATCCTTATCGGACACAGCAGGGGAGGGCTTGTCGGAAGGAAGTATCTCTTGAAAAGAGATAAGGCAATAAAAGCTCTTGTTACAATTTCTTCCCCTCATAAAGGCAGTTCAATAGCACATATTGCAAAATATTTGTCTCCTCTTGTTTCCATAACAGAACCTTTTGTTCCAAAGGGTGAAAAGGGTACGTTATCTTTTTCAATAAAAAGGATACTTGAATTCCTTAAAAGCAGGGCACTCAAAGAACTCCTGCCCGATTCAGCATTCTTCAGGAACCTTAAAGATGAACCTTTAGACTGGGTTTATTACATCTCTGCTGGTGGAACAAACCCCACACTTTTGCATATTTATCACATTTACATACCTGACATTTTTGAGAAGATAATACCCGAAAAATTTTATCCTGAAGAGTTCAAGAGAGGGAGAGGTGATGGTCTGGTATCCGCTGAAAGTTCAAAAATTCCCTGGGGTAACGAACATTATAATTTCGATTTAAATCATGCGGAGATATTGTTTGATAAAGGCGTGAGGGATGTGCTGGCAGAGGCAGTAGAGAAGATACGATAATTTTAAGCGGGGTTAGAGAACCCCGCTTATCGATAACCTTCAAATTTCTCACTAAATACTTATTCTTACTCCTCCGAAAACAGAAAATCCCGGTGTTCCATAACTTCCGATTTCTTCGTAATCCTCGTCAAGCAGATTATCAATCCTCATAAATAGAGTCATCCATTTTGATGTTCTGTAATTGCCGGCTACGTTAACGATCGAGTATGAAGATAGATTTCTTTTTACCAGACTATCCAATCTTTTACTGACAAAAGTATAATTAACAATAGCCGATATATCCTTCTTTGAGAGCTCTGCGGACAGATTGAACTTATCTTTTGGTCTGAAAGGCAAGTTCTGTCCGGTAGCCTCATCTTTAGTATCGAGACGCATGTAACCTGCTTTGATGGTTACCTCATCTGTCATTTTTAAAATTGTATTTGCCTCGATACCTTTAACCTTTGCCCTTGAGATGTTTGCCGCACTAAAGGTAAATGGGTCAGTCTGAATCAGGTTCTTATATCTCTGATCAAAATATGTTAAATATACAGACATATTTTTGAAAACATCTTTTTCCATGCTGATCTCCCATGATGTACACTCCTCGGGCCTCAGACGCGGGTTTCCATAGAAAGGGAAAAACAATTCGTTAAACTTGGGTGCTCTGAAACCGGTGGCATAGCTGCTTTTAATCCTTAAAGCGTGCCGCCTGATGTTATATGCTGCACCGATCCTGTAGGTCGTCTTGTTTCCGAAAGTCTCGTGGTCATCATATCTTAAGCCTGCGTTCAAGAAGACCTGTTCCTGAAGAAACTTCAAAATATTATTTACATAGACTGCTTTATTAATCAGAGACCTGTCGAAATTGCCTTCATTTTCTCCCTTTTCATTTCTATATTCGGCACCCACTGTGAGCGTGTAAGAGTTGATCAGGTAAAAATTATGTTGCCAGTCGATAGTTTCCATTTGTGAAATAATGTCGTAGTTATTAAAGATGGTGTCCGGATCCCTTCCTTTCAAAGAGTCTCTGACTATCGAAGCGGTCAATATTTGCTCCCAAGTATCAGATATAAATAGTTTTCCTTTACCTGAAAGGCTATAGTGATGTAAATGCTGGACATAGTTTATGGCATCTACTGCCTGTTTTTTAAAAAAATCGAAATCGTCAAATTCGGAACGTCCATAATAATGCCTTCCTGAGAATTCAAGTTCAAATTTCTCGGCTGGTTTAATACCAAATTTTCCTGAAAAATTGGCATTTCTATATCCATCCCTTTCGGTGCCGCCTTTTGCAGAGGATATCCCGTCCGTGGAGAAATAGGATGCGGTAGCCCTGTAGTCATATTCTCTGACTCCGCCGGAAAAAGTCATAGAGGATTTATACGTCCCGAATGAACCGGATTCTAAAGACACATTAGTTTTTGGCTTGCCCGTTCCTTTTTTCGTTATGATATTTATCACTCCGGCCATTGCCTCTGAGCCGTACACTGTACTTTGCGGACCTTTTACTAACTCAATTCTTTCTATGTCGTCAACTGTTATACCTGAAAAATCGAATGAACCGGTATTGGTGCTGTTAACCTTTATTCCGTCTATCAGTATCAGCGTTTGTGAGGAGCCTGCCCCGCGTAAGAGAAGAGTGGCATTGCCTCCGGGACCTCCATTCTGGACAAGATTCAATTCAGGAATCTTTCTCAGAACATCTGTTATAAAATTAACATTCATCTTCTTGATATAATCATTCTTGATAACGATAACATTACTTGTTGTTTCTTCGATTGCTTCTTCCATCTTTGCTGCTGTGACAACAATTTCTTCTAAAGATATGGCCTTTTCTTCTGCAAAAGAGAAAGTGAAAAGTAAAAAGTGAAAGGTGAAAAGTAATAAAATGCAAATAATTAGTCTTGAAAATTGATGATTGATGACTGATGACTGATGACTTGTTTTCATTTTTTCCTCCCTCGAGAAATTTTAAGCTGAGTTCTGTATGGTCCGGACAGGTCTTCCGGCTCAGGGCTACCTACTTGCCTGCCTTCCCATCATGGTATTACCCGTGACAGTGGCTGTTGGCAGTGTCAGTGTTTGTTGGTTTTACTATTAACTGATAACTGTTTACTGATCACTGCTGTTTTGGGCTTTCGTTCCCTTCACGGCTGCGGGGCAGCGGGAGAATCACTTTACCAGTTCACTCCTCTTCCCTGACATCCAGCCAAATAAATTTCTAAATACTACTGAAATTCATCACCTCCTCTTAATTAAATTCGTTATTTTATATCACACATCTTAGTAATTTTCAATAAGCTTATTTACCAGCCAGCAATAAATTTATCTATCAGTTTTCCTTCATATTCCGGAAAATCTTCAAAGTTTAGAGGGTTTTTACGGGTGAGATTTAATTTCAAAAGTTTGAAATTTAACTCTCTGATTTTTTTGAGCCTTTCTTTATCATCGTCAATCGTATTTATTAAAGAGCATAAATTTACTATTTCGTTCCTCATCTCCAGCTCCGGCGGAATACAGCCTGCATTTTTCAGAAATTTATAGGCCATTCTGAGGTCTTCGGGAATAAAAGGTTCATCTACAAATTTTATTGGCCTGCCTTTTCCCTCGAGATTATCGAATTCTCCGTTTTCAATGGCCTCTATGATACGCCTTTCAGCAATTTTATAAAATATATCCATACCTTTAAGATACACCGAGCATCCTGTCTAAAGCTTTTTTAGCAGGAACCCTTATATTTTCAGGAACTTTAATAACATATTTATTTTCCTTCAATGCCCTGAAGACACTTTTAAGAGTGGTTTTTTTCATACTGGGACATATCATGTCTTTCCTCAAAGGATAGAATGCCTTGTCAGGGTTTTCTTTCCTTAATCTATACATCAAGCCCAGTTCAGTTCCTACTATAAATTCCTTTCCCGAAGATGCCTTGGCAAATCTTAACATACCGGAAGTACTTGTTACATGATCTGCCATTTCAAGCACATCGAGCCTGCATTCCGGATGAGCCATCAAGACTGCCGCTGGATGTTCCCTCCTTGCTTTTTCTACGTCTTCGGGTTTTACTCTTTCATGAACATGACAGTAGCCATCCCACGCTATAACCTTTTTTTTCGTATTCCTTTGTGCCCATATGGAAAGGTTTCTGTCAGGTACACATATTACTTTGTCATCGGATAAAGACTCAACTATTTTAACAATGTTTGCTGATGTACAGCAAATATCACTTTCAGCCTTTACGTCAGCTCTGGTATTTACATAAGCAATGACAGGGACGCCCGGATACTGTGCCTTTATATCCCTCAGGGTGAACCTGACAGGGTATATTAAAGGAGGGGGATTATCAAACCCGGGGAATCTTTTCCTCTCAAGTCTGGGTGTATCGACACGTATCATGTCAGCCATCGGACATCCAGCACCGATTTCAGGTATAATGACCATTTTATCAGGCGACAGAATAGAGGCGCTTTCTGCCATGAAGTTGACACCTGCGAATACAATAACATCACAATCTATTGCCGATGCAGTCCTTGAAAGTTCGAGTGAGTCTCCTGTAAAATCGGCTATTTCCTGAACCTCATTCCTCTGATAATTATGTGCAAGTATAATTGCACGTCTATTCTGTTTTAATATTAAAATATCTTCCCGAAGAGAAGTGCCTTCAGAAAGCATTTAAAACCTGACGGGATTGTTAGTGAAAAGGTAAGAATTTGTGAAGAGGATAGTACCATCTTCCAAGGTTATTTTATAAATCGGTTCGGGCTTTTTTGTATTTTTCATGGAGCCGCTTCCTGCAGAGGGATAAGTGGTTGTACCATTATACAGAGATAGAACTCTGCTAACATATTGTTTTGTCTCAGTAATTGGGGGAATATAGCCAAATTTTTCAACAGTATTTGGCCCTGCATTATAAGCAGCAAGTGCGAGGGTCAGATCCCCGTTAAATCGCTCCAGTAAATATCTCAGGTATTTTGTCCCGCCCTCGATATTTTCTTCCGGATCAAATGGGTCATGCACGTTCATTTCAACCGCGGTAGCAGGCATTAATTGCATCAGGCCCATTGCCCCCTTTCTTGAAACCGCCCTGCAGTTCCAGTTGGATTCTGTCTTTATAACAGCCTTTATAAGAGAAGGATCCAGATGATAGATAGCTGCCTTGTCATGGATTATGCTGTTATAGTAAGATTTGCTGGCAGAAACGGATTTAGCGGACCTGCTATCGGTAGAAGAATCTTTTGTTTTTTCTTTTATAACCCTGTTTGCCTTTTTTACAGAGGGGATGTCTGTGTAATAAATAACCCCGCTTTCATCTATGTATTTGTATATATCTGCCTGTGCAATAGTAAAAAAAAACAAGATTAAGGGGAGTGCTAAAAAGACCTTACCCATGCTAAAAATCTTAGCATTAAAGGCTCAGTCTGTCAATAACTTTAATGAGATTGACATGCCTCCGAAATTCCTTTTAGAAGCCCTTCAGGTGTAGATTTTATTTTTTTTGCAGGTATTCCGAGTGTCTCCCCCACATTATTTATGGAGATATCATCCAAAAATTTGTCATCCTCATTTAAGACAACATCGGGTATCAGTATTGTTTCATGACCTTCTATTCTGTCAAATACTGTTTTTATTATATCCCTGCCGGTTAAAAGCCCGGTAACGGTAATCGAAAAGCCAAAAAATTTGTTCTCAACTGGCACAACATCGAGATAGACATTTTCTTTCTCAGTAAGTTTTTCTGCAAATTTTTTTAGAAATGGATAAAACGATACACCGGTAAAAGTAATAAATTTCTTTCTGGAAGATGGATTTTTAGGAAGCTTTAGTTTTTTTGCCAGATTCATGAATAAAGGCACCATCCCGACACCGTTTTCTATCTGATGCAGCTCTCCGTATTCTTTTAAGGACGGAAATGGATACTCTGCCCTTAAATGGAGCTCATCCGATCCATAAACTATAGGGTTACCATGCCTTTTAATTAGTCTTTTTTGAAATGTTCGGATGATTTCTATTGCCCTTGCAGCGTCCTGTTTTTCAACAGGCCGTATATTTTGTTTTCTGTATACAGTAAGTCCAACAGGTACTACAGCAACGGAGAGAATATATGGATAAAATTTACACAGATTAGAGAGTGTTTTCTGTAATTCTCTGCCATCATTGTATTCGGGGCAGAGAACGATCTGAACATTGAATCTTAACTTGTTTTCTGCAAGAAATTTCAGTTCTTTGAGGATGTCAGGGGCTTTCAGATTTCCTATGAGTTTATTTCTAAGTGTTTTGTTGGTCGAATGTACGGAAATATACAATGGACTCAACCTCTGTTCAATTATACGTTTTCTGTCTTTTTTGTTTAGATTTGTCATTGTTATGTAATTGCCGTAAAGAAAGGACAGCCTGTAATCTTCATCTTTTACATAAAGTGATTTTCTGAGACCTTCGGGGAGTTGTTTGATAAAACAGAAGATGCAGTTATTTTTACAGGTCATGATCCTGAATGGTTTGAAAGCTATTCCGATCTCCTTATTGCTATCCCGTCGTATCTTGACATTGATGACCTTTGCATTCCTCCTTAACTCTATATCCAGACTTTCATCTGCACCGTAAAACATGAAATCAATAGGGTCACGTAATTTTCGTGAATTAACGGAGAGCAGTAAGTCACCCGGAAGTAAGCCAATTTTTTCTGCCATACTCCCTTTATTAATATTAGCTATCTCTATGCCGTATTCAACCTGCATGTGCCAACTTTAATCCTTTATAAATATAATGAAGTCCGGATAATATGGTAATCCCTGTTGTTATCCATAAAAGGATGCCGGGTAAATCCCGGGATATGCAAAAATTTATATTGATGAGGACATAGGCAATAAGCAAGCTCTGGATCCATATGGTAATTTTACCGGGAATAGATGGTTCAACCCTGGATATGCCGGCTGTAAGATAAAGGAGAAACCACCCAATAATAACAATAACATCTCTGCTTATCACTGTAATTGTGAGCCAACCGGGTATCCACCCATAAGAAGACAGAACAATGAATGATGTAACAAGTAAAAATTTGTCAGCAAGCGGATCGAGAAATGTCCCTAACTCTGTTTTTTGATCTGTAAGGCGTGCAAAAAGACCATCAAGGATATCTGTAATCGCCGCTATAATAAAAAGATAAAGGGAATAGTCATAACGTCTGTATATTATTGTGGTTATAAATATAGGAATAATAACTATCCTTGTTATTGTCAGTGTGTTGGGTATATTCAATACAGCCACAAAAAAGCTCCCCCCTTAGAACAGTTATAAGTTATACGTTATATTCTTATATTTTGTCATTCCCGCTTGTCGGGAATCCTTCTTTTGCGAGGAAAGATTCCGGACGAGCTGGAATGACAGACCCCATACCTCGTAGCTCTACTACAGGAAGTTCATCTATGGAATATTCAAGGGTAATTCCTGAAACCTTAGTTTTAGTCCAAGACGATTATAACATGTATTATCTATCTTTCCAGAAAATCCTCCCGGCCACCCTTTACTAAAGGAGGGTGAGGGTGGGGCATCTTTTCTAATACAGGATATTAACACTGTAGCATGGCAGTTCTCTACAGAAAAATTATTTTTTTCAGATTCGTTTTCAGCAGATAAAAGATGTTTTGTGGCAGCAGAAATATTGCCTTTGAGAAGAGCGATTTCTCCCAGTCCGAGTTTACAGTAAATTATACCTCTTGAATCTTTTGTCTTCTTGAAAAGTCTCATAGCTTCCATCAGATAATAACAGGCCTTTCTGTAATCGCCGGTCATTTTATATGCTGTACTGAGACCCCATATTGTATATGCATAGCTTACTTTATCTCCTATTTTTTTATACAGCGTTGATGCTTTAGAAAAGTTACTGAAAGCATTCGTGTAATCTTTAAGCATCCTGTAAGCATTCCCGATCCCACAAAAAGAGTAAGCTTTACCGAAAGTATCTCTTAAAGAAGTAAAGACTTGGTTAGCTTTAAGATAGTAAGTCAGTGAAACCTTAAACAGACCTGCAACCCGTGATGCACCGCCAAGGCCACAGAGACAGTATCCTGTTCCCTGTGTATCTTTGAGATTTTTATAAATGTTGAGAGATTTTTTGAATATCTCTATTGAGCTTCTTATATCTCCTTTTATTCTTAATGCCCCCGCCTCTGCCCACAGAGAAAAGGCAAGGCCATGTCTGTCATTATTTTTTAGGTAAATCTTTTTTGATTCACAGATTAATTGTAAAGCTTTCTTCCATTTACCCTGCGCTCTTAAAGAGAGACCGAGCCCGATTCTTGCGTCAGCAATTTTAATAAAGTCTTTCATTCTCCTGCCTGATTGAATTGCGTCTCTATAACTTTTTTCAGAAAGACCAAATTTGCCAACCATTCTGTATGTGTCACCAAGAGAAATCGTGCTATGGAATATTCCGTCGATATTTTTCAGTTTCTTGTATCCCTGAAGGGCTTTTTTGAAAAGGTTGATGGATTGTGCGTAAAAAGATCTTTCTCTCAGTTTTTCAGCCTGGTATAAAATGCTATCTATTTCCGAGATTTTTCCTGAGTTGTTTGATGATCTTTCCATAATCTCCTGAATTAAAAAAAGCAGAACCCATAACAAGTATATCTGCTCCAGCTGATACGATTTCTGCTGCGTTTTCGGGGTTCACACCGCCGTCAATCTCTATAAGAACAGGAAGTGCTTTTTCAGATATAAGTTTTTTTAAAGTTTTTATCTTTTCTAATATCTGGGGAATGAACCCCTGTCCTCCAAAGCCTGGATTTACAGACATCAGAAGAGCAAGGTCAATATCATGCAGTATGTATTCAAGACTCCATACAGGTGTTGCCGGGTTAAGAGAAACGCCGGCTTTTATTCCGCTTTCCTTTATCCACTGTACTGTCCTGTGCAGGTGTACGGTTGCTTCATAATGCACAGTCAGATAATCTGCGCCAGCTTTTATGAAATCTCTAAGATATTTGTCAGGTTCCTCAATCATCAGATGAACATCTAGCGGCAATCTGGTAATCTTACGAACAGACTCTACTATCGATGGCCCTATACTGATGTTGGGAACAAAGTGGCCATCCATGATATCGATGTGGATCATATCAGCTCCTGCTGCCTCGGTTGCTTTAACCTCTTCTCCGAGTTTCAGAAAATCCGCAGACAAAATCGAAGGCGATATTTTAATCATTTAAATTACAGAATACTCCTAATGATAATGAATTTACAATAAAATTTTCAGTATAATTTTAAACGAATTGTATCTCCGGATTTTATCAGTACCCCGGGTTCAGGTTTTTGTGTTTCCACCATTTCTCCTTCTCCCCGGACTTCCATCTTCAGATTCAATTTCTTAATAATTTCATGAGCTTTTTCAAAAGACATATCCCTGAAATCAGGGCAGAAGTAATTTTTATCATAATGCCCGAGACTTACAAGAACAGTAAGATAATCACTAATCTGTTCATTGGGGCCGGGCCTTTGAGCCATGATTCTGTCCTTATCTATTGTATCTGAATGCACGTGAATAACTTTTGATATTTTCAAGCCCTTCTGAAGCAGCAATGATTCAGCGTTGAAAAGGGTTTCGTTAACAAGTACCGGGATAGACTTTACCCTCGGACCTTTGCTGATTATTACTTTTATCCCTCTTTTTTCTTTTACCTTGTTGCCAGGGGGGATATCCTGTCTGATTACATGACCAGGAGAGACTACAGGGTCATAATCTTCACCTTCGATCTTAAGATATAGACCCTTGCCTGTAAGGAGTTTGTTCGATTCCAGAAGACTTTTTCCATAAAGGCTGGGTACCTCGACTGTTCTGCTGAAGCTAAGAATTTTGAAAGTAAGATATCCAAACAGCAGGCCGAGTAATATAAAAACAAGAACATAGACAGGAAATTTTATCAGATTATTAATTTCTCTGTGCAAGTTTCCTCCTGCTGCGTCAAGTAATTTAACCTTTACCTTTAATGAACGCCAAAAAACTCTATTGCCTTTTTAACCTTCGCTAAATCAACACTGGTGTTCATACATGGTCCGAAAGGCCTGACGTTTGCTATACCCAATACGGGAATCGGGTAAGAGTCAGCTATTCCACTGCTCAGGTCATTTTCACATGCAACTGCAACTACCGCGTCAGGTTTTACATCATTTATAATTCTCCTTGCGAGAGAGCCGCCTGTTGCAATAAAAAGTGTCAGATGGTTTTCTTCGGCGATTTGTATCAGATCTTTTATCTCGCATTTGCCACATCCTTTACAATTATAAATATTATAAGTGAGTCTGGCATCACAATCTTTTGTCTGAAGGCAGTGAGGTAACAGCAATATTATTTTTTCTGGCTTAAGTTTCTCTCTGGTAACGAGTTTATTATTAAGGTTAATGATGAACCTCTGAAAACTATCTTTTTTATTTTTGGAAAAAGCCCCGAAGAACATAAGGAGCGGGTATAAAATTTTCAGAGTAATTCCCCGCATCCATCTATTGCCCATTGAAAGAGTTACCTTCTTTCAATCTTCTTCCATGTAAGAAGGCTTTAGCGGTCATCGGCCTTTTTCCTTCCGGCTGGAGTTCGTTTATGGATATTAATCCTTCTCCTGTACCGACAATAATGTCATTATCCACATCCTTAATCCTGCCGGCCTTGCCGGTTCCCTCGATTACCTTTACCCTGGTAATTTTAATCCTTTCTTTTTCTAAATAACAATACGCACATGGCCACGGGTACATCCCGCGGACAAAATTAAAAATATCCCTTGCGGATTTTGACCAGTCGATCCGCCCGTCCTCCTTTTTAAGAGGAGGAGCTAAAATCGTGGCCCCCTCTTGAGGGACTGGTCTGATGGAACCGTCTTTTATTTTTTTTATAGTCTCTACCAATAAAGATGCACCTAATTCTGAAAGCTTTTGGCCCAGGGTCTCTGCATTATCATCATCTGATATTTCCGCCTCTTCCTGTAAAAGGATATTACCTGTATCCAGACCTTCATCCATCAGTATTATAGTTATCCCGGTCTTTTTTTCGCCGTTAATTATTGCCCATTGTATTGGAGCTGCACCCCTGTATTTTGGTAGAAGTGACGCATGTATATTGATACAACCGTAAGGAGGGAGTTCCAGAATATCTTCAGGCAGTATCTTTCCATATGCAGCAACAATTATGATATCAGGTTTTAACTGAGAAAGTTCATCCAAAAATGTAACGTCCTTTATATTTGAAGGTTGCAGAATCTTGATTTCCTTATCGAGGATGAATTCCTTGACCGGAGGGGGAGTGTATAAATGTCCTCTTCCCTTTCTCTTATCCGGCTGTGTGACAACCGCAACAACCTCTTCACCTGATTTAAGCAGGGCATTTAATGACGGGATGGCAAATGCAGGTGTGCCGAAAAATACTATACGCATCTCTTAGAACAAGCCAAATGGTTAAGGTGACGAAGCCCGTTTCGTCCCATGGCCACGTCATTCGGCTTTTTCACGTTACCGTTATACGTTACCAATACGGGCATCGTAACCGTAACCTTAACCGTATTATGCACTTTAGATTCAGAATTATGAGTTTAGGATTTTTTTGGCTCACCCGTCGCTGTCTTTAAAAACTTTTTGTATCGTCTCTTGAAGAACTCTCTTTTGATAGGACTCATCCTGTCAATAAAAAGAATGCCGTCGAGGTGGTCTATTTCATGTTGCATCGCTCTGGCGAGAAGGCCTGTACCTTCAATCTCAAAATCCTTGCCTTCTCTATTAAGACCTTTAACATAGACCTTCTCCGACCTCTTTATTGTTGTCATATAACCGGGGATACTGAGGCACCCCTCTTGAGCTTCAATAAAACCCTCTTTTTCCAGGATGAGAGGGTTTATCAGAACTATAAGTGATCCCTTTTCTTCTATCGCCATTATATCTATTAGACATAATCTCTTTGAGATGCCTATCTGGTTAGCAGCAAGACCTATTCCCCTCGCAAAGTGCATTGTCTCGATCATATCGTCAATTAAACGCTGAGTTTCGGCATCTATATTATCAACAGGTACAGTTTTTTCTTTCAGAATTTTATCAGGATATTTTCTTATATCGAGCGAACTCATATAAATATTATAAAACATTTAATTTGATAAATTCTCAACCTTAACCGAAATCATGAAATCATGAATTATTTTGAAATCTCACAATAAAATTATGTATTATAAATCCTGTACGAGTTTTAAATTACCGAATTTCTACGAGGAGGTTTTTGGATTAAGGTTATAGATTTTAATTCCAGGGAGGACAGAGAAACATACAGGCATAGTGTATCCCACATAATGGCTCATGCTGTCAAAGAGCTATTCCCCGATGCCAGGCTGGCAATAGGTCCCGCAACAGACGAAGGTTTTTATTATGATTTTGATATAGACAGGACATTCACACCGGAAGACCTCTATTTAATAGAAAAAAAGATGTCAGAAATAATAAACAGGAATAATCCGTTTGTGTGTAAAGTTATACCGAGAGAAGAAGCGGTCAAGCTATTTCGAGAGAAAGGTGAAACTTATAAAGTGGAGCTCCTCCATGAAATAACGGATGAAAATGTGACTCTTTATCAGGAAGGAGATTTCGTAGATTTATGCAGGGGGCCTCATATTGAATCCGCCGGCCAGGTCAAAGCTTTCAAATTATTGAGTGTTGCAGGTGCATATTGGAGAGGAAACGAAAAAAATAAAATGCTGCAGAGAATTTATGGAACAGCCTTTACAGATGAGAAAGATTTAAAAAAATATCTTGATTTCCTTGAGGAGGTTAAGAAGAGGGATCACAGGAGGCTTGGTAAGGAACTTGAACTATTCAGCATAGGCGAAGAGATAGGGGCCGGACTGATTATATGGCATCCAAACGGAGCATTGATAAGAAGGACAATAGAAGAATTCTGGCTTAATGAACACTACAGGGCAGGTTACAAGATTCTCTACACTCCGCATATAGCAAAACTTGATTTGTGGAAGAAGAGTGGTCATCTCGATTTCTACAGGGAGAACATGTATTCTCCTATGGAGATTGAAGGTGTGGATTATGAGATTAAGCCTATGAACTGTCCTTTTCATATACATGTATACAAAAGCTCTTTAAGGAGCTACAAGGAATTGCCCATAAAATATGCTGAACTCGGAACAGTTTACAGGTATGAACGGTCTGGTGTTTTACATGGCCTTCTGCGTGTGAGAGGCTTTACGCAGGATGATGCACACATATTCTGCAGGGAAGACCAGATAGAAGATGAGGTTCTCAATGTCCTTGATTTCACTCTATATGTATTGAAAACTTTCGGGTTTAAACAATATGATACTTATCTTTCAACAAGACCTGAACATTATGTTGGAACACCTGAAAGCTGGGAGAGGGCGACCAATGCACTCAAAAATGCTCTTGAGCTAAAGGGGCTTTCTTATGATATTGACCCGGGAGAGGGGGTTTTCTACGGCCCTAAAATAGACATAAAGGTAAAAGATGTACTCAACAGACCATGGCAATGCAGCACAATTCAGGTTGATTTCAATAACCCTGAAAGGTTTGATATAACATACAGAGGAAGCGAAGACAAAGAGCAAAGGCCTATAATGATACACAGGGCACTGATGGGGTCATTAGAAAGGTTTTTCGGGATACTGATAGAGCATTACGCGGGAGCTTTCCCTGTATGGCTTGCGCCTTTACAGGTCAAAGTTCTTACAATAGCAAAAAGGCATAATGATTATGCAAGAAATTTAACTGAGAAATTGAAGTCAGAAGAAATAAGGGCAGAGTCAGATCTTGAGAATGAGAAAATCGGTTATAAAATCCGAAATGCTACTGTAATGAAAGTGCCATATTTGGTTATAATAGGTGACAGGGAAGTATCGGAAGGGAATATAACAGTTAGAAAACGCACAGGTGAGAATATAGGCCCATTTACAATAGACAAATTTATCCGGATAATAAAAAAGGAAATAGACAGCAAACAGTAGATAGTAAACGGATATTTTTTTCTGTGTGCTGTTTGCTATATGCTGTCTATTTTAAAGATGGAGGTGAGAGCATAGCAAAGGATATAAGGGTTAATGAACAAATAAGATCAAAACAGGTCAGACTTATAGATATTAACGGAGAACAGCTCGGGATAATACCGGTAAATGAGGCCTTAAAGATTGCAAATGAAAAAGGATTCGATCTAGTAGAGGTAGCACCGAATGTCGTACCTCCTGTGTGTAAGATACTCGATTTTGGAAAGTACAGATATCAGTTGAGTAAGAAACAGACCCAGAAAAAGACAATGGGCGTCAAAGAGATTAAGATCAGGCCACAGATAACAGAAAATGATCTCGGGCTGAAGGTGAAAAATATAAGACGTTTTCTTGATGAAGGCAACAAGGCAAAGATAACGATGTTTTTCAGGGGAAGAGAGGTAATAAGACCGGAAATCGGGATGAAGGTATTCGGGAAATTGATTGAATTACTTACAGGAAAGTTTAATATAGAACAGGCACCGAAGCTCGAAGGCAATCATATTACGATGATAGTTTCGCCTAAATAAAAGCCGGGAGGATGAGAAATGCCGAAAATTAAAACACATAGAGGAGCAGCAAAGAGATTTAAAATTACCGGAACAGGTAAGATTAAGAGAAGAAAAAGTAATAAGAGCCATCTTCTTACAGGAAAATCTTCCAAAAGGACAAGAAGGCTCAGAAAATCAGCTTTAATTTCTGATAAGGAATATGTTAAGATTAAAAGGCTTTTACCATATCTCTAAATTATTTTCATGACAGGCGTAGCAGTTAAATCGAGGAGGAATAATGCCGAGGGCAAAAGGTGGATATAAGACAAGAAGAAGAAGGAAATCTGTGCTCGAAAAGGCCAAGGGCTATTACGGAGCTAAAAGCCGTCTTTACAGGGTTGCCACCGAGGCTGTTGACAAGGCACTGCGATATGCATACAGGGATCGCAAAGCAAAAAAACGTGAATTCAGGTCTCTCTGGATTATAAGGATAAATGCTGCTGCCCGTGCCCTTGGATTGACATACAGCGAGTTGATGTCGAGGCTGAGGAAAGAAAATATTGCATTAAACAGGAAAGCACTTGCTGACATGGCGTATAATGACCCTTCTGCTTTTAATCAGCTTGTTGAAAAAGTAAAAAATTGAAATAAAAAGTGGAAGAAATCCTTTCACTAAAAAATTCATTTCTCGAGGACTCCAAATCAGTCAATTCTCTGGCTGACCTTCAACAGCTAAAAGTTAAGTATCTGGGGAAAAAGGGTCTTGTGACATCAAAACTCAAGACCCTTTCTTCTATCCCTCCTGAACTCAGACCGGCATCCGGAAAGGCTGTAAATGAAGTTAAAGTTTATATTGAAGAAGAGATAAAGCGTAAAGAATCACTTCTCAAACAGGAAGAACATAAGAGGAGAATCCTCTCAGAAGCTATTGATATAACCCTTCCCGGAAAATTTACACCTTTTGGCAGAGAGCACCCCATTAATAAGATACTTTCCGAGATAACAGATATATTTGTTTCCATGGGCTTTGCGGTAGAAGAAGGACCCGAGGTAGAGCTTGATTATTATAATTTCGAGGCATTGAATATTCCCAAAAACCATCCTGCAAGGGATATGCAGGACACGTTTTACATTTCAGATGAAGTTGTGTTAAGAACCCATACCTCACCTGTGCAGGTCAGGGTCATGGAAAGGAAAAATCCTCCTTTAAAGGTTATTGCCCCTGGAAAGGTTTACCGGTGCGATGCAGATATCTCTCATACACCCATGTTCCATCAGGTAGAGGGTTTCATGGTTGATACGGATATCGCTTTTAGCGACCTTAAAGGTGTGCTTGAATCGTTTATACACAGCATCGTCGGGATAGAAACACCTATAAGATTCAGGCCGAGCTTTTTCCCCTTTACTGAACCGAGTGCTGAGATAGATATTGGTTGTATATTCTGTTCAGGAGAAGGCTGTAGAGTATGCAAGACCACGGGATGGCTGGAGATTCTGGGTGCAGGGATGATAAACCCGAAGGTCTTCGAAATGGTAGGCTATGATACCGATGTCTATTCAGGATTCGCTTTCGGTATGGGAGTCGAGAGGATAGCAATGCTTAAATACTCGATAGATGATATCAGGATTTTCTTTGAGAATGATATGCGTTTTTTAAAGCAGTTCTGATTATCGCAACTGTTTTTGGGTTCAATAAATTCTCTTTTCCATGATAATCCTAATAATATTGAAGAACAAAGTTTCAGGGTAATATGATTAAGGAAAAAGGAATTGTTGATTTTAGCTTGCCAGGGGAAGAAAAACGCTGGGAGATAGTGAATGATGTGGTTATGGGCGGTATATCTAAAAGCCAGCTATCAATCACACCAGATAAGACAGCTCTCTTCCGTGGGGAAGTTTCACTTGAAAATTTTGGAGGCTTTGCCTCGGTGCGGACTTATCCTCAGGACTATCAATTAGAAAGTTACAAGGGCATTTCTATTCGAATCAAGGGCGACGGCAAAAGATACCGGCTTCGTCTAAGAACAGATGATAAGCCTGACGGCATCGCATATCAGGCACTCTTTAATACTAAATCAGGAAAATGGATTAATGTGAATTTGCCTTTTAAAGACTTTATACCAGTTTATCGCGGACGTATGGTTTCCGGAGCATCTCCATTGGAGCCCTCTCGTATACAAAGAATCGGCTTTATGATTGCTGATAAGCAGGCAGGACCTTTCAATCTTGAGATCTCATGGATAAAGGCTTATTCAGAAGAAGATTTATAATGGATAACAGTTAATAATATCCGGATACAGCATCATAACATTCGTAGTTTTATTTTCCTTTTACAAGGTATCTTTTTCTGAATTTAATATTTTTTTTGAAATTTGCAACCAATGCTTGATGACCTTATTTTCAATTTCGTCGTCTGTAAAGGTATTGCCTTGTTGTAAGTAGAAAAGTCTGGCTGTATAGAATGCATTAGATAACAAAGCTCCTATGAGTTTTGCCTTTTCTTGCGCGTCCTGTACCTTAGCTTCAATTAAACTACTCTTAAGAGCGTCTGTTGAAAAAACCTCGGATTTTTCAGATGTATATTTTTCTTGTACAAAGTTGCTCTCGCTTTTTTCTATATCGATTTCTTTAATTTCCATTTCTGGGGCGAATCTGTCCTTGATGCTAATATAACGAAGCTCTTTCTTGATTCCGTAATATTTTTCAAAAGCATTGAGTAATCTTAATTCTGTAATTACATAAGGAATGATCTCAAAACCTGTTATAAACCTCAGATCATCGATAACTTTGATATCTTTGGGATTCAGCATAGCTACATAGAGTTTATGCCGCTCAATCTTGAATGGGAGAATTTTGTATTTTTCTACGATCTCCTTGCTGATAAGATTAATTACATCCTCAGGAATGGAATTAACCATATCAGGACTTACTGTCGGTAAGTTGAGAAATTTACCAAGAAACAATGCAAGCTTTGCATCATCAATAAATCGTAACTCGACGAGGTTTGTGTCAATTCTGCCGCCAAATACAACTTGTCTTTCAAGTGCCTCTTTCAGTTTTTTCTCTGTTATTATGCCTTCTTTTACTAAGGCTTCGCCAAGTTTCATAATTTTATCTTCTCTAAAGTAAGTATATAAGATTTTTCTCTATTATAAAACAGATAAATTTTTTCAGTATAAACATTAACCCAAAAAATGCAGTTAGTCCCATAAAGCCTTACAAATACATGAGATGCTGAAATAAATTCAGCATGACATTATTATGCATAAAGCCTTGATAATTGTCATTCTGAACTCGATTCGGAATCTCTAACTGCATTTTTTGGGTTAACAAAAGCAAGATGGATGCCAAAATACAACTTGTTGTTTTTTTTAACTTATAAAATATAAGATTTATATATATCAGGCAATATGACCTTCAGTTGGGAAGGTATTCCAGATGATGCATTCATGATTCTTTGGCTTGATAAATCAACGACTAACCCAGTATCAGGACTTGCAAAATATAGAGACGAATTTAATGAAATATGATCGGTTTTCCAGTGAGCCGTGATGTTACTGACTTCTCTTTGACCTTTCAATAACTTCCTGAAATATTTTCTCAAGATATTTGTAAGATTACAAATGAGAATCGACAATATAAATTTGTTGATTTTATACTCCAATATTTGACAAATAAACAGTTTTTTGATTTCATATTATTAAGCCTATGGGTAGCTGTTCAAAATAAGACTTAATAAAATTAAATCATTATTTAGAAGATAGTTTTCTTTTTACCAGAGACAAATCCTCTTAATGTGTTTATAAAAGGTAGATTTTATAAGCAGGGGCGGCAAACATGAATGAAGAAAAGATCGGGATAGTTAGCAATTACTACAAGAATATAGGGGTAGCAGCAGTAATCTTAGAAGGAACCTTGGCGGTTGGAGATACTATTCACATAAAAGGTCATAAAACTGATTTTACACAGAAGCTGGAATCTATGCAGATTGAACACAAGAATATAGAGAAGGCAAAAGAAGGCGATGATGTTGGTATCAAGGTAAATCAAGATATAAGGAAACATGATATTGTCTACAAATTAATGGAACAAGTATAGAGCTATGAGGGAATCGGATATTTTTGACGAGGTTATAGATTTAGGTAAGAGGCGAGGAATAATTACCTATGACGAGATAAACAATGTCTTTCCTTCAGAATTTGTTTCGCCACAAGAGTTAGAAGACCTTATGGATATCTTTCAAGATATGGGTGTTAAGGTTGTAGATAGTCAGAGAAATTCAACTAACGGAGAAGAAATTTTAGAAGAAGAGGAACAATGGAAACATGAAAAAGCAGAAGACCTTGTTACGGCATATTTTCAATCAATGGGAAATATTTCAATACTTACAAAGGATGAAGAAACACAGCTTGCAAAGACAATAGAAGAAGGAGAAGAGATTATTGAAGAAATAATTACAGCATTACCTTTATACAAAAAAATCGAAGCAAGTTTGAACGGAAAAGAACAAGAGGATTTAAATAACTCAGAAAAAGCCCTAAACATGAGTTTGAACATACTCGACAACCTTATGATGAAAATAGAGACAGCAGGTAGAAGGATTGCAAGACATGGAACTCTAAAGGATTTAAAAAAATTAATTAAAGAAAAAAAGAGAAACGGTACCGATCCTATCAAGTTAGATACTCTTGCAAAAGAAGTACAAGCCGAATATAAACAGGTTGAATCAGAAGTTGGAACTAAAATTGACGAATTAAAAACGAAGTATGCAAGGATTTCCAAAGCAAAACAACTTATTGGTGAGGCAAAGAATGAATTAATAACTCAAAACCTGAGACTGGTAGTAAATATTGCCAAGAATTATTCGGGGAAAGGTCTTTCCTTGCTTGACCTTATTCAGGAAGGCAATATCGGGCTAATGAAAGCTGTAAATAAGTTTGACTATAAAAAGGGATTTAAATTCAGTACCTATGCAACATGGTGGATAAAACAGGCAATAAATAGAGCAGTCGTTGATAAGACAAGAACAATCAGAGTTCCTGTACATATGGTGGAATTTTATAACAGGGTTAACAAAGTCTCCAAAAAATTAACACAGCAATTTTGGAGAGAACCAAGCAAAGAAGAAATTGCTCAAGAATTAGGGGTTTCGCCAGGAAAAGTCGAAACCTTATTCAGGGCAATACAGACTCCGATAGCTCTTCAAAGTCCAATTGGTGATGAGCATTCAACAATTGAAGACTTTATAGATGATAAGAATGCTTCTTCTCCATACTTTAATGCAGAACAGAACGATATCACAGAGAAGATACTGAAGATTCTGCACACTCTCCATCCAAAAGAAGAGCTGGTTATAAAGATGAGATTTGGTATTGGGTTTGATAGAGACCATACCCTTGAAGAAGTGGGGAAATATCTTTCCATCACACGAGAAAGAGTTAGACAGATAGAAGTGAAAGCCTTAAGAAAACTGAGACATCCAAATAGACTCAAATTATTAAAAGTATTAAATTTTGAAAAGTGAAAAAAATTGAAGTCCGCAAAAAGAATATAAAGATACTGGATACCACAGGGTTACAATGTTCTCAGGCTGTATTAAAAATTGCTGCAAAATCTGCGGACATGAAACCAGGCAACCTCATAGAGGTAGTTGCTGATTGTCCGACCTTTGAAAAAGATGTCCGCTACTGGTGTAAAAGAGTTCATGGAACGCTTCTCTGGATAAGAATAGAAGAAGATAAAAAGCGTTGCCAAATGCAGTTTTAAAAACAATCGTAAAAGTAATCTGAAGCTCGCACTTGCAAATAGTACAAAAATTTAATAGATTTTAATATAGTAAATCAATAAGATGGGCAGATAGATGGTTGACTATTATAAAGAATTAGTCAAATTAGGAAATAATGTTTTAGGACTTGGCGCATTAGCCGAGCAAGCGATACAAGATTCTGTCAAATCTCTCGTTGAAAGGAAGAGCGACATTGCGAAAAAGGTTATCAAAAGAGATCGGGAGATTAATGATTTAGATGTTGCAATAGACGAAGACTGTATAAGACTCTTAGCTCTTGGGCAGCCAAGGGCAAGAGACTTAAGATTCATAGCAACAACTCTAAAGATCACAACAGACCTTGAAAGGATAGGTGACCTATCAGTTAATATTGCTGAAAGAGCGATAGAGTTGAATAAAGAACCGCAATTAAAACCTTATATAGATATTCCACGTATGGCTGAGATTGCTCAGGAAATGGTAAAGGATTCTCTTGATGCCTATGTGAGAGGCTGTACAAGCCTTCCGTATGATGTTATAAAGAAGGATGATGAAATAGACAACCTGATGGAGCAGGTTTTTAATGAACTCCTTTTCTATATGATACAAGATCAACGTACTGTATCACGAGCAGTCAGGATCAGTTATGTTGCAAAATATCTTGAACGAATTGCTGACCATGCAACGAACATTGCGGAGATGGTTATTTACATGTGCAAAGGGAAAATAGTAAGACATAAAGTGAAGTAGTCACGAATATTGGATATGACCTTCATATGAGCTTGATTGCTTCCTGAAGTCGTGATTTTCGAATTTATCAAGCAGGATAACATTACAATCGCAAATCAACAATCTGTAATTTTTCTATTGTAGAATATAGTCAAGCCTGTACTTGAAGAGATATGGGTAACAAAACAATTCCAAAACCAGGAGCCTTACGAGAAGAACCCATGCTCAGTGTCTGTATGATTGTAAACGGCAGAGATATTCTTTTTGACACAGGGGCTTCGGACTCATTCTCCAGGAATGCTGTTAAGTTAAGTATCGATCTTGGTAAAATCCAGGCAGCAGTTTTATCACACCACCACTGTTATTATGGCGGAGGGTTACGCCGGCTTTTTGAGCTGAATTCGCACGCAAAGGTTTATCTTCGAAAAACACCTGATGGAGATTGTTACTTTAATGAAGGCACTGAAGCAATCATTACTTCTGGACACACGGATTCTGAAGAAAGCCGTACGGGAGGCAAAATGTGATCGTAATAACTGCAGCTATGCCTTTTGAAACATCCTGGATTTCCAGTCAGTTGATCCGCCCACGACATGCTGCCGTAGGTAAATTCACAGCTCTTCAGGGCCGCCTTTGTGCATCAAACGTGCTCATTTTTCATTTGGGCGCCGGGAAAACGAATGCTGCTCATGGTACAACCTTATTACTGGAAAATTTTTCGCCTACCCTTATTCTCCTCATCGGATGCGGTGGAGCTTACCGAAGATCAGGGCTGATCCCCGGGGACCTGGCTGTTGCCACTGAGGAAATCTTTGGTGATGAAGGGGTGATTACTCCACAGGGATGGCGATCGACAAAATATCTGAAACTCCCTCTCCTCCGCAAGGGAGATCAAATTTACTACAATACATTTCCCATAGATCAGAAAGTTTTGAACAAAGCTCAAGAGATTCTGAAGAGGTTCAAACCCGGAACAGGACCTTTTGTTACTGTTTCTGAAGTCACCGGCACCCAGGAAAAAGCGGATGAAATGGAAAACCGTTTCCGGGGTATTTGTGAAAATATGGAGGGAGCATCTGTGGCCCAATTATGTACCTTCTATGAGACTCCCTTTTTAGAGATTCGTGGTATAAGCAATGTGGTGAAACGGCGGAATAAAAAAGAATGGGATCTGTCTGCCGCTACGCGGGTCAGCCAGAAGGCAGCCAGGGAAATCATAACTCATTGGCGGGGAGCCCCATGACCACTCTGTCCTTAGGTTATTCTCCGTGTCCGAATGATACTTTTATCTTTTATGCTCTTGTCCACCAAAAGGTCTGCATTGAGGGATTCTCTCTCAGGGAGCGGCTGGAAGATGTCGAGACCCTGAACCAGCTGGCTTCTCAAGGTCAATTGGATATCACAAAAATATCATTTCATGCCTTTGCTCATCTGCGGGATCAATATACTCTTCTTCGCTCCGGCGGAGCACTGGGCAAGGGATGCGGTCCTCTTTTAGTTGCCCGACAGGGACATACATCAATTGATTTGCGCCGTCAACGCGTTGCTATACCCGGGGAACTAACGACGGCTTTTCTGTTGCTTCGCCTCTATGACCCCAGTGTCCAAAACATAGTTATAATGCCCTTTCATCAAATTCTCCGGTCTGTTCAGCAAGGCAGGACGGAGATAGGTCTCATCATCCATGAGAGTCGGTTCACCTATCAGCACTTCGGACTTCAAAAGATACTGGATCTGGGTAATTGGTGGGAACAGCTCACTGGTTATCCGATTCCCCTGGGGGGCATTATCATGAAACGGCGATTTACGAAGGAACTATCATATCTGATGGAGGATAAAATCCGCCAAAGTATTCGGTATGCCCAAATGCATTCTGAAGAACCTCAAGCATACATAAGCATGCATGCTCAGGAGATGGAAGAGTCGGTCATTCGTCAGCACATTGATTTATATGTAAACGAATATTCGCTGGACATTGGACCTGAGGGAGAGCAGGCTATTCGTTTTCTCTATTCTGAGGCTGAAAAGAAGGGACTCATCCCCTGCTCCCGTTATGATATCTTTTGATTTTTCTGACTCCTCGCGCAATGCAATAAACCATATTTATCTCTGCAATTAAAATTTGTATGACAACCTGGCGTAAATAAATCGGATAGGCTCGTTCACAATTTTCATGTTTGGTCCTCATTTTTAAAAACCATCAAAACTGTTTCTTTATGGGTGTGTGATCATCAGAACCGTTACCTGTCTTTGACCGTTTGTCTGGGAAAGATTAAATCCAGAAGCAGAAAGAGTCTGAGTATATTTATCCAGGTGTGAGGGGCCCAGTTTATCTCCTGCTTTTTGATTTTCTCCGGTAGCTTTTCTCCAATCCACCGCAGTCTTATGTCGACTTTATTCAGAATCATATTGACAAGGAGAATCTGCAGAATAACAGCCATGACCCATAAGATGAGAAATGCTATAAAAATGCTGTAATTTATATTATGTTCTTGAAATATAAATGACTGAATTACATAGAACAGAGCCAAAAAATCCACAAGAGTCATAATGATACGAAAGGGAGCATAAAGGGATTTTTTTTCAAAGTGTCCTTCATCAAATAAATCTTTATTCCATTTTTGGATATAGTCACCCCATAACGGGATGTCGGGTAAATTTAAACTCTCTTTGAGCTCAGTTGACCATCGGTAACGCTGAAAATACGTTTCCAATTCTGCACAAAATTCAGATGCCCTCGCTATTTTTATTTCAGCGGCTAAGAGAAAATACATGAAACCACAGGCACAAAATCCTAATCCCAGAAGAATTAGCATGCCAAAAAGAATATATACCTTGAACAAATAAAAAGTTAAGGCAGATGCACCGATCAGAATAAATAATCCTATTTTCGTGACATCATATTGAAGTTTGAGACTCTCGGTTATTTCTTTTCTTGGATGCTCACATGCTTTCAAATACAGGGAAAACTCAGTTTCAAAAACTCTACTCTTGCTGGTATCAGTAAAATACTGAGCATATATCTGATTTAACCGCTGCTTAAGCTCGGCAATCTTGTTTTTTAATTCAAATGTCTGCTCGTTTTCATTCATATTATTCTTAATTCTTTTAAGTATTAAAGACTAGCTTTATGATATCATTTTTTATCGGATTTTATGAATATTTTTATTGTATTTTTCGCAGAAACAAGTTGTTAAGGGGATGATGATATTTTGTCCTTCAAAGGGACAATATGCCTTATGTTGATTAGGGGGAGTTGATTAAAAATCCTTAAGTATCAATATATTGGAAACGGGTATTATTTTTGCAAAATATTTTTAAAAAAGCTAAATTTAGTACAGATAAATCCTAAGAAAATGTTTTAAAAATTGAATAATCACAGGACAAATTTATTTAAGGAGGTTGGAAATGTTTGAAAGAATATTAACGGCAACAGACATGTTAGATGCCTGCGATGCGGCAGTAGTTAACGCTCTGGAAATCGCAAAACAGAATAAGGGAAGACTCTTTGTTCTGCATGTGCTGGAACCCACTTATTTCAATGAGTGCGGACCGGTGGAGAGTATCAGAGACTTCAAAACGGGTGAGGAGACCGTTGCAACTAAAGAATACAAAGAAAAAGTCAAAGAGGAACTGGATAATAAATGCGAAGGGGCACTGAAACCTTATGGTAACTACCAGATTGACTTAGCCTACGGCAAGCCTAGTATAGAGATACGTAGATGGGCAAGAAAGTTCGGAGCAAATTTGATCGTGCTTGGCCCACATGCTGGAAAAATTGAGGAAGAAAAAGAACTGATAGGAATACCCATCGGTAACACTGTAGAGGACGTGATTATGCATACCACTACCCCGGTCATGATTGTTGGTCGTTTTCTTCCTAAAGAAAGGTTGAATTTTAAAAAGATAATGGTTTGTATAGATTTTTCCAGGTCATGTAAATATGCCTGTGAGTTTGCAGCGAAATTAGCCCAGAGATATGGCTCAAAGCTTTTCCTCTTTCATATGATAACCCTACATCCCTCAGGCAAATATACCCAGACAGAGCTGGAAAAAGAGATCACCACCGCTAAAGAAAAACTTCTGGAATTTTGCAGAGTGCCGGAAGGGATAGATCACGAATATATTATTCGGGAAGCAACACTGCCGCATTTAGAAATTTTGAAATACGCAAGCGAAACGGATGTAGATCTGATAGTTATGGGTTCCCACACTAGAGAGAAAGGCGAAAAGTGGTATGTTGGAAGTGCAGTAGAGATGGTAAGTGCCGAGTGCTTCTGTCCGGTGGCCGTTATTACTCATCCTGATGCATTATTGAAGATGAAGAGCTAATCCCGGTCAGCATTAATCAAAAAATGCATTTTTCGGGTTAACGGGATTTGCTTCTATCAGTATCACCTGTTGATTATCTCTCCCTGTTTATTCTGATTCTGCATTCTTGTATAACTTCTTCAGGTATCATTTTTAAAGATAAAATGACCAGAGCAGGTACTATAAATAAAATCATCGAGATGACCGGTTGCAATTTCTTCCTTTAAATCGAAAAGACTCTATCAGCCATACCCTCCCTTGTCAATCGTCATTTCACAAATATATAATAATCACCATGAGGGTACCATATGAATGGTTGAAAGAATTTGTTGATATATCTGCTTATCACGAGGAAGTTGCTGACAGGCTAACAATGACCGGCTTTGAGGTTGAGGGGATAGAGTCAATAGATGATGACGTCATCTTCGAAATGAATGTTACACCGAACAGACCGGACTGCCTCAGTATATTAGGCGTCGCAAGAGAGGTGTCAGCAGCTTTTAATGTGTCACTGAAAATTCCTTCATATGAGATTAAAGAGGGTCAACCTTTTTCTGATTATTCAGTCGAAATTTTGAAACCTGAACTCTGCAGGCGTTATGCAGGGAGGCTGATTACAGGCGTAAAAATCTCGGATTCTCCCGAATGGATTAAAATAAGGCTTTTAAAATGCGGTATCAGGCCGATCAATAATGTTGTTGATATCACGAACTATGTACTTTTAGAATTCGGACATCCTCTGCATGCATTCGATGCAGACACAATCAAAGGGAAAAAGATAAAGGTTGATATTGCAGGGAGTAACAGCAAAATCGTAACACTTGATGGAGTTGAGAGACTATTACATGAGGATGCACTGCTTATCTGGGATAATATCAGGCCGATAGCTGTAGCAGGAGTTATGGGTGGCATTAATACGGAAGTAACAGAAAAGACGAAATATATATTCCTTGAAAGTGCATATTTTGATCCGGTTTCTATCAGAAAGACCTCAAAAGTGCTGAACCTTAAAAGTGAGTCTTCTTACAGGTTTGAAAGAGGTACTGATATAGAATTTATCGAGAAAGCCCTCAACAGGGCAGCACTTCTGATTAAAGAAGTTGCTGGTGGAACCATCCATGAGATAATTGATGCTTATCCTCTGAAATACAAACCCTGCCAGATTGAAATAAAATATGAGAAGATAAACAAACTTTTAGGAACGGACATTTCAAAATCTAATATGTTAGAAATTCTGAAGGGACTCGGTATTCATACAGAGGACAGGGGTGAAGTATTTGTTGTCTATCCCCCTCCGCACAGGCTTGATATAAAGAGGTACAATGATGTTGCAGAGGAGATTGCAAGGATGTACTGTTATGACAGGATTCCTGTGACAATTCCAAGAAGTCCTCTTTCCTCGGTGCAATTAAATAAAAAAGCTACACATTTAAAAAGTATAAAAGAGGCCATGAGGAAGGCGGGCTTTACAGAAGCAATCAATTACAGTTTCATGAGTATGTCGAACCTTGATAAGCTTGGCATACCAGATGCTGACAGGAGGAGAAAAGTCATAATGTTAAGCAATCCTCTGAGTAAGGAAGAATGTGTGCTGAGGACAACGCTGGTACCGTCTCTGATTGGAAACCTCAAGTACAACCTCGACAGAGGAATGAAAGAAATAAGACTATTCGAGGTATCAAGGATCTTTGAGGACATCGGGCAAATGTTACCATCGGAAGAATTAAAGCTCGGTGGCATATTTTACAGGGATAGATTTCCGACTTTATGGAAAGAGGATATACAGGAATTTTTCACAACAAAAGGTGCTCTTGAATCAATGCTTGAAGAATTGAAGATAAGCGATTACAGATTCTACCCGTCGTCAGAGCCATTTTTACAAAAAGGCAAGGCATCTGATATTTACGTTTCAGACTCTTATACAGGATATATTGGCGTATTAGGCCCGGATATGGTCGAAAAACTTGACCTTAAAAAACAAAAAACAGAGGTTGTTCTGTTTGAAATTAACCTTGAAGTTCTTCTAAAATTCGTGCCTTATTCAATACAGTATATATCCGTCCCTAAATATCCATATATTGAACGTGATATTGCTATTGTGGTAGATGAGACAACCCCCTCTTTAAAAATCAAAAAGATGATAATGTCTTATCCTTCGGAACTGATAGAAGAAGTGTCCGTTTTTGATTATTATAAGGGCGGTAATATACCGGAGGGAAAGAAAAGTCTGGCTTTCAATATTGTTTACCGTTCAAGGGAAAAAACCCTCACTGACGAAGAGGTTGAAGATATTCACAGTGCACTGCTGAATTATGTTATTGAGAAAACAGGCGGCAGTCTGCGATAATAGATATTTTTCTCTTAACCCAAATAATGCAGATAGATTTTAAAAACCCTTCTCCGATCTGTCATTGCGAACACCCAAGGGTGTGAAGCAATGACACTTTCTATCGGCAATTTTGGGTCTTAATCCACACTTGACTTTTATTCATGCCTGTGTCTTAATAGAAATGATTTCTATTAAGATTTTAAGGTATAAAGATGTCAGATGAATTTGCTCCTATTCTCAGGAATTTAAATCTGAAGGCTACCCCAAAAAGATTAGCTATTCTCGAGATTCTTATGAATGAATCGGTCTACATGAGTCCCGAGGAATTATGGGAAAAGATGAAAAGGCAATTTAAAAAAATAGGTCTTCCAACAGTGTACAGGAACTTAGAGGAACTTTCTGATAGGAATGTAATTTCAAAAGTTAATCATCCGAACCGGCAGCTTTATTATTATTTCTGCCAGAACCAATCTCCCCATCACCATTTCATCTGTCTTTCATGCCGTAAAGTAGAGGACATTAACTTCTGCGGATTAAATGAGTTAGAGAAAGAGGTGAAAAAGAAAATTAAGGGAAAGCTTCTTTCACATATCATGCAGGTAAATGGACTTTGCAGACATTGTTTGAATAAAGAGGAAAAAACACATAAAATCTAAGGCCTTAACAATAATTGTCCTGTTGCTCGCCCTATCTCTTATTATTATCTCCTGCAAGAGAAGGGATACAGAACTTATGAAGGGAAAAAAGCTCAAGGTTGTCACAAGCATCTTCCCACTTAAGGAAATTGCTCAGGCGGTGGGGGGCAAGCAGGCCGAGGTTGAACTCCTCCTGCCCCCCGGGGCTGAGCCCCACACATGGGAGCCTAAGCCAAGCGACATTATAAGACTTTCTACGGCTGATATCTTTATTTACATTGGTGCCGGGATGGAACCGTGGATTTACGATATCCTGAAAGGCGTAAGAAACCCCGAACTTATTGTTATGGAGGCAAGCCACGGTCTCACACTCATCCGAAGGGAGGAGGCTGAACAGAGAGGTGAGGAGGACTATGAACATGGCCGCAAGCACTTTCATGAAAGTGAATTTGACCCTCATGTATGGCTTGATTTTGATTATGCCCAGAGAATTGTAGAGAAGATTACCGGCTTCTTTATAGGAAAGAATCCAGACAGTACAGACTATTATCAGGCCAATGCAGAGGCCTATAAGAAAAAACTTCAGAGTCTTGATAAAAAATACAGGGAGGCCCTTAAGGAATGCCATCATAGAGAGATGATATACGGAGGCCACGCAGCCTTTGCCTACCTGGTCAGAAGGTATGGCTTGAAGCAAATTTCCTTATACGGGATAAGCCCTGATTCCGAGCCTACCCCTAAAAGGCTTGCCAGAATTATAGAATTTGCGAAAAGACACAGGATAAGGGTGATCTACTTTGATGCTTTTGTGAGCGATAAACTCGCCAGAGCGATTGCCAGAGATGTCGGAGCAGAGACATTGGTTCTTAATACTGGTGCCAATCTGACAAGGGAGCAACTGAAATCGGGGGTAACATTTTTATCCATGATGGAGGAAAACCTGGAGAATCTGAGATATGGCCTTGAATGTCGGTAAACAACCTCTCGTTTCAGTAGAGGAGGTATTTTTTAGCTTTGGGACTGCGCAGGTACTTGTGGATGTGACATTTTCTATTATGCCTGATGATTTCCTTGCAATCATAGGACCAAACGGTTCCGGCAAGACTACGCTCTTAAAAATTATCCTGGGCATTCTCCGTCCTGTTTCTGGAGTGGTGCGGCTTATGGGAGAAGATGTTAAGCACTTCTCCCGATGGGAGAGAATCGGCTATGTACCACAGAAGGCTACCCATATCGATCCTTTTTTCCCTGCCTCGGTTCGAGAAGTAGTAGCCATGGGGCTACTCTCAAAGAAGAAATTCCCTCGATTAGTTAAACATCATGATGAGAAGGCTATTGATGAGGCACTCGAAAGGGTGAACATGCGAAAGCTAAAGAATCGGAGAATCGGGGAACTTTCAGGAGGTCAGCAACAGAGGGTTTTCATTGCAAGGGCGATCGTCAATAATCCTGATATCCTTTTTCTTGATGAACCCACGGCCGGGGTGGATGCTGAAGGGCAGTCGCAGTTTTATGATACATTGGATAAGCTAAACAGAATGCATGGAATCACCGTCGTGCTTATTACCCATGACATCGGTATTATTACAAGACATGCTAGAAAGGTAGCCTGCCTCAACCAGCGTCTGGTTTTTCATGGCACTCACGAGGATTTTTGCAGCTCGGCCATAGTACAGGAAATACTTCGCGGAGACTATCATTTAGTATGTCATCGCCATTAGGATATGGAATCTATGTTAGCATATGGCTTCATGCAGAGGGCCATACTGGCCGGGCTCTTTATTGGCCTCGCCTGTGCTGTCTTAGGTATCTTCCTGATTCTAAGACGAGATGCCATGATCGGACATGGGCTGGCCCATGTCACCTTTGGAGCGGTAGCACTCGGTCTTTTCCTGAAAGTATCGCCATTACTTGCGGCCTTGGCAGTTGCTGTACTCTGCGCTTTTGGTGTCGTGAAACTCAGAAAAAAGGCAGGTCTTTATGGTGATACCGCTATTGGCATATTCAGCAGCTTCGGAATGGCAACAGGGGTTGTCCTGGCCAGTCTTGCTGGAAGCTTTAATGTAGATCTTCTGAGTTACCTATTTGGTAACATCCTTGCCATTGAGATGGCGGAGGTCCTGCTTGCAATTATTTTAGCCATGGTGGTTCTTTTTGTCATTGTTCTCTTTTACCAGGAATTACTTTACATCACCTTTGACCCGGAATCTGCTAAAACCGCCGGCATCCATGTAACCCGCCTGGATAGTGTAATAGCTATACTTACAGCGGTAACTGTAGTCTTAGGAATGAAGGTGGTAGGTTTGCTCTTAGTTGCAGCCTTACTGGTAATTCCTTCTGCCGCTGGACTGCAGGTTTCAGGGAGTTTCAGGCAGGCTGTGTGGCTCTCATCCACAATAGCCACATGTTCCATCATGACCGGGCTTTTTGTGGCATTTTACTGGGATTTGCCAGCCTCAGGGACGATTGTACTTTCATCTTTAGTAATATTTGTTATATTCTTTAGCGTTAGGGTAATGAGAAGAAGGAAAACATCGATTTTAAAAGGCTTTAATAATCAGTAGACTATGTGTAAAGTATAAAGAAAAAACTATCTTTCATTTGAGCACAATCCTCTAAGAGGTTGGCGCCATTCAGTCATTAGCGAAAACCTTGACATTCATTTTGTCGTTGTGATAGTCTGAAATCAGAAAAAAGGCCACGAAGGCTTGAATACGGCCAGCAGGCTGGAAAGCTTTCGCGGCCTTTTTTATTTGTTGCGGAAAGGGGGTTTTTACATTTTAACTCTTTTAATTCATAAATTTTGCAGATATTGGCAGATACAGTATTTTCGCTCATTCTCGACCTCAATAAATCGAGGTCTCCGAGGTAAATTCTTTCTTCGAAAGAATTTAAACCCACTTAAATACTGTATCTGCCAATTATTTTATGAATAATTTTATGAAATCTGGGTTAAGTCAAATTTTTTAAAAAAGGAGAATTTCACATGAATTTTAAAAGTTTTTTATCACTGAAATTGTTTGCTTTCATGCTGCTTGTGACACCGGCTTTAGCCCCAGCATATGATGTAAGTGAAAAACTTTCGGTGGAAGGAACTTTGACAGGTGTTTTTCAATACGGTGATTTCGATATTGAAGGCGTGAAAAATGCCGGCAGGGGGACCGGAGTTTTAGATCTTGGAATTAACTTTCATCCTACAGATATAGATGAGTTTCAAATAACAATCAGTTATGCAGCAGGAAACGGGTTGAATTATTTAGAGCCATTTTCTCTTGTGCCCTATGCAGATGACCTCGAGGATGATTTAAAGGATATAAATGGGAGAAACAGAGATTATCTGCTTGAAGCCTGGTATAAACACACATTTAAGTTTTCCAATGAAGGTTCACTTGTTATAACAGGAGGCATAATAGATGCCACAGCATATATAGATGACAATAAATTTGCAAACTGCGAATGCGATCAGTTCATGAATGAGGTATTTGTCAATCACAGAAACGTAAACTTACCCTCCTATGACCTCGGTGGTGTCATAGAATTCGATATATCTGACATCTCCATCAGGGGCCTGGTAATGAACACAAAATATGAGTCCGATAAAGATACTTTCAAAAACTATAATTATTATGCCCTGCAGATTGGTTATGCTGTTGATACCAGGCTGGGCAAGGGTAATTACAGAGTTTATGGTTTTATGACAAATAAAAAGTTTCAATGCTGGGACGGAGAGGATGAGGATAGTCTTAAAGGTTTTGGAATCTCTGCAGATCAGGAACTTGGCAAAATAATCGGTGTTTTTGCAAGGGCCGGATGGCAGAATGACAAGGCGATTATAGACCACGACAAACTTTATTCTGCAGGCGTCAATATAAATGGTCAGCTATGGGGAAGACAGGATGATGAAATAGGTGTTGCCTTTGCATATCTTGACGGTGCCTGTGAGGGAGACATCGATAATACAAGTGCTGTTGAGGCTTATGTCAAATTTAGACTTTCCGAGTACAACGATATAACTTTTGATATTCAACACGTTAAAGATAAAATGATGCTGACTAAAGACAGGAGTGGTTTTATTTATGGAGTCAGGGCTATTGCCTATTTTTAAAGATGATATCTGGAAATATAGAACTTAAATTGAGCGATTCTTTTGACAAATCAAGGACAGCCGGGAGACCATGTCTTCTTTGTTGAACCTGAACCATACTGGGAACCTGCGGAAGAATGTTTCATTATTCATTATACAAAGGTAATAGTAAATGCCTTCGGTCTCGAGGAGGGGTGGGATTCTGAACTCGGTCTAAAAACTGAAATAGTGCCACTTACAAGGCCTTACGGTCTATGGACAGGCAATGTATTCCGGGGAGTTGTTAAAGTCGACGGCAGGCCGGTTCCATTTGCAGAGGTGGAAGTCGAATACTATAATCAGGACGGAAAGGTGAAAGCACCTGCAGATCCCTATATTACACAGGTTATAAAAGCTGATGAAAAAGGGGTGTTTACATATGCAATGCCCAGAGCAGGATGGTGGGGGTTTGCGGCATTAAGTACCGCAGATTATAAATTGAAGCACGAGGGCAAGGAGTATCCTGTAGAAATCGGTGCGGTTCTCTGGGTCAGAACGAGGGATATGAAATAATCATGCATATATCAGAAGGTGTTCTGTCGGCACCTGTCCTTGTAACAGGTGCAGTGCTTTCAGCAGCAGGGGTATTCATAGGGTTGAAAAAAATGGATTATGAAAAAATACCCGAAGTTGCTGTTCTTACATCAGCTTTCTTCGTTGCCTCCCTTATACATGTACCCATAGGACCTTCAAGTACACACCTCGTCCTGAACGGCCTTCTTGGGATACTCTTAGGATGGATGGTTTTCCCCTCAATAATTGTTGCACTTTCCTTGCAGGCACTCCTTTTTCAATTCGGCGGATTTACTTCTTTAGGGGTAAATACTTTTATTATGGCAGCACCGGCCCTGATAGCTTACTATATTTTCGCTTTCCCTGTAAGAAAGACGAATCATTTTTTATGCGCACTTGCAGGGTTTGGTGCCGGTGTGACAGGGATAGGGTTCGGGGCTTTATTCGCTGCAGCAGCACTTATCGGTACGGGAGAAGCTTTTCTTAATATAGCAAAGGTAATAGTTGTTGTGCATCTTCCCGTTATGTTAATAGAGGGCATAATAACATCTTTTTGCGTCATTTTCTTGAAAAAGGTGAAACCAGAAATTCTGGAGGTGAATAGATGAATCAAGGATTCAGGATTCAATATACAGGATGAAGAAAGAGAAATATCGTGCATCATGCATCTTATATCTTGTAGCGTATTTACTGTTTACTGTTTACTCCTTTATACGTGAACTCCAATCAAAAAAATAATTGACAACTATAGGAGCCTGATTCGTGCACCTTGAAGAATTTGCTGAAGGCAATTCCTTTTTTCACAGACTCGACCCCCGGGTTAAGTTTATAACCATAATCCCTTATATATTTGTTATTGCTTTCATGAAAGGCTTGAACGGTCCGGTATTATCATTAATTATTTCTCTTGTAATGATAGCATTTACAGGCATCAGTATAAAAAAACTTTTGAGCAGACTGGTTGTTGTAAATGCCTTTGTACTATTACTATGGATCTTTCTTCCCTTCAGCTATTCAGGAACTGAAGTCTTTCAGATAGGTCATTTGAAAGCCACACGCGAAGGTTTTCTTCAGGTACTTTCCATCACGTTAAAAACCAATGCCATAGTGATTGCCACAATAGCTATTCTTGGCACATCAGAGGTCTTTTCCCTTGCCCATGCACTTGTCCACCTCAAGGTGCCTGATAAGCTTGTATATCTGTTTTTCTTTTTTTACAGATATATAAGTGTTTTACATGAGGAATATATAAGACTAAAAAGAACAATGACTATCAGGGCATTTAAGGCAAGGACGAGTATTCACACATATAAGACCTATGCGTATCTTATAGGGATGCTTATTGTCAGGAGTTATGACCGCTCACAGCGGATTTACAAGGCAATGCTGTGCAGAGGGTTTAAAGGTAAATTTCCCATAATAAGCCATTTCCACCTTACGATAGCAGATTTATGTTTTGGCTTTCTGATGACCCTGATAACAGTTTTAATAGCAATCATCTCAAAAAACGGGTAGTCAAAAAAGTTGATAAACATAAAAAATATGAGTTTTGGTTACGCAAATGGAAGGAAGATATTTAATAATTTAAATTTTTCTATGGAAAAAGGAGACAGGATAGGACTTATAGGTCCTAACGGTGCCGGGAAGACCACCCTTCTGCATTTGATCATGGGGCTTTTAAAGCCGGATTCGGGAGAAATTGAAATATTCGGAAAGGTCAGAAAGGAAGACCGTGACTTCACAGAAGTAAGGCAGAGAATAGGGCTACTGTTTCAGGATTCGGATGACCAGCTTTTCTGTCCTACAGTTGAAGAGGATATTGCCTTTGGGCCTCTGAATCTCGGCAAAACTCATGAAGATGCAAGAATTATTGTAAGAGAGACTTGTGAGAAACTGGGACTGAATGGATATGAAAAAAAGATTACTAACCGGCTTTCAGAAGGGGAAAAAAGACTTGTCGCACTTGCCACTGTAGTGGCGATGCACCCTGAATGTTATCTGCTTGATGAGCCTGCAACTGGACTCGATGAAAAAACCACACAGAGACTTTTAAATTATCTCAGAGAAAATACACATACATATATCATTATCACTCATGACTTAGGTTTTTTAAAAAATGTAGCAGAGAAAATGTACGTGCTGAGTGATAGTTTTATAAAAGAACTCTGAGCAGAAATCATCATCTGTATCAATTAAACTATAAGAATGAATAAAAGTCAAAAAGGAAGCTCAAGAGTCATTACCCTGAAAAAACTTTTTCTGTGAATCGGACATGGGCCGTAGAGACGTAACATCTCCAGATGTTCTCTGGTGGAATAACCCTTATGTTTGTCAAAATTATAATCAGGATAATGGAGGTGATAATCTAGCATGATCCTATCCCTTACAACCTTGGCAATTATTGATGCAGCAGCAACTGAAGCACTTTTACTTTCTCCTTTAACCGGTGAGAGTTGTTTTATGGGAACCGCAGGAAGGCATAGAGCATCAATGATAAGGATGTCTGGAGGGTTGGAAAGGTTTGCTACAGCGAGTTGCATCGCTATTTTTGTAGCCCTGAGGATATTTAACCTGTCAATATCTTCAGGCCCGACAATGCCTATTCCGATATCCAAAGAGGAAGGCTGAATCTGATTGTATAAATTTTCTCTTTCTTTCGCGGAAACTTTTTTCGAGTCTTTGAGCCCGGAAATTTTAACACCTTTTTTCAATACAACTGCCGCTGCAACAACAGGACCTGCAAGGGGACCTCTTCCTGCCTCATCAATACCCGCAATCCTTGAAAAACCTTTTTCCCTGAGATCTTCATCGTATTGATAGATATCCATTGTGATACCATAAAAATATTACTGCGAACTTTCAGACTTTTTTTTCTAACGGTACTCTTTCTTTCTCCTTGATCTTTGCAGCCTTACCTTTTTTACCTCTCAGATAATATAACTTGGCTCTCCTAACTTTTCCCTTTTTCAGAACTTCTATTTTATCGACGGCAGGAGAATAGAGAGGGAAAATTCTTTCCACACCAACACCAAATGATATCTTCCTCACGGTAAACGTTTCTCTTGTATTGCTTCCGCGCCTTGAAATTACAACACCGTCAAAAGGCTGGATCCTTTCCTTATCAGCTTCGACTACCTTTACTAATACCCTTACAGTATCACCCACATTAAAATTTTCCATATCTCTTTTAAAACCTTCTTCAACAGCTCTTATCAGGTTCATTGTGATTCCTCCCTTATTTCGTCGATTAATTTGCAGTCTTCATCAGTCAGTCTGATTTTTTTAAGCAACTCAGGCCTTCTTTTTAATGTCCGGCGAATCGCTTCTTTTCTTCTCCATCGCTGTATTTCCTTATGATTTCCGGAGATCAACATCTCCGGTACTGCCATATCCCTGAATACGGAAGGCCTTGTATAATGGGGAAAATCAAGTATCCCCCATGAAAAAGATTCAATCTCTGCAGAATGTTCATCGCCGAGTACATCCGGTATTAGTCTTGTAACAGCGTCTATTATAACCAAAGCCGGCAATTCTCCGCCAGTAAGGACATAGTCTCCTATCGATACTTCATCGTCTGCCAGACCTATTTTTACACGTTCGTCGATAGCTTCATACCTGCCACACAAGAAAAATATCCGTCTTTTTTCTCTGGATAGTTCCGCCGCTATTTCCTGGTCAAATTTCTTTCCCGCCGGACTTAGCATGAGAATCCTTCTTTCTGTTCTGTCAGGACAGATAGTTTCAACAGCGTCAAAAAAAGGTTCCGGTTTCATCACCATACCGGAACCTCCTCCGTATGGATAATCATCAACTGTTCTATGCCTGTCTTTTGTATAATCACGCAAATTATGGACTTTTATTTTTATAAGTTCCTTCTGTAATGCCCTTTTAATTATACCTTCATTTAAATATGCATAAAAAATTCCGGGAAATATTGTAATTATGTCGAAAATCATTTTTGGTTTTATTGTCTGAACCTGTTCAGCCGGTCAGACAGCCTTCAATAATCTACACCCCCCACAGGGACGAGTGTATTTCCATAACTGGGACTGTAATATAATGAACAGCGCCGAAGCAGAGCTTCGAGGAATTCTTTTTAGAGTTAATTTAAATTGACAGTTTAAAAGATAAAGGGTAAAAGGAAGATTACATGCCTCCTGCCTTCTACCCATCGTGTTATTATTTACAATTCACATAGAGATGTAAAAATTGATTAATTAGTACATCCCGTTAAGGAGCACAATAATAATTATTCGAGTATTTCAAGTACACAGCGTTTGCCTATTTTTGTACCTGAAGCACTGAGTATTGTCCTCATTGCCCGTGCAGTTTTGCCCTGTTTCCCTATAACTTTTCCGAGATCACTCGGTGCTACCCTGAGTTCAAAAACAGTGGTTTTTTCGCCGTCAACCTCTGAAACAACAACCTCTTCAGGCCTGTCTACCAGAGCCTTAGCCATCTTTTCTACTAACTCTTTCATCATATTCCACCTCCATACGAGTTTTGGGCTATCTATAAGCCAGCCCTTTGCATAAGCTTTTTAACTATATCAGTAGGTTGTGCTCCTTTCTGCAACCAGATTTTTGCCTTATCCAGATTGAGCTTTATCTCGGAAGGATCTTTCAAGGGATCATATGTTCCGAGAATCTCTATAAAGGTTCCGCCCCTTCTTGTCCTGGAATCAGCTACTACTATTCTGTAAAAAGGTCGCTTATGTGCTCCCAATCTTGTAAGCCTTATTTTGACCAATACATCACCTCCTTAAAGAGTCTACAATTTTAATATATCTCCGAATATAAAGTAAACCCCGTTAGAAAGTCTTCGACTTTCCAGCGGGAAGCTCACACGGGGCTTTCTAACGGGGCAAATAGTACGAATTGCTTTTATTTAAATTGAGCGATTCTTCTTTAAAAATATCCGTTCTGACAGGCGAGACGCCTGTCCTACTGAAATTAACCTATCACCTAACCCGTAGGACAGACGTCCCGGCTGTCCTGAATTTAAATAAAGAATCGCCCAATTTAGCTTTCATTTAGTTCAGTCTGTTTGATTTTTCGATATATTTTTCGTTATTATCACTCACAAATGGAAAGCAGAAAGTTTTTTGAAGAATCAAGCCGCTATATAATGAATACATACAACAGATATTCTGTCGTACTGAGAAAAGGGCGGGGGATGAAGGTATGGAGTCCGGATGGAAAAGAATACCTCGATTTTGTTGGAGGGATAGCAGTAAATATTCTTGGACATTGTCATCCACGCGTTGTTGTTGCCATACAGAAACAGGCACAGAGACTCATACACGTATCAAACTACTATCATATTGACCCTCAGATAAAGCTCGCTAAACTGCTTGTAGAACACTCCTTTGCAGATAAGGTATTTTTCTGCAATTCCGGTACAGAAGCAAATGAAGCGGCGATCAAGCTTGCGAGGAAATATTCAAAAGAACATATAGGCCCGAAATGTTTTGAGATAATAACTGCTAAAAATTCTTTTCACGGAAGAACACTTGCAGCACTTACTGCAACCGGACAGGAAAAGTTTCATAGGGGTTTTGAGCCCCTTGTGCCCGGCTTTAAACATGTTCCATTCAATGATATAAAATCAATGAACAGGGCAATAACTGAAAATACATGTGCTGTTTTATTGGAACCGATACAGGGAGAAGGAGGAGTCAGGCTGCCGGATCAGGATTATCTTAAAGAGATAAGGGCTCTCTGTAATGAAAACAATCTCCTCCTGATTCTGGATGAAGTTCAAACAGGCATGGGCAGGACCGGGAAACTATTTGCATATGAACATTATGATGTTATTCCCGATATTATGACACTCGCTAAAGGTCTTGGCAACGGCGTGCCAATAGGTGCAATGCTTGCAACAGATAAGGTTGCTTCTGCGTTTCAACCAGGCAATCACGCTTCTACTTTTGGTGGGAATCCGCTTGTATGTGCTGCTGCAGTAGCAACCATTGAAACTCTTCTTGAAGACGGATTTATTCTGGATCAATGTAACAGAATGAGCAAATACTTTATGAAAGAACTCGAAAAGCTGAAAGAAAAATTTCCGAGGCTCATTAAAGAATTGAGAGGCAAGGGACTCATGTTAGCAATGGAAATAACAACAGATGGCGACTCAGTTGTGAAGGCCTGTATCGAAAAGGGATTACTGATAAACTGCACCGCAGGGAATGTCTTGCGGTTCATACCGCCTTTGATTGTACGGCGTAAGGATATAGACCAGCTTGTTAATGTACTTGAAGGAATTTTTTCAAAGCTGGACTAACAGGTAATTTTACAAATCAAGGATAAGGAGACAATAGATGGCTTTATGAATACTACGAAGAGAGATTTTTTGACGGTATGGGATTTATCTTCTGAAGAAATAGACAGCCTTTTAAAAAGAGCTATAGAACTTAAATCAGGCAAGGATGCAAATAAGTGTCCTTTGATCGGAAGGAGCATCGGTCTTTTGTTTGAAAAGGCATCTACAAGGACCCGTGTATCATTCGAGGTTGGCATTTATCAACTCGGTGCACAGTCAATATACATGAATCCAAAGGAGATACAGATAGGAAGAGGTGAGACTATTCATGACACAGCAAAAGTACTGTCCAGATATCTCAATGCAATTGTTATCAGGACATTCAGCCACCATACACTTTTAGAATTTGCACATTATTCTTCAATCCCTGTAATCAATGGCCTGAGTGATCTTCATCACCCCTGCCAGGCACTTGCCGATTTGATGACGATTCTCGAAAAAAAAGGGCCGCTTAACGGCACTCGTCTTGCTTATATAGGTGATGGCAATAATGTTGCAAATTCACTTATAGAAGCAGCAGCAAGGACGGGAATACACATGACAATTGGTTGTCCGAAGGGTTATGAGCCAGACCCTGACGTCTTGGAAAAGGCAACTTCGGTGTCGAAAAATGAGATTGTTGTTATGAAAGAAGCGAAGGATGCAGTCTTCAAAGCTGATGTTGTGTACACAGATGTGTGGGTAAGCATGGGACAGGAAAAGGAAGCGGCAAAGAAAAAAATGAAGTTCAGTCGTTACCAGATTAACAGTAAACTCCTTTCGTATGCAGACAGGGATGCAATTGTGTTGCATTGCCTCCCTGCTCACAGAGGAGAAGAGATAACAGACGAAGTTATCGACGGACCTCAAAGTGCTGTTTTTGATCAGGCAGAAAACAGGATGCATATACAGAAGGCGCTTTTAGAGTTTCTTTTAAAGTAATGTTTAATGCCGAAATTTAGTAAAATTATTACCCTCACTGTTTTTGGCATAGCAATGGGCTTTCTCGAAGCTGCTGTAGTTGTGTATTTAAGAGAGATGTATTATCCTGAAGGATTTACATTCCCTCTAAAACAGATGGCGATTGAATATCTTACTGTAGAATATCTCAGGGAGATTTCTACAATTGTCATGCTTATATCAGTTGGTGTAATCGCCGGTAAAAATTTCTATGAAAGGCTCTCGTATTTTCTTTTCTCTTTTGGTATCTGGGATATTTTTTATTACGTCTGGCTTAAATTTCTTTTAAACTGGCCTCCGTCATTACTGACATGGGATATTTTGTTTCTTATTCCTGTGATTTGGGTAGGACCTGTTCTGGCTCCTGTTATTTGCGCTGCAACAATGATATTGATTGCGGGATGTATTCTGCATTTTCAAAAGAAAGGGTACCATGTAAAAATAAAAATATCTGAATGGCTGTTATTGTTATCGGGTGCTTTCATTATTTTTACTACTTTTGTATGGGACTATACAGAGATAATAATTAAGGGAGGCTATATATCGAGATTATCTTCACTGGCGACAGATCCTGATTTTCAAAACACAATTGCAGGTTATGTCCCGACATCTTACAAATGGCCTATCTTCTTTATCGGAGAATTTTTGATATTTATTTTCTTAGTTGTCTTTTGTAAGCGTACGAAGACCTTTTTCTTATCCGTTTAACCCAGATTAAAAAATTATTGGCAGATATAGTATTCAAGCGGGTTTAAATTCTTTCGAAGAAAGAATTTACCTCGAGACCTCGATTTACCGAGGTCGAGAATGAGCGAAAATACTGTATCTGCCAATATATGAAAAATTTATAAATTAAAAAGGTTAAAAAATTAGAATATCGTTGTAAAAATACCTCCAGCTTACTCTGCCATTTTCTTTAGAATCTGCTCCATTTTTCTTAATTGTTCACCGTATCCGGCCCAGTCTCCCTGTCTCTGCCGTTCATTAAGCTGCTCGTAAGTCCGCAAAGCCTCTCTTGCAAGTTCATCAAGAGAAGCTCTAACAGCTTCTGATACATCTTCTATGACAGATGGAGTAATTCTTCCACCGAAAAGCCTTTGAAGGCCAAGTTCAAGATTTTGCTCCATGACCACATTTTTTTCATAGGTGAGAATAACCCTTCTCAATTCAGGCAATCCACCCTTGTCTTCAGCAGCGAGATACAGAGGTTGAACGTACAACAGGGAACTTTCTATGGGAATTACAAGAAGGCTTCCCCGTATCACCTGTGATCCGCGTTGCCCCCAGAGCGTCAGCTGCTGGGATATATATGAATCCTGGTCAATGCGGGCATCAATCTGTCTCGGTCCGAATACGAGTCTGTCCCTCGGGAATGTATAAACAATAAGTTTCCCATAATTAGGCATGTCGCACCTTCCTGCAAGCCAGGCTGCCAGATTATCCCGCTTAGAGGGTGTGTAAGGCAGAAGCAGGATATACTCTTCTTTTTTCTCTTCAGGCAGTCTCATTATAGTGTAATAAGGTTCTATCGTCTTATCCCCGTGAGAGGGTATTTCCCATAAATCCTCTTTATTGTAAAAAATTTTCGGGTCGACCATATGGTAGGTAGAAAACATCGTTGCCTGCGACCGAAGATATCCCTTGGGGTATCTCACATGCTTCATCAGGTCTTCGCTCATTTCCGAAAGCGGAACAAAAAGACCCGGGAAAATATTACTGTATACTTTTATTATCACGTCTTCCGGGTCACTGATATAGAAATACATCGAGCCATTATATGCATCAACCACGACCTTTACGGAATTCCTCATATAATTAATATTTTTGTTTAAAGGTTTTGAATAAGGAACTTTATTTGATACCGTATATGCGTCTATAAACCAGAATAATCTGCCGTCATCGGAGACAACAATGTAAGGATCTGGATCATACAGAAGAAACGGGGCGATCTTACGTGCACGCTCTATTATGTTTCTGTTATACAGGATTCTGCTTTCAGAAGTTATGTCAGACGAAAGAAGAATTTTTTCTGTCCTGAAATTCATTGCAAAAATTACTTTCCTGAATAATGACGACAATTTTACGCCCCCATCACCTTCGTATGAGGTGTAAACATTTTTATCGGATGTCGGGTAATCGAACTCCAGCACCTTTGTCTTTACAATTACGTAGTCGCTGGAGAGTTCTCCAAAATATATCTCCGGTCTTGTTACTTCTAAATCGGCAGATGAGACCGGGGGTATATCCTTGATGATAAATTCAGGCAATCCTTCCCTCGATATCCTGCTGACCGGTCCCATTGAAATGCCGAATCCATGTGTAAACACTAATTTCTCGTTAATCCAGGATCTGCTGGGCAGGTCCTCATAAGATAGTTCTCTCGGAGACAGCATTACCTGCATGTATTCTCCATTGATAAAATACCGGTCGTTGTCAACATCCTGAAAGCGGTAATATGTCCTGATCTGCTGAAGCTGGCTGTATGTCCTGAGCAGGGGAGTGTCATCCCAGAGTCTTATATTCTTTATCGTTGCATTATTTCTTTCGATATCCTTCATTGTCAGATTGTACGAAGCATCAAATGGTCTTACTTCTATTCTGTCGAGATCATATCCGTGTCTTGTAAAGGAAATGTGGTGTTTTATGAACGGTTGCTCAAGTGCAAGTTCATTCGGGGCTACCTTGAGATTCTGGAGCAGGGCAGGGTATATCAAAAGGCCTAGAGCATATGCGAGTGCTGTAAAACCTAAAGGAAAGAATGCAATTTTCCATGACCCTCTTAAAATACCTGTGATAAAAAGAATACCGGACAGGAGCGTAAGGACAATGAGTAAACGTATGGCGAAAAGTCTCGCGTGAATGTCCGTATATCCTGCACCAAAGATTACTCCATGGGAAGAAAAAAGCAGATTAAACTGATCGAGATAAAAACCAAATGATGTATTAAAGATGAACAATCCTGCGAGAATTCCGACATGCATCTTTACCTTTTTATCGATGTAGATATTCCTCTCCTGTAAATTTATTCCTCCCCTCAGAAAATAATTGAACAAGACAATGAATATCGCCGTGACAATCACGAGGCTCGCGAAATCTTTCATATATCCTAACAGAGGTAGTTGAAAAAGATAGAAACTGATATCTTTTCCAAAGATGGGATCGCCGATACCGGTGTTCATACGGTTTTGAAAAACCAGAACTTCTTTCCATAGAGCGCTTCCCCATATGCCTGCGAAAAAACTTGCTATTATTCCAATGATTACAGTGAGGGGCTTTACCCATTTGCCGAGCATCTCAATATTAAAGGAGATCCTCGTTTGCCCCTCAAAGAGAAGGTCGACGGGAGGAAAACTTGCTTTATTCGCAAAGGTAATATTTACCAATAGAAAAACGAGGGCAAGAAGACCTGATATCATCCCAAGAATTAACTTCGTGGAGAAAATTTTTTTAAAAACACTTTCGTAATTCAATTCATTGAAGAAAAGCCAGTCGGTATACAAACTGACTGTTGTACTAATTGTGACTATAAAAAGAATTGCTAAAACTGTAAAAAAAATTAAAGACTGTTTCCTTTTCATCAGCCCTCCATTTCTGTTTTTAAAGGATGTGAATAGATTCACTTTCTATTTGAAAATTTCTGGTTTAAAAATTTTCGAAGTTAATAATTTTCTTATTTCTTAAATTATATCTTAATCATAATTAAACTTGCCAGAATTTTTCATTAATCTATTTTTTAAAAAAAATCGTGAATTATTTTTTCTTCTATTTTTAAATTACTAAGGAGTTCATAAGTATAACCACATTCACATGTCAATTTTGTCATTCTGGCTTGTCCAGAATCCTTCTTTTCTCAGAAAGATTCCCGACAAGCGGGAATGACAGATGTGGCTTTACTTATGGTCTTATTAGTAAGTCTGCATAAACCTCACATAATCAAGGTTTTACAGGCGTTGTATGATTTAAAGAATTGATAATCAAATTTTAAAGCAGTATTTTTGAGGAATTTTATGCTTCTTTAATTTAAAGTAATTATTGACAAGCAGTAATTTATTTTATATAACTTATATAACTTTTAATTTTAATATTAAAGAATCTATTTATCATTATTCGGAGCTAAGAAAGGAGGTGAAGGGATGCCCGTAAAGAAAAAAGCGGCGACTAAGAAAAAAGCAGCAAAGAAAACGACTTCAAAAAAGAAGACCGCAAAAAAGAAGAAATAAGTTTTTTTGACCACTGGCGCATATATTTTATGGCTGGAGATGAATTCTCCAGCCTTCTTTTTGCGGTCTTCTAAACTATCAAACTCTATTCTGAAAAAAATTTCAAGCCAATTTTTAAAGTATTTGAAAAATAAAGAAATATCTAAGTTGATGTCGTGACACCTGAAGTTAAATAAATTTTTGTCCGCCACTGCGGATTCGCCGGGGCGAAAGCTATAGCTGTATTTTCCGGGTTAACACTGTATCTTTGATATTACTGCAAATAAAAAATATGAATGTATATCCATACAAATTGTCTTCATTTCTAAAATAAATATTCTTTAAAATCATTAGTTTTGAATTTATTATTCACAGGCATAACTTTTGTATAAAATTTTAAATTCTGAAAAATCTTTCTATTCAGAATAATAATCCATTTGGAGGAAATATCTATGAGAATGTTTATTTTAGGAATTGTGGCAGTATTTTTTATCCTGGGGTGCGGGGGACAGATTAAGGAGTTACAGATGCGTGATACAAATGAACAGACGAAGAAAGTTGTATTCCCGAAGGGGACCGTGTTGGGTGGAGCTTCCAAAGATCAGGCGAGTGTGCTGGCCCAGATCTTCGTTGAATCACATAACAATGCCATGAAGGAGACCGATGAGATAAAGAAATCAACTCAAACGCTGGAAGGTTCTACAAAGAGAATAGAAGTATCAACTCAGAAAATAGAAGGGTCGACCCAGAAGATACTGGAATCAAGCCAGATGAATTTTGAAACAGCACAGAAGACACTTATGACCATCGAGCATCTTTCGAGGAGTCAGGGAACAGGCGAAATCACACTCTTTTATCCGGTAGCGTCCTTTCAGATTAAAAAAGGAAGCCTTGAGTATCAAAGACTGGTGAATTTCATCGATTTCCTGTCTCAGAGAAGCAATGGAAGGAAAATATTGTTCATCTCTATCGGAAGTGCCTCAGCCTTTGGAGACATGAATTTCAATAGAAGACTGGCCGAGAAACGTTCTGATGCACCAATGGAAATTATCGACAAATATCTTGTAAATATTCCCCACGAATTTTATAAGGTTTACGGGGTAGGGGATGTGTACAGCCCCAAAAATGTGAGCATGAAAGAACATCATAAATATCAGAGCACACGGATAATAGCATTTTATGAAACAGACCAGATTCCTATTTTGCCAGAACCTGTTGAAGATAAAGAGAGGTTTTTCCAGAAATAGGAACTCCAATACACTGCCCTGATAAAATTAAGGCTTCATTAACCCGAAAAGTGCAATTGGGCAGCAATTCTCGGTGAACCATAAGATGTCGAATAAATAAGCTTTTTAAGGATAT
>JACUUX010000137.1 GCA_014859105.1 Nitrospirota bacterium
GCCTAACGGCCCCGCCTGCTCCAGTAGAATCCACCACCGCCGAAGATCAAAAGCAAAACAACGATTATAAGTATGGTTTCCATGACTTTTCTCCTTTCTCTTTGAACGTTTACTACATTCTGTCTATGAGCATAAGTTGTGCCAGGACCTGTGATGAAAGAAAGGGTTCTCTAAGACTTTAAAATCATTGAAATTTCAGAGAAAACTACGATGAAGGAATGATACTTTGAAGGGTTTCGGCTTCTGATATATCAGGAGTCTCCTGATATATCAGGTATTCTTCTTGCTTCTTTGGATGCCTAGTCTTTGCATCCTCGATTCAAGCGTCTTTGGATTAATGCCTAAAATATCTGCTGCACCGTCCTTGCCGCTTACACGCCAGCCGGTGGTGTCCAGCGTCTCGGTTATGTGCTGTTTCTCTGCCTCTTCGAGTGTCCTGAATTGGTCTGTTTTTGGCTCTGCAATCTTCGGTACATCCGCATGAAGCACCGGTCCGGTGGTTATGATCATCGCACGCTCAATAACGTTCTTCAGTTCCCTTACGTTGCCCGGCCAGGGATAGGCTTGCAGGGCTTCAACACCCTTCTGCGGTATTGATTCGATCCGCTTGCCCATCCTCTTGCTGAACTCCTGTACAAAAAACCATACGAGCGGCAATATGTCCTCCCGACGCTCACGAAGAGGCGGCACGGTAATCTGAAAAACGTTTAAACGGTAGTAAAGGTCTTCCCTGAACCCGCCCCCGCTGACCAACCCGGCGAGATCGCGGTTCGTCGCGGAAATGATTCTGATGTTGACCTTCACGGTCCGGGAACTGCCCAGGCGATCAAACTCACCGCTCTCCAGGACCCGGAGCAGCTTGGCCTGGAGTTCCAGAGGCAGGGTGTCGATCTCATCCAGGAAAATAGTTGAAGCATCCGCAATCTCAAAGCGGCCTGCTTGCTTCGAAAGCGCACCGGTAAAAGCGCCCTTCTCGCAGCCGAACAGTTCATTTTCGATGAGGGTCGGCGGCAGGGCGGCACAGTTGACTTTAATCATAAGCCTCCCCTTGCGGGCACTCATGTTATGGATCGCATGAGCGAGTAATTCCTTTCCTGTGCCTGTATCCCCCTGAATCAAAACCGTCGAGTCTGTCGGCGCCACTTGTTCTATCTGCTTCAAAACGGTCCTGATCGCTTCACTGTTGCCCACGATATCTGTATGTGAGTGTATCAGATTAACTTCTTCCCGAAGGTAGAGATTCTCTTCGTGCAATTGGTCCTTTAATTGCTTGACCTCTTTGAGCGCTTCCAGCAATGACTCCTCTGCCTTCTTTTGCTCTGTCAGATTCGTTATCACCATTACGGCGCAATCCATCCCTTCACTGTGCACGGGGCTCAGAGAAAGCAGAACCGGCAAAGTCCCCTCTCCGGCTTTAAGGGACACCTCTCCCTGACAATCAGTCCGCAGGCTTTTTTTCAACAGGTCATCGAATATCGGACGGTCTGCCTCTGCAATATGGAGACGCATTGAGGTCCCTATGAGTTGCTCAAGAGGCATTTTGAGCATGGCTGCCAGGCGGCTGTTGCTATAGAGGACAGTGCCTTCGGGCGTTACGGTAGCTGTTCCCTCGTTCATTGTTTCGACAAGAATACGGTAAGGCTGGTTCGCGCCTTTCAGTGTGTAAACATGCTCGCCCTGGGCGTCGGATATAATAAGAGCATCCACTTCGCCGGACCGGATGGCGCTCAAGGTCTCTTCAAGCTCTTCAAGTCTCGCCCGAAGGTTCTGATTTTCTTCTGTCGGTTGTTTTTCTTTGCTCTTCCTTGCCATGTTTCGTTTCAGGTCATTTTTTGGGTCTTAAATCAAGTCCGACAAGGACCCGTTCGGTATCGGACATATCGCCTATGAATTTGCGCAGTGGAAGCGGAAGTTTCTTAAGAAGCGTAGGGGCCGCAATAATCTGCTCCCCCTTTGCCAATATCGGCTGCTGGTATATATCTATGACCTCAAGCTCATATCTGCCTTTAAGGTACTCTTCACAGATTTTTTTGACATTTATAATTGCATGGGTGGATTTAGGCGTCGTTCCCGCGATATAAAGGCGTAAAACATATTTCTTTTTCGGAGAGGCCTTGATCTTTTCTTCGAATTCTTTTGATTCATCCTTCAATGTTTTTTCCGCCATATTTGTCTCCTTGCCTTAATCCGCCGGGCGCAGATCCAGGCCCACCAGGACGCGCTCCGTGTTTGAAAGGTCACCGATTATCTTTTTTATAGGCTCAGGAAGATTCCTCACCAGTGTCGGTATCGCAAATATCTGGTCACCGCTGGCGAGCTGCGGGTTTTTCAAAAGATCAATCACCTCTATGCGGTACTTGCCCTCAAGATGCTCCTCACAGATTTTCTTGAGGTTCGCAAAGGCAGCAAGGGATTTCGGGGTCTGTCCTGCAACGTAAAGCCTCAATTCCCAGAATTCCTTTGACGATTCCACCTTTGCTGTCCTATATGCCTTAGCAGTTGATTTTAAGTCTTTGGCCTTGCCGCCTGCTTTCCTTTTTGTATTGTCAGTTCCCATCCCTATTGTTCCTCCGCCT
>JACUUX010000138.1 GCA_014859105.1 Nitrospirota bacterium
CTTATTCTGATTAAAAAGCGGCTAATTGGATTGCCTCAATCCACTAAATAACACTGGGTCTAACGGAACACCCTAATAAGGGTTTGCAGTCGACCACCTACAGCGGCGGCTGAAACCGCCGCACTAGCTCGGAGGATTACCTAAAACTATATTTGGCACTCAAAAATATTGACAGTTCTCCATTCAGAGCCTTATATTTGATGTATATATAGAATCAACATAAAAGAGAATGTCGGCCATAGAGGAGGTATTAGGCAGTCATGTTGCAATGGGTATATCTGAGTATCGCTATTACTGCCGAAGTGATAGGAACATCTTTCTTAAAAATCTCTGAAGGTTTCACTCGGTTGTGGCCATCTGTTGCTGTTGCGGTAAGTTATAGTACGGCATTCTATTTTCTTGCACTCACACTAAAGACCATGCCGGTGGGCATTGCGTATGCGGTTTGGGCAGGTGCTGGAACTGCTCTAATCGCGTTGGTCGGTTGGGTCGTCTTTGGCCAGGTTCTTGATGTGCCAGCTATTATTGCTCTTGGCTTGATCGTTTCAGGTATTGTTGTGTTAAACGTGTTTTCAAAAGCTGTCTTGCACTAATAACCATCTGGCCAACGAGTTACTGGATAATTAATAAAAGATAAAGACATGGGAGCACAGCGAGCAACATCCCCCCACAGGAGATTATTCGTTTTTTGCTTTGCCTTATCAGGCAAAGCACTCTATTGAAGATTATAGTAGAAATAAAAAAAGATATAAACTTATTTCAGAACCTTTTGTAGGGGGTTTTGATCTTTATTTGTAGATGATTATAAGGGTTTATTAGGGGCGTCGCAACGCAACGCCCCTTTCCCTAATGACTACCGGTCGCCACAAGGTGGATTATAGGTGTTGCGAATTATCTTCTCAATCCTCGTCCTTTCAGATTCGTATTGAGTATAAAAAACAGCGACAGACAGCGTGCCATCGCAATTTCTTGTCCAACAAGATTTCCTATTGTGATTCTCGATACGCTCTTTCACATTGATTGCTTGCCCAACATCGATTACGTAGTATTTACCATCGGTTCTTCTGCAGAGAATTACATATACGCCAGCTTTCCTCTGAAGATCGGATATTGAAGTGTAGGGACCTGCGAATTGGTACTCGGAAATTTCTATTGGCAATAAAACACACCTCCTTCCGGAATCAAAAGTTTGTGCTTGACAAATGATCCAAGGTATGTTTTATATATAGACATTCAACAACATATTGGTTTTTGCCAAGACCCGTCCTTTCCATGACGGGCAAATCGAGCAATCTACACCGCTATAGATTGCTCGATCTTTTTTTTCAACATCTTGTATATTATTTTTGCCCATCGGTGAAAGATAACCCAATATATTGTGTATGTCAAGCGAAAAATACATTTCCGTTAAGACTTTGATTTTTAAGTATATTTGTTGTAGAAAGAATGTTGATAATTTGCAAATAAAAATTGTTGAGGGCGAGGCTAAATCCAAATGCGCCTTAATGACAGTGGATTTTATTTTTATTTTGGAGCGTTTCAAGAACTAGAAATATTGCCTTTTGTGGGTAAGGTTTAAGGTCGTGTTCCCAAATCCGAAGTACTTTCCATCCCACGTCTTTATTTTTTATTAATTATCCTATCTCTTTTTTTATTTGAAGCTATTTTTTCAATCCAATATTTCTTGTTTGCTTTTAGCAATCGGCAATGCTTGTTACAGACATGCCAAAAACAAGAGTCTAAAAAAACGACAGCGGACGACACATAGGTCGGCGGTATTTTATGGTCACTGCGGGCGTCGCCGCACAGTTTAGTCGTTAAATGATTCGAATAAGCGTCATTCCGCTGCGAAGTTGAGGAATGACGTGTGAAGGACTAAGCCGCTGCGCCAGATATGGGGATTCGAATAATTCTCTCGGAACTTTTTTATCGAAGTGGATATGGTGTATGGTGCATTTGCCTTATTTTTACCTGCATGAGACTATCCGGAGACGAAAAAAGAGATTGGGATTGTTCCCTTAATAATCGAGCAGCATGGTAAGGGATGATTTCAGACAATAGGATAGTATGGCGAAACGGAATGCTGTTTTCGCAAGCTGATGGAGATATGATTTTTATGCTGTCAACAGTGTTCATGAGTATTGATCCGGAGTGCCATTACACCTGTAGGGAAACAGAAGTTCTACTCTGAGTATCATGCCCGTCTTGCAAACAGGACAAATATTGACATCAATCCCGCAGATTCTGAGCAGATGATCCTGCCAGGTCTCTGGTCGTTCTTTTTCTTTTGTTACGATTTCACAACTACCGATGAGCTTACGGCATAAAGCAATGTTGTCTTTACGGCTTCTGTTTGCCAGAAGTCCGAAGTGTCTGATGCGCACATATCGAGGGGGAAGTACATGAAGGAGGAACCTTCTTATGAACTCATCGGCCTTGAGCGACATAGTTTTCTGTTTATCCCCATCGGCATAGTCCCGCCAGCGGAAGGATACATTGCAATCCTGAACATTGAGGATACGATTGTTACTGATCGCTATCCTATGGGTATATCTG
>JACUUX010000002.1 GCA_014859105.1 Nitrospirota bacterium
CATATAAATTACCTTCTTTCATCCCCTTTTCCTGATATAATTGTGACACAGCCTCTTGATCGGGGAATCAAGTAATTATGTCCTCGTACAAATCTTTCCACTCAGGATTAAATTTCTCAATAATTTCTAATTTCCACTTGCGGTTATAATTTTTCTACCTTTTTTCTCTCTTAATAGCGCTCTCTACTTCTCGAAATTGTTCATAATAGACAAGTTTGTCTACTCCATATTTTTTAGTAAACCCTTCTACTAATTTATTCTTATGCTCCCAAACACGCTTTACAATATCAGAGGTCACTCCAATATACAAAGTGCCATTTCTCTGGCCCGCTAATATGTAAACATAAAAACTCTTTTCCATATTCTCTGGATTCTCTGGTCAAGCCAGAGAATGACATTATTACCCTCACTTATTGTTTACGTATTATCCATATTATCCATCCTGCTTTTTCATGAAACTTTTGACATTACCTCTAATCGAATAGATTACCTGATAATTAAGGATATTGTTTAAAATCTTATTTTATCCGATATGTTTGAAAAATATAGAACATCCGGAAACAATAATTCAACCCGGATTACGAAGAGGTCTCTTGAATGTCATTCTGAACCATGTCCTGAATTTAATTCAGGACCTACGATTTCAGCTCTTTTTTCTTTCATCAGAGAATAATAAAGTTCGAGAAGCTTTTTATATTCATCTTTTGTTGAATCTAAATTTACCGCAGTCTCTGCATGGAAGAGTCCATACTCCGGAGGTGCGCCAAGTTCCAGTACATTCCTTGCAAAACAGTAATGGGAATAAGCAGCCTGATCAGGGTCTTCATAGTCAAAATCTTCTTCTCCTGTTTTTGTGTCAACTGCAAATTCAAACCTCTCTTCCCAGTAAAGCTGCACGCATGTTATGTTACGGAAGTTTGTCAGGGCGCTTTCATACAGTTTCGGATTCTTCCATACCTGGGGCAACATGAAATTCATAAACGGTGAATTGATGAACCTCCGCTTTTCAAAGTAAAGTTTGCCTTCTATTAAATCCACAAGCCACCTGTGTGACGGATGGCCTGCATAGAATTCCGTCCACTTCCTCGGAGTTTCGATATACCCGCGTTTGCCGACTCTCATTAGCTCTCCGCATGCAGCTGCAGGGTCATCAACATGTTCGAGCACGTGTGAACAGAAAATAAAGTCAAAACTTTTATCCTTAAATGGTAAACAGGTAATATCTGCAGCAATGTATTTGCCGAGTTTATCTGAAGGTACTTGTTTGCCGTCCCTGTGCCCGCTTTTCAAAAGGTTTTTTTCCACTATGAAATCAGCCCTGCTGAACGGCATATGGCCCCCGCCCGCATCGAGAACGACTTCTTTTTCATTAATTGAAAACATTTCAACGAGGATGTCGTGATTGTCGGCAGGGTAGTTTATGCCAGAGAAATTTTTTTTCAGGTTTCCCATAAATTTGTAAAAGACTTCAGTGTGTCTTCAAACTGTAAGGCAATCCCGTCCCATAAATATCTGCCGGCATATTCCCTTCCCCTTCCGCCCATTTCCTTTCTCATCTTCTTGTCTTTTAGCAGTAATCCCATCTTTTCTGCAAGCCCGGATGCAGAACCGGAAGGGAAACCCAAACCGAATCCCCCGCCGGAAACAAATTTGAGTTCGGGGATATCGCTGACAATGACAGGTTTCCCGCATGCAGCCGCTTCGAGTATGCTGACAGGTGCGGATTCATGGCGTGAAGGGAGGACAAACAGTTTTGCGCCTGATAAAAGTTTTATTTTTTCTTCACCTGTCACAAACCCTGCATATTCAATTTTTTCTTTTAAAGAGACGGGAATGCCTGATATGAGCTTATCAAATCTGTCAAATTCGTAACCTGCAAGGATAAGCCTTGAATCCGGATATTCAGGGCTTATCCTTCTGAATGCCTCTATTAATATATCAAGGCCCTTTGTGTAGATATCTATTCTGCTTAAAAAGAGTATATAATCACCCTCTTTTGAATCAACATTCAAAAGTCTTTTGTCTATTCCATTGGGAATAACTTTTGAAAAGTGGACTTTTTTCCTGATTCGGGATATCACGTTTTCCCTGGTTATCCCGGAGACAAAAATGAACTTATCATACAGTCCCGGGTAAAACCTTTCCACTATATACATCGGCATAGAATAAAAAGGAGAGAATTTTCTTAAAGAATGTTTCTCCATTATCCCCTGGACCTGCAGGATTACGGGCGTTTTTGTCAGGAGTCTCGAAAAAAAGGGTGTGGAAGGCAGGAAGTTCTCGACTATCACATCGAAGTCTCTGCCGTATTTTTTGATAAAATTTGCCGCATTGACAACATATGCAAGTACGCTCTTTGTGAGGCTTTTACTCTCTGTCCCTGAAAACAGATGCTTTAATCCTTCTATCTCTCCGTCTTTTGCACCGGGATATTTCATGCAGAGGAGGGTAACATCATGCCTGTCTTTTAATCTTATATATATCTCATAAGCCCTGACACCAGCGCCGCCGAATCCAAAAGGACTTCCAAGGCTTTCATAGATGAGCTGAAGGATTTTCATAAAAAAATTTCAGCCCACTAAGAATTTTCTTATATTCAATCTCTGGTCAACGATAATGATTTTTCCGGAGGGTGTTCTTGATATATCATCAGTAAAGATTATTTCTATGTCTAAGGTTTCCTTCATATGGCCGAGCATCTCGGCAAGCTTTGATTTTATGAATATAGTATCTGTGTCTGTATACTTTTCTGTTTTCACCACTTTCAGATAAGCCTTCCCCAGTTGTTCCTGAAAGAACTGATATTGTTTGGTATTTGGAAATACCCTTATCCATGGCATAAGTCTGGGAATTACCTTTTCTTCTTTATTTATTAGAAAGTCATTTATTCTTCCTTCGATCATGTCAATAAGCTGATGCTTACGGCCGCATTCCGGACAGGAGTCATTGCCTCTCATCCCGATATCATTTGTTTTATACCTAATCAGGGGCATAACATAATTGGTAAAACCGGTAGTTATTATCTCTTTGTGATCATTATCCAATGAAATAAATTCAGTTAAACCGTACTGGGGGTAAGTGTGCAGACTGCTCGAATGTTCACATTCACCGGCAAACACGGCCAATTCGGTCATTACATATATAGAAAAAACCCTGACACCTAACGCCTCCTCTATAAGATTCCTTTGCCAGTGGTACAATGTCTCAGATTGCGTTATTACTGTCTTTAAGCTTTTAAAATTTGAATAGCCTTTTTCCTTTATGTATGCAGAGAAAATTGCTAATGTATTCGGGTAGCCGATTATAAACTCAGGTTCAAATCTTACAATCGTATTATAGAAAGTTTGCATCCATTTGTCCGTAATATAATTAACTGAAAGGATAAGCCTATTCCCATACTTCAGGAAAGGATATTTACGCTTACCTAACTTGATCATGCCCCAGAACATAACTATTTTGCTCTTTGGAGTACAGCCTGCCCTGAGGAGCAAGTCGTCCCAAAAAGCAGTAAATATTCTCTGCGGTTCTTTGGTTTTATAAAAGGTTAGGGGTATCCCGGTAGAACCACTTGTGGACTTCATTAACAGGGATTTTCGCGGGACACTGCTATCTATAAATTCATGGAGACTGTCCCTGACTGTTTCCTTATTCAGATAAGGTAGAACCTTTATATCATCGAGAGTCTGCAGTCTCTCTGGATCAAACCCATAATCAGAAAAAAGTTTTTTGTAATAAGGAATATTTTTTATTGCGTGCTTTAACAGATTTTTAAGCTGTTCGATCTGGTATGCTTTTATCCTGTCTTTATCCCACTTCTCAGATTCTTGCAAAAAAGCCCGCCAGTGAAGATATGATCGGCCATAAATAAATTTATACCTGAAAAATAAAGGCAGTCGCTCATAAATCTCAAGGGCGACTCTCTCTAATTTTGCTAAACCGAGAAATTTCTTTATTGTCTCTAATGTTCCCATAATTTCAAAAATTCTCTAATCGAAGAAATACCGCTTTTTATTTCAATATTAAATCTATTAAACTGGTTATAGTTAATAACTTTACTATACCTAAATTGAGCGATTTATTATCTAATAATGCCTCTGAGACAGGCGGGACGCCTGTCCTACAGGTTTGAAGACTTCACCTTTTTTGAAGATTGTACCTTTTTTCAGGTAGGACAGCCGTCCCGGCTGTCCTTGCTTTGTGAAAAGAATCGCTCAAATTAGGTATAGTATATTACTTTTGAAAGGATATTTTGTGGGCAGAAAACCTATTGTAAGTGTCCTGACTCTCGTATTTAACCACGGCCCCTATATAAAAGAGACTATCGATAGTGTCCTGAAACAGACCTATCAGAACTGGGAATGGATAATCATTGATGACGGTTCAACAGACGGTACCGGTGATGTTATAAAAAACATCAAGGATAGCAGGATAAGGTATCTCTGTCAGGAAAATACGGGTTTTGACAGCCAGGTTAAAAATTATAATAAAGCCCTCAGTATGAGCAGTGGTGACCTGGTGGCGATGCTTGATGGAGACGATTACTGGCCGGAGTACAAGCTTGAAGTGCAGGTGAAGAGCTTTGATGACCATGGCATTATTCTCAGCTACGGGGAATGCTGTTTGATAAACCAGGGAGGAAAGAGTATAGGCTATATGGACCTCTCAGATAATGCGAGCATAGCCTGTAATACTCCGATAGGGTCATCCCTGAAAGCATTTCTGAAGATAGTTAAGTTAAAAAGATATTTATTCATGCATAATTCAACTGTCATGCTTAAGAGGAGTGCCTTGTTAAATATCGGTGGATTTATATATGCACCAATGGCTCATGGAGATTTTCCGACGTGGACAAGGCTTTCTCTCGAAGGCAGGTTCTCGGCTATACCTGCCTGTCTCGGATACTGGCGGAGACATCCTTCAGCTGCAACTTTCGGGCGCAATCCGTTACATTTATTCGATGCCGGGATTAGCTTCCTTAAAGGATTCATTTTAGAGAATGAGAAAAAACTTAAGGAAATCGGCTTTTCATATGATATAGATGACCTTGAGAAACGCTGGCAAGAGACGAGAAAGGAATTTGTTACTTATCATCCTTATAACACGGCATTGCAGATGATGAAGCCTGGTTTATTTGAAAAGTCCAAATCTGAATTTTTAAGTTTTTTAGAGAAAGACCGATCCCTTAAGTCCGGAATGATTTATTCTCTTATCGCTCTTTCATCCCTGTTAAATTTTGATATTCTTCATCCCGTTATAGACTTGAAAGAAAGGTTAAGAAAGATTCCCATGCTTTATAAATAGGGATTCTTGGGGCTTTTTATAATCGGCAACTTTTTGAATCCTTTTGACATCTCCGGATATGCACGGACAACCTGAAGCGTATCAGCCTGTTTCCACAATTCAGATGTTATACCGGCACCTGAACTCCTGCCCCGGAGCTTATCGAGCAGGACATTCTTGAAATTATTCTCATTCAGATTTCTCACCTCCGGACTCACGGCAATAATGAGATTACACAACCCCTTGTCATCCTGCTTCTCCCAGAACTGATAGTCATCGGGACATCCGCCGGCGTCTTCGATCAGCCCCGCGATTATATCATCGAGATCAGAACCGAGGAGTGTCATACCCTCTCCGGTCAGTTTGTCGTAACTCCGGACCTCTGATATATGCACATTCATACCCAGCTCACCAAATAAACAACTGCATGGTTTAACCTCTAATCTGCCGAAATCTCCTATTTCTGTATTTAACAGGACCTTTCCGGTAGTGGACAACAAAGATGTAAACAAAAAGCTATTTATGTTATGTTCCCCGATATTTGTCCTGCGTTGCATCTGTATGACTGCAAGACGATCAAGGTAAACATGCATTTCATCCGGCGGCGTCCTGTTCGCACAGGAAGCTCCTATCAATCCTGATTCAGTGGCTACATATCTTGGAAAGGCATTCACTCCTGCCGATTCCATAAACCCTAGCCTCCTCTCTGTAAGCGGTTCTCCTCCTGTAAAGATGACATTCCCGCCGATATCTATACCTCTATCTATCGCAGCCTGAACAACACGTACAGCTGAACTCGTATAAGTCCTTACCACACATTTTCCTTTGCTTCTTTTAGCTTTCTCCATCCATTCCGCAACTTTTACTGCATCCCCGATACCTGCCAACTCTATAGGGGGAGCAGAAAGGCCAAACATGCGGCAAACCCATGAAATGTATTGCATGGCGAAACGATTCCTTAAAGACGGTCTAATCATTCCGCTCCCCAGATGAGAGAACCACTTCTCGGGAGGTCTGCGAAACTTTATATTCATCAGAAGGTTATGAATACCTGATATGGCAGGCAGTCCCGGGAGCCAGAGAGCTAAAGGCAGAGCAGTAAGTCCGTGGGTTTCATAGAGTATCAATTCGCTGGCAGCTTCTTCAGCAATAAAATCCCAGTCGTACATCACACGTGTGCCCTTTGAGCGGCTTCCGCTCGTTGAAGCCTGTATGCTCTTGCCCATGAGAAAGGGGTTGTCAAAATCGGGTTCTGTGGTTTCAAAAGTTAATCCGTTTCTGCATACAGGGATTTTTGACTTAAATTCCTCGAGGGTTAAATAAACCCCTTCATCCCGCAATTTTTCCAGCGTCTTCTCAATGCCTTCATGTCTGACACTATCCTCAAGGTCGCCATAATCACATCCCGCCCATAAAAGAAGCTTGCGGTAGGGGCTGTATTTATTCCCGTAAATGATATTCTTTGCTATGCTCAAGAAGTTTTTTTCACGGTTATCCATCCTGTGCCTGACGTCATCTATCGCATGTTCAAGAGTTAATGGTCGCCTGAGATAATTATGGAAACCCCAGGTTATAAGAGCCAGTTGTCTGATTCGACTTATTTGCATATTAACTTCCAAGACTCCCTGCAGCTCTGTCAAGAAATGTTAAGTCGCTATAATTTGTTGGAAGCTTCTCTATGTAGCCGAGTTTCATCATAAGAGAGAGAACATTTTCCATTGCTTTCCTGTTCCTGATTGCATCAACATCCGGTCTATTTACATTTAAGGCATCACGGATAAACCTCACACTAATGCCAATATAACCGGAAGATATCTCTGCAGATTCATCAGGATTGTCTCTTACGAAAATCGCCCCGCGCACGAACGCCTTGACCACGCTTTGCACGGTCTCAGGGGCGGTTTCTTTCATCTGAACAGTCGTTGTCAGAGAACACCCCGGCGCCCCTTGCCATATGTCTCCTGTTCTCTTTACCACCGTCCCGACACCCAGTCCCTCCATCATGGTCGCATAAGGCTCTACCATTGAAGCTGCATCAGCCCCCATACCAAAAAGAGCTATAATTGCCCCGTCACCGGATGGAAGTCTGACAAGCTCGACATCTTTCCACCCCAGATTTTCTATTAATCCCATTGCTGTCAGGTCTTTCATGCCTCCTCTCTGCGGAATAGCAACCCTTTTCACATCGGAAGTGCTTATCCCCTTTCGAATAACTATAGCAGCCTCTTCAAAACCTGAACCGGAAATTAATACAAGCGGTATATCTTTTTCTTCTGCTGCTGCAACTCTTGTCCATGGAATAACTGCAAATTGGCATTCACCGCTCATTAGTTTATTTGGAACCATCCATGCAGTAGGTTCAATGCTTAACATAGCATGGATTCCTTCTTCTTTAAAAAAACCTTTTTCATGTGCCACGTAAGCCGGCATCTGACAGATACCCCTGAGCAGGGAAAAAGTAACCTTCTCCATAAAAACCTCCTTATTGTTTTTATTCCAGAAATGTCTTAAAAATCCGAAAAATAAAAAATATAACTATGAATCCATCATTTTAGTAAAATACCGTTTGGCAAATGGTCTTTTAAAAAACTCCGGTACTAATGGCTTTAAAAATCTTGATAATCCAATCTTCCTGCTTTCTTGCTTCATAAATTTAATTCGTTCTTCTACCATAATTCTCGCAACCTTTCCCGGAAGCGTTCTTGTTTCTTGAGATCTGGACAAAAGCCTCCTTACTTTTTTGCTATAATCACTCTTAAAAATTTCCTCTATCTTATTATCACTCATATAATGTCTCATCAGACTTCCTAAAACTCCACCCGAGTTGGAGACAAAATCGGGAAGGCATATCTGACCTTTTTCAAACAAGGCCTCTTCGAATCTCTCAGTCAAAGGCGCATTCACACCCACGCATATGATCTTTGCTTTTATTTTCTCTATAGCCAGTGTTTCAGCAACAAACGACCTTCCGCAAAAAACCAGGATATCAACAGGCAGATAATACAATTCGTGATTCTCGATCTTCGCCGTGTCAGGATATTTAAAGATCATCCCGTCCTTATACCTATCCTTTATCCGGATGAGGGTATCAATGTCCAGGCCTTCCTCTTTATATATAGCGCCAAGTTTATTTGATACTCCAACGACTGTAAAACCATTCTCAGAAAATATCTTTGCAACCTCAGATCCAACTTTGCCAAATCCTTCTATAGCAACCTTTCCATTCCTGATGCCCGTGATCTTCAATGTCTCTTCAGCCGCTGCATAAATTGTCCAGCTTGTATAAATATGTGATACATCTTTCCACTTATTTAATCTGAGGTTTACCCCTGCCCCTCTTTCAAGCTCTTTAAGATCATCAAGCGTCGTACCCAGGTCGATACCCGGCAGATATATCTTATTTTTTAGTAAAGGAGCAATTTTTTTGCCAAATCTTCTAAATACATTCTTTCTCTTCTCCTGATCCTCACCATTTATTATTACGCCTGCTTTAGCGCCACCTACAGGAAGACCGAGAAAACCATATTTCATAGTCATTGTCCTTGCATTCTGGATAAGCTCGTCAATAGTAAGGTCGGGAACTGTTCTTATACCTCCCCAGCAGTTATTGTTAATGATAGAATCAATCACGAGATAGCCTGTTACTCCAGATTCATCATATATCTCGCATATAATTTCCGGTGTTATTTTATCCATATGTTAAAAATGTTAAAACCCTTCATACCTTTATCATTGAGAAGTTAATTTATAAAATCTCTTATATCAAGCCTCTGCTCAACCATCCTGTATTTTACCAGAGGATAAAATTCCTTCTTATCCATCAGCAAAACCGCAAATTCCATCCTGTCTCCTTGAGGACCAAAGCTGCTCTTTATGGCATTTAATACCATATCTATATCAGCATTTATATGTTTAGGCCATATCCTCAACTCCACCTTGCCCGGGATATGCTGATATAACTGGAACCGCTCGATATCCTCGAAGAGCCTGAAGTCTATATTAAGATAGACAGAGACGATCTGTCCATCTGCATTAATCAGGAAATCTCCCATACGCCCTTCGATCCCGGACAATGTCTCATAATTTCTCCCGCACCTGTCGCACACCTTCCCGACACCTTCACAAACGTCCCCTGTCCTGTACCTGATCAAGGGCATGGCATAGTTGATGAATCCGGTGCCCACCAATTCATGGCGGGAATTTCCCGGATCGAGATATTCGGTGAGACCATATTGAGGATAAAGATGATAAGCATCGGAATGTTCGCATCCCCCTCCATGTATCACTTTCTCCACCATCCCGTAATCAGAGAATACCCTTGCCCCAAAAACATCCCTGATGAACTCCCTCTGCCATCCGTAGAGATTCTCTGCATAAACAATGATACCCTTCAAACCGTCATAAACGGACTTCTCTCTTTTCCTGACATAGGAAGAAAATACAGCAAGCGTGTGGGGAAAGCCTATCATATATTCAGGTCTGAAATTATTTATCATCTCCATATATCTATCCGTCCATTCATCTGTAAAATAATTGCTTGAAAGAATTAACTTATTTCCGTATTTTTTATAGGGCAGATTGTCTCTGCCACCATGCCGTATATTGGCCTCAAAGAAAATCGTTCTTGATGCGGGACTATATCCGATTCTGCTCCAGAGATTAATCACAGTTGCCCAGTGTTTCTCTTCCGTCTCTTTTGTGCCATAGAGTGTGAGGGGTATCCCTGTTGTACCGCTTGTGTCAGCCGGTATCAGCCTGTCTTTCGGGATGTTACCTGCTACAAATTCATCGTGTCTTTTCTTTACTGTCTTGCGGTCTATGTATGGTAATATTTTGACATCGTTCAAACTCTGAATCTTCTCGGGTCTGAATTGAAGGTCTGCAAAAACTTTCTTATAATAAGGAACGTTCTTTCCGGCATGTATCAGCAAATCCCTCAATTGCTCAACCTGATATGCCTCAAGCCTGTCTCTGTCCCATTTCTCTGATTCCTTTAAAAATGCAAGCCAGTGTCTGAATACGGGGCCATAAGAGATGCCATATCTGAACCGCACGGGAAGCCTCTCCAGAACCTCCCTTACAGCCCTCTCAATAACCCTGCTGGATTCTATAAACTTTCTAATAACCTGTAAACCTTTCATATTTTAATCGCTGGAGAAATCCGTAGCCTTTAACCAGATTGTGAAAAAATGGACCAGGAACAAATAATGCTACAAAACTTACAGCAATACCTTTTAAAAAGTCTTTATAATTAAAGTCTCCCTTGAAAAGTGCCGGTATCTGCCTTATCCCTTCAATTCTTTTGCCGGTAAGAACATTATAAAAGATTATCTCTTTAGCCCGGACTCTTTTGATTGTATTTAGATCTATTGCCTTCATGCAGAAACCCTCACAATTCTTGATTATCTCTAAAAACCTTTGCCGCATATGCGCAAAATCCATGTTGACTTTAGCCATCTCGCTGCAATCACGATGCCCTGCAAACATTGTTGTGTTATCACTGTGCAGCCTGTATTTACCCAGCGTCTCCGGGATATACTCTGTCTGCGCATAACATGATGATAAAGCAACCATATAAAAATCTATCCCCCTTTTTATATCTTCAGGGACCGGATAAGCTCTTTTTACAACATCCCGTCTAAAGGCAAAAGAACTGCCGCCACAGAATATCCGGCCGGAGCTGATGTCGTTAGTGACCCAGCCCCTGATGCCTTCCTTATAACCGAAGGACTTGTTAAAATTCCTATGAATGATGTTTCCATTACTATCAATCAACTCAATAGAGTGATAAACAAGCCCCGCTTCAGGGCTTTCCATGAATTTATTTACTACCTTCCGGATTCTTTCTTCGTACCACTCATCGTCAGCATCAAGAAAGGTGATTATCCCGCCTTTTGCGACAGCCAGTCCCCTGTTCCGGGCACCCGCTATGCCCCTGTTTTCCTGATAGATGTAGGTGACCCTGTCCAGATATTCATGAACGATTTCGCCGGTGTTATCATCAGAACCGTCATCAATAACGATTATCTCCGTGAGTCCGGCCGGATATGTCTGACGGAAAATGCTCTCAATGGCAAACTTAATGAAGGAACCGTTATTGAATGCAGGAACAATTACAGAAACTACCGGATGTCTGCCGTGTGTCATTTGTCTTTAATTAATGAACTATGAATGACGCCTGTAAACTCCATTAATAAACTCCTCGTATTTCGAGGCTACCCTTTCCCATGTAAATTCCTTTACCCAATTACGGCCTCTCAGACCCATCTCTTGACGTTTATTACTGACCATAAGTTCTTGCATAGTCTGTGAGAGAGAATAGGGGTCCTCGAATGCAAAAGCAATTCCCGTACCCTTTTGAATAACAAAATCAAACCCGGAGATCTGACTTACTATAACAGCCTTGCTGCATGCCATTGCTTCGAGAACCGAAATTGGTTGAACCTCATGCCTTGAGGGGAAGACGCAGAATAATGCCTTTCTTATAACCTCTGTTTTTTTATCACCGGAAACCCATCCTGTAAGTGCTAAGTTTTTTCTTACGTCTTCAGGTAATTCAGCAAGCATGCTTTTGAACCCTTCCATGTCCTTTCCATCACCTGCGATTACCAGTCTTATATCAGGGAATGATTTATAGAATTCCTTATATGCCTTTATAAGGATATCAAGCCCTTTCCCGTAAATATCTATCCTGCCGAGATAAAGAATATAATCACCGTCTTCAGGTGAGGTATCCAATAATTCCGGTGATATGCCGTTAGGGATGATTGCAATGACTTTCTTGGTTTTTAATGGAAAAAATCCCCCCTCACCCCCCTTTACTAAAGGGGGGGTGGGGGGATTATCGGGTAAGAGTCTTTTTACAGGCAAGTCAGGCGAGACGCCTGACCTACTGATGCATGGGAATATATAACTGGTAGGACAGGCGTCCCGCCTGTCCGAAGAGATATCTTCAGATAAAACTCTTCTTAGGGTCTCTGTATTCACAAATATAAAATTCTTATAAAATTTCGGCCTCAGGTATTCCATAAAGTAGAGAAAAAGGGCATAAACTAAATTATATTTTTTAAAATAAAGTCTGCCCGTATATCCCTGTACCTGAAGGACCAGAGGCTTTCTTGTAAAGATGTGTAAAAATGTGGGGATAGCAGGAGAGAATTCTTCGATGATGATATCAAATTTCTCTCCATGCCTTCTGACAAATGATGCAGCCCGGTATGCATACAAAAGCAGGGTTTTAGTTAAACTCTTGCTTTCAGTGCCAGCAAAGATGTGTCTTAATCCCTCCATCTCCCTATTTTTAGCACCCGGGTATTTCTTGCATAAAAGGGTGACATCGTGTCTGTCTTTCAGATATTTGTATATTTCATATGCTCTTGTACCAACACCACCGGTGCCGAAATAATCACCTTTGCTTTCATAGAGAATATGAAGGATTTTCACTTTTTCATTAGTGACTTTGAGCAGTTTTATATCGCCTTTGATAACACGGTTATTATACAATATACAAAACAATGATTCGATATATGCAGGAAATCCCGCTGATAATAAGTTATAAGGAGCTCCTGAGAAACCTCGTTTTAAGGGATATCAAGAAAAGATATAAAAGGTCGGCTCTCGGATTTCTCTGGGTGATGCTTGACCCCTTATTAATGATGCTTATTTTTTATATCATCTTCGCCGGAATTTTCAAAAGAACCATAGACAATTATACTGCTTATGTCATGGCAGGAATTATCATGTGGCAGCTTTTTTCACAGGGCACAAAGGTTGCTTCAACGGCATTTATCCACAACCGGGATCTTATTAATAAGCTCTACCTCCCGAAATCTATCTTTCCTATTTCAAATGTGGCATCTTCACTTGCCCATTTTATCTTCGCACTCATTCCGCTTTTTATTATTATGATTTTCTCGGGTACAGCTATCAGTCATAACATTGTTCTGCTTCCTTTCATTGTCATGCTCATTTTCTTATTTTCCATTGGTATTTCTCTTACTGTCTCTACTCTTACAGTTTTCTTCCACGATGTCATATACATTTATGAAGTCTTATTGATGGGCTGGATGTATTTCTCGGCGATATTCTATCCGGTTTCCATCCTTCCTGAAAAACTCCAATTTCTCATGTCTCTGAATCCTGTTTATCATTATATAACGCTTTTCAGGGCATGTCTGTATGACAATACTCTGCCACTAACTGAACATTTCGTTTTTGGAGCGGTTTTTGCCCTCCTTTCTTTTTCTATAGGATGGGTTATTTACAATAAAAATAAAGAAAAGATTATATTTTATCTCTGAGCAGAACAGAAACTATTTTATGATCAGTCTTCAGGGTGTTTCGGTCAAATACAGGCTCATAAAAGAAAAGAAAAGGTCTTTTCAGGCACATCTCATAAATTATTTCAAGGGAAAAAGAATTCAAATACAGGTTCTCTGGGCATTAAGAGACATATCCCTTAATTTGAACAAAGGAGAATCACTCGGAATAATCGGCCACAATGGTGCCGGGAAAAGTACCCTTTTAAAGGTTGTCTCCGGAGTAATAAAGCCTGCCGGAGGAATCGTCAAAGTAAACGGGAAAATAGCACCATTGATAGAGCTAAGTGCCGGATTTGACCCTGAACTGACGGGAAGAGAAAATATTTATCTGAATGCCTCAATACTTGGTTTTTCAAGAAAGGAAATAGATAAAAAATATGACAGTGTTGTCGAGTTCTCTGAGCTGAGAGATTTTATCGATACGCCACTCAAGAACTATTCTTCAGGTATGATCGCCCGTCTGGGCTTCTCTATAGCTACGGAAGTTGATCCTGACATACTGATAATAGATGAAGTTCTGGCTGTTGGTGATGCGTGGTTTAAAGAGAAAAGTAAAGAGCGGATATTAGAATTCAGGAAAAAAGGTGTTACCACACTCTTTGTCTCACATAATATGGAAGAGATTAAAAGCCTCTGCAGCAAAGTTCTCTGGCTTGAACATGGAAAGATAAAGATGCTCGGCGACCCTGAAAGCGTTATCTCCGAATATGGAAAGGAGGTGATCCGATTCTCTGAAGCTTGATGCCTTTATCAAGAAGTTTATAAGATACTATATTTAACCCTTTTAATTAATAAATTTTGCATATACTGGCAGATACAGTATTTTCGCTCATTCTCAGCCCTGATAAGACCGGAGCTTACGGGGTAAATTCTTTCTTTGAAAGAATTTAAATCCGCTTAAATACTGTATCTGCCAATAATCTTATGAATAATCCGGATTAAATATCTGAAAAGAGGGAGAGAAAGGCTGAACGTATTAATCGTAATTCCTGCCTATAATGAAGAAGCAAGTATCGGGCATGTTATTAATGATGTCAAAAAGAGCAATCCCGACACGGACATACTGGTTGTCAATGACGGTTCTACCGATAATACATCGGAAATAGCGAAACAGACGGATGTTCTGGTATTAGATATCCCATTCAATATAGGATACGGTGGGGCTGTTCAAGCAGGGTTTCAATTTGCAACTAAATACGGATATGACGTGGTTATTACCATGGATGGAGATGGACAGCATGATCCCCTGTCTGTCAATAACCTGATAGAAAAGATGATTCAGGAGGGAGCAGATGTGGTTATCGGCAGCCGTTTTATTGAAGGTACATATAAGATGAGTGCCGGCAGGAAAATCGGGGTACGGTTGTTTTCAAAGATAGCGGGTATATATACAGGGAAAAACTTCACAGATCCCACTTCGGGCTTTCAACTGCTGAATAGAAAAGTTTTCTCACTCCTTTCTGAAGGCGATAATTATCCGTTGGACTATCCTGATGTAAATATCATTATGATTCTCCACAAGATGAGATTTAATGTCGTTGAGTCTCCGGTAAAGATGAATGAAAAACCCGGTGGCAAGTCTATGCACAGTGGTTTGAAGCCATTAATATATATATTGCAGATGTTTTTAGCCGTTCTAATGGTTTATTTGAGAAAGGAGGATTGAGAATATGGCTTTCAGTGTAAGAATATTTATTTTATTGATAGGCATCTCTTTATTCATTCTGATATTTGAACTGGTACGCAGAAAGAAATTCAGGGAAGAACTTTCCCTCATCTGGCTGATTATAGGTCTGGGTTTAATTCTCAGTTCATTTGCTGATCTGATTATAGACCCTTTGGCCATCAGGCTGGGAGTTCATTATCCTCCTGTTCTGGTATTTCTTGTCATATTTTTTATTTTAGTCTTTGCGACACTTTATTTTTCGCTCATATTATCGGACCTGAAAAGCAAAACTAAAGAGCTCGGTCAGAAGATGGCTTTAATAGAATATGAACTCGATAAAATCATTAAAGACAAGGGTGAGAGATAATGCTATCTCCCGATAATCAATTTTCTGAGCCTTTCGGGCAGATTCTTATTTTTTTCGAGCTCCGACAGATAATACTCGGTTTTTTCTTTATCGCCCTTTATATAATATGCCCTCGCCTTGCCAAATAAAAGCATATAATCCGGCATGCCACGATCAATTGCTTTTTTATAGTGATTATCTGCCTCTGCCTCTCTGCCAAGTACGATGAGCACATTCCCCATTGTGAGATAGGGCTGATAAAATGGCGGAGACTTCGAAACAGCCCTTTGTGCATATATAAGAGCATTTTCCGGCTTTGATTTCATAATCAGCATAAGATCAGCCATGTCAGAGAGGGCGAGGACATTATCAGGCTCAATAGACAAAGCCTTTTGGAGATATTCATAAGCACGTTCGACTTCTTTTTTGTTTATAAAAGAGACCCCCATTCCATAATACGCAGCCGAAAAGCCGGGATCGGCAGCTATTGCCTGTGAGTAATATTCGATTGCGTTATCCCATAAACCTTTTTTCCGATAGGCATCACCAAGGAGGGTTAATACTATAACTTTATCGCGGCCTCTTGTTTTATTGATAATGTTGTTATATTCTTCAATGGCTCCGTCTAAATCATTTTTTAATGATTTATAATACCCCCTGAGAATTTTGATCCTGTATGATTCAAATTTCTCACCGAATCCGTCGATTAATTTTCTGGCCTGATCCGTTTTTCCCTGAAATAGATATATCATCCCGAGACTGTATGCTGAATCATTAAGGAAATTAAATCTATTTTGAGAACTGCTTAGCTGAACCGCCTGTGTAAAATATTTTTCTGCATTATTGAAATCTGAAAGTTTGAGATGCGCATTTGCCAGACCCGTCATCGCTCGAATATTTGAAGGGGCTTTATTCAGGGTATCGCTCCAGAGCGATATGGAATCTTTCCATACATAATTTCTTGAGAAAGTAAGAAAACCAAGCAAAATGCACAAAACAAATGCGACTGCCCATAACGTTTTTTCCTGCATCTTTATTCTGCAGGATGCTGCAAATTGTCCTGCAATTCCCGCGAACAAGCCGGAGACCGGCAGGTAGTTTCTGTGCTCAAAATAAAGGTCGGAGCCCGGGGCAAGGAAGCTTTCAAGAGAAACCGCAATCAAATACCACAGGATGCCAAAGCAGAACATCGGATACCGCCTTAATTTCCAGACGGCGAGGAGGGTTAACAGGATAATTAAAAGAAAGGATAATAATGTCGTGATTGGCTCGGTTATGCCCTGAGATACCGGGAATCCCCACCAGTCAAAGACAAGCAATTGCGGAAGTGGCAGCAATATAAGCACAAGGTATCTTGCAACTACTCGGAATTCTGTGAAGATATGCTGTAGCGGAGTCCAGTAGACGTCTATGGCCATCCATTCTCTTGCCGTGAGAGGCTGGTTTGGATTCAGGAAAAATTTAGCTATATCAATGAATGCAGTGTGCAATTTTAAAAAATAGGATGCTACAGCGATGCTTGCAATGCCTATGCTGACAATAATTATCACCCTTTTAATCCCTTCTTTAATAAAGGGAGGGTGTGAGGATTTTTTGCCTTTTTGTGAAAGGAAGACATAGTCGTATAGGATGATGAGCGGGACAGCCATGACAGCATTTTCCTTGGAAAATATCCCCAAAACAATACTTATGCCGCTCAATATGTAAAGCAGGGTTTTTTTTACTCTGTTGTCAGACTGTGTGGCAATTATATAAAGCAGAATTGTGAGCAGGATAAAGAATGTGGCAAGAGACGTCATCCTCTGAACTATATATGCGACAGCATTTATATTTATGGGATGAAGTCCGAAGACCACCCCACTTAGCAGAGCTGCAAAAAAGGCCTGATTCTGGCCAATCAGATCAGGTTTACTTTTATGCTTATTTACCTTTGTGTGACCTGCTTTATTTTTTGATATTAAAGTTATCGTGTAATAGGTAAGCACATATACAAGTACTGTATTCAGAATATGTATAAAAATATTAAACAATCTGAAATTTACAGGACTGAATGGGCCGATTGTCTGGTTCAGGAGAAAAGTGAAGTAAGCAACCTTTCTGAAGCCGGTGAAATCATGGATATCATTTATGCTGACAGGTTTATTTGCAACGATATCATCCAGCGCCCATGTCCCATTAAGTGAATTTGAATAGGCAATGAGTATGGAAAAGATGAATAATGCAATTGCAAAAATATGTTTTTTATTCATGCTCTAAAGTTTAAGGGGTTAGTTTTTCTATAAGTTTTCTATAAGGATTTTCAGGATAATAGTTTGCTTTTCTAAGGTTTCTCTTTTCATGACTAAGATTATATCAGAATTCCTATATCAAATATGAGACCATGCTCCTATGGTAGAATATTAAACCCTGCAGTAATAAAATGCTTATCAAAACCGAATGCCTTTTTGATCTTCTGCCTCTACAAAAACAGATTCACGTGTTATCATCTTTTCTTTGAAGCAGAATACCTTGTAACCCAGATTATTCATAAAATTATTGGCAGATACGGTATTTAAGCGGGTTTATCCCGAAAGCTGTCGGGATACCCCGGAGACCTCGATTTATCGAGGTCGAGAATGATGAGCGAAAATACTGTATCTGCAAATATAAGCAAAATTTATGTTATAAATCTGCGAAGATCTTAAAAGTTGTTTAAGTTTTTCTGGTTTTTTCTTGTCATTCCGCACTTGATGCGGAATCCAGTAGTTCGCTCTTTCCCGAGCTGCCAAGCCCTGTAATCTCTATTGCAGGGTCATCTTTTAGCGGCAAATAAAGGAGAATTATTTTTTAATCAAACCTATGAGAGAATAATGTTTAAAGGTACAGCCCATATTCGTTCATCAAGTTTGAAAGCCTCCGAGCCGTTATATGCAAGTATTGCAGCAATGCAATGCGGCGTTGCCGCAATAAATGCCCTGAGGCCTGCAAGGTCTTTTTCTTCCCATCTTGCTGCGGTCTTCACTTCTATTGCAAGACACCTGTTGCCCGCTTCTATTACAAAGTCAACCTCATATCTGCCCTGAATATTCCAGAAGTAAAGCTTTGCCTCCGGCCAGCTTGCGTCAATTATCCCTGAAAGATTCTGTGCAATATATGTTTCAAACATTGCGCCTTTAAGAGGTTCAGATTCAAGGCTGTCAATTCCTGCAAGATAGCACGCAAGGCCGGAATCACTAATATATGACTTCGGGGATTTAATGAGCCGGGCAGACCGATTTTTGAGATAGGGGCTTAGCCGATAGAAAATGAAAGATGCTTCAAGCAGCGATAGATATCTTGATGTAGTTGCTGTATTTAATTTTGCATCCCTGCCAAGTTGACTTAAACTTAAAAGCTGACCAGTTCTCAGGGCAGTCAGATGCAGAAGATGCCGAAAAGAAATCATATTGGCAATTTGACTCATTTCTCTGACATCCCTTTCAAGATATGTCTGCTCATATCCTTTAAACCATAGGAATCTATTTTTTATCTGTCCAAGACAAACGGACGGCATGCCACCTTGCAGGATATCCGCAGCCTTTACAAGGTTCGTAGTCTTGATCTTCGGGATTTGTTGAATCTTTAAAAATCTGCGCAAAAAAGGTTCTTCTGATGTGCTACCCTCAATCTCCCTCCTGGTAAAAGGGTGCATGGTAAAATATACTGCACGGCCTGCAAGGCTTTCTGAGATCCCCTTCAAGATAGAGAAATTAGCAGAACCAGATAACAAAAATTGTCCTGGTTTTTTCTTTCTGTCAACATTTTTTTTAATTGCAGTAAGAATTTCGGGAAATTTCTGTGCCTCATCAATTGTAAGAGGTTCATCTGTGTTAACAAACCCGTCCGGATTCTCCCTGGCTGCTTCAAGATGCGTAAAGTCATCAAAAGTAAAATACAATCTATCCTTAAACCCGTTTTGCATCTGTAAAAAAGTGCTTTTACCGGTCTGCCTCATGCCGGTAATAACAACCACAGGCATTTCATCCAGTGCTTCCAATATTGTTTTACCTATATCGCGTTGAAAATATTCTGTCATAATATTACATATTATAGCAGCATTATGACACTATAGCAAGAAAAAATCGCATGATGCCATTGAGAGCAAGATATGTTAGCCCAGTTAATTCACAAAATATTAATAAATGACGGAGGATATATTATTTTCGCTCATTCTCGGCTGCCGATACACCGGCAGCCTGTGAGGCAATTCTTTCGTCAAAAGAATTGAAATCCGCTCTAATACTATATCTCCCGTCTGCCACGGAAAATTTATGCTATTAATGCTCAAAGATCTTAAAAGTTGTTTAAGATTTTTTATTATGTCATTGCCCGACCACGATCGGGCAATCCAGAGAAATGAACTGGATTATCCGGTCAAGCCGGATAATGACGACCATTGGAACGGAGTTCGCTATGAATTAAACGGGTTAATTGACGTACGCTATGGCTGAATCTGCTTCATGCATGTGCAACCTGGATCGAAAATCCAGATCGAATCGATTTTTCCTTCACCAAGCGCTTTTAAGGCGATTTCTTCTTCGCAGGTAATAAGTGCTCGTCCCGGAGAAGCGGGAACAATCGCTTTCTCCACTTCCTTAAGAGGTGTAAGTAAGTTGAACGACGGATACCAGCACGTCTTCCTATCGAGAATGCTTGCCTCTCATTGCTTTGTAACAGGAAGCTTGATGTTACTTCATGCTCCCGTCTTACTTCTTCATAAATCTTTATCGCTGATTGAAAGTGCCAGAGAGTGTTGCCAAAAATAGCCAGGGCAATTGCTATAGGGATACATAGAGAATTAGCAGCGGATTGAAAAATTAGCAGAACCAGACTCGGTAATTTTTATTTCATCACGGTAAAATCCGCTGTTTATTTGAGGAGTCGGGTACATGTTATAATTTTGACTCAAAGATAGGGATGGTTCTATGACGAGAAAGTCAGAGTTAGAATTAAATTCGAGAGACGAATCCAAGAATACACTGGTTATTTTTTTAAAAATTATCCTGCTTTTCTATCTTGCACTGATTGCCTTTCCATACAGGTTTTCCCCGATAACTCCCGGTCTTGACCCCTCGTGGATTTTTGCCATCAATTACTTTGCTGACAGGCATATCATATTTGGAAAAGACGTGATATGGCCCTACGGGCCTCTTGGGTTTATTTCCATGCCATTGAATGTCGGTTATAACCTGGATATAGCAACAATATTCCAGCTTTCTCTCTGGATTATGTTCTCAACTCTTATTGCGTATCTTGCGTTTAAGAATTATGTTTCATTGCTTCAGTTGTTTCTGTTTGTGTTGCTTTTCTCTGGTGGGCAGGCCCTCTATTATTTTGGTTACATCGGATATGACTATTGCATTGCCTTCTATATACTTCTTCTTCTCTCACTGGCCTTGTATATGAAGCGGTGGTATATTTACTATATTTCTGCCCTTCTCCTTTCTGTTCTTGTTATGTTCATAAAATGCAGTTCTCTTCTGTTTGCAGGAGTTTCTATAGTGTTCTTTATTGTAGTAACGGCATTTGTCGAAAGGGAAAAGGCATTGAAGGCAGGAGTCCTTTCTCTTAGCGTCCCTGTGCTCTTTGTACTCTTTTATTTGTTATACTACCCGTCGTTTTCCTCTCTTATCTCATATCTCAGGGGAATGTATGAGTTAACCTCCGGATATAATGTTGCCATGAGTTCCCCGGGGAAGACGGAAGAACTTTATCTCGCTCTCTCTACTTCTATCCTCTATTTTCTTTTCATGCTATTCCTTCTAAAATCAAAACAACGCTCATTCGCCATGTCATTGATGTTTTTGGGACCGCTGTTCTTGGCATTTAAGCACGGTTTTGTAAGACAGGATACCCATACCATGATCTTTTTTTCCACCCCACTTTATATGGTAGGCCTCCTCATTCTTTTTACAGATTTGAGCAAGTTTCTCAAACGGGCCATCTTATTGGTCGGTGCTTTTATTTCCATATGGGTATTAGTTGCTGTACAGTATATATCAACTCCTTCTTTTATGCTGAGTGGAATTACAGGGCTTATCACTCTCAACAATATGAAGGCAACCTTGCATTACGGACAGACAAAGAGATTTCTTGATGTTGTTGCTAAAGATGCCCTCCAGACGGTTAGATTGTCTGAAGATTTTCTGAGTAAAATCGGAAAAGAAAGAATTGGTATTTTCCCATGGGAAATCTCTTATGCGGCTGCAAATAATCTCAATTATGTTCCATTCCCGGTGATCCAGGCTGATAATGCATATACTTCATATCTTGATTTTCTTAATGCAGATTTTCTGGAAGATAATGAAAAGGCCCCTATCCTTATCCTCACGGAGTGGACGGCTGTAGACGGCCGCCATCCGTTAATCGATGCACCTGCCATGTGGCTCTCCATGTTCAAATGGTATGACTCATTTGAGAAAAACGGTGAAATCCTACTTTTAAAGAGAAGAGATTCCCCGCGTTTTGTTAAGATGGAATTGATCGAGAAAAAAGTTTACAGAGCACAGGAGATTGTTGAGCTTCCGGCTATGGACAACCCTCTGGTTGCAAAGATATCTTTGCAACTGAATACCTCCGGCAAACTTTCCAAACTTTTTTTCAGAATAGGTGAGGTCAGGATGTCTCTTTTCATGGAATCCGGACGTATTGAAGACTACAGAGTTGTACCTGACACCCTTGAAGACGGGCTCCTCGTCAACTTACTTCCAGTCAATCTTAATGGTATAGAGGATTTGCTTGATAATAATCAGGTAGAAAGAGTCAGGGGTTTTAAAATACACGGAAAGGGTTTAGATTCTTATAAAAGAAAAATGATTATTGAATTTTACAGAATACCGGGCTTATAACCCGTCATCTGTATTTTCTGAACCTGATTTTCAAAACATCCAATGCTGTTTGAAATGAATCCTTCAGTGGCCTGACCCTTGAGTCAGGAGAGTTAATCCACCTGATAGGAACCTCTTTTATCTTATAACCCGCTTTGCCGGCGATATAAAGTATCTCGACATCATAAGCAAACCTGTCGATACAAGAATGTGAAAAAATCTCCCTTGCTACATGTCCCCTGAAGAGCTTGAATCCGCACTGTGTGTCTTGAAAATCTTTCAGAAGCAGATTTTTTACGAATCTGTTGAATGTCTTACCCATAAATTCCCGCCACCATGGTTGCCTTACAACAATCTGACTTTCCGCTAAAGCCCTTGAACCGATAATAACATCTGCTCCGCTCTCATAGAAATTAAGGAGTTTTTCTAATTCCTCAATCGGCGTTGAGAGGTCGGCATCGGATATAAGGACAATATCTCCTGTGGAATGTGCCACCCCTTGCCTCAGGGCATATCCTTTGCCCCGGTTAGGTTGATAACCTATATATTTAACGGATGTTATTTTCTCTCCGGCCCCCAGTACAATATCGCCGGTATTATCAAAACTGCCGTCATTCACAACTATTATCTCGTAATTCTTAAAACAACTTCGAAGATATTCGTCTATTCGACCGAGTGTCGTGAGAATACGTCCTGATTCATTGTAAGCCGGAATAATGACAGAAATAAATTCTTTCCTCATAATTATGCGGTATGTCTATCTTTTGCCGGAGATCACAAAGAGAGCTGTCAATGTCTCTGTTTTATTAAGATAAGTTGAGACAGGAACTTTTTCGAAGAAGAAATCCTTTTCATCTATTGTGCAGTCTTTTGGTTTATTTGCGAAGTCAAGGACGTAAGGATCACCATGTTTATTTTTCTTATTAGTTTTAAATAAATGTCTAAAAGTTTCGATATTAGTATAATAGCCTGAAAGGATATCTATCCACTCGCCGACTTTTAAATTGGTATGATGAAAGGGATTATCCTCAACGGGTTCAAACCCATACAAAGGAGGAGTCGCAAGGATAAAGACTCCATCATCCTTAAGGACATCTTTAACGCCTTTTAAAAATGCATGATAATTTTCAAGATGTTCAATCATATTTGATGAAAAAACCACGTCAAAAGATTGCTTATCTAAGTTTATGTTTTCGCAATCCATCTGGATAAATTTGAGGTTTGGTTGTTGGTAATTCTCTGTTGCAAATTTGACTGCATCTTCCCCTATATCAATCCCGCAAACAGTTTTTGCACCATGAGTTGCAAGGTAATGTGTTCCATATCCAGAGCCACATCCTGCATCAAGCACTGCTTTGTTCAGAACAAAGTCTTTTGCAAAGTTGTATATAGACAGGTGAGCGTAAAAACAATCATTTTTATAAGCAGGAACTACCCTTTCGCCTGTATACGAAAGAGCATCGGGGCATTCCAAAAGTTCGCTTAACTTGAAGAAAGACCGCGCAAGAGTTTTCCTGAGACCATGTCTTCTTAAATATCTCAATGCCTTGCTGACCGTTGTATCGCCCCCTCTCGTTTAATTGGCCAAGCGTACTTTAAATAAATGTGTGCGCATAGTGGCCCCCGATTGATACAGGTTTGTAAAATAGCTTTCCTTTATTCTAAAGTTAATCGCCTGAACATAAGAACGAGGAACAGATCCCATTTCGAATGTAGTTTTATATTTCGTATTACCCAACCCGGAAAGGTGACCAAGAAAGTAGTAATAAGGACCATTCTGTAACCAAACTTCAACTTTGGGGTTTCCTGTTGTTCCGCCCGTGACCCATCCGTACCAGGTGATCTCTAACTTTGTGCCGCTTGAAAAGTCTGGATTGAGAAATCCCCTCAGAGCTATAGTGCAGGCTTCATCAACTCCGTCTCCATCTGCCTTAAAGTCCCAGTAGTTAATATCATCACCTTTAGGGCCGTTACTATGCCACGCATAATAGGGCCCGATAATAGAAACCCCTGGGGCTTCACACGCCCGGGCTCCAAACCACGGGTCAACAGTGTTTTGCTCGGCATCCATAATCGCAAACTTAGCAGCCTCTATATCCCAAGGCCCAGGAAAGCCGTTACCGATGCCATAAGCGACCCATATGTCTGGTGACTCTGAAAGTTGGTGGCCAAGCCCATCCCTCCAGAAGGCCGGCTCTAAAAGATATTGATATATTGGGTCTGAAAGTGATTTCCTCGCTTCGCTTATCGACAATTCTCCAAGAAGAGTTTTTGTTCCTTGTATAGTTGTTGAACTATAGATTCCTAACTTGGTAAATCCTGTATGCATGACGGAATACCAGATCCCCGAAGAATACATAAAGTCCACTCCGAAATCTGTACCCGGTGTGATTCCCGGAGGTATATAAAATGTCCCACTGCTCCAGTTTATGCCATTCGTGGAGGTCCTAACACGAGCCCCCCATTGATTTGTACCGCTACCAAGTATTTCCGTGTGATGCATATAATAAGTCGAGCCAACCTTAACAACGCTTTGCTCGCCACAGCCATAATAGTTTGGTACGATGGGGCAATCTACTACTTTCCCATACTTCACCCAATCTATTCCATCGGCAGATAAAGCCAACCCAATATCGTTGGAGCAACCTGAGGGATCTGATGTTCCCGTATACCACAAAGCCCAAGGGTAACCCTGTATATTTACACCATATAGTACGGAAGGATCGCAAACAAACAGTGAATCCCAGCTGCCAGCAGTAGGCGCAAGTATTGCCTTCAGCGGATTTCGCGTCCAATCTATTCCATTAGAAGACACCCATCGATAAATTTTATCTTTACCCTCTCCGTCAGCGTTCCATCCGCACTGATACATCACCCATTGACTGCCATCCCATAGAATCGATGGAGCATAATCAGAAGAACTTGGGAAAGCCCAATTAATGTCTTGGAAGCGCATGCGTGGGTCAGCACTTCCAATACTGCCTGTAAAGAGAATGAAAAGCACAGCAAAAAGAGCCAACCCTAAGATTTGCTTTTTTTTCATATCGTCCTCCAATCTTTCTTGCCGATTACTTTAATCCAAATGCGGATATTGCTAAAAAATTTATTTAATTCGATGAGTTTATTAAAATATCTCTCTTATATGAACAAAAATATTGTTTAACCATCAGTTCAAAGTGCACTAAGGCATGAAAAGTAAAATTTTTCACAACATCTGCATTATTTCAATTAAAGTTTTTTGGATTAATTTAACACATTATATAATATATCTTAAGCGTGCGGTTGCTGTCACCCAAATCCCGATATAGAAATTACATAAACCTATCCGAACAGTATTTAAAGCCAAATTTTTCATTATATGGTATCTGTCTCTGTTAAATTAGTCTCTAAAATTTCTTTTGCAATGAAGAAGCCGCTTTCATGCAAAACCTTTGCTGCTTTAAGTTCATCCATCGCCCGATTAAACTCATCCTTCGCAAGAAGCCTGCCTTCCTCCTTCCCTATTCTTTCGACCATATCACAACTCCCTCTTTTTTAACTTTCATAAGACAGGTATTAACCCTGTCTCTGAAGTCTGACTCTGAAACGAAAATGGCTGAGACTACGACGTCATAAGATAATTCATAGTTATAGATAATGTCGCTTATCTGAAACCTTGTCGACCTGTCCATATTGTCCTCTGTGATAAATAGAAGGTCTATATCAGAACCCTCAAGGAAATCACCCCTTGCCTTTGAGCCGTAAAGAATAACCCTTTTTACAGGATACTTCGATGTAACCTCTTTAAGAATGCCGTTGAGGGCGCACTGTTCATTATAATTAAAGTGAACCCTGTCCGGTTATAGAATGCATTTTAAAAGATTATAGTAGACGGATATTTTAGTCAATATTCCGCCAAATTTTTTCGTTAATCTCTCTTGTCTAATCCTTTTCTGTAATCTTCTATAAAAATAACAATTTTTGAAATGAAGCGTTCAATATCAAGCAGGTGTTTTGTGAGAATCCCGTAAATCTCCTTCGACGTAATCTCATTATAAAGATGTACCATCCTGTTTCTATATCCGGCCATCTTTAAAAGTGTTCTGGCGTACTCTTTATCTATCACACCCCGCTCGCCCAGCTCTATAGCGATCTTTTTATACTCAATTTCCTTAAAGCCATAACCCTTTGCCAGTATATGCCTTCCAATATCAAATATTGCCTCCAGTGAACGCCTCAAAAAACTCTCTGAAGCTGCGGCATTCCTTCTGTCAGAAAGAAATTCCTCCTCGGACATCTTCGAAAGTCCTTTCAGTTCCAGAAGGGAGTCCTGTATTAAGGAGAGGTTCTTTTCTATCTTATCAACGTGTAATCTCGAAATAACCATTTTTGACAGCCTCGATAAAATCCTTCTCAGATTCAGCCTTTTTAAATGAAAGGTCAGAGGCCACCTTCATCACCTTTTCTTCATACTCATCAATAAAGGATTCATCGTCACAACAGATAAGTTCACCAAGAATAGCCTCATACTGAAAGAAGGGGTCAGTTTCCTGAAGGAATACCAGATCAATATTAAAAGGGTCAAAAAAAACAGAAAGTTCGGCATAAAGTTCACCATAGGTGTCAAAAACATCTCCCGGCAACCTTTCAAACACAACTCCAATATCAAGGTCTGCTTCTTTGTCAATATGCAGAATAGCGTTTTTAAGAAAGGCCACCCCTGCCTCCTTCTGAGAACCGAAAAGATAGGCTGCTTTAACTCCTTTTTTCATCAATAGCTTTGCTAAGGTTTCTCTTTTCATTCTCTTTCACAATTTTACCATTTCCGCCTTAAAAGGAAAATGTTTCAGATAAAACCTTATCAATCCCTTGTAAAACTCCTGCTTTTTCTTCGCACCGAGTGTATTAACAGTAGCCCCCACATGATGAATAACCTTTACATCTGGACATAAATATATTTTGTAATCAGTATTTTTGTAAACCCTGTAGCACCAGTCAACATCATTGAAGAATATCGGGAATCTTTCGTCGAATGGGCCCACAGCCTCCCAGCATTCCCTTTTTATAAGTAATGCTGATGCCATAGGTTGCGGGACCGGGCCGCCTTTTAAGTGTTCCTTTTCATTAAGCTTCCACCTTTTAAATGGACCTGAACTGTTTAAATGCAGTTTTTCAAAGATGAGCGCTGAGGGCGTGGGGAACCTCCTGCAGGAAACCTGAAAACTTCCGTCAGGATAGATGAGGAGAGGTGCAGCCGCACCTGCATCAGGATGGTTCATCAAAAAATTGCATAGTACATCTACGGTGTTCTGAAAGAATCTCGTATCGTCATTTAATAAGAAAAGTATGTCTCCTCTGGAGAGTTCAATAGCTCTATTGACAGATTTAGCATAACCCTGGTTTTTGTCATTTTTAATAACTGTGACCCCGGGGAAATTCCTGTCTATATATTCAGAAGTGTTGTCTGACGAGGCATCGTCCACAACGATTATCTCTGTTTTCAGACTGGAAGGATATTTTAAAATGGACTCAAGGCATTCGGTGAGAAGCTTTTTCTGGTTCCAGGTTGGTATGACAATAGATACAATTTGCCTTCTTTCAGCCATAAGAAAACTTTAGCTTTTTCCCGTGATGAAACTGTAAATCTTCTCCATCTGCGAGTTCCAGTCAAAAGATGACACTGTTTTGAGTGCATTATCGCGAATGTTCTTCTGAAGATTTTTATCAGAGATCAACGACAGGAGCTTTTCGCTTATATAAGTAGGTAATGGTTCGACCACCAAACAGTTTTCCCTGTTTTTTAACAACCATGTATTTGCATTATTATAGTTTGTAATCACGATTGAGCCGCTTGCCATAAGCTCCATCGGGATATATGACGGATGCTTTGTGAACATAAGTATAAGGCCGAAATCACAGGTTCTGTAGAGACTTGCGGTCTCTTTATAGCCGAGGAGACCAAGATTTTCTATCACTCCTTTAACACCATAGACTTTAGCATCCCATTCACTGCCTGCAGAAACTATTTCTAATCTATCTCCGAGAAGGGCTTTTATCTTTTTTGAAGTTGCGAGCGCCAGCTCGAATGCATTCCTTTCATGATGCGGCCTCCCGTAAAGGAAAAGTTTTATATTCTCTCCTTTTTCACCTGATAATCCCCCCTTCCCCCCTTTAATAAAGGGGGGTGAGGGGGGATTATTTCTATTATCCTTCGCGCCGTGAGGTGACATAAATATATCAGGGTTCTCTTTTGGAAAGAATATGTGGCGGTCAACGGCAGGAATGAAATATTCAGCTATCATTTCATATTTATTCGTTACAAAGTCATAAAGCCCGGGTGTATTCACAATGCCATGAAACCCGAACCTGTATGTAGCTTCTGATAAGGCATAATACGACCCTGCCGGATAGAAAAGTGGTTCGTAATCCTGTATAAAATAAAATTTCCCCAATGTGTTCCTGAATTTCATAACCTGATAAGCGGATGTCCACAGGGTGGCAATTGATATGTCTGCATAGGGTATTACGTTAACATCCGGTCCCTTGTAAATGTAAACCTCCTCTTCAGAAAGTCGGGGAAACGTTTCTCTGATTTTGCTCTTTATCTCCTCTTCAGTAATATAAGGGTTGTCATACAGTACCAGTCTTGTTTTTATTCCTTTTTCAGTCGCAAAGAAATTTGCAAACCTGAATATGGTGTAAATACCACCATAATATGCATGTAAAAAATAAGGGATAAACCAGTTTATACTTTTTATCTCGATTCTTTTCTTTTCAAAACCAGAAATAATCTGTCTGTTATGCTCAAGGTCATCAAGGGAAAAATCGAGAGCAGCTATAAGATTCAGGGCATCGAGCGTTTGTACAGGGCGGTCATGGTTTTTTGTAAGTTTATGAACTACCCTTAACAGACCGTTGTAACCATCCTTTTTAATAATATCAATAGCCTTTTTAACTCTGTCCAAGTGCATTCTTTATTATTTCTTTGAGAATTTTTTCTTCACCGTTACTTCTTAAAGAACAGTCAGTTTTCAAACGGGTAAGGTTGGGATTGTAGTACGGATCTCCCTCTGTAAGGTATTTATTGTAAACAGTGGATGATAATTTAAAATCACCATGCGGGATATCCTTCCCCCGTGTTTTTGCCTCATAATGATATAACTTTGCAAAAGGAGTGTAAATAATCCTGTATCCTTTTTCGATTAATCTGAGGCAGATTTCCACGTCGCTTCCGCAGAGTATAAACCTTTCGTCAAAACCGCCTGTCTCGTTAAATACTTCCTTTCTCATCATCATGCAGGCACCAGTTACCGCAAGATAATTGCGGACAAAATCTGCTGAACCGAAATATGTATAAGCATCTCCAGGAAGCCCGCTGAATACGTGTCCTGCAAAGCCTGTTAACCCGATAACTACACCGGCGTGCTGGATGGTATTGTCAGGATATAACAGCTTGCATCCTACTGCACCTGTTTCTTTTCTAAGGGCATGTCCGAGCATCGATTCAATCCAGTCTACTGATATTACTTCTGTATCATTATTAAGAAATAACAGTACCTCTCCGTCAGAATGTTTTACAGCGTAGTTGTTCAGTTTTGAATAATTAAATGGTTCATTATATTCAAGTATTCTAACAGACGGCAGTTCCTTAAGTTCTTCAAGATAGTCGAATAGCTGCTTTTCGGCACTGTTATTTGATACAAGAACAAGCTCATAGTTTTTATAAGAACTTTTATTAATTATGCTTTCAGTACATTTTTTAAGCAATCTGTATTTATCCTTAAAGGGGATGATTATTGATACACGTGGCAGTTCACTTAAGCGGTAATTTATCCTGTAATTTGTGATTCCCGCTCCTTTATCTATTTCTGCTTCAATGCCCTTTCCTGACAGATATTCCTCGAGGGCCTTTTTACCTGATTCGTGTGCATAATCCTTTATATATATGTTTTGCGCTGTGGATTCAGAATGCATCCGCCAGTGATATAAAACCTTCGGTATGTGAAAAATTTTTGATGTCCCTGATACGCACCTTAGAACAAGGTCATAATCCTGAGCGCCGTCATATCCATCTCTAATTCCGCCAATTTTTTCCAGAAGGGTTTTCCTTATTGCCAGCAAGTGGCAGACGTAATTTACAGACGTAAGCAGGTCTGGTGACCAGTCCGGCTTGAAGAAGGGATGGCATCTTTTTCCGGAAGGATTGATTTTGTCTTCATCTGAATAAATTATATCTATTTCTCCGGAGTTATTCAAAACCCTTACCACTTCATAAAGAGCAAACGGAGAAAGTTCATCATCATGGTCAAGGAAGGCAACAAATTCTCCTGTTGCTGTTTCTAATGCCCTGCCTGAATTCCCGGCTATATTGTAATTTTTATCAAGAAAAGTGACTTTTATTCTATTGTCTCTGTCTGAATACTCTGAAAGAACCTCCTTAACGTGAGGAATGTCAGAATTCCCGTCTGCAATACATAATTCCCAGTTATCATATGTTTGAGATAAAACCGAATTCAACATGGAAATAAGCATATTCCTGTCCGTGTTATAAACAGGGACAATGATACTGATTTTTGGCCTGTCAGGAAATTGCAGGGATTCAGTTAGCTGGAGGTTTAAAGCCTCTGCGTCAGGCTCATTTTTAGAGAGCCATTTTAAATATTCGTTATCTGTGCGATGTGTGGAGGTTAAAATACCCCTGTACTTAAGAGGTGAGATGATTCCTTCGTAAATTCTTCTTCTTGATGAACCGGGCGGGGTTATTTTATCCCTGATCCTCCTGAGTTTTGTTAATGCCCTCCAGCCGATTGTATTCATCATTAAGTGTATCTCTCTTTCCAGGAGAGCTACTTTTTCTTCTAAATTTTTATTAATGGTTCCCTGGTATTCAAGTTTTTCTCTAAGCTCCTGTATCTTCTTATTGTGTTCTTGTATTCTGTCTTCATATTCCTGCATCCTGTCTTCTGACAGCTTAATATAATCTTTATATTCTTTTTCTATTTTTTTATAAATGTTAAGGGTATTCTGTAACTCGCCTTCGATGATATCCCGCTTTTTCTTGAGATGTAAGACCACATCTGCATTAAACTTTTCTCTGTGTTTGTGGAAAATCCTGTGATAATATTTATGCCTTTCCGATTCACTCTGTGATATCTGATACATTCTGTCCCAGAAAATGTATTTGACCGTAACCTTTGGTATATGGAAAGGGGGATGTTTTTCGGCAACTCTTAATAAAAGGTCCCAGTCTTCGTAAAGTTCAAAACTCCTGTCAAAACCGCCGGCTTCAAGGAGAATTCTCTTTGTGAATAAGATAGTTGTGAGTGGTATATAGTTTTCAGTTATAAGGTCGATATACGAAAAATCATAAGAACCGAATATTTCTGATTCATGTTCTTCCATCTGTCCTGTCTCAGCATTAAATCTTCTTCTGACCTTCAGGGCATCTGTATAAACAATTCCGTAATCACCCTGTATAGCTGCGGAAAAAAGTGTTGAAACATGTTCGGGATAATATTCGTCGTCGTCATCCAGAAAACAGATGTATTCACCGGACGCATTTTTTATTCCTGTATTAGCTGCAAAAGCCCTGCCGTGATTTGATTCAAGTCTCAGATAATTCAGAGGTATATCATCCAGTAAACCTTTGAGATCTTCTGTATCAATATCGCAACCGCCGTCATTAACGAGAATTACCTCAAGTGGCGTGTAAGTTTGTGCAGATATGCTTGTAAAAACCCTTTTTAAAAGATTGGGTCTGTCCTTTGTCCTGACGATTATGGAGATAAGCGGATTTTGCCTGTTCATTCAGTTTGATATCTTTCGTGCAATTATCAATGCATGTGTATTTTTTAGAAGACCGTTTTTTATTAAAACCTGCTCGACCTGCATAATGGTATTTATCATTACAGAGTCTTTGCTGTCAGCGGGGTCAAATCTGTACAGAATTTTATTGAAAATAAGATTATATAATGGACTTCCAAAATATTTTATTGTAACAATCTCAAAAAATTTTCTGATGAGAGGTATAACGTTTATGGAGTTAACCGCAGTTTTTTTGTTATCCGAGAATGAGTCAGTTAGCGAAGAAGATTTTTCAACGGCATTATTTAAGGCGGTGCATATCGTATCTGCAATCCCGATCTCTTCAGCGGACCACTGAAAATTAACCGGCCCTATATATTCCAGTGCGACAACAAAACCTTCTTCCTTAAGTGAATGGTGTATTTTTTCAAGAAACAGCTCGAGTTTTTCAATACTGTTCAATGCATCGATGCATAAGAATAAATTATAATATTCCTTTTTGAGTTCATATGTTCCTGATATTATATCTTTTATTTTATCCTTATCATCGATCACATCAAAAGACTTGCAGATGCCGTATGAGATAAAATTATTTGATATTCCCTTCAATCTGTTGCATAAGCATAGCCCTTTTTCAAAAGAGGATATCTGATGCTGCTTTTTTAAAAAATCATAGAAGTGTACCGAAGGGTCTCCTGTAATATGTTCCTCGCATCGTTTTAAAATAACGGGGGAATCCCACCATGAGAGATGCTCCACTTTATCGGGGAGACCTGTACTATCCTGAATATCCGTTGATTCATCAGGTGGTGATTGTTCTGATGTCACAGCCCGTGGTTGCTCTTTAATCAAAGGTATATCTACCGGTTGTCCGAGATATTTTAAGTATAAGGTTATAACTTTTTCCGGTTCTCCGACTGCCATAATACTTCCGCTGTCTATCCATGCTGCCCTGTCACATAACTTTGCTATCATGCTCAAGTTATGACTAACTATTATGATTGTTGCCCCTGACTCTTTAAATTCTCTTATCCTTCTCAGACATTTCTCCTGAAAGCTCAAATCTCCGACTGCGAGTGCTTCATCTATAAGGAGGATATCGGGATCTATATGCACAGCTACAGAAAACCCGAGCCTCACATACATGCCCGAAGAATAAGTTCTTAATGGCTGATATATAAAGTCTCCGAGTTCGGAAAACTCTATTATCTCCTCCATCTTTTTCAACATATCATGCCTCGTATTACCCATTAGGATGCCATTGAGGATTATATTCTCAATCCCGGAGAGGTCGGGATGAAAACCTGCTCCGAGTTCGAGGAGAGACGAAATCCTGCCACTTGATTTTATCAAACCGCTATTCTGTCTGATTACACCTGCTGATAGTTCAAGTATTGTGCTTTTACCTGAGCCGTTTCTGCCGACTATTCCGAAGGTTTCTCCTTTTTGAACTTCGAATGTTATGCCTTTTAATGCTGTAAATTTATTTTTTTTAAAAGAAGCAATATTTTTAGGCAGGTTGAAAACAAATGACTTAAAACCAGCGGTGATATGCTGATAGACAGGGTATTCTTTATATACATCTTCGAATCTCACAGCAAAGTCCATTTACAGTACCTCGGCGAATTTCCAGTTCAGTTTCCTGAAGATAAAGTATCCTATAGCCGCAAGTATCGCAGAATATATAAAACAGGGTATTATGTCCGGAAAATTCAGCGTGCCATTCATGAAAAGATTTCTCCAGCTGATCATGAGGGTGGACAGGGGATTCAAAAGGATTAAATTTCTAAATTCATGCGGGATCATATCCTCTGAATAAATTATCGGCGTAAGGTAAAACATCAGTGTGGTGAATATAAAAACTATTCTTTCGATGTCACGGAAAAACAGATTGATAGAGGAGATTGCAATAGAAAACCCGAAGACTACAATGAATTGCAGGATCAACAAAACAGGTATCCCTGCAAGCCATATAAGGCTGGGTTTCATACCGTATATGAATAAAAAGACTACTATAACAGGTATTGATAAGATAAAATGCAACATGTCGTTTAAGACTGTAGCAATAACGAGCACTTCTCTCCGGAAATTTACCTTCTTTATAAGGGATGCGTTTCCTACAAATACTGCTGGAGAGCCATTAACAGAGTTTGAAAACCACTGCCAGGGGAAGAGGCCGGTGATTAAGAACAGAGTATAATTTTCTATAGGTATTCTCATCACAACCTTGAAGGCAATAAAAAAGACCAGGGCAAGGGCAAGCGGATTGGCAATGGACCAGAGATAGCCCAGGAAACTCCTCTTGTATTTTACTTTCAGTTCTTTCTGTGTCAAAACAACGATCAGGTCCTTATAATATTCAAGTGAACGATTTTTCATTCTTTACATTTTACATTAATTAATAAGTCTTTGAAAAATTTCTTGAGGGCGTAACCCTTCAGTGACGGTGGGGCAGATAAGATGGATTCCGGGCAAGCCGGAATGACACCCGAATGACATATAGAATGACTAATCATTGAATGTTATTACTCCCGCTTGTCGGGGGTCCTTTTTTAGTAATGCAACAAAATCATTTCTATGGACACTCTTCACTGAACGAATACTTGAGGGCTATTGGTGGGAGGATTTTAGCTCAGATTATTCATAAAGTTATTGGCAGATACAGTATTTTCGCGGATTTAAATTCTTTCGAAGAAAGAATTTAAATCGGACCCTGTGGAGTAATTTTTGCTACTACACAGGGGAGAATGAGCGAAAATACTGTATCTGCCAGTATCTGCAAAATTCATGAAATAAAAGGGTTAACTCTATTAAGCAGACTGATTGTTTATTAAAATCCGCAGATTATTGCGATTCCAAGCCCTTATCTTTACTTTCCCCGCTATCCCTGTCTTTCTGATCAATATCTTTTATGAATATGTCTATCTTTTTATCTTTAGTAGTGGCCTTATACCTGTCAATATATTCTGATGTTATATCCTTAGCCTCTTGCTGACTCAGGATAACATGAGGGGTAAGAAGGATGATCAATTCATTTCTGAGGCTCGTGGTTGATGTAGTGCCAAAGAGATAGCCGAGCACCGGAATCTTGCTAAGAAGTGGAATGCCAGATCTTGTCTTATCGGTATCTTCTCTTATGAGACCACCAATAATGATTGTCTGACCATCCTGTGCAACAAGGTTAGTTACAGCCTCTGTCTTATTTATCGTGGAAAGATTCAGATCCGAACTAATTGCTACTGTAGGGCCCAGGGATGAAACCTCCTGTGTGATCTCGAGAGAAACCAGTCCGCTCTCATTAACCTGTGGCTTTACGTTAAGTATTATTCCTATGTCTTTATACTGAACCGTCCTTTGAGGTGCAACTCCTACTGTCCCGACAAACTCTCCTGTTATGATGGGAACCTGCTGTCCTACCTGGATCTTTGCCTCACGATTGTCCGATACGAGGATGTGGGGTGATGCTAGAACCTTTACTTTTCCCTCCGATGCGAGAGCTTCGATTTTAGCCCTGACAATACCTTTTGCATCAGTAGCCAGGAATGTAAAACCATCTCCCGACAGTAGCCCTGCACTTTCAGCAGTTATGATCGATGGCCTCTGACCCATCTCACCACTGAGATTAATATCTCTATTAAAGGGTTTTAAGCTTATATTAACATCGGACTTTAAAGACCATGCCAATCCAAATCTCAGATCGTCTGACAGGTCGACCCGGGCAATTAATCCCTCAATAACGACCTGCCTTGGTATAATATCTATTTTCATGATTGTCTCTTCTATGAGAGAGTAATCTTCGGGTGTTGCGAGTACTATTATGCTGTTCGTTATTTCATCGGCAAATATTCTTGTGACCTCGGATACAAGTGTTGTGCCTCCCTCAGTTCCCATAGAAATGCGTGATTGTGGTGCTGTCGAAGGCTGAGGCATTGTTGATGGTGTGGTCGGAGTTGTTGATGTTCTGGGAGTTGTTGGAACAGTCGATGGTTGGGCAGTAGTTGGCCTTGCACCGAGGAAAATCTGCTGGAGCATTTCAGCAACAGTCTTTGCCTTGCTGTTCTGCACCGGATATATGAAAACCTGCGGCTTTATTTTCTTAAGCTGTTCGCTGTCAAAAAGCTCTATAAGCTGAACAAGCCTTTTCACATTTGCATCGGTATCAACAATTATTATATGATTGGTTTTGGGTACATCAACAATAAGGGCATTTGTTGAAAGGAATGGTGTGAGTATCCTTACCATCTCAGAAGATTCAATATATTGAATGGGTACAACCTGCAGCAATGCCTTGCCGGTTATGAGAATTTTTTCCGCCTGCCTGCCTAATCCAACAGGTGCGGGTTCCTTAGATAATTCGCTTATAGGAATTATCCTGTAAAGGCCGGATTCCTCCACAATACCGATACCATTAATCCTTAATATAACCTCCATTAATGGAAGGACATCTTCTACCGGAACAGGTGCAACGGACCTGAAATTGACCCTGCCTTTTAACTGTGGGTCAATAATATAATTTACTCTGAGGACATCACCGAAAATCGTTTGTATTACTGAAAAGACATCCGCATCATCAAAATTGAAACTGACCTCCCCTCGTTTTTTAACCGGCTTCCTGACAGCAGGTAGCCTGACAGGTTCTTCAGCAGGAGGCGAGATCGTTTCCTCAACTGCTTCTTCTGTTGGCTGAACCTCCGGGAGAATCTGCTCTTCAGGCTCCGGAACCTGTTGCTGGGGCTGTTCCGGAGCAGGCTGCTCTTCAGGTTGTGTTTCAGAAGGTTCCTGTGCACATAGTAATGGTGTCCCATCAAAAGAAAAAAGATATAAAACTGTCAGACTTAAAATGAATATATAAAGGCTTAATCTTTTAAGCAAAGAGACCTCCGCTATAGATTATCGTAAGATAATTTATTTATATATATATGTCAAGATATTGCAATGAATCCTTTAAAAGCGGCTTGAGATATAAGATGGGTGGTGTTAAGATAAAACGTCTGGATCCCTAACAATATTTACACATGCTATACCAGCTGTCATTCCCGCTTGTCGGGAATCTTTCTTTAGCGATTTGAAGAAAGATGCCGGACAAGCCGGCATGACAACAGTGGCGGATGTATTTTCGGGTCAATGACAAAGATATTTACGAACCAGGGGGGATTTCTGGAACTTTATAGCCTTACAATCTCGGATATAAGAGAATTACTCAAAAGAAAAGAAATATCAGTTATAGATGTGGTTAATGCAGTTTACAGGAGGATTGATGCAGTTGAAGACAGGATAAAAGCATTTATTACAATCACAAAAGAAAAATCCTTAGAAATGGCTGAATCAGCCCAGAAGAATATAAACAATGATAATGCATATCTCTGCGGGGTTCCACTTGCCATTAAGGACAATATATGTACAAAAGGTATTCTTACTACATGTGGGTCAAAGATTCTATATAATTTTATCCCCCCTTATGAGAGCACAGTTACTTCACGTCTGACTGAAAACGGATATGTCCTTATAGGGAAGACAAACCTTGATGAATTTGCGATGGGTTCTTCAACCGAGAACTCGGGTTTTCATACCACAAAAAATCCATGGGATCTGGAAAGGATTCCGGGAGGTTCAAGTGGAGGTTCGGCAGCTGCAGTTGCTGCTGATGAATGTATTGCTGCCCTCGGCTCGGATACAGGCGGTTCAATCAGGCAGCCGGCCGCTTTATCCGGTGTTGTAGGGTTCAAGACAACATACGGAAGGGTATCGAGGTATGGACTTATTGCATTTGCCTCGTCACTCGACCAGATCGGCCCTATAACGAAAAATGTAAGGGATTCAGCAATACTGCTGAATGTTATTTCAGGACATGACGAACTCGATTCAACATCAGCGCCTTTAACCGTGTCTGACTATACACGGGTTCTGGGACAAGATATAAAAGGCATGAAAATCGGTGTTCCCGGAGAATATTTTATTGAAGGTATGGATAAGGAAGTAGAAAAAGCGGTAAGAGATGCATTGAAAAAACTTGAATCGCTTGGTGCTATTCCTGTTGAAATATCACTGCCGCATACAGGATATGCTGTTGCTACCTATTATGTACTTGCTACCTCAGAGGCTTCTTCTAACCTTGCGCGGTATGACGGAGTCAGGTACGGTCTCAGGATAGAAGGAAAGGATTTGATGGAGATGTATATGAATACCAGGTCACAGGGATTCGGCGCTGAAGTCAAAAGGAGAATAATGATCGGAACATATGCTCTTTCTTCAGGGTACTATGAGGCTTACTACAGGAAGGCACAGCAGGTGAGGACTCTAATAAAGAAGGATTTTGAAGATGCATTTAAAGAAGTGGATGTAATATTAACTCCAACATCACCGACAGCAACATTTAAAATCGGAGAAAAGACTGCTGAACCTCTTCAGATGTATATTTCAGATATATTTACAATATCTGTGAACCTTGCAGGTGTTCCTGCGATATCGATCCCTTGTGGTTTCACATCGAATAATCTGCCGATAGGACTACAATTAATAGGAAGCCATTTTGATGAAGAATCTATCTTAAAAGTTGCATATGCATATGAGCAGTCTACTGAGTGGCATAAGAGGAAACCGATCTTATAATGTTTGACAATTTGTTTAACAAAAAGTAAAATAAAGGTATGAAAATAGTTGCTGTTAGAGTACCAGAAGAAATTAAAAAAAGGATGAAGGAAGTCCCAGAAGACTGGAGTAAATATCTTAGAGATGCAATCGAAGATCGCATCCGCAAAGAGGATCAGAAAAAACTCGTCAAGCGGATAGACAGGATTATGAGTGGAGTACCAAGACCTCCAAAAGGTACTGGAGCTAAAAGTATAAGGGAAGACAGGGACAGTGGCTGAGCTTGTTATTGATGCAAGTATACTCAGTGCCTTGTTTCTTAACGAAGAAAGCTCAGAAGAAATTCGAGATGTTGTCCAATCCGAGACAACCCTATACGCTCCGTCATTCTGGCGGTTTGAGGTCTCTAATGCTGTATGGAAAACGAGGGAGATACCGTTAAAGACTGCAAAAGACCTCATAGAGATAATATGGCGTTTCCCTGTGTATACCAATGAATCAGAGGAGCTCGCTGTTGAAAGCCTATCTATTGCCCGTAAGTATGAAATTACTTTTTATGATTCATTCTATATTGCCATGGCAAAACTTAGTATGATACCACTTTGGACCACAGATAAGATTCAGGCTAAAGCTGCAGACAAAGCAGGGGTATCTTTATGGGAAAAATGAAGATATGGTATGACGAGGAAGGAGACTATCTTGAGATCGGCTTTGGAAAGAAAAAAGGCTATATGAAAGACATAGGCAATGATATGTGGGAAATGATCGAGGAAGGTAAGGTTACTGGTATTTCGATTCTAAATTTCAAGAAAAGACTCAAAAAAGGTAAGTCAGAAGTAAAACTTCCCTTAGAGGTGAGTTTTAAGGAATTGGCAAAAACTGGGAAATAGCAGGGAATTCAGGATGTTGGTTTATGCCTCTCTAAGCAGAAATTCCTGAACGGGGATGAGTAGCCGTAGGCTTCAGCCTGCGAGGATGCATTATGAAAGAATTATCTAATGAGCAGATTGAAAAGATTTTAGACCTTTTGAAAAAAGGTTCACCCTTCCCAGAGGATTATAGACTAAGCCTCATCAAATACCTTGAGCAAATCAAAAATTTCATTCTTTTGATACCAAAAAAGAATACGAGATTGTTTGTGCTAATAAAAAGCGTGAGGAGGACATCCTTGCCGAAACAATGGCTGTACCTTTTCAGAAGGTAAAGACTTTTGGAAACAATGAAAGGACGCAAGGTATTGTCCTTAGTGACTTAAATTTTAAAACATTAAGGTTTGAGAATGGATAATGTAGAACAGTTAAACGACCTCGCAAAATATTATAGAGACCTATTATTTTCACTTTCCAGTCAGGTCGGGAAACACTTTGTAGACATCAACGCAGTTTTGCGTTATGGACTAACTGCTGATCTAAGTCTGTTTGTCCCAGAAATTGAAGAGCTTATTACCAGTGGGACAATTAGTTTCACTATAGACAAGGCTTCGCCTTCTGTTGTCAATAAAATCATTGAAAAAGCCAACGAAATTGAAGATAAAGAAGAACAAGGTAAAATTTCTGAGGACATTGAAGTAAGTCTTGAGGAGCAAGAAAGAAAAAATGCATCAGCCATACTTGTAGCTATATATCGAAAACAGGAATTTGACCCCTATAACCGTGAAGTTATCATTGGATTCCCCTTGGTTTCTGGAAAAGTAGGAAAAAAGAAGTTTTGTGCACCGCTTTTTTACTATAAAGTACACATTGATTTCGACCCTTTGAAAGGCTTAATAACGCTTACTAAGGATTTTGAAATACCAGCATTAAACTTCCAACTGATAAAACATCTTGTAGAGTCTGATGAAGATATCGAAATGATTCGCCAGCAAATTTTACCGCATCTTTATCGTGAAGACTTTGGATTATCAACAATTCAAGAGATCATTCAAAGGCTTTCTGAATTGGTTGAGGGTTTCAGGGGATTATCATATTCATCAAAACAATCTTTTTTAAGAGAAGCATTTGAGCTAAGAGAGACTGCTGGTGCCAACATTCTTAATACTTCCATTATTGTCAACGCAAGGAGAACAAATGCTTATTTGCTTGATGACCTGGCTCAATTGGCTCAGATAGAAGAAATGGATGATGAAACAATAATAAATACTATTCTGTCAGAACCCGTAGAGATCGAAAATGAAGATATTAAAAATGATAAAAATACAAGCGAAAATCAATCACTTCTTTTGTTTCCACTATTGACGTCCGACCTCAAGATTTATGTCGAGCAAACAGAAGACGTAAATCAGTTTGAATCACGTTCAGAACCTGCAGAAGGTTTTAAAGAATCTAAGCTTCCTTTTGATGAGAAAGCCTTTTCTGAAAAAAGCATCCAAGAAAAGATAATGGAAATCCTATCAGAAGAATCATTACCAGTATGGGCTATAGCTCAAAAACTCACTATTTCAAAGGAAGAAGTGCTTCCTGAGCTTAAAAGACTTTTAGAGATGGAGTGGGTTATTGAAATATATGAGGACGGGGTTAAAAAATGGAAGGCAATAGATTAGTGTTTGTTACTATCATAAAGTTAAGGCATTAAAAAAGATGTATAGAGAATTCAAGTCATGGCTTGAGGCGAGATTAGAAGGATAATTTAAGCATGTTTGAATGGATCATGAAATGATTAAAGAGAGAGCAGAATGAAAAAATTATCAAAAGTAAATACTTATTCCTCCCTCATCGGTGACCTTACCTCTCTCATTGAGCAAGGACGCAAAGCAGCAGTGCGGTATGTGAATACCGCACTAGTGGCTACTTACTGGCTGATTGGCAGAAGAATTGTTGAGTATGAGCAGAAGGGCAAAGAAAGGGCGGAATATGGAGAGGTTTTGCTGGAAAGGCTTTCAAAAGACCTATCGCCTCAATTTGGTAAGGGGTTTTCCCTTAGAAATCTGAGAAATATGCGCTCTTTTTATCTTTTATTTCCAATTCGGCAGACAGTGTCTGCCGAATCTTCAAAACCGGGAAATAGGCAGACGCCATCTGCCGAATTATCTGCAATACCTCAGACACCGTCTGAAATTTCCGAGACATTGATTCGGAAATTACCTTTGTCTTGGTCTCACTACTGTCTTCTTATGCGACTTGACGAACCTTTTAAAAGAGAATTTTATGAAGCAGAGTGCATCCGTGGCAACTGGTCTGTTGTTGAATATGCACTCGGTGGAATGAGCAATAAGATATTTGCATCAAAGTATAAATTACAACTACCTGATCCTGAAATTTTAAAAGCTGAGATAGAACATGAAAGGCAGAGACTTCTGGAAATGGAAATCGTTAAAGATAAAGCTTGAGGTTAAATTGAGGGATAGAATTTCTATAAAATACGAGGCGATCATCGGGCTTGAAGTTCATGCTCAGATGCTTACGGAAACAAAGATATTCTGCGGCTGCTCAACAAAATTCGGCTCGGAACCGAATACACAGACATGTCCTGTGTGCATAGGAATGCCGGGCGTGCTTCCGGTTTTAAATAAAAAAGCTCTTGAATATGCGATAAAAACCGGTCTTGCCATGAATTGCACGATTTCTAAATTCAGCAGGTTTGCAAGAAAAAACTATTTTTATCCTGACCTTCCAAAGGGTTATCAGATAAGCCAGTACGAACTTCCGATATGCGAACACGGGAACATAGAAATAGTAGTCAACGGCAATATCAGAAAAATAGGTATTACAAGGATTCATATGGAAGAAGACGCAGGTAAAAATATTCATGAAGGCGCGGGTAATTATAGTTTTGTGGATTTAAACAGGGCCGGCGTTCCATTGATGGAAATTGTTTCAGAGCCGGATATAAGAAGCGCTCGGGAAGCGGTTGAGTATATGAAAAAAATGAGAACCATCCTCCGGTATCTTGGTGTTTGTGACGGAAACATGGAACAGGGATCTTTGAGGTGCGATGCGAATGTCTCTGTAAGGCCTGTGGGGCAGAAAGAATTTGGAGTTAAGACAGAGTTGAAAAATATTAATTCTTTCAGGTTTGTGGAAAAGGCTCTCGATTACGAGATAAAGCGACAGATAAAGGTCATTAAAGAAGGCGGGAAGATTCTGCAGGAGACGAGGTTATGGGATTCAACTCAGGGGATAACGGAGCCGATGCGCGGGAAGGAAGAAGCTCATGATTACCGCTATTTCCCGGAACCTGACCTTGTGCCTGTTGTTGTTGATCAAAAATGGATAGACGAGATTAACGCCTCGCTGCCTGAATTACCTGATATAAAAAGGGAAAGGTTTGTTTCAGTATATGGTCTCCCGGAAAATGATGCAGATTTTTTTACATCCGATAAACCAATTGCAGACTGGTACGAGGAGGCTACAGCATCATATGCCCTGAGCGTTTCAGGGCATAAGGTTGTAAGCAACTGGGTGAAGGGAGAACTCACACGACTGCTTAATGAGGAGAATAGATCTATCGAGGAATGTCCCCTGAAGCCACTACAGCTCGCAGACATGCTCACTCTCATCGACAAAGGCACTATCAGTGGAAAGATTGCCAAGACCGTTTTTGAGGAGATGTATAAAACAGGTAAGGATGCCGAAGTAATAATCAAAGAAAAAGGACTTGTGCAGATAACCGACGAGGGAGAAATAGAGAAGGCGGTTGATGAGATTATCGCAAAGTACCCGAAAGAAGTTGAACGGTTTAAAGCGGGTGAGGAAAAGCTCATTGGTTTTTTCATCGGCCAAATCATGAAGGCCACAAAAGGTAAGGCAAACCCTCAGATCGTGAATGAATTACTGAAGAAAAAGCTCTCAACATAAACTTGATTTTATATATATCTTTTCTTTAATCTTAAAGTAGTAATAAAATAATTCGCGATTTCTGGCATTCCTGTGAAAACATGAGTCCAGAATTTTTTAAACCTGATGTATGTAAGGTGGTTGCCAAAATGTCACCCTGAACTTGATTCAGGGTCTAATTCGCCCCAGCGAATCCGATGAGTCGGATAAAAGCACTGATTTAGAGATACTGAAACAAGTTCAGCACGACAGATAATAAGGATTTTCAGCTACTCTAACATAATTCAGGTTAAGATATATTGATAGTTTCCTGCTTTACAGATATGGAAAGATGTAAAGTAATTTTTAACTTATAACTTAATTCAGGAGAGATGCCCGAGAGGCCGAAGGGGCACGACTGGAAATCGTGTGTGGAGTTAAAAGCTTCACCGTGGGTTCAAATCCCACTCTCTCCGCCAGATTGTCTTTCTGCAACCCGGAAACGGCCCTGCGCAGCAGGTGGATGTGAACCCCGTCAGGTCCGGAAGGAAGCAGCGGTAAGCGTTTCAACCTGAGTGCCGGAGGTAGTCGTTTCCGGGCTGCAGAAAGACAAGAAAACAGTCATCAGTCAACAGTCATTAAAAAACTATTGACTATTGACCGGTGACCAGTGACTATATTTATGAGCTATTTAGTACTTGCAAGAAAATGGAGACCGCAGAGTTTTGATGAGCTGATAGGTCAGGAGCCCATAACACGTGTCCTGAAAAATTCTATTGAGCAGGGCAGGATTGCACATGCCTATCTCTTCTCAGGGCCAAGAGGAGTCGGTAAAACATCTACTGCAAGGATACTTGCAAAAGCTTTAAACTGTAAAAACGGTCCAACATCTATGCCATGTGGCATATGCACTTTTTGTACATCGATAACTGACGGTTCTTCTGTTGACGTGATGGAAATAGACGGGGCATCAAACAACAGCGTAAATGATATAAGAGACCTGCGTGAGAGGGTCAAATATGTGCCTTTGGCCGGAAGATATAAGGTTTATATAATCGATGAAACCCATATGCTGTCTGATGCTGCCTTTAATGCACTGCTGAAGACACTTGAAGAACCTCCTCCTCATGTAATTTTTGTCCTTGCAACAACATCTCCTAAAAAAATACCGCCAACGGTACTCTCACGCTGCCAGCATCTGCCTTTTAAAAGGATAGCAAATTCTAAAATAAGAGAGAGATTAAGAATGATATCAGATGCCGAGGGCATAAATATTTCGTTTTCGGCAATTGAGATGATTGCAAGGGCTGCTGACGGAAGCCTGAGAGATTCACTGACTATACTGGATCAAATCTCATCCTTTTCCTCCGATATCAGTGAATCCGATGTAAAAGACCTGCTCGGCATAACAGACTTCGGACTTCTTTCACAACTTGCCGCAGCTCTGATTGAGGGTAAAAGAGAAGATATAATAAATATTTCAAACGAACTCGCAGAAAAAGGTACTGATATAAGGGCTTTCACAAAAGAACTTATACAATTTTTCAGGGATATGCTTGTCGCGAGTGTTGTAAAAAAGCCGGAGGAAATACTTGACAGTGGTAATGAAGAACTGGATATGATTAAAAACATTTTATCAAAGACATCCGAGGAGCAACTTACTCTTTTACTCTCTGAATTACTGAAGGCAGAAGTTGATATCAGAAATGCATCGTCTCCTCGCCTTACTTTTGAGATGTTACTTTTAAAGACGAGTTTTCTAAGTGAGATCAAACCTGTCAAGGAAATTATAGAAAATATGGAGTCCTTTATAAAGCTCGCTTCAGAGAAAGAAAATAATCCCCCCTCACCCCCCTTTAGTAAAGGGGGAATGGGGGGATTTGAAAGGTCACTTTCAGAAGAAACCGGAAGCGTTGGACAGGCATTGCCGGATCAGGAGACTGAAAATGAGATTCCAGAGCATGTTGCACAGGAATTAAAAGACAAACTCCCGGATGATTTATCAGTCACAGATGATATATTGAACAAAGCTATATCAAGGCTCGACCCGCCACTTGCATCGAAATTATCAAAGGCCAATTTTAACCTTAATGACAACAAACTGATTATAACCCTCAACGAAGGGTACTCGTTATTTGCGGATTCCATTAAAAATAATGCAGGTTCTATAGAGAAAATATTTTCAGAAGAATTTAAAAATAATATCAAAATAGAAGTAGAAGTTGCAAAAAAGAAGGCTGTCCGTAAAAAAGACATTAAGGAAAAAATGCTGACGGAACCGTTGATCAAAGAGGTTCTGGAGCTTTTTGAAGGCAGGATTGTGGATGTGAGGCCGATAAAAGACAGTAAGTGAACCCATTATTTGCAAAAATAAGCATATGCAATGACTATAAGGCATTAAAAAGACAGCCTATACATAATATTTTTTTAATGAAGAAGGAATTAACAAGGAATAAAATATGAATGTACCCCTCATTTCCTTAGTTGTTATTCCCGCCTGTCGGGAATCCTTCTTTAAAACGAAGAAAGATTCCGGACAAGCCGGAATGACAGGGACAAGTTAACCCAAAAATGCATTATTTGGGTTAATGTAAGACATAAAATAACCAAGAATGGAGGATGAGATGTCCAAGAAAATGCTGGGAGACATTATGCGCGAGGCACAGAAGCTTCAGAGTGAAATGGCAAGGTTGCAGGAAGAGGCAAAGAAGAAGACTGTGGAGGCAACTGCAGGTGGTGGTATGGTAACCGTGGTTGCCAATGGAGGAGGAGAAATCATATCAATAAAAATCGAAAAGGAAGTCGTTAATCCGGATGACATCGAGATGCTTCAGGACCTCATTATAGCTTCGGTAAATGAAGCTTTGCGGCGTGCACAGGAAATGGTGAACAGCGAGATGTCAAAACTGACCGGAGGCTTACAGCTGCCGGGATTAGGGGGTTTGGGAAAACTTTTGTAATATTCTAAAATATTATATGGACATTTTTATTACAAACATTACTGAAGAGGAAATAAGAAAAGAAAAAACAAAGGCACAGAGATTGAGAAAATCTCAATGGTGGAAAAGGAGATGCGCAAAAGGATTTTGCTATTTCTGCAGGAAGAAAATGTCACCGAAAGAACTTACCATGGATCATGTAGTTCCCCTTGTACGGGGAGGAAAATCAATAAAGGGGAACGTGGTACCTGCCTGCAAGGAGTGTAACAACAAAAAGAAATATCTCCTGCCGTTCGAGTGGGAAGAATACCTTTCAAGATTAAACGCCGAGCTATGGAGTTAAAGCAAAGTTGTTACCTGACTTTATTAAAAGTATAAACATTACAATCAGAAGACATTCAATGCTTTCAGGCGGAGAAAAAGTTATCGTGGGTCTTTCCGGAGGGCCTGATTCAGCCTGTTTACTTTATGTTTTAAATAATCTTAAAGGCAGGTTTAAACTGACATTAAATGCATTATATATCGACCATGGACTCAGGCCGGAAGAAACGCCTGAAGAAAGCGAATTCTGCAGAAAATTTTGTGAAAGACTCAATGTACCTTTTATGACAAAATCTATTGATGTACAAGCTTACGCTAAAAATTATGGAATTAACAAACAGGAAGCAGCAAGACAACTACGTTACCGGGCTTTTGAAGAAACTGCTTCAGAAATCAAGGCTGACAGGATAGCACTCGGACATACATCAGATGATCAGGCAGAAACACTCCTCATGCGGCTTTTGAGAGGCTCAGGGCCAACAGGTCTCGCCGGAATACCACCTGTAAGAGGAAATATTATAAGACCACTGATTGACATTGAACGAAAAGATATCGAAAAAATTCTTTATGACAGCAGTATTGATTTTATCATTGATTCTTCAAATCTGAAAAGAGACTATTTGCGTAATAAAATAAGGCACTCAGTGATGCCCGTGCTTAAGGAATTCAATCCTGACATTATCAAAACTCTTTCAAAGACCGCATCGATCTTCAGGGATGAAGAAAGATATTTCGAGATAATTGTTACAAAGACCCTGATGAAGCTTATAAGCAGAAAGACCGATAGACGTATTGAATTGTTCCTTACGCCTTTTGAGATTATGGACAGGGTAATAATGAGAAGGGTTTTGAGACGGGCAATAGATGTGACAAGTGGTCTCCGGGGGATAAGTTTTATACATATAGAGGACATGATCGATCTAATAAAAGAGGGTAACCCCGGTGACAGGCTTTATCTGCCGAAAGTGATAAGGGTAATCAAGGAATATTCAACACTCGTTATTACGTCAGAACCCCCTGTTAGATTAGGGAATTATACATTGACGGTACCCGGAGAGACTATTTTGAAAGAAGCAGGAATCCTGATAAAGGCATCAATAATTGAAGGTGAGGAGATAAAAGAGATAAAAAAGGGCATATCCGGGCTATGGAAGACCACAGCTATACTGGATGCGGACAGGATGGTTTTCCCCCTTAGTGTAAGGGCGAGGAAAAATGGTGATTTTTTTTATCCGTATGGTTTTGGAAGGAGAAAAAAGCTACAGGATTTCTTTGTTGACGGGAAGGTCCCGAGAGATGAGCGTGACAGGGTTCCCCTTCTTATATCCGGAGAGGATATTGTATGGGTTGTCGGGTATAGAGGAGATGAGAGATTTAAGGTTTTGGAGGGGATAAAGAGGGTTTTGAAATTGGAGATGAAGAAAATTAGAGATTGACATAGATGATGCAGGTGTATTGTATATTTTACGGAGGTAAATTTTGTTTAATAGTGTAAGGGTGAGATTTGCACCGAGTCCGACAGGCCACCTTCATATTGGCGGGGCGAGGACAGCCCTTTTCAACTGGCTTTTTGCAAGACATAACGATGGGACGTTTTTATTAAGGATTGAAGACACGGACAGGTCACGCTCTACAGCGGAGCACATAAATTCAATAATTGAAGGAATGGAGTGGCTGAAGATGGACTGGGATGAAGGACCTTACAGACAGACAGACCGGTTTGATATTTACAGAAGTTATGCTGATAAACTTATGAAGGAAGGAAAGGCCTATTACTGCTATTGTTCGCCTGAGGAACTTGAACAGAGAAGAAAAGAGGCGATATCGCAGGGAAAAACGCCAAAATATGACGGACGTTGCAGAGATTTAAAAGAGCCTATACCCGACAGAAACCCTTCTATACGTTTCTGGATGCCACAGGAAGGCGAGGTTACAGTAAATGATTTAATCAAGGGTAAAGTCATTTTTGATAATGCTAACCTCGACGACCTGATTATTGTTAGATCTGATGGAACGCCTACTTATAATTTTACAGTTGTTGTTGATGACGTTGATATGAATATCACGCATGTTATAAGGGGTGACGACCATCTCAATAACACACCAAAACAAATACATATTTATAACGCCATTGGCTATGAGGTTCCCTTTTTCGCGCATCTTCCGATGATCCTGGGCTCTGATAAAACAAGACTGAGTAAAAGACACGGAGCAACATCGGTCCTGGCCTATAAAGAAATGGGGTATCTTCCCGATGCGCTGGTGAATTATCTTGTCAGGCTCGGATGGTCTCATGGTGATCAGGAGATATTTACAAGAGAAGAATTGATTCAATATTTCTCTTGTGAAAATGTCGGGAAATCTTCTGCTGTATTTAATCCAGAAAAACTTCTCTGGCTTAACAGTCAATATATTATAAGTTCAAGGCCTGAGGACCTTGCGGAACTTGTTATGCCTTTCCTCATAAAAGAAGGAATCATGCTTGAAGGTCGGACTATTGATAAGGAATGGCTTTCGAAGGCAATTAGTACCTTAAAGGAGCGGTCCAAGACCCTTGTAGAACTCGCTAATTCATTGAAGTATTATATAGCAGATGATATAGAGTATGACCCTAAGGCAAAGGAAAAATTCTTAAATGAAAAGAACCTTCCAAACATGATCGAGCTGAAAAAATTACTCGAAAAACTTGATGACTTTATTGCGACTGACATAGAAAAGGTCTTTATCTCTTTTGTTGAAGAAAGTAATATTAAGCTTGGCAACATAGCCCAGCCTGTCCGTGTCGCAGTGACCGGAAGAACGGAAAGCCCCGGTATATTCGATGTACTCGAAGTTGTCGGCAAGGAAAAGACTCTGAAGAGATTAGAGAAGGCAATAAGGATGATAGAAACATCGAAGGTTTGAGCAAGGAGTTAAAGCATGGCTGAAAACGAGTATAAGCCACAAACCAATTTTATCAGAGAGATAATAAAAGAAGATATAAAGAATAGTAAATACGGTGGCAGGGTTCATACACGATTCCCTCCGGAGCCCAACGGCTATCTGCATATCGGTCATGCGAAATCAATCTGTCTTAATTTCGGTCTTGCATCTGAATTCGGCGGTCTTTGCAACTTGAGATTTGATGACACAAATCCAACTAAGGAAGAAGTTGAATATGTTGAGTCAATTAAGAACGACGTCCGATGGCTCGGTTTTGACTGGGGTGACAGGCTGTTTTATGCCTCCGATTATTTCGACCAGCTATATCAATATGCCGTACAGTTAATCAAGTTTGGCAATGCTTATGTCTGCGATTTGAGCCCTCAGGAAATCAGAGATTACAGGGGAACTTTAACGGAACCCGGCAAAGAAAGTCCATACCGCAAGCGTTCAGTCGGGGAAAATCTTGACCTCTTCGAGAGAATGAGGGCCGGTGAGTTTGAAGAGGGGTTCCGTACCCTGAGGGCAAAGATTGATATGAAAGCCGGGAATCTTAATATGCGGGATCCGGTCATCTACCGCATACTTAAAGCCACGCATCACAGAACCGGTGACAAATGGTGTATCTACCCGATGTACGATTTTGCCCATTGTATCTCGGACTCCATTGAACGAATTACCCATTCAATCTGCACAATGGAATTTGAGGACCACCGTCCTCTGTATGACTGGTTCCTTGATCAGTTAGGAATTTACCATCCTCAGCAGATTGAATTTGCGCGACTTAATCTGAGTTATACATTACTGAGTAAACGAAAGCTTATAGAATTAGTTGAACGTGGATATGTCAGGGGCTGGGATGATCCCCGGATGCCCACGCTATCTGGCCTACGCAGACGCGGATATACCACTGAATCAATCAGGGACTTCTGTGAGCGTATAGGGGTTGCTAAAAGGGAAAGTCTTGTTGACATAGCACTTCTCGAACACTGTCTACGTGAAGACCTGAATAAGAGATCGCCGCGTGTAATGGCTGTTTTGCGTCCTCTTAAAGTAGTAATCGTCAATTATCCGGATGACCTTTTGGAGGAGATGGAGGCAATAAATAATCCTGAAGACCCGGGGATGGGAACACGAAAGGTGCCTTTCTCACGCGTAATTTATATTGAAAAAGACGATTTCAGGGAGGAACCTCCAAAAAAATTCTACCGTCTTGCACCCGGTCGAGAGATAAGATTAAGATATGCCTATTTTATCAAGTGTGTTGATTTTATCAAGGATGAAAAAACCGGAGAAGTTATCGAATTACATTGCACTTATGATGCTGCAACAAAAGGAGGGGATGCTCCGGACAAACGCAAGGTCAAGGCAACGCTTCACTGGATATCTGCTGCGCATGCACTCGAAGCTGAAATAAGGCTTTATGAACATCTATTTACAAAAGAAAATCCCGGTGATCTTGAAGAGGGACAGGATTTTAAAGTTTATATTAATCCAAACTCTCTGATAACATTAAAATCCTGTTATATTGAACCAACTTTGAGAAATACAGAACCAGGAGATTTCTACCAGTTCGAAAGGCTTGGCTATTTTTGTGTAGATCCGGATACTATTAACGGGAAGCTTGTTTTCAATCGTACAGTAACATTAAAAGATACCTGGGCAAAGATTGAGAAGATGCAGAAGGGAAAATGACTGCATAGTTATTTAACTTTAATGTTAGTTAAAGCTATTATACTGTCATTTCGGATTGTCCGAAATCCTTCTTTACGATTCCGAACAAGTCGGAATTTTTCTGGATGCCCCGATCGAGTCGGGGCATGACATATAAAAAAGAAGTCATTCCACGGCTTGACCGGGGAATCCACCCTTCGACAGGCTCAGGGTGACATTGTCATGGTGAGCTTGTCGAACCATGGATTGCCCGATCGGGGTCGGGCAATGACAGAATAAAAGATCTTTGAGGATTAATAGCATAATTGTATGCAAATTGTGGACTAAGATAAAAATTTGAAAAATGAGCTATGTATCTGTTATAGGTGCTGGTAGCTGGGGAACGACACTTGCGTGTCTTCTTTCAGAGAAAGGTTACGATGTAACTTTATGGGTTCATGAAAAAGAACTTGCCGAAGAAATAGATAAAAAAAGGGTAAACAGCACCTATCTGCCCGAGATTACAATCCCCGATGATATCAAAGTATTACACAACATCGAAGATGCCTTGAAAAAGGCCCGTTATGTCGTCAATGCTGTTCCCGCCCAGTATGTAAGAAATGTATTTAAAGACACCGCTCATTACTTATTGGATGAGGCTACAATAATCAGTGTATCAAAAGGCATAGAGAGAGGGACTCTTTTAACAGTTTCTTATGTCTTAAAGGAACTCTTATCCCATAACATTGCTGCACTTTCGGGGCCGAGTTTTGCAAAAGAAGTCATAAAGAAATTACCCACTGCAGTAACACTTGCAGCCGAGGATAAAAATACAGGTTATATACTTCAAGAACTTTTTAACATCAATAATTTAAGGGTTTATACACATGACGACATAATTGGTCTGGAAATAGGCGGGGCTTTGAAAAATGTGATGGCAATAGCAGCAGGTATTTCCGATAGTTTAGGTCTTGGCAATAATGCAAGAGCCTCGCTTATAACAAGAGGCCTTGTTGAAATGACAAGGCTTGGAGTTGCCATGGGAGCTAAAGGTAAAACATTTTCGGGACTCAGCGGTATTGGTGACCTTGTACTTACATGCACAAGCGATCTCTCAAGAAATTATATGGTAGGAATGAAACTAGGACAGGGGATGAGCCTCAGAGATATCTTAGATCAGACTAAAAGCGTTGCAGAAGGTGTATCAACCGCAGAGTCAGCATATGAACTTTCGAAAAAATTTAATATTGAAATGCCTATTGTGGAACAGGTTTATAAGGTCATCTATGAGGAAAAAGAGCCTGTTCAGGCTGTAAAAGAACTTCTGGAACGTTCATTAAAAGCAGAATTTTATGAATAGCCCTAATCCCCCTCAGTCCCCCTTTAGTGAAGGGGGATTAAGGGGGATTTATTTAGTTACTAAGGCGGTCATAAATAAAGCCACATTTTCTGTCATTCCCGCTTGCCGGGAATCCTTCTTAAGAAAGATTCTGGACAAGCCAGAATGACAAGAATAAGGTAACCATGTAGCAAGACTACAGAGAGAATATCGAGTTCAAAACTGTCTTGAATTTAGAAATTTTGAATTTAAAATTTGTTTAGTATTTAGATATTAGATTTTAGGATTTAAAATGGACAGCTCAAAAATCAAAAAAATACTTGAATCAGTAAAGGCAGGGAAATTGAGTATCCAGGCTGCTTTTAATGATTTAAAACACCTTCCTTATGAAGACCTCCACTTTGCTAAAATTGATCATCACAGGTATTTACGACAGGGTATCCCTGAGGTTATCTTTGCTGAAGGTAAAAAAATAGAAGATGTACTGAGGGTGGCAGGTTCTATTTATGTAAAAAACAAAAAATTATTAATCACGAGGGCATCTAAAAAAATATATAACAGATTAAATATCAAAGATGCAAAATTCTATCCCATGTCCGGAACTATATCAGTAAATAAAGAAAAGAAGAAAACCGGTTATGTATTAATACTTTCTGCGGGGACTTCTGATATCCCTGTTGCTGAAGAGGCTTCTGTTACAGCATCATTTCTTGGTAGCCGGGTGGAAACTGTTTATGATGTTGGTGTAGCCGGGATCCACAGGCTCATGGATACAAAGAAATCGCTTATTTCGGCAAAAGTAATCGTAGTTGTGGCAGGCATGGAAGGTGCCCTTCCATCAGTTGTTGGTGGACTCGTTGATAAACCAATAATCGGTGTCCCGACATCTGTCGGATACGGGACCAGTTTAGGCGGTCTGACAGCACTATTTGCCATGCTCAACTCATGCGTGCCAGGGATTGCGGTAATGAACATTGACAACGGCTTCGGAGCCGGTTGCCTTGCACATAAAATAAATGTTTTATAAAAGGTTGCTAAGTTGACTTTGATTTCAACCGTAATCTATACTTAATGTAAGCCCTGGGGGAGGCTGAAAGGCCTGAGAGGTGCGATACTGTATCGTAATTTTGTCGTACGACCCCGCGAACCTGATACGGATAATGCCGGCGTAGGGAATGGGAAGGAACAGACCGTATCCTTCAGGGATACGGTTTTTTTGTTTTTTATGAGATGGTGTTGCTTTAATATCTGCAGTTCTTACAGCAAGAAATATTAAAGAGACCGCAAAGGAATTTATGAGGTTATTAAGATGACAAGAATAGAAGTTACAAAAAAGGGGATTATAACAGATGAAGTAAAGGAAGTTGCGATTTCTGAGGGAATAAAGCCTGAAAGACTTGCTTCTGACATCGCAAGAGGTGTAACTGTTATTGCCAGAAATCAAATTCATAAAATAAAGCCGATCGGCATCGGCAATGGGCTTAGAACAAAAGTAAATGCGAACATAGGAACATCGAAAGACAGGGCTTCTCTCGACGAAGAAATAGATAAACTTGACATTATAGTGAAATATGGTGCAGATGCTGTCATGGATCTTTCAACAGGAGGATCAATTAAGGAAATAAGAAGTCTTCTCTTAAGAAAATCTACTATCCCGGTTGGTACAGTGCCTATATACGAGGCGGCAATTATGGCTGCTGAAACTCATGGCACAATCTCGAAGATGACGCCTGATGATATTTTCAATATAATAAAGAGTCATGCTGAAGAAGGTATTGATTTTGTTACAGTCCACTGTGGTGTTACACGTAGAGCTATCGAGCGGCTCAGGGATGAAGGAAGGATCCTTGATATAGTCAGTCGTGGTGGTTCATTTATTCTCGAATGGATGATATACAACGACAGGGAGAATCCACTTTATGAATATTATGACAGACTCCTTGAGATCGCAGAAAGGTATGATTTGACCTTGAGTCTCGGTGACGGACTGCGTCCTGGCTGTCTTGAAGACTCAACAGACAGGAGCCAGATTGAGGAACTATTGACCATCGGGGAATTGAGAGACAGGGCACTTGATGAAGGTGTTCAGACAATTATTGAAGGTCCGGGACATGTGCCTTTGAATCAGATAGAATTGAACATTAAAATCCAAAAAGAAATATGTAAAGGTGCCCCTTTCTATGTGCTTGGTCCTCTTGTAACTGATATTGCCATGGGATATGACCATATAGCGGCAGCTATAGGAGGTGCTATTGCTGGTGCTGCAGGTGCTGATTTTCTCTGTTATGTTACCCCTGCAGAGCATATAAGGCTTCCGAATATTGAGGATGTAAAAGAAGGGGTTATTGCTTCAAAAATTGCAGCTCATGCTGCGGATATCGCCAAGGGGGTCATCGGTGCAATTGAGCTTGATAGAGAGATGGCAAGGTGCAGAAAAAAACTTGATTGGAATGGTCAGATTGAATTAAGCTTTGATCCTGAAAAAATAAGGAAGTGGCGTTCAGAGGTTCCTCCAGCCGAACAGAATGTTTGCAGTATGTGCGGAGAGTTTTGCGCTATTAAGACAGTTGAGAGAGCGTTAAAGAAAAGGAAATAACAATTAATCAGTAATCCCCCTACATCCCCCTTTAAAAAAGGGGGAATTTATGAATACCCCTCTTTTATAAAGAGGGGCAAGGGGAGATTACTAAATTATTTTTATGAAAACAGCGCTAACTATAGCAGGTTCTGACCCCACAGGGGGGGCAGGACTGCAGGCAGATTTAAAGGTTTTCAGGGCTTACAATATACACGGACTTTCTGTGGTTTCTGCGCTTACCGCACAGAATACAGAAAGTGTTTATTCTATCACTCCAGTTGATAAGGAGAATATCGAAAAGCAGCTTACAGTACTTCTTTCTGATATAAAACCCGATGCATTCAAAATAGGGATGCTTTATAGCAAATGGGCTGTTGAAACTGTTTCCGAAAATATAAAGATATATTCACTAAGTAATCTTGTAATCGACCCTGTAAGCGTTTCTTCATCAGGCATAAGTCTTCTTGATAACGGAACATTCGATTTAATCAAAAACCTCCTCTTCCCTTTCTCGCGGGTAATAACTCCAAATATATACGAATCATCCGTTCTGACCGGGGTTGTTGTTGAGAACGTAGACGGCATGGAACAAGCTGCCAGAGCGTTAAAGAAGATGGGGCCGGAGATTGTTGTTATTACCGGAGGACATCTTGATGAAATAGCAATAGATCTCTATTATGATGGTGAATTTCATCTGCTCGAAAGTGAAAAGATAAAAGGTGAATATCATGGCACCGGATGTGCATTTTCCGCCTCTGTCACAGCACTTCTTGCCCTTGGCCATGCACCCCTCGAATGTGTCAGAAGGTCGAAAGAATTTGTTAACAATGCGATTAAAAAGGCCTATCATCCCGGCAGGGGGATGAGCCTGCTGAATTTATAAGAATATGCCAAAGGTTAAAACCATCTTTCAGTGTCAGGCATGCGGATATATAAGTCCGAAGTGGCTTGGAAGATGTCCTGATTGCGGAGCATGGAACAGTCTTGTAGAAGAAAAAAGAGAGATCGTTGGACGCCAATCATCGCTCATCTCCTGTAAAAGTAAATCAGAACCGCAGCCTTTAAGCGAAGTTAAAAGACAAAGCGAGCAAAGGATGTCCACAGAGATGAAAGAGCTTGACAGGGTTCTGGGCGGTGGTGTTGTCCACGGTTCTGTGGTACTGATAGGTGGAGACCCCGGCATAGGGAAATCTACTTTACTCTTACAGGCGATGGCGGGTCTCTGTAAAAAATATGGCAAAGTGCTTTATGTGTCGGGCGAAGAGTCTTCTGAACAGATTAAAATCAGGGCTGATAGATTATCAGTGAATTCTGAGGAGATAATATTACTTTCAGAAACTTCTGTTGAAGGTATTATTAATACAGCATCAAAAATTATCCCTAAAGTAATGGTCATAGATTCTGTTCAGACTGTATATACCGAAGGGCTTGTTTCTGCACCCGGTTCTGTAAGCCAGGTAAGAGAGGCTGCTGCAAAATTGATGTTTTTTGCTAAAAAGTCGGATATCCCTGTATTTCTCGTGGGACATGTCACAAAGGAAGGTGCTATAGCCGGGCCACGTGTCCTTGAACATATAGTTGATACGGTCCTTTATTTCGAAGGAAACGGAGGGCATTCCTACCGTATACTGAGGACTGTAAAAAACCGATTTGGTTCAGCTAATGAGATAGGGATATTCGAGATGTCTGACTCGGGACTGCTGGAAGTTGATAATCCGTCAGAATTGTTCCTTCTTGAAAGGCCTCTTAATGTTTCCGGGTCTGTTGTGGTAGCGAGCCTTGAGGGAACAAGGCCATTAATGGTGGAGATTCAATCGCTCGTATCACAGACAAATTTTGGTATGCCCCGAAGGACATCGATTGGTGTTGACTTTAACAGGGTAAACCTTCTCGTGGCAGTGCTTGAAAAAAGGGTAGGCCTTCATCTCGGGGGAATGGATATTTTTGTGAATGTAGTCGGAGGACTGAGGATAATAGAACCAGCTGTTGACCTTGGTATCATCATTGCAATATCATCTTCTTTAAAGGATACGCCGGTAGATCCGAAAATCTTTGTATTCGGTGAAGTTGGCCTTTCCGGTGAGATAAGGGCAGTCACCCAGGCAGAGGCAAGGATAAAAGAGGCATCAAAAATAGGTTTTAAAAAAGCTGTTATGTCAGCCGGCAACTCTGAAAATATAAAGAATGACTTCGGACTTGAAATAACAGGAGTACAAAATGTTGAAGACTGTCTTGAGGCTGTTTTTTCTTAGTATTGTCTTTTTTTTATTGTCCTGTGCACCCCGGAAAGTTGAAATGCCGGTTTACGAAGATATTGATGTGAGAGATGTGATTTATTCAAAAAATAATATCTCAGCGATAGAATCCAGATTTTCGATAACTTTTGAAAGAGACGATACAGAGTTAAAAGGAGACGGGATTCTGAATGTATCAAGAAATGGCGATCTTAATCTTCGCATATATTCTTTCGGTTTTCTTGCTTTCGAACTTATATCGGAAAACGGAATCGTAAAGAATACTCCTGCAATCGACAGGAACAAAGCTGCAATATTCGCATATGGCCTGAGGGATTGTTTTTTCTGGTGGGATCTGAATGATTTCGAAGTAGAGGAGCAGGAGGACAGCTATATTATTCAAAATTTATCAAGAAAGTTATGGGTAAACAGAAAAACGATATCCCCGGTGAAGCAGATAATTTTTCTGCAGGATGGAAGGAAACTCGATATTTATTATAATGACCCAAGGCAGGAGAATGAAATATGGTATCCTTCGAGAATAAGGATCGAGCACGCGAGGTCTTCTGTAACTTTAAAAATTAAAGATATATCATTTATCCCTGGTGTTTAATCCAAGGTCTACCGCAACAGTCTTTATTGTCGAGCCATCTATCGTATTTGATCTTGAAAGGTAACCTTCAAGAAGTGCATTATCACAAACGGTATTAATAAGCCTCGGAACCCCATCTGTATATTGATAGATGAACTCTATTGCCTCCGGTGAAAATATTTCCTTACCGGAACCTGCAACCTTAAGTCTGTGCTTGATGTAATCTCTCGTGTCTTCTTCGGAGAATTCCTTTAACCTTATTTTGACGGCTACCCTCTGCTTTAGTGGTTCATCAAGTGAAAGAACGTCTTCAAGCTCTGGCAGCCCGTAAAAAACGAAATTAAGCAGTTTACCATCAGTCGACTCCATATTTAAAAGTCCCCTGAATTCCTCCATAATCTCCTTTGAATTCAGCATCTGCACTTCATCTATCATTACTATTGCTTTTTTGCCATCTTCATTTATTTCAGCAAGCCGTCTGTAAATCTGGGACAGAAGTTCTACTTTGTCCTCTTTTAATTCTCTGACACCGAGTTGTATTGCGAATTTTCTGAAGAGCCATTCCGAACTTACACTTGAATGGACTACAACGAGAAGGGCTGCTTCGTATTCATTCTCATCGAGTTCTTCAAGAAACCTTCTTGCAAGGGTTGTCTTGCCGGTTCCTATTCCACCAATTACAACAGCGAGTCCTTTTCTTGTGTCCACTGCATATTTTAGTTTTACAAGTGAGTCTGAATGCTGGCGGCTGCTATAATAAAATCGACTGTTAACAACATTAGAGAACGGGTGTTCCTTGAGGCCATAATATTCTAAATAATCCATTTATATGTAGGATACTCTGTCCTTCCTGTCCTTGGGCTTTTTTTGTTCAGCACTTTCACCGACCATTGCCCTGAGCTGGTTTATCTTATCAGAAACGGCTCTGAATTTGGAATTCCATCCATAAACTTCTGTGTAATAATCGAGTGCCTCTTTAATATTGCCATTTTTTTCATAGGCCTCAGCAAGGTCGTATTTCATTGCCAGGTAAGATTCCCCTCTGTCTTCCATCTTTGTAACAGCAGTTTTTAAAACATCGATAGCAAGGGAATAGATGCCCTTTTCTGTATAACATACACCAAGCATATTAGAGGACGAAACGAATTTTTTGGGGTCTTTTATGGATGACTGGAATTCTCGTATAGCGTCGTCAATCAAGCCCATTTCCTTGTAGGCTATCCCGAGATTGTAATGTGTTTCGTAATCCTCTTCTTCGAGCTCTTTTTCGAGTCCTTTTTTGAATTCATTGAATATATCCAGAACATCGCTGTCGAGCGCGGGTTCCGCAATCTCTTCTGCCTCCACAAACTCTTCCTGTGTAATAAAGGGCTCCTCTTTTTCTTCTTTAATCTCTTCGGTTTTTTCTTCAGCCTCTATCATCTGGCCGAGTGAAGCAAGTTTTTGTCTTATTTCCTCATTTTCAGGAAAAATGTTTTGCAGCCTTTCTAAAATCTCCCGTGCCTCATCGATCAGCCCCTGCCTTGAATAAAAATCTGCTTCTGCAATTTCTTCACTGTAATCCTCTATAGACGGCCCTTGGGGGGGGGCAACAGGAATTTCTTCTTCATGAACAGCGGGTATTTCTCTGTCGATCAGCCTGGGGTCTTCGGGAAATATCTCATATACTTCTTTGATCATTTGATCACTTTTCTCGATATCTCCAGTTTTTTTATAGAGTTCATCCAGAATCAGACACTCCGAAACTGCCTGTTCTTTTTCGCCTGTCTTAATGTATAAGGACTTAAGTCTCTGATGGAGGTCTATGTTCTCAGGGTCTTTCAGTTTTAAAGCATCCAGGAGATTCTTTGCATTCTCATAAAGTCCATACTTTATATATATGTCTGCATCAGCGATGACTTCATCAATTGTCTTTTCAGCATCTATCGATATAGATTCCAGACCGACTTCTCTCTCGAGCTCGACCACTTTAGAACTTAACGATTCATCATCAGGTGACATCTTAAATGCTTCTTTATAGCAGTTAAGTGCTTCCCTCTGTTTACCCCTTTCAAAATAGATATCTCCGAGAACAGTTAGCTCACGAATTATCTGGGGATGTTCACCGAGTTGCATATAAAGTGAAACGAGCCTTTTCCCTGTTTCGATAGGGTCTACATCCTTAAAAGACTCGAGAAGTTCGATAGCATCATCATACTTCTCATCGAGTAAAATTTCATCAAGGACAGGTAAATATTCTGTCCATGCCTTCTCTCTATCACCCTCTTTTATGTATATATCGCCAAGAAGCCTTCTTGACTTGAGGTTGGCCGGCTCTATCTCTGTAGCTCTCCTGAGATATTCCCTTGCCTCATCGAACCTTTCAGCGATTATATTAATCTCCGCACATCTTATCAGTATATCTAAATCCTCGGGGAATAAATTAACAGCATCTTCAACCTGTTCGGTCGCCTGTTCAAGATTACCTGTTATCTCATATAAGTTGATGATTCCCATAATAGCCTCTTTTTTTACAGGCTGGATATCAAGTACCTTCCTGAAGTATTCTATGGACTTTTCTATTTCCTGTTTGTCGACATAGAGATTAGCAATATGGAGGTATTCATTTGCAGCTTCTGACCTCAGACCTTCTTTGATATATACTTCTGCAACCTTATTTCTTAAAGGAAGATTACCCGGGGACAGGTCAACTATTTTATTGTAAATTTCAAATATTTTTTCTTTTTTGCCTTCTTTGGAAAGACTGTCAGCAGCCGCAAGATAAAATTTTATTGCATCTTTGATAAGTCCTTTCCCTTCGTTGAGTTCACCGAGAGAGAGTAGTGAGACGGTATCTGAAGATTTTATATTCAGGATTTTTTTATACAGTGCTAATGCCTTGACAGAAAAACCTTCCTGTCTGAAGATATGTGCTGATTTATGGAATAAATCGATAGCGTTATCCCTGTCTCCCTTTTTGATATAAAGGTCTCCGATTGTGTTAAGGGTATTAGCGTCAGGATGTTCCTTAACTAATTTTTCCCACTCGGCGATAGCCTTATCAATCTGCCCGCGGGCGAGAAATTTCTGAGCTTCTTTTATGATAGCCGCTTTATCTGACATTTTGAGTATTATTCAAAGTATCACAATTAGCCGATACTGTCAACAAGACCATGCTTATATTTTAGCATTTTAAAGATGAAGTGGATAGCGATAATTTTGTCATGCTGCCCTGAATCAAGTTCAGGGATGCTGTATCTGCCAATTGTTTACGTACAAAATTGTTTTTGTATTGACAAAAATGTAAGGATAATTTTAAAATAAGCATACGGTAACCGATTACCTACAAAAGGATAAATACATAGGAATGTGCAGACTGGCCGCAATAACATCAAGAAAATACTTTTCACCTCTGGAAAATATCCTTGCCCTTGAGACAATGAAAGAAGGTCACGACGGGTCAGGTCTTGGCCTGACACTTAAAGACCTCGGTGGCGAATTTGAAGATCTTAAAGGATACCCTATTCTTTCGGGTATATGCTCTAAAGAGGGGGCCAGAACACTCGATGCATTTATGGATAAAGCGGGTTTTAAATTGAAACATGTCTGGGCACCAAAAATAAAACTATTAAAAGGCATAACGCCCCGAGATCATTATTTTGCAAGGGTATATGATTATCCAAAATCATATAAAAACAAAACAATCAAAGAAAAAGAAGATCTCCTGATGAATATGCGCCTTGCACTCAGAAAGATCGGCGAACCTGACGAATCAATTTTTGTTTTTTCATTCTATCCTGATGTAATCACGCTGAAAGAAGTTGGTGACCCGCTTCAACTTGCCGAATTTTTTAACCTTGATAAAGCCAACCTTAAGGCGAAAATCATTTTTGCACAGGGCAGGCAGAACACAAACTATACAATCTATCTTTACACATGCCATCCTTTTTTTATACAGGGATATTGTTCCATGACAAATGGTGAGAACACAGCATTTGTTCCTATAAGGGAATTTTTAATGAGCAGAAAGTTCCCTGGTTATATCGGTTATAACAGTGACAGCGAGGTATTTACTCATATCCTTCACTACACAGCACGTCAACTGGGGTTACCGCTGACTTATTATAAGGATGTAATCACACCACTTAAAGAATCAGAAATCAAATTCAGGGGAGACAGGGAAGCACTGAGATTTCTCAGGCAGTCCCTGAGGCCCCTCTGCATAGACGGGCCCAATGTTGTTATCGGATTTACTCCTGATGGAAGATGTTTCATGGTTCATGACTCCAAGAAATTGAGGCCCGGTGTTGTTGGAGGGATAAAGGGTAAATTTGCATTAATGTCTGAGGAATGTGGACTTGACAGAGCAATATCTGAGAGGGACAGGTCAAAGGACATATTTCCGATGAAATACGATATGGTGATCGTACAACCTCAGGCAGAGGAGGTGGAGGTATGGAATCAGCTACAAAATTAGATTATAACCATCAACTCTCATTAAAAGAGTTACCGTATATAATCCGCTGGAGAGGGGATAGATGCACGAGTTGTGGCAGATGTACTGCAGTCTGTCCTGTAAAGGCGATCGAGCCTGCTGTTAAGGTTCATAGGATTGTCCAATCTGAGGGGTTCATTCCCACACCTTCTGCGGTAAGAAAAATCGTACACGTCATTGAACAGGTAGCGGACCTGGACAGGTATTGCACCGGATGTGGAACCTGTACATTAGTTTGCCCTAATGACGCTATAGAGCCTGAATACAACCCCCATAACAAATTTCTTTATTTTAAAAACAGGGGTGGTGAAGGATACAAAAGGGGTGGCAGGAGGAACGACCCGTCAATATCAACCCTCGACAGGCTTAAATTTACAAGGATTTCAATGCTTACGGATCCTGCTCTTGATGCGGGAAGACATGAGTTCCGCGTGAGGACGCTGCTTGGCCGAATCCTTCCACCAGAAGAACTTCCTTTGAAAAGAGTTAACGGCAAACTCATGGTTGATAAAGAAAGTAGTAAATTTATTCCACCTGTCAGGGAGATATTTCCTATCATAATTGGAAGCATGTCACTTGGTGCACTTTCACCCTCCATGTGGGAGGGGCTCGCAATGGGTGTCGCATATCTCAATGAGGTCGAAGGTCTTCCGGTGGTCATGTGCACAGGTGAAGGTGGTGTACCTCCTCGCCTTTTAAAATCAAAGTATCTCAAATACTTTATAGTCCAGATTGCATCAGGATATTTTGGATGGGATGAAATTATACACGCTATACCTGACATGGTTGAAGACCCTGCAGGTATTGAAATAAAATACGGGCAGGGGGCAAAGCCGGGTGACGGTGGATTATTGATGGCACAAAAGGTTCTTAAACTGATTGCCGGTATCCGTGGTGTGCCTCAATTTGTTGACCTTGCGTCACCCCCTACACACCAGACAAAATATTCTATCGAAGAGGCTGTAGCAAAGATGATCCAATCCATGTCCATGGCGTGGGGCTTCAGAGTCCCGGTCTATCCGAAAATTTCCGGTACAAAAACAGCAAGGGCAGTCCTTAATAATCTTGCCAGAAACCCATATGCTGCAGCGCTTTCCATCGACGGAGAAGACGGAGGCACAGGTGCTGCATATAACGTGTCTATGGATAAAATGGGTCACCCCATAGCATCAAACCTGAGGGAATGCTATCTCGACCTTGTTAGACAGGGAAAGCAGAATGAACTGCCTCTTATTGCAGCAGGTGGTGTTGCTAAGAAAGGTAATCTGGCTGCTAATGCAGCTGCTCTCATAATGCTCGGGGCCTCTGCTGTCTCTGTTGGTAAATATATCATGCAGGCAACAGCAAATTGCTTCGGCGATGAATACAATCGCTGCAACCTGTGTAATACCGGTAAATGTCCAAGGGGTATAACTACACAGGATCCGAAATTATACAGAAGACTCGATTCAGACAAAGTGGCTGAACGTCTTGTTGAAGTCTTCAAGGCTGCTAATGTGGAGATGAGGAAGATTTTTGCACCAATGGGCAGGAGTACCGAATTGCCGATAGGAATGTCTGATGGATTAAGTATAGATGATAAGGCAATGGCAGAGAGGTTGGATATTAGTTATGCGTGTTAAAAAAACAGAAGGCAGAAGTCAGAAATCAGAAGTCAGCCCCCTCACCCACCCCTCCCCCTCGAGGGGGGAGGGCAAGGGTGGGGGTGTCATCATACGCGGCACGTTAAATAGGACCCGGGTTTCATCCCGTATACTTGAGGAACAGATACAGCAGGCGGTAAGAGACGGTGCAGGAGAATTGCATATAATAGCAGACGGACAACATGGTATCGGTGGCAGAATCTGGCCGAGGGGAAAGATTATAAAGATAACAGTTGAAGGGCCTGTTGGCCAGAGGCTCGGAAGCATGGGGATGTTCGGCACAGAGATTCTTGTAAAGGGAAGTGCTTCTGATGATGCTGGCTGGATTAACTGTGGCGCCAGAATAACCGTTTTGGGAGATGTTACCAACGGCGCCTTTAATGCTGCGGCGCAGGGAATTCTTTATGTTCAGGGAAGCGGTGGTGCAAGATGTGATACAATGACAAAACACAACCCGCGTTTTGATCCCCCACAGTCGTGGTATTTCAGAAATGTCGGAGACTCCTTCGCAGAATTTAAAGCAGGTGGCATAGCGGTTGTGTGCGGTGTTAACCCGAGGAATTCACAAAACATACTCGGATATCGCCCATGTGTTGGGATGGTTGGAGGAACAATCTACTTCAGGGGCCCGATTAAAGAATATAGCGAAAGAGACGTTAAACTCCTCGATCTTACGCAACAAGACTGGGAATGGCTTAAGACAAATATAAAACCATATCTTGAGGCTATTGACCGGATGTCATACTATGAGGAACTTACCCGTTCACCTGATGAATGGAAAAAATTCATTGCCTATACACCGCAGGAAAAAAGGTCAAGAAGATGGTTCAAGATATCAACCTCTGACTTCAGAAAAAATTTCAGGGAGAAGGAGGTCGGTGAAGGCGGCATATTTGCACCATATCTGAATCACGAATTCACATTGTTACCTTATATAACAACAGGAAAAGACAGGCGTAATAAGCCTGTATGGGCCAACGAGAAATATTCACCACCCTGTGAATATAACTGCCCGACACATATACCGTCTCATAAAAGGGCATCACTCATAAGACAGGGCAAACTTTATGAAGCTATTGAATTAGTTCTGCAATACAGTCCTTTACCCGCAACAGTATGCGGACAGATATGTCCAAATTTATGCATGCAGAGTTGCACAAGGGGAAAATTCGACAATCCATTGAGCATTAACAAACTGGGAAGTCTGGCATTAAATATTCCGGCTCCGAAGAGAGATGATCCTACAGGGCATACAATAGCTGTTATCGGAGGAGGACCGGCAGGGTTAAGCGCCTCATGGCAGCTTGCCCTGAAAGGTCATAATATAGGTCTTTACGAAGCCACTGATAAGCTTGGCGGAAAACTTGAACTCTGTATACCCAGAGAGCGTCTGCCACAGGAAATACTTCAAAAAGAACTTTCAAGGTTTAGAGAGATGGGCGTTAATATTTATCTCAATGAAAAAGTAGACCAGAAAAGATTTGAAGAGATTTATAAAAATCATGAAATAGTCATTGTTGCATGCGGAGCTCATAAGCCAAGGGTTATTCCTTTCTCTGGTTCTGAACATGCTGTTACTGCTTATGACTTCCTCAAAAACGCAAATACAGGTAATCTGCCAGACCTTAAAGGCAGAAAGATTGTTATCATTGGTGCAGGAAATGTGGGTATGGATGTTGCTTCCCAGGCATATAACTGTGGTGCCGAGTCTGTTATAGCTGTTGATATACAGAAACCGGCAGCTTTCGGTAAGGAGATGGAAACAGCCGTATCAAAAGGCACACAAATAATCTGGCCCAAGTTTACGGAAAGATACGATAACAATGAAAAGAAACTGTACTTCAAGGACGGCACATTACTTGATGCGGATCTTGTCATTATTTCAGTGGGTGATATCCCGATACTCGACTTTCTTCCGCCGAGCATACATACAGAGAGAGGATGGATAACAGCAAATGAGATCGGACAGACATCTGATGTTAAGGTCTTTGCCATAGGTGATGCTACAGTACCGGGTCTGGTGACACATGCTGTCGGTCAGGGAAGGATTGCTGCAGAATACGTCCACTATCAGCTCTCAGGAAGGGTTTATAAATATGAGAAGAAGCAGGTGATACCTTATGAAAGGGTTAGGACGGTCTACTATGAAGCAGAACACAGAATACAGACCCACCCACCCACCCCTCGAGGGGGGAGGGCAAGGGAGGGGGTGGAGGTCTGGACTCTTGAGTCTGAACTCAGTAAGAGTGAGGCAGAGAAGTGCATGTCCTGTGGCACATGCCGCGACTGTCATATGTGCGAGATAACCTGTTACTGGGGTGCAATCAAAAGGATTGAACATGAAAACGGCTCTTACGAGTATGTAGTCGATGACGACAAATGTATTGGTTGCGGCTTTTGCGCAGGCATCTGCCCCTGCGGTGTCTGGGAGATGGTGGAGAATATATAAACAAAGGGGCCAAGGATTCGAGGGTTCGAGGATTCAAGTGAACTGCTCACGAAAACCATATAAGAGGTTGTATTTAGCGTCATTCCCCGACTTGATCGGGGAATCCAGAAAAAACTGGATTGTCCGGTCAAGCCGGACAATGACAACATATACATTGAATGTGGCAGTGCTTATAAAATTCTTAACAAGAAACAGGATTCAAGTTTCTCAATTTCTTAAACCCTTGAATCCTCGACCCCTTGGATCCTCGAATCCTTCTGATACCTTTTTAAAATGAGATAAAACTTAAATGACTCAGTCATTAGCCAGAGAAAATAGAATTCTTTCAGCGCTCCTTGAAGTGAGCAGGGTCATCAATTCCTCGTTCGAGCTTGAGAAAAACCTTTCACGCACAATGCGCGTTCTCGGAGACTTTCTTGAAATGGAAAGGGGCTCTGTTTTTCTCCTGAATCATAATACTAAAGAGTTAAAAATCGTTGCCGCTCATGGACTTACAAAAGAACAGATAGAAAGGGGTAAATATAGAATCGGAGAAGGTATTGTTGGGAGGGTTATGGAAAAAGGTTCTCCAATGGTCATACCAAATGTAGGCAATGAGCCTTTATTTCTTAACAAGACCGGATCAAGACTCGGCAAGGATGGGATTTCTTTCCTCTGTGTCCCGATAAAATTTAAAAGTGATTTCATCGGGGTCTTGAGCGTAGATAAAATTTTCAAAGATAAAGCCGTGACAATTAATGAAGACATCAGAGTTTTAGAAATATTAGCATCCATAATCGCCCAGTATGTGATTCTCTGGGAGCATTACAAGGAATCCGAACAGGAGAGGGAAAATCTGAAGCGTGAATTGAAGGGGAAATACAGTCTTCCCAATATTATTGGCTATTCAGATAGGATGCAGGAAGTATTTGAGGCTGTACGTCTGGTAGCAGATTCAAAGGCTACGGTCATCTTATATGGTGAAAGCGGCACGGGCAAAGAACTTGTGGCTAAAGCTGTACACTATATGAGTTACAGGTCAAAAGGACCCTTTATTAAATTCAACTGTGCATCAATACCTGAGGGACTTCTTGAGTCCGAACTTTTCGGACATGAAAAAGGCGCCTTTACAGGTGCGATATCCACAAGAAAGGGAAAATTCGAACTTGCAAACGGAGGGACGATACTTCTTGATGAATTGGGAGATTTGCCGATTAATCTTCAGCCTAAAATATTGCGTGTGCTACAGGAGAGGGAATTTGAGCGTGTTGGTGGAGAGAAGACAATAAAAGTTGACGTCAGACTTATTGCGGCAACAAGCAGAAACCTTGAAGAACTTGTTTCAAAAGGTAAATTCAGAGAGGATTTATTCTACAGGCTTAATGTCGTCCCGATTTTTATGCCTGCTTTGAGAGAAAGAAGAGAAGATATACCACTTCTGGTGGAATTTTTTCTGAAACGTTTTAACTCTGAAAACATTAAAGATGTATCACTATCACCCGAAACACTCAGGGTTCTGATTGATTATAACTGGCCCGGTAATGTAAGGGAACTGGAAAATACAATCGAAAGGCTTGTCGTTATGTCAGGCAGAAACACCATCAAACCCCAGGACCTTCCGGTAAATCTGAAATTGTCATCACCCCAGGAGGTTTTACATAAGGAATCATTAAAAGCAGGGATAGAAGATATTGAGAAATCGAGCATTCTCGATGCACTTGAGAAAAGTGCGTGGGTTCAGGCAAAGGCAGCAAGGATGTTGGGCCTTACAGCAAGACAGATAGGATATAAGATGAAGAAGTACGGAATAGAAATTCTGACTTCCTGATTCCCCCGCAAGAACAATAAGCAAGGCAGCTTTTTTATGCTGTTACCTCCAGAAATTCGGGCTTATCTGACCTATCCAGGATTATTCACAAACTATGTCCTGTCTATACCCGAGAAAATTTATTCTATTAATTTTCAAAGATTTAAAAAAACATTTAATATCTTTTATTCTGTCATTGCCTGACCCCGATTGGGCAATCCATTCCACCAATTGTCATGCTCCGACCTGATCGGAGCATCCAGAAAAATAAGGTCTGTATTAGGAGCCTGCCCCGTACTTGATACGGGAGTCAAGCCGGATAATGACGACCATTGGAACAGAGTTCGCCTATGAATAAGATGAGCTATATTCTTTTTTATTGTCTTACAAATTTGTAGCATCTTACAAATTTGTAGCATTTCTTAAAATATATTTTCTTTTAATTCGGCATGTTACATCTGGCACGATTTTAGATATTTATCAGAAACAGTTGTACTGACAGAGTCCTTAAAAGAGAATCTCCGGGAGATCGAAAAAGAAGAAATAAAGGAGGACGGGAATGAAAGGTTTAAGAGTTTTAAGTCTGTCTGCGGTCTTAACACTTATACTTGCTGTTGGCAGTGTATTTGCTGAGGATATAAAAACATCAGGTTACGCATCGGTTGATATCATGAGCAATTATGTATGGAGAGGGCAGAAACTGAGCAATAGCTGGGTAATCCAACCGTCCGTCGGTATTGCCTATGGGGTATTCGGCATCAATATCTGGGCGAATTACGATTCCGATTCAAAGATCGACGAAGGTGACGGCCACGGAGAATTCACTGAGACAGATTTAACGCTCAGTTATACACGCTCCGTTGATAGATGGACTTTCGTCGCTGGCTATATATATTATGCGCTCGATGGCGCTAATGACACGCAGGAAGCTTATCTGTCGGCGGGATACGATATTCTCCTTAATCCGACGCTCACCTTATATTACGATTTCGACGAGGGAAACGGCGGATTTGTAGTAGCAGCTATCGGGCATTCCTTCAAGGTTGCCAAAGACGCAAATTGGAATCTCGGTGCGTCTGCAAGCTATAACATCAACAATAAGGTCATGGGCTTTGATAAGAACGGAGAGGATTTCAGTAATTTCTACAATGCTGAACTGTCAACGTCGGTCGAAATCCGTCTATGGAAGGCTGTCTCGATATCACCAAAACTTGCTTACGCTTTTCCTTTGAGCAATGACGCAAAGGAAGCCATTAAGAAGATAAGCGACGACGGCGATAAAGATATCTTTTACGGTGGTGTAAATATAACCCTCAGTTTTTAAAGGAGAAAGAAAATGAGAAGGTTTGTCATATTAACGATAATAATCTTGACGTTTATCAGCGGTTTTGCATTTGGCGGGGCAGAAACGGTTTCTGCTGTGGATGCGGAAGAGCCAGAGATAGATACGGGAGATACGGCATGGATGATAGTTGCAACTGCACTCGTTATGCTTATGACCCTTCCCGGGCTGGCTCTATTTTACGGAGGTCTGGCAAAACGGAAGGACACTCTCAACACCATGGCCATGTCCTTCGCTACGTACTGTATTGTAAGTTTCCTCTGGATCGCCTATGGTTATACATTTGTCTTTGGCCCGGATATTAAAGGGTTTATCGGAGGGACAGAGAAACTGTTCCTCTCGGGCGTCGGAGTCAACAGTCTTTCGACGACAATCCCTGAATTCATATTCGTTGTTTTTCAGCTCACCTTCGCGGCAATTACCGTTGCGCTTGCAAGCGGTGCGTTTATCGAGAGGATGAAATTTTCGGCATGGGTTTTCTTTACAGTCCTATGGATGACCTTTGTATACCTTCCGGTTGCGCATTGGGTGTGGGGCGGAGGGTTTCTGGCAAAATTAGGTGCACTGGATTTTGCCGGTGGAACGGTCGTTCATATTAATGCAGGTGTTGCCGCCCTTGTCGGCGCGCTGGTTCTAGGCAAGAGGCGAGAAGCAGCTCTTAAACCGAGCAATTTAACTCTGGTCGTGACAGGCGCAGGTCTTCTATGGTTCGGGTGGTTCGGTTTTAATGCAGGTTCGGCTGTTGCAGCGAACGGACTTGCCGGAGCAGCTCTTATCAATACCAATATGGCAGCTGCGGTAGCAGCTATATCATGGATGTTTACTGAGTGGATGCATACAAGGAAACCGACTGTTCTCGGCCTTGCATCGGGGGCGGTCGCAGGTCTCGTTGCAATAACCCCTGCGGCGGGATTCGTAAACATCAGCGGATCTGTCGTCATCGGGATACTTGCAGGTATTTTGCCTTACTTCTCAGTGGCGACCATAAAGCCGAAACTCGGCTATGATGACTCACTCGATGCCTTTGGTATACACGGGGTTGCAGGAACTTTAGGAGCGATTCTTACCGGTATTTTTGCAGACCCTGCAATAAACGATGCGGGTAAAGGACTTTTATATGGGAATCCCGGTCAGCTTATTACACAGCTCATAGCTGCCGGTGTGACAATAGTTTATACAGCTATGGTAACTCTTATAATCTTTATTATTATTAAGGCGTTTACAGGTATCAGGGTTGAGGCTGAACATGAAATCACGGGACTAGACGAAAGCCAGCACGGAGAAAAAGCTTATAGTTTATAAAAAATGTCATTGAGTCATCAGTCACTGGTCATTATTTTTTGACAATTGACTGATGACTATTGACTATTGATATTAAAAAGGAGGAGGTATGAAAAAGGTAGAGGCGATCATAAAGCCGTTTAAGCTTGATGAGGTAAAGGACGCTCTCAATGCTATAGGCATTAACGGAATGACTGTTTCAGAAGTTAAAGGGTTCGGAAGGCAGAAAGGTCATGTGGAGGTCTATAGAGGGACTGAGTACGAGGTTAACTTTTTACCCAAATCGAAGATAGAGGTTGTTGTGCCTGACTCAATAATTGATAAGGTTATTTCAACAATTATTGAGAAAGCGAAAACCGGGAATATCGGAGACGGAAAGATATTCATTCACTCGCTTGAGGATGTTATCAGGATAAGGACCGGGGATAAAGGCGAGGCTGCAATTTAAAATCCAAAAGGAGGATCATTAAATGGAGAGATTAAGAGACAAAAAGGATGTACTGGAGTTAATTAAAAAGCATGATGTGAAATTCATCAGGCTATGGTTTGCTGATATTCATGGTCAGCTCAAGAGTTTTGCTGTTCCCGTAGATGAGCTTGAATATGCTTTTGCAGAGGGAATGGGCTTTGATGGCTCATCTATCAAAGGATTTGCGAGGATCGATGAGAGTGACATGATTGCAAGGCCAGACGCAACAACCTTTGCAATCCTTCCATGGAGGCCAAAAGAGAAGGCAGTAGCGAGGATGTTCTGTGATATCTATGAACCTGACGGTTCTCCATATAAGGGAGACCCCAGGTATATTCTTAAGCTGAACCTCGAAAAGGCAAAACAGAAGGGATTCACATTTTATCTCGGGCCCGAGCTCGAATATTTCTATTTTAAATCTTCCAAAAATACAGAGACCCTTGATGAAGGTGGTTATTTTGATTATCCCATGGATGCTGCAGAAGACCTTCGCCGTGATACCATACTTGCCCTTGAATCTATGGGGATAAAGGTAGAGTATTCCCATCACGAGGTCGCCCATTCACAGCATGAGATAGATTTGCGATATGAAGATGCCCTGAAGATGGCCGATATAGTTATGACTCACAGATTGGTCGTAAAAGAAATCGCCAAGCAGTATAACGTTTATGCCACTTTTATGCCCAAGCCTATATTCGGACAGAATGGAAGCGGCATGCACACTCATCAGTCCCTTTTTAAGGGTAACAAGAATGCCTTTTTTAATTCCAGGGACGAATATTATTTATCAGACACAGGAAAGAAATATATTGCAGGAATTCTCACGCACATAAAGGAAATAAACCTTGTTCTTAACCAGTGGGTCAATTCTTATAAAAGACTTGTCCCCGGATATGAGGCCCCTGTATATATTTGCTGGGCGAGACGGAACAGGTCTGCTCTTGTGAGGGTTCCCCTTTACAAACCCGGCAAGGAAAAGGCAACCCGCATAGAGCTGCGTTCACCGGATCCTGCCTGTAATCCTTATCTTGCCTTTGCATGTATGCTGAATGCAGGACTGACGGGCATCGAGAATGGCTATAAACTACCCGAACCGGTTGAGATGGACGTCTATCATCTGTCGGAGGAAGATAGGGTAAAGATGGGAATAGACCATCTCCCCGGGAGTCTCATTGAGGCCATAGAGTACGCTGAAAAGAGCGAAATATTAAGGGGGACCCTCGGTGACCATATATTTGAGCAGCTTATAGCGAGCAAGAAGATAGAATGGGATAATTACAGAATAAAGATCCACCCTTCTGAAATAGAGTTATATCTACCGATTCTTTAAGATAAAAATGGGCGCAGAGGATTTGAGGGGTCAAGGATTCAAGTAAATTCAAGTAAAGATCGAACCCTTTAATCATAGTTCCCTCTTTAGCAACTATAGGAAGAGGGAAGAGCCAATGATCCTTGACGCCCTCAAGAAAAACGGTTGAATTAATGCAAAGGCAGCAAGGCTGTTAGGGCTTACAGCAAGACAGATAGGATATAAGATAAAAAAATACGGCATATCACTGCCGGTTTTTTTATGTTAGTGTTAAGTCTGTAGCTTTCATCAAAAGCAAGACCCCTGTGTTATAAAATTCCATTTCTCTTAACTTTTTTCCCTATATTTGTTATTGTAATAACAAATATATTTGATTAATCGGTAATAAAATGTCCTTTCTTCTGAATGTAAAGCGCTTACTGCTTACCTTAATAGAAAAATACCATCCTTTCACCATTAAGTACTTTAAGGTTCTTGTTGTGATAATAATGACCCTCCTTTTAGGAGCTGTACTTATTATGGGATGGATGTCTTCAAGTAAGGTTAAAGAAATAGTAACCGAAGATTTCAATGAGCAACAATTACTTGTTGCACGGCATGTAGCAACCCAGATAGAAAACAGCATTGATATTTTGAAAAGAGAATTGCTTCTCCTTAGTTTATCACCTTCAATACAATACTTTGAGATACCCTCTTTAAAGGACAGAATGGAGACAGCCTACTCAAGAATTGCACACATGGGAACTTTAGAAATAAGATTTATCGAAAACAGTACTAAAAAGGTCCATCATGTAATTGAAAATCATAAATGTGCCACTGGAGATATATATCCTGAAGATTTGGATTATCTTGAATGGGCAAGAAAAGAAGAGAATAGAGGAGATATCTTTTTAACCCCGCTAACAACAGTATCGTATAATGGTCAGTCTGAAAAACCCATAATGAAAATGATCTCACCCGTATGGCAGGTTTCTACCGATGAGGCATATCCTGTGCCACTGAATGAATTTTCAGGAGTTTTAGTATTTGTTATTGATTTGAGCCATTTAACCGGAAATATTACTAAAGATATACGTTCAGGAAAAACAGGATACTGCTGGATTATAGATGGAAATGGTATTTTTCTCTATCATCCTGAGAAGGATTTTGTGGGGAAAAACGCCTTTGAAGTAAGAAAAGGGAAAAACCCTGCAATATCCTTTGAAAAGATCAATGAGATACAGAGAGATAAGATGCTAAAGGGTGAAGAGGGAACCAGCTGGTATATTTCCGGATGGCATAGGGGAATTGAGGGAGAGATAAGAAAATTAATTGCTTTCACACCTTTTAAGCTGGATGAAAAAATTCAAAACAGAATCTGGTCTATAGCTGTTGTTGCACCGGTCAGTGAAGTTAAAGGTACTATTCATTCCATACATGTCCGGCAATTTTACCTTCAGGCAATAATTATCTTTGTTATTTTATTCGGCGGATTATTTATTAATTTTATGATACTCACATGGTCAAATATACTGGAGCAAGAAGTTGCAAAAAAAACGATAGAATTGAAAAAATCAGAACAGCGATATAAATCTCTTGTGGAGAATGCAGAAGATATTATTTTCACAGTGGATTATAAAGGAAACTTTCTGTCAATAAATAAATACGGAATAAGATTCTTTAATAGAAAGGTAGAGGAAATCGTTGGAAATAATCTTTCAGAGATTCTCTCATGGCCTAATGCAGATATGCTTCTTTTGATGATTCAAAAGGTCTTCGATACAAAGGAGAGTAAACAGATAACCCACATGTTTATAATCGGAGACCGTGAGTACTGGTTCAATACAAACCTGAGAAGGTTATATGACGAACAAGGAAACATTTACGCAGTACTTGGAATCTCAAGAGATATAACCGAAAGAAAACATATGGAAGAGTATAGTTATTATACCGAGAAACTTGCATCTATGGGGACCCTGGCTGCAGGTGTGGCACATGAGATAAATAATCCACTCGGAATCATCCTCGGTTTTACAGACCTTATGTTGGAAAAGGCTACACCTGACTCAGCGGAATATGATATGCTGAAGACTATAGAAAAACAGGGATTGAATGCAAAGAGAGTTGTCGAAAATCTCCTGGACTTTGCACGGCATAAGGAACATAAGGAGGAATTTATTGATATCAATGAGAATATAGGAACAGTATTGGCAGTCATGGGTAATACACTGCTGCTGAAGAAAATCTCTGTCAATCAAAACCTGCAGGAGGATCTTCCTTCGGTTAAGGCAGACGCACGGGAATTACAGCAGGTCTTTTTTAACGTTATAAATAATTCTATTTATGCAATGGAGGGAGGCGGCATATTAACCATAACAACAAGGTCGTTCGATAATAATGAAAAAATTGAGATACGGATCTCTGATACTGGTCACGGCATTAAAAAAGAACACAGGATAAGGATTTTTGACCCTCTGTTTACTACAAAAGAAGTTGATAAGGGTACAGGTCTTGGCCTTTCTGTTTCTTATGGTATCGTAACAAAACATGAGGGTTCGATTAGTTTTGAAACAAAAACAAAAGAAGAATCAGCGGAGACAGGAACAACGTTTATTATTATCTTCCCAGCCGTTAAAAAATCACGAGTAGAAAATAAAGGAGGGGAAAATGGCAGAAAAGATATTGATAGTAGATGACGAGCCTGACATGTTAAAGCTTTTAAGTATGATTATCAGGGAGAAGACACCGTATGAGGTTACTATTACAAATAACCCGCTGGAAGCACTTGATATTGCCAGAAAGGGTGAGATTGACCTTGTAATTGCTGATTTGAAGATGCCGGGACTTAATGGAATGGAATTACTCGATGCTATAAAGCGCGTGGTTGAAAATATTCCTGTTATTCTTATAACTGCTTATGGCACAGTTGAATCTGCTGCAGAAACCATGCAGAAAGGTGGATTCGACTTTATCACGAAACCTTTCAGAAAAGAGCAAATACTATTTACAATTGACAGGGCAATGAAATGGATTCAATTACAGAGGGAAAATAAAATGCTGAAAGATCAGTTGAAAAGTAAGACGTAATAATTTATGAATTAAACGGGCTGAATGTACCTTTGCTAAGAAGGAGGAATGTATTTTTTAATGAAATCCTCAATGTACATATCGGTTATGGCATCGTTAAACATGACCATATCAAGTTGTTTTGTATAAGCCGACAATTTCCCCAATATATCTAATTTATCTTCTATAGTCGCCTTCTTATATTTTGTAAGGCCGGCGTTTATTACATCTTCCTTGACATTTACCCCGAATCCCATTTTTTTCAAAATCTCCGTTATAAGCCTGACCCGCCTTAATCTCCTGTCAAGGGCTGCTCCACCGCCCTTAAAGAAGAATTTTATGTAATTATCATTTACATTATCTCCCGCATAAGCCTCTATCATTGAAAAATGGTAACCAAGGCGTATACTAAAATTCATATAATTCCTTGACACAATACAGAAGCTTTTTTTCCCCATCTCATAAAGCTGTTCTTCAGGTACAGAAGCTGAATGTGCAAGCATGCCAAGGAACCCTTTGGCATCCACTGGCCGGGGTTCTGGCCAATTCATACTTTTCATGCCTTTTAATAATGCGGATAAAGGCATTGAGAGGATATCTTCAGTTGATGCTTTCCCGGGAAGTCCCTTTATACCATCACCGATATCCAGCAAAAGTGCATCGACAGGTACTCCGGCTACAAGGGGGATAGCCTTTGTACCCTTAATATCATGATCTTTGCCTATGCTAAACATCTCCTGCATTGCTATTTCATGTGCAAAGCGGGTTATGTCATGAAAGGTCTTGCAATATTCAGGCTTGAAGTTCTCACCTTCTGGATCTATTAAATTTAGTGGTACTATCTTTTTAAGTGCTTTCCCCAGTGTTTTGAATAAATGTGTCTCTTTAAAAGATTCTTTCTTCTTAAGGGCATACTCAAGGAGTTCTTCGACTTTACCTTCGTAAATATTGCAGTTAATGGCATCTACAGTTATCCCCTGCCCGTCTCTTAAAACTCTTGTTGCCACTTCGGTATCCAGAATCGTTGGAACCTGATATTCTCTGGAGAGAGAAGCCATATGCCCTGTAGCACTCCCCACATCTGTAATAATAGCAGATGCTTTATTCATGACAGTCACATACTTTGGATTGGTATGTTTTACAACAAGTACAGCACCTTCTGGAAAATCTTTTAAATCCCCCTCATCTTTCAGTATAAATGCCTTGCCATACCCTATGCCCCTGCATGCAATTACACCTTTATCAATAAGGACATTATAACCTTGCATTCGTGTAGGGATACAAACAGTTAAAGATTCTTTAATAGTCTTCAATGGCCGGGTCTGCAAAATGTAAACCTTATTATCACTGCCAATAGACCATTCGATATCCTGAGGCCCTCCATAGTAGTTCTCTAAATCAAGTGCATACCGTGCCAGCAATCTGATGTGATCATCAGAAGTACATTGTTTTCCCTTCTTTTCTTCAGGAACCTCAGCCTCTTCAAGCTCTCCAGGCTTTCCACATATAAGCATCTTTTCCTGTTCTGATATCCTTTTATTAATGATAACGCCCTCCGGATGTCTTGATACAATATATAAATCAGGTGTTATAGTACCGTCTACAAGCCATTTGCCCAATCCATAAATTGCATTTATGATAATATGATCAACCGATGGATCGTTCGGATCAGTCGTATACATTACTCCACCTGCCTCAGCATCCACCATACTTAAAACACAAACAGCCATAATCATTTCTGCCTCTGAAAAGCCTTTTGTCTTGTAGTAAAATATTGCCCTTGGATTGAATAGACTCGCAACAACCTCTTTGTATTTCTGAAGGATTAAATCTCCCGGAACATTGAGATATGTAGCATACTGCCCTGCAAAACTGAACTCACCGTCTTCACGAATAGCACTGCTTCTCACCGAAACTGTTATTTCTTTATTAATCTTCTGATATAATTTCGAATAGCCATCTCTGACAGCCTTTTCTAAATCAGAAGGAATATCAGCCTTTTGAACCATATCATATATTTCTTTGCTAACTCTATTAAGTTCTTCCAGTTTCTCTATCCCAAGCGACGACAGTACATTATTTATTTTTTCAAAAAGCGTATTATGCTCCATAAACCTTTTGAAAGCATATGAACTAATTGCAAAACCTTCTGGTACGGGCAGATTTACATGACCTTTTACTTCTGCCAGATGAGCACTCTTCCCACCTACAATACCAGCCATCTCATCAGTAATGTTTTCAAAAGGAATACTAAGCTCACTCACCGGAATCTCAATCTTATATTCCAGTATTTTTTTGATCTCTTTAACAATGTCATTGTGTACTTTGTAAAGAATCGTATATTTATCTTTAGAGAGTGTATTCAGATTCTCAATAATGTTCAAAACCCCATCGGCAATCAACATACAGTTTGCATTTATGTAATGTCTGTCAAATAAATATTCACCCGAGAGTTTTTCCTCCATATCAGCCATGAGCTCAAGAACCTGATTATTTTTTGAAAGAACTTGCTGAAACGAGGAGTACTTGTTTTTTAAGGCATCTCTAAAAACTTCATTCTGCCTGACTTCTTCAGAGGGTTTTTTAAAAATTTTTGACAAGTTAAACATATTTAATTATACTCCTTAAAATTTTTCTTGACAACTTTGTTTCATATCATTATACTTTTTATGTTTTAAAATAATTATATAATAACATCATAACTTTATTATTATGAGACTTATAGATAGAGAAGATCATCAAAAGCTGTATATGCAGCTTTATGAAATTTTAAAGAAAAAGATCGAAAATAACGAATGGCCTGTCGGTTCCCAGATTCCCACTGAACAGGAACTCTGCGAAATGTTCAATGTGAGCAGAGCCACTGTGAGGACCGCTATTCTGGAGCTTGTCAGGCAGGGGTACCTGAAGAGACAACAGGGCAAGGGAACTTTTATCTATAAAAATGTAGTTGCCGAAGGATTGACGATGATTACAAGTCTCAAGGAGTTGATGTTGGAGGGAGGAGAAAACTTTTCTATGAATATACTTGCAAGAACAGTAATGATGCCTGTGGATGGCCTTCATTTACTGCTCGATATTCCCGAAGACAAGCATATCATTTACATAAAGAGAATGTGGTCAGTTGAAAAAAAATCTGTCATATTACAAGAATCGTATATCCCTTACCATATCTGCCCCCTGCTACTTGAAGAAGATATTGAAAATAATTCCTTGCTTGAACTTTTCGAAAAAAAATATGGAATAAAGATTACCAATGTAAAGAACTTTATGGAAATTGCATATATTAAACCAGATGAAGCCAGGATTCTTGGACAATCAGAGAATTCAGCTGCCTTTCTTTTGAAGCAAAAATTCTATTCGGGTGACACTCTCATTATGTATTCACGCTCAATAAAAGGACCCAACAGATTTGGTTTTTTCATCGAGCTTCAGAGAAAAGCTGCATAAAAAAGGAGGGATTTATGTCAGAAGGTAAGGTTGTAAAGGATTTGATGGTCGGTATTTTTGAGTATCCTCATATCCCATACTGGTTTTCTATTAGCCAGGCTATAAGGATTGTAAAAGTATCTTTTATCAGCACTCAGAAGTTTCCCCAACCAATGGCAATTCTTGTATTTGATGAAAAGTATAATCTCATGGGTACTTTAACCCTCAGGGATATATTAAAGGGACTTGAACCAAGATTTTTACAGCCAACCACAAAGGCCCAGGTTCCCGAAGAAAACGAATCAGGATTGTCTCTTATATGGGATTCCCTTTTTGACACGAAGGCAAAAGAGATGTCAGAGAAACCCGTAAGCGAGGTTATGGTACCTGCCAAGTATTTTGTTGAACCTGAAGACCCTATTACAAAGGCGGCGTATCTTATGCTTCGTCATAATCTGATACTACTGCCTGTATTAGAGAACAGGAAGAAATTTATTGGTCTGGTAAGAATGGTTGAGATATTTGACGAAATATCCAGTGCGATCTTGAAAGAATAAGGAGGCGATAACATGGCAAAAAAAGAGGAGAAAAGGCCTCAGGGTTTACCGGAACCACCACCTGAAATAACAATTGCAAAACCAAAAATCGCCTTTAACTGGAAAAGGATATTTTTTATTTTATTGGGTTTGACTTTCTTTTTTGTTTTTTATTATATGCCTCCCCTCCCGGATGCCGTTGACCCGCTGGGAGAACATTTTCCGCTAAGCAAGGAAGGAAAAGCTGCCCTTGCATTATTTTTGCTCGCCGGTACTTGGTGGGTTTTTGAAGTTGTGCCTATCGGTGCTACAGGCATTGCCATTGGCGTCTTTCAGGCGCTTTTCCTGATCAGACCCGCCAAAGAAGCATTTCGCAGCTTTTTTGACCCTTCGGTCTGGTTTATTTTTGGCTCCATTGTTATAGGAATGGTCTTTACAAAGACAGGACTTACAAGGCGGCTTGCCTATAAGATGTTAACGTTTTTGGGTGAAAAAACGAGCATGATTTACCTCGGATGCTTTGTGCTTACAGCCTTCCTGACACATCTCATGGCGCACACTGCTGTTGCAGCCACAATGTTTCCTCTCCTGCTTGCAGTATATTCACTTTACGGTGAAGGTGATAAAGTGACTAAATTCGGGAAGGGTCTTTTTATGGGCATGGCTTATATCGCTGGCGCAGGAAGTATTATCACACTTCTCGGCGCAGCACGCGGAGTTGTGGCAATAGGATTTTACAACGAGATAACCGGAAAAAATATAACCTTTTTTGAGCTTACAAAGTACATGTTCATTATTGGTTGGCTTATGACTTTTCTTCTGTGGGGTTACATGCTTTTAATTTTTAAGCCTGAAAAAAAGACCATACCCGGCCTCAGGGAAAAATCAAAAAAGCTTTATAAAGAAATGGGGTCTGTTACAGGAAAAGAAATTTTCGCCGCATTAGTTGTTTTCGGGATAATATTTTTTCTCTCACTACAATCATTCATTCCTTCTCTGAAGCCATTTGATAAATCAGCTGTTTTACTGGTCGGTACGGTTATATTCTTCCTGACGCGGATTCTTACAATCAAAGACCTCGAAGAAATCCCATGGAATATCATACTCCTCTTCGGAGGTGCCATGAGCATCGGATTCTGCCTGTGGGAGACAGGTGCCGCAAAATGGCTGGCTATAAACTGGCTCGTCATGTTCCAGAAGGCAAACTGGTTTATCTTTATATTAGCCATAGCCTTCTTTGTCATGATAATGACTAACTTCATCATGAACGTTGCCGCGATAGCCATTTCACTTCCTGTTGCGCTTGTTATAGCACCTTACCTCGGCGTATCAGGCGAAGTAGTGTTATTTGCATCACTGGTTACAGCAGGAATGCCGTTCTTGCTATTAGTAGGCGCTGCTCCAAATGCAATAGCATATGAATCAAAACAGTTTACAGCTGGACAGTTTTTCCTTACAGGAATACCGGCAAGTATTATTTTAATAGCTGTTGTCGGATTTGCTGTTGCCATTATATGGCCATTACTCGGGATGTCGGTTATATTGAAATAAAAAGTTGAGGTCACGACGAAGAGGAAACGGATAATTCAGACTGACCTCAACATGATTCTTTTGCAAGGAGGCTTTATGGAGTTTGAAGAAGTTATAAAAAAATATTTTCCTGTTATTTTCAGTGAAGTTGACTTTGTCCGAAAAACATATAATGCTCTGAAAGAATTCGGGTTTAATGATGATAACAGCATCGCCTCTGTTTGTCTCTGCAGAGACGAGATTTCGCATACTGTCCGTAGCATTATAAAGCATATATGGGGTGAAGCCTTTAATCTCTCAAGCCTTGCAGGAATGTTCACCGCAGGCAAGACAGGGCTGAAGGCCGCTATGCACCATGCCCCGAGAATTGACGGCAGGGAACATTATGTATATTACGTGATCCCCCATATTGCAATCAACGAGGAGGGAAAGGTAGGTTTCTGCAAACGCAAGGGGATTAAGGCGAAATCAAGAGCCTGCGGGGCACTTTGCCTCTTTCTCGACGAACTCTCCAATGGGAAGATCTATATCACAATTGATGAAGAAGATATCGAACAGAGCCTTCTGAAAAGAAGACTTCTCAGGGAGATACCATATGGCCAGGTCCCTGACCTTCTCGATCTCACGAAAATAACCAGGAAGGTTATTCAGGAAGACCTCGAGAATGCCCTTGAAAAGGTGGTCGATACGACAAAGAGTGATTATGCAGTGTTGACAGGAATCCAGATACATGCGCCGGACACAAACTACATATGGCCGGCGGATTCCTATGTGGTAATAAACGGTAAGAAGCAGGAATTAAAAATAGAATAAAGGGAACAGGGCAATGAGATACGTTTTAACCTTTTCTATTCTTTTTATACACTGGATAGTATGGTCGGGCATATTCGATGCGTATCATCTTTCCCTCGGCGTTATTTCCTGTGGCATTGTTACGTACACTTCGCACAGCCTTTTATTTGAAAGGAAAGAATTCAGAGCCGTTCACATAACCGAAGTAATACGCTTCGTCAAATACCTGTGCTGGCTTTTTTACCAGATCATTCTGGCCAATATTCATGTCATGAGAATTTCACTCAGTCCGAGGATGCTTGACCTGATAGATCCGCAAATAATACGATTCAAAACAAAACTGAAAAAGGATATATCCCTTGTAACCTTTGGCAACTCGATTACCCTCACACCGGGTACTATTACCATGGTTGTTGAGGAAGGGTATTATTATGTGCATGCCCTGGATACCAAGGTAGCCGAAGGCCTGCCCGGAGAAATGGAAGATAGGGTTGCACATATCTTCATGGAGGATCGGAATGGATAACTTTTTATTGGGCGTCAGCATATTCCTCAGTGTTCTGGTAATCCTTTCGCTGTACCGCGCCGTCTTTGGCCCTACAGACATCGACAGGATAGTCGGTGTAGGAGCGGTAGGCACAAAAACACTTGTCATACTGATCCTGATGGGATTTATATATAACCGGGTCGATATGTTTATTGATATAGCGCTTCTCTATGCGATTATCAACTTTGTCGGTGGATTACTATTCGCACGATTTTTCATGAGAAAAGGGGTGTTGTAGATGGCTCTCGTTGCGGTTGTGCTCATTTCAATCGGCGTCTTTTTCATGTTTGCAGGAACGATCGGCTTCCTCCGTTTGCCGGACTTCTACACCCGGATGCATTCGACCGGCAAAAGCGATACACTGGGGATGGTCCTCGCATTTACCGGACTTGCCCTCTATAATCTGGACCACGGGTTGACGCTTTCGAGTTTCCTCGTGAGTCTCAAAATCATGTTCATAGCCATTTTCTGGTTCGTGGGCAGTCCCACGGTAACACATACGATCACACGGGCGGCCTTCAAGTCAAAGATAGCGCCATGGACAAAGGACGGAAGGCATGTCATTGACTGGCCGCCGGATAAGGGGGGATCAAAATGATCTGGCAACTGGATATAATACTTCTCTTGCTTGTAGTAATATGTGCTGCTGCTGCCATTACGGTGAAGAACCTTTTCAGTGCGACCGTTCTCTTCGGCGCATTCAGCTTTCTGATGTGCATGTTATGGACTGAGATGGGCGCTGTTGATGTTGCCTTCACCGAGGCTGCGGTCGGTGCCGGTGTCAGCACCGCATTCTTTATCGCGGCTATCTTTCAAACTTCAAGGAGGTCAAGAGATTGAAATTCATAGCCCTAATCGCAACACTCATGACAGGCGCATTACTGATGTATGCAGAGGCAGACTTCCCGGTCTGGGGTGACCCTGATTCACCGGCGAGCCTTCATTTATCGCCCCGGTATATCGAGAAGGCTATGGAGGAAACTTCTGTGCCGAATATGGTAACCGCGGTCCTTGCTGATTACAGGGGGTACGACACAATGTTCGAAACAGCAGTCATTTTCTCGGCAGGGATTGCAGTAGTTATGCTGATAAGGAGGCCGCGGCAATGATCCAGAGGACAGCAAATATCATCCCCCGTACCATAGCCAGGATCCTAATCCCGGCGATACAGGTGTTTGGTCTCTATGTCATAGCTCATGGACACGGAAGTCCCGGCGGAGGTTTCCAGGGAGGCTGCATCCTCGCAGCAAGTTTCATCTTAATGACCATAGCTTACGGCCTTGAAGACACGAAGAGGCGCTTCACCGAAAATATGAACAATATCCTTTCGAGCCTCGGGGTTTTTATTTATGCGCTGACAGGCTGGATGTGCCTCCTTCTCGGCGCCAATTTCCTGGACTACAGCGCCCTGAGCGCAATCTTGCCGGCTGATCCCGTGAAGGCGCGGTATCTTGGCATGTTTATTATCGAAGTTGGCGTGGGCATTACAGTAATGGCAGTAATGGTGTCTCTTTTTATTGACCTTGTTACGGGTGGGAAGCATGGGGAGGGACTTTAATCCATGGAATTCATAATCAGCAAATACAACTACTGGATGTACATAGTTCTTATGATGATAGGTTTTTATGCAATGATCGCAAAGCGCAATCTGGTCAAAAAACTCCTCGGACTGAATATCTTCCAGTGGGCCATTATACTGTTCTACGTATCTACAGGAGTCAAAAAGGGCGCAACTATTCCCATCATAGAGGGCGGGCACGGCGAATTGGTGCACGCGGTGAACGCCGCTCAATACCTGAATCCTCTTCCGCATGTGCTTATGCTCACAGCGATTGTTGTCGGTGTGAGCACCACGGGGGTAGCCCTTGCTCTCATAGTTCTGATTTACCGGAGATTCGGGACAGTGGAAGAGGATGAAATATTAGAGGCTCTGAAATGATGATGGAACATTTGCCCGCCATTATAATAGTTTTTCCGCTGATAATGGCATTTTTAATCAATGTCGCCGGTTGGTGGTCGAAAAAAGCGTGTTTCTATATGGCGCTCCTTGCGGTCACAGTGAGCTTTCTCGCTTCTCTCGGGATTCTCAATACTGTTCTGCAGAGCGGTACGATCAGTTACAGGTTCGGAGGTTGGGAGCCGCCGTGGGGCATAGAATATGTCATCGACCACCTGAACGCTTTCATGCTGGTAATCGTCTCGGGGATTACACTTCCTGTTGTGCTCTATTCGAAAAAGAGTATCGAGCAGGAATTGCCCAAGAAAATTCCCCAGTTTTACACCCTTTTTACACTTCTCATGATGGGACTTCTGGGGATAACCATTACCGGCGATGCATTCAACCTGTACGTGTTGCTGGAAATTGCATCGATAACAGGCTATGCCCTGATTGGACTGGGGGATGAAAAAGCGCCTCTCGCAAGCTTCAATTATTTGATCATAGGAACTATCGGCGCTTGTTTCTATCTGCTCGGAGTGGGCTATCTCTACATCATGACGGGTTCACTGAATATGGCTGATCTGGCTCAGCGGCTGCCGGCGCTTTACTCATCCAATGCGGTTATGGCGGCATTTGCATTCTTTATGGTAGGCATCGCCATCAAGATGGCCTTCTTCCCTCTGCACGTCTGGCTTCCTGATGCATACTCGCATGCTCCTTCGACAGTAAGTGCATACGTCGCCTGCACGATGACAAAGGTCGGCGCATATGTCATGATCCGGATCATGTTCACCGTGTTCGAACCTTCTTTTTCAATACAACTGCACCCTGTTACTACCATATTCGGCTGGGTTGCAGCAGCTGCGATGATGTACGGATGTATCCTTGCCGTTGCACAGAATGACCTGAAGAGGATGCTCTGCTATATCATTATCGCCGAGGTGGGATATATCGTAATGGGCATAAGTGCAGCTAATCGCATGGGATTCACCGGCGCAGTCCTCCATATCTTAAATGATGCCTTTATGATGGCATGCCTGTTCCTGGTAGTGGGAGCCATATATTATAAAACCGGGGCAAAAACTATTGGAGAATATCGGGGCCTGTTCAAAAAGATGCCTTTTACCTCGATGAGTTTTGCCGTTGGAGCGCTCTCAGTCGTTGGGGTTCCACCGACGTGCGGTTTCTTCAGCAAATGGTACCTGGTTTTGGGGACCATAAACGCAGAGCAATGGGTTTTCGCTGCTGCGCTCCTTGCGAGCAGCCTGCTAAGCGCCATTGTGTTTTTCAGGGTCCTGCAGAATATGTTTTTTGCACCCGCTGCATCTTCTTCTCACGACCAGGGGAGTGAGTCGCATGTTCAGGAGAAGAGGCATGAAGCACCGGGAAGCATGCTCATCCCGATATTCGTGACGATTGCAGGGATACTCCTGCTTGGTGTTTTCAGCGGTCAGATAATCGAGATGATAATTCAATATACCGTTCCAGAGGGATTCTGACAGGAGAGGCGATGGAAATCATTCATTCTTCGAGACCGGCTTTAGCAATACTGGTATCTTTGATCGCAGCATTTCTCATCCTTATTACAGGAGAAAGGTCGAGGAATCTCAGAGAATTCTGGACTATCCTCGCCTCGGTTGTCAAATTTTCGGTCGTCCTTTCGATGGTGCCGTTTATACTGGAAGGCAAAGTAATCGAATATACCGTTCTCTCAATCTCGCCGGGCCTTTCGGTCCAGTTCAGGGTCGACGCATTGGGAATAATTTTCGGACTGACGGCATCGTTCCTCTGGATTATTACTTCTTTCTATTCCATAGGATATGTTAGGTCACTGAAAGAGCACGCACAGACAAGATATTTTGTCTGCTTCGCTGTTGCACTGTCTGCAACCATGGGCGTTGCATTTTCCGCGAATATGTTTACGACGTTCCTCTTTTATGAAATCATTACCATATGTACGTTTCCGCTTGTTGCACACAAAGAAACTCCTGAAGCCATACAGGGCGCAAGGAAATATCTGACATATCTTCTGGGCACGTCCATTGCATTTCAGTTATTGGCAGTATTTATGACCTACCATGTTGCCGGAACCCTGGATTTCAGGTATGAGGGCTTATTGAACGGAGCCCGCGGCAATGCGACCGATATGCTCCTGATAATCATATTCATACTCTACATGGCGGGAATTACCAAGGCCGCCATGATGCCGCTCCATGGATGGCTCCCTGCCGCCATGGTCGCACCAACACCGGTCAGCGCACTCCTTCACGCCGTAGCAGTCGTCAAAACAGGGGTCTTTGTGGTAGTCAAGGTTGTTCTCCACATTTTCGGGATTAATCTTCTTACTCAGCTCGGCCTCGGCACTGCGCTCGCATATTTCGCTTGCGTTACCATAGTTGTCGCTTCTGTAATTGCCCTGACGCAGGATAATTTAAAGCGGAGACTCGCCTACTCCACCATAAGTCAACTCTCCTATGTTATTCTCGGAGTTGCACTCCTGACCCCATCAGGCATTACCGGCAGCATCATGCACATTACTATTCATGCGTTCGGCAAAATAACTCTCTTCTTCACTGCAGGCGCCATATATGTGGCAACACATAAAACAAATGTGAGTGAACTTGACGGGATTGGCAGGCAGATGCCATTCACCATGGGAGCCTTTACCCTGGGCGCTCTTTCCATGATAGGGGTACCTCCACTCGGCGGCTTCATCAGTAAATGGTATCTGGCCTTAGGTGCTATCGAAGCTGAACAACTCCCAGTAATTATAGTATTGGCTGCGAGCACGCTCCTGAATGCCGGATATTTTTTGCCCATCGTATATGCTGCTTTCTTCAAAGAGCCTGCTCCTGAGCACCATCATAATCCAGGGCAGAAATCAAAGATACAGGAAGCTCCTGTACTAATGGTAGTACCACTCGTCCTTACCGGCATTGGGGCATTTGTATTATTTCTTGCACCAACATTTTTTCTTGATATTGCAAGAATTGCTTTGCATGCAGTCGTAGGAGGAAATTAAGATGCACAAAGAAGAAGGTGCAGAATTAGATGAACTAAAGCATGAAGCAAAACCAGGATATAGAACTGTATTTTTTGTTTCGGTTATCGTAGCTGCTGTATATCTTGGTGCAATTTTTTGCTTTGGTTAAAGGAGTTCTAAATGGGAAAAGAGTATTTTTTTGATAAGCCCAAGAATGTGAAGAGACTTTTACTGGGGTTTTACATATTCCTTTTCGTGATCTTAATTGCTGAATTTTTTATCCATAAACATATCTTTTTCCGATGGGAAAGGTATCCCTTCTTCTACGCGATGTTCGGATTCGTAGCCTTTGTCGGATTGATTATCGCAGCAAAATATATTCTGCGCCCTGTTATTAAGAGAAGAGAGGATTATTATGATTAATACCGTCCCTCCGGCAGCGATATTCATTATAGGGGCATTATTTATCCCACTTTTTAAAGGGAAATTAAAAAGTGTCTACCTTTTACTCTTACCAATAGTCGGGTTTATAAACCTTATCAATATACCGGAGGGTTCACACTGGGCAATCGGATTTCTCGATTACCAATTGGTTTTTGGTCAAGTTGACAGACTCAGTCTGTTTTTCGGATACATCTATCACCTCATCTCATTTATCGCTATTCTCTATTCCATCCACGTAAAGGATGACTTTCATCATATGGCGTCCATCTTTTACGCAGGTGCTGCTATAGGCGTTGTATTTGCGGGAGATTTAATATCACTCTTTATATTCTGGGAGATTATGGCCCTTGCTGCAACATACCTCGTATGGGCCCGGAAAACAAAGGAATCATCGGGCGCGGGAATGAGATATCTCCTTGTCCATCTCTTTGGAGGTCTCTGTCTTCTTGCAGGGATAGTAATACATGTCTTAGGAACAGGCTCCGTTGAGTTCGGATATTTAGGATTAAATGGGTTAGGAACGCTGCTCATATTCATTGGTTTCGGTATTAATTGCGCATGGCCCGGTCTCCACGGATGGCTTACTGATGCGTATCCGCAGACAACAGCAACCGGTGCAGTATTTATGTGGACATTTACAACAAAAACAGCCGTTTACGTCCTTGCACGAGCATACCCCGGCACTGAAATTCTGATCTGGATCGGTGCTATCATGACCGTATTCCCCATATTTTTTGCTGTCGTTGAAAATGACCTGAGAAGGGTTCTCTCGTACAGCCTTATCAACCAGCTTGGCTACATGGTATGTGGAATCGGCATCGGGACACATCTGTCTCTTAACGGTACGGTGTCTCATGTCTTCTGTCATATTCTCTACAAGGCCCTTCTTGTCATGTCTATGGGTGCAGTGCTACATCGGACAGGTAAAATCAAGTGCACAGAACTGGGAGGACTTTACAAAAGTATGCCCTTAACCACCATATTCTGTATCGTTGGTGCTGCATCAATATCTGCATTTCCCCTTTTCAGCGGTTTCATCAGCAAATCGATGGTCGTTGAGGCATCGGCAACAGGAGGAATGGTAGTGATATGGCTTATGCTCCTTTTTGCCTCAGTTGGCGTCCTTGAACATGCCGGCATCAAGGTGCCTTTTCACGCCTTTTTCTCACACGACTCGGGAATTCGAACGAAAGAAGCCCCTCTTCATATGCTCATTGCAATGGGAATAACTGCTTTTCTGTGCATCTTTGTCGGTGTGCTCCCCGGTCCTTTATATAGTCTTCTCCCTTACCCTGTGAACTTCGAGCCATATACGGCATCTCATGTTGTTACGACATTGCAATTACTTAGTTTTGGAGCGCTTGCCTATATATTTCTACTTTTGTCAGGCATTTTCCCGGCAGAAATGAGGGCTACAAATCTGGATGTTGACTGGTTCTATAGAAAACCAGTTGCTGCCTTCCTGTGGTTTTGTAATGTTCCTTTAACTGTATTCAGAAATGGCATACAAACCTTCTCGTCCAGAGCTATAAAAGCAATTTCAAAATTTGCTACAGACCCACTCATTGTTCCCGAAACAATTTTTAAAGGCATACAACTCGGAGTACTCAAAGCCCTGAGAGGTACACCGGATGAAACCACTCCAAAGATAGCCGCCCTGGAGTTCGAAATTAACCGGCTCATAAAAATGAAAGAAACGGGAAGGTATTACGGGACTGAAACGCCACGGAGGCCCGTTGGATTAGCTGTCCTCGTTTCTTTTGCGCTGATATTCTTGTATTTGATCGTTTATATGATCGTATGAACGTCCATTCTGTAGAAGAGCGGTTTTACCCGTAATAGCTTACCAGCAATAAGATAATGTGAGGTCGAGGAAGAATTGAACCTATTTGTTCATTATTTATTATAATGTTATTATAAAAGTTGAGCATATGTCAGAACATAACGAACAACAAGAAGAAAAAAACAACAAAACTAGGATTTATAAGTTTCTTAGAGTCTTATTCCACCCGCGCGATTTTTTGGGTATTCTGAGCGAAGACCGGTATAAAAGTCTTAAAATAAGGATAGTCCTCCTCGATGCTGTACTTTCCCTGCTTCCCCTCTTTATTGTAGTTACGATAAGTTATTTCTGGTTCCAGCAGATATTGAAGGATGATTTCAAGAATCAACTGAAGTGGGAGCTTGAGAATACCAAACAGTCCATAGAGTTTTTTTTGGAAGAAAGACTCTCCATACTAAGGTTCATCACTTCGACCTATACCTATGAGCAGTTGTCGGATCAAAGGACCCTGTTTGACATTTTCACCAAATTCAAGCGGGAATTCCCCGGCCTTGCCGATATCGGAGTGATAGACGCCAATGGTATTCAGCGGACATATTCAGGACCCTATCGCCTGGCTGGAGCGGATTATTCCAATCAGACCTGGTTCAATGAGATTGTCGTCCGCTCTTCCAATTTAAGCGATGTTTTTATGGGCTTCAGAAAAATACCGCATTTCGCAATCGCGGTAAAAAGGGAAGTCCCGGACAAGGGCACTTTCTGGATTTTGAGGGCCACCATTGATATGAAAATATTGCAGAAATATGCTTCAGCCGTCAATATCAGGGAGGATGACGATGTTTTTATTATCAACCGGGAAGGGGTTCTCCAGACCCCTTCCCGATTCCACGGCAATGTGCTCGAACAATATAAAGAAAATTTTTCCTTCCGCGAGGATAACATATCCATAAAGGAAGCGGGGCAATCAGAAGGCACATGCGACATATGCGGCTATGCACCTATAAAAAACTCTCCCTGGGTTTTAGTGGCCGTTATCCGGTCAAGTCCTTATGCGAAGATACCTAATATATTCAGAAACGAGCTTTTGTTTATAACGATTATCAGTATTTTCTTCAGCATCGCTGTTACAATCGCTCTGGTGCAAACCGTTGTAAACCGGATAAAAAAAGCCGACCAGGCAAGGGAAGTGGCAATTGCCGAGACCGAGCATGCCAGCAAAATGGCATCGATCGGCAGACTCGCAGCAGGGGTTGCGCACGAAATCAATAATCCCCTTGCTATTATCAACGAAAAGGCCGGCCTTATGAAAGACATCCTTGAGGGATCCCGGGATCTGCAGCAAAAAAGGGAGAAATTTCTGAGCTTGATCGGCGGGATATTCGACAGCGTCAACCGTTGCCGCACTGTCACCCACCGTCTCCTGGGATTTTCGAGGAGGATGGATATCAGCCATGATACGATAGACATAAATGATGCGCTTAATGAGGTCATCGGGTTTCTGGAGAAAGAGATTATTTACAGAAACATCCGCCTGGATCTTGATCTGAGAAAAGATATTCCAAAGGTTGTGACCGATAAAGGACAGGTGCAGCAGGTATTCCTGAATATTATTAATAATGCGATCGATGCTGTTCAAGAAAAAGGCCTCATTAAGATTTCTTCATATTCCAAAGATGAGCATTTCGTCAGAGTATCGATAAAAGACAACGGAAGCGGGATCCCGCGGGATAAACTTAAACATATTTTTGAACCATTCTATACTACAAAAGGGAAAGGAACAGGCCTCGGACTCTCTATCTCCTATGGGATAGTTCAGCGGTTGGGAGGATCAATCCATGTGGAAAGCGAAATCAATAAAGGAACGAACTTTTTTGTTGATATCCCCATCCGGTCTGAGACTGTGTAAGGAGGAAAATTATGTCACAAACCAAGGTTTTGCTGGTAGATGACGAAATCGAATTCGTTTCGGCCCTCGCAGAAAGACTGCAATTGCGCAATTACAATGTAAAAACCGGCCATACCGCCCTAGAAGCAATGGGTTTTATCCATCAGTTCATGCCCGATGTGGTCGTACTCGATCTGAAGATACCTGGGATGGACGGCCTGGAGGCACTGAAGACTATCAAAAAATTGGACCCAACTATCGAAGTCATTATGCTGACAGGGCACGGAGATGTCCACAGCGTGGAAGAAGGGATGAAGAGCGGCGCTTTCGAATACATTATGAAGCCGATCGACATAGGTGAACTGACGTCCAAAATAGATAAGGCGAAAAAGAAACGAATTAATGTGTAGCTTTTATGGAGGTAAGGTATGGAGAATAAGAACGAAGAGGATTTGAAAGCCTTGCAACTCCGCTTCGTAGGTAAGGTAATAGCGGGATTCACCCATGAAATCAAGAATTACCTGGCCATCATTAAAGAATCATCCGGATTGATAGGTGACATGATAAAAATGGGTAAATTGTCTGAAGACGATATTCCCGAATATCTCGACATCATTCAGTCGATCGAGGACCAGATAGGAAAAGCAACAGAACACTTTACACACCTCAACCGGTTCTCTCACAGGATGGATACACAGATATCTGCATTTAATCTTAACGAATGCATGGAAGAACTCATTGCCCTCCTGAACAGGTTTGCAAGGCAGAAGAAGATCGTACTCGAAACGGATTTCCAGCAAGACCTGCCTCCGGTTAAAAGTAATCCTTCGATCCTTCAACTCCTTGTATTCAGTTTTCTTGAGAAGAAAATAGCCGGACTCGAAAAAAACGGCCGGATTACAGTGCGGACAGGGGCAGTGGATAATGCCGTAGCCGTAAAGATTATCCCGGAGGGAACGTTTGCTGAAGAAGATACCGATGCAGGGATGACGGCCGATAAAATCCGTGAAAATTTCATAAAACAGTTGGGCGGGAATATCTCGCAGGGAACTGCAAAAGAGACGGTCATTACGCTTCCGGTGCATGGCGTCTGATTTGCCGTAAGGCTTGACAACATCGAGGTTTATTGTTAAATTTAAACAATCCCAAAAAGGATTTTGATGAAACAAAAAGATATCAAAGTGCTGGTCGTCGACGATGAAGTCGCTTTTGCCAATACACTGGCCCAGCGCTTAAGGATGAGAGATATGGAAGTGGGCACCGCTTATGACGGCGAACAGGCGTTGTCAAAATTAAATAAAGAGGCGCCCGACGTCATTATACTGGACCTGAAAATGCCGGGTATGCACGGCATGGATGTCCTTCAGGAGATCAAAGCGGGATATCCCGAAATACAGGTAATCTTGCTGACCGGACACGGCACCGATAGAGATGGGGAAGAAGCCAGGAGACTCGGCGGATTTGATTTCCTGAACAAACCTGCCGACATCGACCATCTCGAGTGCAAAATCCGGAAAGCTTTCCAGGAGAAGCTTAAGAGGACTGTATAGGCTATTGCGCTTGCATAGAAGATGAAATGTGAAACTCGAAGAAAAGTATGGAAGGACGGACATAACGATCAATATTTAAGAGGAGGATCATAATGACTGAAGAAATTAAAGCGGATGTATTGTTAGTGGATGATGAGGAACAGTTCCTTAAAGTCCTTTCACAGAGGATGGAGGGACGCGGTCTGAAAGTTGATACTTCTACGAGCGGGGAGGAAGCGCTCGAGAAAGTGAAAGGGAAAGATTTTGACGCGATTGTACTCGACCTTGCAATGCCCGGCATGAGCGGTATCGAAACCCTGAAGCGCATCAGAAGCGAACACCCCGATTTGCAGATTATAATGCTGACAGGCCACGGCTCTGTTGAAAAGGGGGTCGAGGCGATAAAGGCCGGAGCGGTAGATTTCCTCGAAAAACCCGCTGATATGAACAAAATTATGGAAAAGATATCCGAGGCTAAACGCAAGAGGGTACTTCTGGTTGAGAAAAAGAGAGAAGCACAGGTAAAGGAGATCCTTCAGTCAAAAGGCTGGTAGCAGCTACGGTTTGTCCAGTCAATTCCTGAGAATTTATGTAAAAAATAGTTTCCCACGGTCAGATAAATCCGGGAGTTTATTTGTTCGCTCTACTTTGCCTTATCTTTTCGTTCGCTTTTTTAATAGTCTCGCTCAGGACATTCACGTCCACAGGCTTTTCGAGATATGCAAACGCCCCTAACTGCATGCACAATTCCTTGTCCTCCTCGGAACCGTGTCCCGTAAGAATAATAACCTCGACCCGGGGGTTGGTCTGTTTTACGCGTTTTAAGACCTCGATACCGTCAATCCCCGGCATTTTCAGGTCCAAAAGCATTACATCGGGTTCTTCTTCTTTTATCATATCAAGGGCAGTTTGACCGTCATATGCGACTACAGAACCTATCTCTCGTAAACGCAATCTTTCGGACAATGTTCGGGCAAACTGCCGTTCGTCATCCACGAGGAGCAGTCTGGAAGGCGTTTCAAGGTCGTATTTCCTCACGATATTGGATCGATAAAATTTCTTGCCTACCTTTGTCTTAACGGATTTAACGCCGACAACTTTTCCGGCAATTGCCTTCAACTCTTCCTCCAGTTTTTTCAGCATAAGCACATGTTTGTTTATTGTTATAGTCACCGCACCTTCATCAGCCTCCGCAGTAATGAAATGTCCTTTTCTGGCTAATTCGGTTTCAACCCTTGAAGCCAGAATGAAATCCTGAACTGCTTTTTTGCTGCCCGCAGAAGTTTTGAGAATATCTTTCTTCAGCGTTTCGTCGACTAAATTCGCTATATCCTCCGGTGTCATTTTATGTGTGGGCAAAAGCATATCAAACATCGATACATCCCATAGGTCATCTTTTTCCAGGATGCTTTTTGTCCAGGCTGTTCTCTCTTCGTCACTTTTATGGATTAACTTAATGGCTTCATTCTCGGGTATGCCGGATGAAGAAGCTATGGAAACCCTGTATTTCATATCGGCGATGAGACAAATCCTGAGAACATGAGAAATTCCCGCCGGCGCCAGGAGACTGGAAAAACCATTGATAAGGATATTATCTACGCCAAGCGTTTCTGCTACGGCAAGCTTAAGATATGCAATGGAACGTTCTTTTTCACGGGTCAGTTTATTGAAAATAGTTGTCTTTGCTGAAAATGCTTTAACTAATTTACCTTCAGGAATTTCCGACAATCTTGCGGCTTTTGAAACGATATCGGTGTCTGTAAGATATTTGTAGCCTGTTCTCTTAAGAATCTCCTTTGTTACCGATTCTTCATTGCAATAGGTTCCTGCGGATACTGCAATAATAGACATTTTTCTCCCTCCATGAAATAAGTTCTAACTCTTACTGCCTGTGAGAAGCGGACATTCTTTCTCGGTAGCCTCTTTATGCGCAATCGGAAATACCTTGTTTATAGCCTGTTCCGGAGTATTAAAGATATGGTCCTGGCCGATTTTTTCGAGCAGATGGGTCCGCTTAAGGACTTTTAAGACCGACTCGTTCACTCCGCAGAGAGAAATATCCAGTCCGGCGCTCCTCACGCGGTCTACGAGCAGTGATAAAGTTTCCTCCCCTGATGCATCCATTTCATTAATCCCGTTAGCTACAAAGATGATATGTTTTAATTTCTGCTTAGTCTCAATAATTCCCCTGATGCTGTCTTCCAGATAGCTTGCGTTGGCAAAGAACAGCGGTCCTTCAAATTGAACCATGGCTATATGCTCGCATTCCTGCAGGCTGTGGGTTTGCACGCAGCGTAGCGACCAGTCTTCGTGTCTTGCCAATAAAGATATTTTTGGTTTCATGCTTTTATATAAGAATACCGAAATTGACAGCACTACGCCAATCATGATGCCTTTGTCCAGATGGGGGGCAAAGGCCAGGGTTGCGATAAACGATAAGACGGAAATAATCCCGTCATATTTCTGAGCCTTCCACGCATGAACAAATCCCGAGACGTTCAGCAGGCCGATAACCGCCATCATGATAACTGCCGCCAGGACCGATTGAGGCAAATGGTAAAGAAGAGGAGTTAAAAACAGCAGCATTATCAATACAGCTATGCTTGTAAAAGCACTTGAAAGCCCTGTAACCGCCCCTGACTGAAAGTTCACTGCCGAACGGGAAAAAGAACCGGAAACCGGATAGCCTTTCCCTACGGCGCCAAGCATATTTGCCAACCCCTGCCCGATTAATTCCTGATTCGGCTCTAGTCTCTGACCGGTTTTTCCTGCAAGTGCCTTGGCAATAGATATGGCTTCCATGAAACCAAGCAGGGAAATAATGATGGCATACGGCAGAAGGGATAAAATAGTCTTGAGGTCTATAGGCGGAACGGTAAATGAGGGAAGACCTTTCGGAACTACGCCGATAACTGCTCCGCCGCCCATCATACGGACTGAATCTTCCTTTATCGGTTTATTTCCCACCTTTATCCTCCATATCCTGCCGTCAGGATTTGCATCACCCGGTATTTCACCTTTTAGATAAAATTTCAATGAGCCATCGGGTTGTTTCACACCGGTAAAAAATAAATTCCGCATCTCTTCTCTTAAAGAAGCTCCTTTTATTTTAAGCTCTTCCATCTTTACATTTGTAACTTCTTCATCCCGTTTTCTATTGAGCAAATCAATTTTGTTCTTGTTCTTTTTGGCTTCTTCCATCCGGACGGTATTTTCTGTCCGTTCTTTTGCCAGCATCGAAATGTCATCAAGTGTCTTATTAAAAGTTGTAATAAGTTCCGTTGCTTTTGGAGAATCAATCTTTGCTATATCAACTTTAAAATCATTTTCGAATCCAACCGCCCACGAAATGACGGTAGCAATAGTCACTGCAACGAGCACGTTCGGGATTCTAGGATTGATTTTCCTCAATACAAACATCATCGCAAAAGCTCCGATACCCATTATAAAGGTAGGCCAGTGAGTATAATGTAAGGCGGCCTGAACAACCCGAATAATTGTCTCATAGTGGTGCTCGGCTTCATCGACATAAACTCCGAACATCTTTGATAGTTGGGATGTTGCGATAATAATTGCAGCGCCGTTGGTGAATCCGTTCACAACAGGATGTGAAAGGAAATTGACAACCAGTCCGAGTCTCAAAACACCCAAAAGGAACTGAAAAGCTCCGACTATGAGAGCCAGCAGAATAGCATATGCTATGAAGCTCTCACTGCCGGCAGTTGCAAGAGGACTTAAAGATGCCGCAGTCATAAGTGAGACAACAGCCACCGGCCCTGTTGCAAGTTGCCTGCTCGAGCCAAACAACGCAGCGATCATTGGCGGAAGGAAGGACGCATATAAACCGTAATATGCCGGAAGGCCGGCCAATTGGGCATAAGCCATAGATTGAGGGATGAGAACCAAAGCCACAGTCAGGCCGGCAAGTGCATCAGCCTTAAATTTCACAAAATTATAACCTTTCATCCATTCCAGAAAAGGAAGAACGCGTACCAACATAAAAATAACTCCTTTTATGATCTCATTTTTTATATTGCAGATTGTAAAAAATAAATTTACACAAACTCTGAATGATTGGTATTATGCTAATTTCTTTCTTAAATTCGATTTTCTGCCTTGGCAGACAATTTATTTTAAACAAAATAATAATATTATTACAATTTGACTTAATTATGATAATATTATAAACTTTGAATAATCCCTCGAGATTTGCCCCATATTCTTATATTCTGGAAACCATAGAAATTCCAGACTATTGCAGACGAATTTTCCATAACCGGGATAAATATTTTTTTCATAAGAATATAAAGCATTTAAATCAAAAAAAGTATTTTGACTTAAAACTCCTTTGTGCTTTATTCACGATTCGCTATGATGATTTTATGAACTGCAAAGTCCATAAAATTTCCTACAAAATTGCATCATTCTACAGAGTTGTAGTATCAACACAATTAATATATCTTTAAATATCAAAAGGTTATAGCTGGTATGGTTTTAGATATACAGGAAACCAGTGTAAAAATGGGGTTCTTAACAGAAATGGTTTGAAAAATAGAACAGTAAGAGATCGTGAATGCATTAAAAGAGTGTAACCGGGTCATGTCGAGGGCAGCCTGGAAACTCAGCATAACCGGAAAAATGATCGGATAAAGGATCAGCATCGGGCTTAAATAAAATTTTATTCTCAAAAAATTTTTTGGAGGAGAAGAATGAAATGTCTAAAGATTTTAATTCTGTCTTTAGTATTAACAATGGTATTTTCAATCGGAATTGCATATGCACAGAAAAACGAGTTAAATAAATTTTTGAACAATACCTGCATTATTTAAGTTAAACTAAACATGAGGTCACCGTGATTGATTTAATCGGCAAAAACGTGGTCGTAGAAACAACAGAGACAACTTATACAGGCAAACTTGTTGAGATTGGTGAAGAGGATGTCCATCTTGTATCAGAAATAGGATGGATTGTTGTACCGGTTGAGAAAGTTACTAATATAAAAGAAATAGATAGTCAGCTCAAATAAAGAATCACTCTGGGCAAGACCAGTAGATTAACGAATTCAACTTAAATCGCCCAGTAAAAACTGCACAAGTGTTACTGCCGCAATTGCAGCAGTCTCAGCCATCAAAATCCTCCTGCCAAGAGATGTAATAAGGAGGCCTTTATCTTTTGCAAAAGCAACTTCTTGCTTTGTGAAGCCACCCTCCGGGCCGATGGAAATATATAATCCCCCCTGCCCCCCTTTACTAAAGGGGGGTAAGGGGGGCTTTGAAAAAAGGGGGGCAGGGGGGTTATATGATTGTTTTATAATCTTGACAGCATCGGATAACCGCATCCCTTCCTCTTCATAAAAAATAAAACCACCACCCTTACTTCCCCCCTTGGTAAAGGTGGACAGAGGGGTGTAGTTCTCATATGCCTGAGTAGAGAAAATATTTTTGAACTCAGCTACTTCATGAATAACCGGCACAACACTTCTTCCTGATTGTCTTGATGCTTCTTCAGCTATCTTTCTCCATCGAACGAGCTTTTTAGTCTCTCTCAATTGACTTCTCTCGGTAATAACAGGCACTATTTCTTTGACCCCGAGTTCAGTTGTTTTTTGAACAACCATATCCATCTTTTCACCTTTGAGGAGACTTTGCACAAGGGTAATGTTGAGATGTGACTCAAGGTTACAGGAAAATTTTTCTATAACTTCAGTGATTATTTCTCTTCTGTCAGCCTTTACTATCGTTGTTTTGAAACACTTACCCGTTCCATCGAAGATAGTTAAGCTATCACCTTTTCGGCATCTAAGGACAGATCTGAGATAATGCGCTTTCTCAGCGGTGATTGATATTCTATTATTCAATAAAGGAGAGGCCGGAAGGTATATCCTATGCATTATTTTTTATCCAAAAATGCAATTTAATGATAACTGCATAAAAATGTCCTATTCCATGATAGTTTCCTTATCTGTCACTCCCGCTTGTCGGGAGTCCATCTTGAAGAAAGATTCCGGACAAGCCGGAATGACAAAATTGCAATCAAGATAGAACATTCTTTTACAGGTCTCAATAGTTAGACAATATGTTAATTTTTATGGATGCTGAAGTAAAGAGTTCTTTTAATTTCTCTTTAAAAGACTTTGCAACATCGTCTCCGCTTATCCGTGCAAATTCTTCAAGTAATTCCTTCTGCCTTGCAGTAAGTTTTTTTGGCACATCAATATAAACTTTTACAATCTGGTCACCCCTGGACTGACTACCGAGTTTCTGAATACCTTTTCCCTTTAAACGAAACATCCTGCCTGAAGGTGTGACGGGAGGGATTTTTATTTTTTCTGTTCCATCAAGGGTTGGAACTTCAATCTCGGCTCCGAGGGCTGCCTGTGGGAATGATAGGGGCACCTCGCAATAACAATCATTCCCTTCCCTGTGAAAGAAAGGATGTTCAAGAACATTTAATATGATATATAGATCACCGCGGAGACCACCATGGTAGCCCATCTCACCTTCATTAGAAATTCTGAGCCTTGAACCTGTATCTACCCCCCCGGGGATTTTTAGGCCGATTGTCTTGAATTTTTTTGTCTTGCCCTGTCCTTTACATGCCTTGCACGGGTCTGTGATGATTCTTCCCGTGCCTTCACACCTTCCACATGTTCTGGAAATACTGAAAAAACCCTGTTGAATTCTTATCTGTCCTGTCCCCCTGCAATCCGGACATGTAACAGGAGATTTACCAGGCGATGAACCTGTTCCTGAACATTCGTCGCAGGTTTCCCACCTTGGCACTTCTATAGTCTTTTCTGTCCCGAAGGCTGCTTCTGTCAGGGTTATATCGAGATTATACTTGAGGTCATTTCCTTTTGTCGGCCTCGGTCTCCTCCGACCTGTAAATGTTCCAAAGAAATCACCGAAGATATCTTCAAATATATCACCGAAACCCGTACCGAATGGGCCATAATTGTAACCTGCTCCAACGCCCTCAGCGGTTCCAAATCTGTCATAATTGGCTCTTTTTTCAGGGTCGGCCAGACATGAATAAGCCTCGTTTATTTCTTTAAACTTTTCTTCAGCTTCTTTATTATCAGGATTTCTGTCAGGATGGTATTTCAGGGCAAGCTGCCTGAAGGCCTTTTTGACATCGGCTTCAGATGCATCTCTGGATACCCCGAGTACGTCATAATAATCTTTCATAATCATAGTCACTGGTCAATAGTCATTTGTCAATAGTTATAGTATAGAATTTTTTCTGTGCGAATGAGCAATGACATTTGACTATTTGACTATTGACTAATTTTTAGCTTCCCTTTTTATCCTTATCGACATCTTCAAATTCAGCTTCAACAACTTCTTCCTCGGGCCCTTTTTCACCGCTACCCTCACCTGTTCCAGTTCCCGTTGTACCAGCACCTGCGCCTGCCTGAGCACCGGCACCCTTGTAAATATGTTCTGCGAGTTTATGTGATTTTGTTGTCAGATTTTCAACAGCAGATTTTATTTCATCTATGTCATTGCTTGTGTCTTTTGCCTTCCTGCATCTCTCAAGTGCTTCTTCGACTTCTCTTTTTTCAGATTCGCTCAACCTGTCGCCATATTCTTTAAGAGATTTCTCAACACTATAAATCAATGTGTCAGCCTCGTTCCTTGCCTCAGCAAGTCTTTTTTTCCTTTTATCCTCTTCCGAATGTGCGTCGGCTTCTCGCGTCATCTTCTTTATCTCTTCTTCTGTAAGACCACTCGAAGCGGTAATCCTGATGGATTGCTCTTTACCTGTTCCAAGGTCTTTAGCAGAAACATGCAAGATGCCGTTTGCGTCGATATCAAAAGTGACTTCTATCTGTGGTACTCCCCTCGGGGCAGGAGGAATTCCAACGAGTTCAAAATTCCCGAGCAGCTTGTTATCAGCAGCCATTTCCCTTTCACCCTGACATATCTTTATCGAAACAGCAGGCTGGTTGTCTGTTGCTGTTGAGAATATCTGACTTTTCCTTGTTGGAATAGTAGTATTCCTTTCTATTATTTTGGTAAAGATTCCACCGAGGGTCTCTATACCAAGGGAAAGAGGGGTAACGTCGAGAAGCAGAACTTCTTTTACTTCTCCTTTGAGAACAGCTGCCTGAATCGCTGCGCCGATAGCAACTACCTCATCAGGGTTTACCGTCTTGTTTGGTTCTCTCCCGAAGAAATTCTGAACAGCCTGGTGTACCTTAGGTGTGCGGATCTGTCCGCCTACAAGCAATATCTCATTAATATCTGACGGAGAAAGATTTGAATCTGCTAAAGCATTTTTACATGGGCTGATTGTCTGCTCGATGAGGTCTCCTACCAGCTGTTCAAATTTTGCCCTGGACAATTTCATCAGAAGATGTTTTGGCCCTGTTGCATCAGCCGTTATAAACGGTAAATTTATCTCTGTTTCCATCGCATTCGAAAGTTCAATCTTTGCTTTTTCTGCAGCCTCTTTTAATCGCTGCAGAGCCATTTTGTCATTTCTCAGGTCTATTCCCTGATCCTTTTTAAATTCTTCCACCATCCAGTCCATAATCCTCAAATCAAAGTCATCACCGCCGAGATAGGTGTTCCCATTTGTGGCTTTTACCTCTATTACTCCTTCACCTATTTCAAGTATCGATATATCGAAAGTGCCTCCACCAAGGTCATAAACTCCAATTTTTTCCTCTTTCTTTTTATCAATTCCATATGCAAGAGAGGCCGCCGTAGGCTCGTTTATAATCCTCAGGACGTTAAGCCCCGCAATCTTTCCCGCATCTTTAGTAGCCTGTCTCTGGCTGTCATCAAAATATGCAGGAACAGTAATAACGGCTTCAGTTATAGGTTCACCTAGATAATCCTCGGCAGCCTGTTTAAGTTTTTGAAGTATCATCGCAGATATCTCCGGTGGCGAGTAGCTTTTACCTCTTATTTCGACGTGAGCATCTCCATTGTGAGCCTCAACAATTTTATATGGAAGTCTTTTCTTCGCAAGCTCAACTTGCTGCGAATTGTATTTCCTTCCCATCAGCCTCTTTATCGAAAAGATTGTGTTTTCAGGATTTGTAATTGACTGACGCTTTGCAATCTGTCCAACAAGCCTTTCTCCTTTCTCAGTGACAGCCACGACAGACGGCGTAGTCCTGGAACCCTCCTGATTGGCTATAACAACAGGTTCTCCAGCCTGAACTACAGCTACAACAGAGTTTGTTGTGCCGAGATCTATTCCAACTGCCTTTCCCATTTTAAAAAACCTCCTCTATGATGGTTTATTTTTATTCTTTCTCGCTTTCTTCCGTGTTATAGGCCGGCCTCTTTGAAACTGTAACAAGGGCAGGCCTCAAAACCTTATTCTGCAACATGTAGCCCTTCCTCATTTCTTCCACAACAGTATTCTCTTCTATATCATCACGTTCAATCACGGTCATAGCATGATGTACCGAAGGGTCAAAAGGTTTGCCTTCAGCATCTATGGCAGACAACCCGAATTTCCCGAGTATTTTTTTCAGTTCTTTCAAAGTAAATTCAACCCCCTGCATAAATCCAGCAGGCACATCTTCATTCGATGCGTGTTTAAGAGCCAGCTCAAGGCTGTCAATTACGGATAGTAACTGATATATAAGATTTTCATTACCATATTTTATTAATTCTTCTTTATCTTTACTAACACGCTTTTTATAATTTTCAAATTCTGCATACAGTCTCAGATATTTGTCATTTATCTGTCTTAGTTCATCAGCCATTTTATCACTTTCCTCTGATGACAATCTTGTATCAGAGGTCATGGCATGCTCGCTAATTTTATCTTCTGTTTCTTCAGGCTGTGATATTAATTGATTTTTATCCGATTCACGTTTCTGCATCCACTACCTCTCTGCGAGCATTTTTGTGATGAATTTTGCTGTATTTTCAACTATGTAGATCGCTCTTGAATAATTCATCCTCGTAGGTCCGATTATCCCCACAACGCCGATGGTTAGGTCGCCCTCTTTACAGGGTGAAACAACAACGCTCAATTTTTTCAGTTCGTCAAGCGAATTTTCCGAGCCTATTACAATCTGAACTCCCTCAGATTCTGAAAGTCTATCCAATAGCTTGATGATATTATGTTTTTCCTCTATAGCCCTTGATAATTCTCTAATTTTCTTAAGGTCAGCAAAATCTGGTAGTTCAAGCACCTCTGAAAGTCCTGAAACAAAAAGAGAACTGTAAGGAAATGTGAAAGCTTCCTGACATATCCTCATCGCCCTTGAGATAAGCCTGTAACAATTAGTTTTTTCTTTCGACATCTCCCTTATAATTCTGAGGCGGATATCATCAACAGTCTGCCCTGCAAATTCTGAATTAAGATAACCCGCAATCCTGTTTAAATCTCTTTGGGTGAAATCAGAATCCATGGTTATAATTTTATTTTTGAGAAGTCCTTCATCTGTAAATAGCACCGCTGCTATTTTATGAGTTCCCAATTTAAGAAGATTAATCCTTCTAAGAGTAGTCATATTAGGCCTTGGAGACATTGCAATACCGAGATAATGAGACAACGTAGATAGATTTTTTGTCGTTTCACTGAGCAATGTATCTATATCGTTCTTTAATGTTTCAAGTTTTCTGTAAAGGTCATGTAAAACTTCTATGTTCGGATGATAGCTTTCTTCGGCAACGAGGGAATCCACATAGAACCTGTACCCCAGATCTGTAGGTACTCTACCTGATGACGTATGCGGCTGTGTTAAAAATCCCAGATCTTCAAGGTCAGCCATTATATTTCTGATAGTAGCCGGAGAAAGTCCAAAAGAATATCTCTTTGTTACCGCCCTTGATCCTACAGGATCTGGGTAATTGATGTAACTCTGAACAATTGCACAAAGGATTTTTTTGTTTCTCTCACTTAACGCCTGCATATTTAGCACTCTCAATGCTTAAGTGCTAATAATTTAACAATTAACCGCCTCACCTGTCAAGAGTATCAGATTTTGATAAGTGCTGTTCATTAGACCCTGCCTTTTTTTACTTCTTCTTCCTTGAAGAATTTTTTGTACAGCACTTCCCACTCGGGACTTCCTTCGACTATCTTTCTCGAAAAAGATTGGAGTTTCTTTCTGACCACTGAATCGATATCTTCTCCCACTTTTAATTCTGATATTATAATCCTCTTAATTTCTGCCCTTATTTTACTTTCTTCCTCGATTTTCTCAATTAATTTTCTTTCCATAAGACCCTTTAGAAGTATATGACTCAGATGCGAGATCTTCTCATTGGATAGCATCATAGTACGAGGTTTCTCTCTTTTACCAATTTTTGTTTTGTGAGTTCAAAAAGTCTCCTGTAATCTAAATGTCCTTTTTCTATTTCATCAGCATAAACTTTTAGCAATTCCCTTACTTCTTCACAGAGCCTGTCTTCAACAGTCAGTTCATCCATAATAAGGTTTTCTGTCTCTGATAAAAGCTTTTCGACAGTTACAGCAGGTTTAAGAAGTTTTTTTGAGATGAGATTGTCAAGTATTCTTTTAGCTATGAGAGGAACCCATGTCTTCGGGATCCTCATCCTATTTTTCTGCAAAAGCAAGCAAAGCTATATTCCTTGCCCGCTCGATGGACTCAGTCAGCTCTCTCTGATGTTTTGCACAGGTACCGGTCATCCTTCTGGGGAGGATTTTTCCTCTTTCGGTAAGATAGTTTCTAAGAACCTTGGTATTTTTGTAGTCGATATTCTCGACTTTTTCCGAACAGAATCTACAGAATTTTCTCCTTTGAAATTTTCTCTGTTGCAAAATTAACTCCCTTCCATTTTATTTTTAAATATCTCGCATTAAAACGGTTCCAGATCCGTTGTCTCTTCAGGCGGGATATCTTCTGTTTCCTCTCCAAAAGAAGTTTCCTGGCTAACATCCCTTTTTGGAAGAAATCTTACAGATTGTACAATGACTTCAAACTTGCTTTTTTGCTGCCCATTTGATTCCCATCTTCTTTGCTGCAGTCTTCCCTCGACAAGAACAGCACTGCCTTTGTTGAGATATTTACTGCATGTTTCTGCCTGTCTTCCAAAGACTACGTTATCTATAAACATTGTTTCCTGCTTCATTTGATCAGATTGTTTATATCTGTAATTCACAGCAAGTCTAAAAGATGCCACAGGTGTACCCTGTGGAGTATACCTCAATTCAGGGTCTTTTGTAAGATTCCCTATGAGAATTATTTTGTTATACATTTAATCTTGAGTTTTCTGTTCTGCAGGTTCAGAAACAACTTCAGCCTTGTTAAGGGCTCGCGTCTGTTTGGCACTGAGCTTTATTATCATAAATTTTATTATAGCATCAAAGACCTTATAAAACTCCTCAAGCTTTTTAATTGTTGCAGGGGGGGTCTTGTAAAATAACAGAACATATAATCCTTTTTTGTGTTTATCAATCTCGTAAGCAAGTTTCCTCCTGCCCCATACATCAACCTTCAAAACCTCACCGCCCTGACTCACGATAAGTTCCTTTATTTTTGTAATGGCAGCCTCGGCTTCTTCGTCGTTAAGCTCTGCATTCAGGATAACAATGTTCTCATATACATTCATCAAAAATCTCCTTGTAAATTTTCTTGTACGTTTATGTAAAAAGAATAATAAATGCAAATTTTATAACATAGCAGAAAAAATAAAATCAACCCTTCCTGACTTTTTCAGCATGTTATGTTATTTAACGGATTGTTGTTTATAATACCTCATAATGTATCTTTTTGCATCTATAGATGTTGGGGCTAATACATTAAGGCTTTTGATTGGCAAGATCGAGAATAACAGGATAATAGATATATTTTATGAAAGGAAGATAACACGTTTAGGCACAGGGGTTAACCAGACGGGCAAACTCCAGCAGGAAAATATTGAGACCTCATTATCGGTACTTAGAGAATTCTCTTCTGTTATTTCAAGATATAATGTCAAACACGTTAAAGCAGTTGCTACAAGTGCATTGCGTGAAGCATCTAATCCGGATATTTTCATAGAGAGGGTATTCAGAGAAACAGGCATCCTGATAGAGGTTATCCAGGGTGAAAAAGAAGCAGACCTCGCACTTAAAGGAATTATCTCATCCTGTTCTGACCCGACATCTCTTAAACAACCTTTATTTATAGTCGACATGGGAGGAGGAAGCACCGAATGGATTCTCTATAGAGGTAAAAAAACAATTGAGAGGGGAAGTATTCCCATCGGTGTTATAAAACTTTCTGAGAGTTATATTAAATCCGACCCTGTTTCAGAAGGTGATATTATAAAAATTAAAGATAAAACCATTTCTTTTTTGGAAGATATCAGAAACAAAATCGGTCAGCATTTAGAAAAACATACCATATTTATAGGGACTGCAGGAACTTTCACAACTATCGCATCAATTGATCTCGGTCTCGAGGGTTATTCAAGGGAAAAAATACACCTTCATAAAATATCCGTGGAGAGATTACACGAAATGAGCAGAAAACTGCTATCTCTTTCGCTGCAGAAAAGAAAAAAAATTATGGGTCTGGAACCTGAAAGGGCAGACTTGATAATACCTGGCTTAGTCTTTACAATTAGTATCATGGAATTTTTAAAATTCAACGAATTAACTGTGAGCGATTACGGACTTCTCGAGGGAATTCTTTTTGATATAAAGGAGAAATTTGAAAAAAATATTTCAGAGACCGGAAAGCCTTAAACGGGTATCTTTCAGATACTGTCCTGGATGCGGCCACAGCCTGATCCACAGGTTGATTGCAGAATGCATTGACAGTTTAGGCATCAGGGAAAAGGTCATCGGAATCGCTCCTGTCGGATGTGCTGTTTTCGCTTATGATTATTTCAATTTCGACATTCTTGAAGTTGCACATGGCAGGCCGCCTGCAGCAGCAACCGGGCTTAAGCGCGCGATTCCTGACAGGATAATCTTTTCTTATCAGGGCGATGGTGACCTTGCTGCAATCGGGACAGCAGAGATAATCCATGCTGCCAACAGAGGTGAGAATATCTCTGTATTCTTTATAAATAATGCCACATATGGGATGACAGGAGGACAGATGGCACCTACCACACTCCCCGGCCAGAAAACATCTACAACACCTTCTGGAAGAAATTCAAAAAAAGACGGTTATCCATTACGTGTGTCAGAACTGCTTTCAACGATTGAAGGGGCATCTTTTATCGCAAGAACCGCCCTGGATTCATATAAAAACCTGATTATTACAAAAAAGGCTATAGAGAAATCGTTCAGATACCAGATTGAAGACAAAGGGTTCAGCCTCGTTGAGATACTCTCCCCCTGTCCTGTAGACTGGAAACTTTCGCCTCTGGATTCTCTGAAATGGATTAAAAAAGAGATGATATCTGTATTTCCACTCGGAACTTTTAGAGACAAATTTAAGGAGAATTAGCTGGAAAGCAGGATTATAATCGGAGGTTTTGGCGGGCAGGGTATATTGTTTTTTGGAAAAATAATTGCGTATGCAGGCATGCTCGAAGGTAAAGAGGTAACATGGTTCCCCTCCTACGGAGCGGAAGTGAGAGGAGGCACCGCAAACTGCACTGTAATTATTTCAGATGAACTCATAGGTTCTCCTGTTGTTACAAATCCTGACATATTGATCGTGATGAGTGACGCCTCTCTTAATAAATTTATTCCAAATCTGAAACATAGCGGACTTTTTTTATATGATTCATCCATTATCAAAAATTATGTAACGCGTGATGATATAGAAATAATAGATGTCCCTGCAACAGAAATAGCAAGCAAAATTGGAAATACAAAATCTGCCAATATGGTATTACTCGGTGTGTTAGTTGCAAAGACAGGTTTATTGAAGAAGATTTCTGTATTAGAGGCAATTGAGAATTCGCTGCCGGACAGGAAAAAGAAAGTAATCGAAAACAACAAAAAAGCAATTATTAAAGGGATGGGATACATTGAAGATAAGAAAGGCCAGGATAACTGATTTAAAGCAGGTTCATAAACTCATAAACGATTTCGCAAGAAGAGAAGCTATGCTACCCCGGTCTCTCAATGAGCTTTATGAAACGCTCAGGGATTTCTGTATATATGATGACAGGGAAGAGATCTGTGGGGTCTGCGCATTACATATCATGTGGGAAGACCTGGCGGAGATACGTTCACTGGCAGTTGACAGTAAATATCAAAACAAAGGGATAGGAAAGAACCTTGTCAAACAATGCCTTAAAGAAGCGAAGATGCTGGGTATTAAGAGAGTTTTTGCTTTAACATACCATCCGGAATTCTTTAAAAAATTGGGATTTGAAGATATTGACAAAGCACGCCTTCCCCAGAAGATCTGGGGAGACTGCCTGCGATGCCCCAAGTTCCCGGAATGTGATGAACATGCAGTAATTATTAACCTGTAATTACACTGTTGACCCGCATCTATTCATAGCGAACTCTGTTCCAATAGGTGTCATTCCCGTGTGTCGGGAATCTTTTTTTAAGATTCCGAACCGATCCCCGACTATGCGGGGACAAGAGTCGGAAGGATGCCGGACAAGCCGGCATGACAAAAAACCAAACCAAAGATCTTAAAAGTTGTTTAAGTTTTTCAATTCTGTCATTCTGGCTTGTCCAGAATCTTTCTTTGAACAACCCCCTAACCCCCTTTACTAAGGGGGATTCAGAAGGATTCCCGACACACGGGAATGACGGGTTAACGTATCAACCATTGGAACGGAGTTCGCTATGAATTATTTAGGTTAGAAGCTATCGAAAGTGAAATCTGCCCTTGCTAAAGTAGAAAGCGGATAGAAGAAAAAGAAGGGTTCCCATATTTTCCAACAACTCTTCAATAAAATTATTTGTATTCTTGGTTATACTGAATATGCCTTCATCAAATGGCCATGCAAGAACATAAAACAGACAGCCCAGTACAAAATACCTGCCCGGTGCATTCTTTACAATGACAGCGTACTCTTTCAAAGAGGCTTTGAATTTTCTGATAAAAGCATATATAAACAGCAACCATCCAAGGGAGAGTATTAAATCCCTGCCCTTTGTGCTTAAAATAATAATGAATCGAGGCGCAGAAAGAGGTCTTAAATCAACCTCTCTCATGATAAGTGTCAGAAAAAAAAGCAGAAAGAAAATAATTGGGGAACTACAGACTCTCTCTTTAAAAAATCTCAAGAAAATAAAGAAGAGTGCCATAAAAAGGAACACAACTTGCATGTTTTCAATGAGATTGTTCTCACTGACTATCGAGGGATCTCTCTGCCAGAGCACAAAAAGTATAGAAGAGTTCAACAGGAAAAGAATGATCAGGCGAATTAATTCAACTCCCTTCATAAATTACGTGCAATAATCCTTTCAGATACTCAATCAGCAACTATAATCATCACAATTATAACAGATCGTAAAGGCGTGCACTAACCCGGATTATTCATAAAATTTTTAGCAGATACAGTATTTAAGCGGATTTATCCCAAAAGCTTTCGGGATACCCCGGAAGCCCCGATCTTATCGGGGCTGAGAATGAGCGAAAATGTTATGCCTTTCATTGAATCGTCACATTAATCTATCTTCTCAAAAGAATCCTTTGGAGCACCGCAAACAGGGCATACCCAGTTATCAGGCAGCTGTTCGAAAGGCGTTCCCGGTTTTATGCCTGAATCAGGATCTCCATATTCAGGGTCGTATACGTATCCACAGACAGTGCATTTGTATTTGCCCATTTTACATCTCCTTTTGCATATATACTACCTAAATTGAGCGATTCTTTTGACAAATCAAGGACAGCCGTCTCGGCTGTCCTACCGAAAAGCAAGCCTTTAAACCCGTAGGACAGGCGTCTCGCCTGTCTCAGCGAATAAATCGCTCAATTTAGGTATAAAAGAATTATTTAAGTGCAATACTTCTGTAAAAACATGTCCTGTGACCCGTATGGCAGGCACCGGAGCCATGTTGAATTACCTTGATTAGTAAAGTATCTTCGTCACAATCATAAAGGATTTCCTTTACCTCCTGAACATGTCCGGATGTTTCCCCCTTCTTCCAGTATTTCTGACGTGAGCGTGACCAGAAGTGTGTGTATCCTGTCTCCAGCGTCATCTCAAGGGATTTCCTGTTCATGTAAGCTAACATCAAGACATCCCCATTTTGTATATCCTGAATTATTGCAGGTATCAGGCCTTTTTCGTCATACTTAAACTCTGGTATCATTCTACCTCCCCTCTGAAATTTTTAAACCAAAGATGACTCACTTTCTAAGAATCTAATATCGCAAATTTAAAACTGTATACAATTAAGTACCATTTCCACCCAAGTTTTGATTTATATCAAACTCATCAATTATCAGTTTTTTAAGGATTTCCACTACCAATGGGTATAAATTATGCCAGAGGATTATTTGGTCAAAATTTCCTCCGGGATGAAACAGAGAATGGCGAGTTTGAATAATGTTATCTACTATTGACTTGTTAAATTCTTTGATTTCTATCCCTAATTTAATTTTATCAATACCCAGTATGTCTTTAAGGTACTCATATAATTTCGTTTGTCTATTTTTATCTCTCTTTTTATAGCCTACAATTTTGAGAATAGTATCCTTTTTATCGTTGACCTCCATTGTTTCAGCAAGTGCTCTAATTTTGTTTTTATCTTCTTCGGAAAATAAAGGAGTTGACGCAAATTTAACTTTATATCTTTCGGAATATTCAAGATGTTCTAAGATCAAAAACCAATGGAAAAATTTTGATCTCGGCAATTCTGCTCTTAGCCCCTCGTAAAAATATTCAAGTAATTCTGGATATTTGCAAGAATTTAATTTAAGCGTTGAAATATCAAACTTTACACCTGATGACATCCCCATTTTAATAGGAAAGTTAACATCGTCTATATTAACTTCAAAAAGATCTATATCAAAATAAAATGTTCCATGATGAGGATTAACTGCTTGTTCACTTAAATTTAAGTAAAAGGATATTTTCTGTGAAATATATAGTAATAGCAGTCGTATTTTTTCAATGTCAATTTTTTCTGAAATATTAATTTTAAGAGTAAACACTTCATTTAATTTATCAATACTAATAGATGAAATGTTTTTGTTTAACAAACTAATATTTATAAATGAAGCGAAATTTGTAAGTTCAATCTCATTTCTATGTTGATAATCAAAACTACTAAAAAAATGTGATGTTTTAATGTAAAATGGACAAGTAATTTTCATAGAACCTTATTTTCTCTATTATTAGGTTTATATGACTATCTCATTTGTTTTAAAAAACTTTTCCCTCCACAACCTCAATTTCCTCATCCGTCAACCCATACAACCTATAAACTACATGGTCTATCAGATTATCAGTAGCCCTGATTTTATCTTTTAGGGGTTTAAGCACCGCCATGCTTTCATTAAAATGTTTTTCTAACGATTCCTGAAATTTACGCTTTGTTGGATCTATGGAAAGTTTTTGCGCATTCTTCTTCAAAACAGCAAGAATGGCTATGATATCTCCTCTATGGTAATCTTTAAGGACAGTCTTACCAACAAGGTCATCTATCTGACATCCTATTTCACGCTCAAGCCATTTGAGAAAACCCTTGATTTCCTCATTTTTTGATCTGATGAGTTCGATCATCTGCTCGGCAAGATATGCAAGAAGGTCATGAACGGTATCATTACGGTTTTCGCTTAGTTCTTTATCAACCCAATTCAAAATATCAAGACTCATCCTTACTCCTTCATTCCGAGCCTTTTCTTCCATATATTTATGAGCGGCTGCCAGTTGAAATAATCTGCTTCAGAAAGTGCATTTAGGTATTCCAACTTCTCATTTACATTTCCTTCATTGGGAACAAGTTGCACAGGCGGTAAATCAAGCCTGTAAAGGAGTGCAAAAAGCAGTATCCTTGCAACCCTTCCGTTGAAATCAAGAAATGGATGAATACTCAAGAGACGGCCTTCTGCAAATGACAGGGTTTCCAGCAGAATATCTGTTACAGGCGGTTTTTCCCCTATAGCTGACAGCCTTGATTCAAGGTCCTCACAGTATTGTTGCATCAGACCAGGGACTTCAAAAAACGGCGGAGGTGCATGTTTGCTCACGGTAACATTTCTGTCTCTATATCTACCAGCCCAGGAAGGGAAAAGCTCTCCAAATGCATCTTTGTGAAGCTTGCAAATGAATTCAGAGGTTACTTTCAATTCGTCAGGCTTCAATTGAAGAAGGTACGCCATTACTCTTTCGACACCTTTTGCAAGATACGGGGCTAACTCACTGTATGACCTAATTCCGAGGCTGGATTCTATGAAGCGAGTGGTTGAGGCGTACCTTTCAATGTCTTCAGATACTCTTTCAGCATCTCCAGGTTTACGTGTTCGCTTTCGAATGCCATGGACGCGCTTACTTGCCGTGGGATGCTTTCCAGATAAAGCTTTTTCTTCTCTTCCGGAGTCAAGTTCTCCCTCCAGTGCTCTACTGTGTTGATCTTTGTTTTCCGCTTTTTCATATATATAACCCTTCCCAAAATCTACCATATAGTTTTTATAAAGTTCAATAGCCTCATCAACCCTTCCTATTCGTTCTTGTTTAGGGGTTGTAAAGGACATTGGTAGCATTGGCATTGAGTCAATCTCATAAGCATTTACGTGGTTATTTGTGCTTGTGAGCCTGAACCTCCACTCCCACAATGATGAGTTTAATAAAGCAAGAATAGCAAAAAGATTATATTCTTTGGGTTTGACGATATAGTTAATAGTGTCTGAACAAAAGTTATCTTTTTCAATAATGGTTGCTATGATTCTCCGCCAGTTGTCTATTGCTGACCCTCTCTGATAACCAATGCGACTATATTTGAAGTCATATGCCTTAGTATTTTTACCATGAGCATCAAGAAACCTTTTGACATCAAGGTACATGGGTGTTCCCTGTTTTGGCTCTTCTTGAAATTCATAACGATTTATATGAGCACCTCTTAAAATAATCTGTCCTTTATCTTTATCAGTTAAAAACTCAGAGTGTTCAGTAAGGTTAACTTCACCCTGCTGAGATGGTGCAAAGTGTTTAAGCATGACTCCATTGGAAACTCTTTTCATTTTCAGAGCAAGGTGAAAGTCCTCTGCGGTCATGTTGGGATAGCTCGGAATACTTAGATTCTCTTTATCGAACTCTTCGATTTGAGATGGCTTAATTGATAGAGAAATTGAAACTTCCAGTATGTCTTTGCCTGGATGGATTCTAATAAAGAATAAAGATGGTTTTTCTTTTCTAAGAATATATACGCATGTTGACAGCTTTGCCTCCGGAAATACTCTGTCTGTAGGATCATCTTTTTGAGGGAATGCCTCTATTTTCTGCAAGTAATTCTTTTTGAGCATAAACTCCCGTAGAGGTTTAGCTTGTTTATCACCTAACAATGCCATTGGGACAATAAATCCATGCATGCCTTTATCTTTGAGAAGGTTTAAGGATAAAATGCTAAAGAAGCGATAAAAATTAAGTTTACTTCCAATAGCTGGACCATATTTTACATTCTGTGAAAAGAACTCTTTTTCTGGTTTGACGTCTCTTCCCTGCTCAAGTTCTGACAAAACATCATAGGGCGGATTTCCTATAACACAATCAAATCCCGGATTTTCTTTAGGGCTTCCGTCTTCATTGAAGAATATTTCTGGAAACTCAAGTTCCCAGTGGAAGAACCTTCTCTCTGTGGCGATAGTTTCAGAATTTTCGAGTAAAGAACTGAGTTTTGGTATATGTTCTTTACCATCAGGGCTTTGCAGAGTACTGACAATAAAGTTATATATCTTGTTTGACATGACTATTTTTGCTTTCTTTTTTTCAGCAATCTCAGTGCCGGGGCCAAATATATCTAACTGGAATTTGTATTGGTCTTTTAAAAGTTCTTCAAATACCTGCTCTTTTTCTTCAAGACTATTCCCAAAAAATAAACTTGTCCATAAATCAGCAATCTCTCTGTATTTATTCAATTCCTCCACAAGGTTTTTAAATGTTTTTTCCTTTGCCTTTATATCAGAGAGTTTTTCACTCGGCATATCTTCAATTGCCTGAAAACCTTTGACTATTGCTGTAATATCCTCCTTGAATTTGGATGTATCAAAAAGAACAAGCTGTTCATTGGGCAAGTCAGCTTTCTTCTTGCCCTTAGGCTGTGGCAAGTAATTCAAGTCGCTTATTCTTGCTCCAATCAGTGAATTTCCGCATCTAAGATGATGGTCTAAAAAATTGAGGGGCTGGCTTTTATCAACAGTTTTAAGCCAGAGGGAAAGTTTTGCAAGTTCAACAGCAAGCTCTTTTATATCCACCCCGTATATGCATGATTCTACTACTCTACGTTTCCAATAATTAACTTCATCCTCAGCCTCTTCTTTTGATGTTTTTAGTTGTGTTGTTGGATGATAGGCAATTTCGTCAGCGAGATATTGAACAGTTTCGACAAGGAAGTGTCCAGAACCCATTGCAGGATCACAGATGTTGAGCTTAAGAATTTCTCTGGCGAAAGAGTCATTCTTTTCGCCTTTATGGTGCTTGTGAATATTTTCATCTATCTCTTTAAGGATAGGTTTAAGTGTATTTTCAACGATGTATTTAACGATATAATCAGGTGTATAATATGCCCCAATTGCCTTCCTTTCACCTTTGTCATTCCTGAGCACGACGTCGCCGTTTTCAAAGGTAAACTTGTGCTCTAAAAGGCCCTCATAAACCGTTCCGAGATGCCTTTCCCCAAGACCTTTATAGTCAATACTATGCTCTTCACCATTCTTGTCAGTACGGCAGGAGAGTTCATAAATTATTTCTGAAAGGATATTATCTCCAACCTTTTTTTCTTCAAAAAATGGATATCTCTCAGGATCGAAAAGTCCCCCGTTGTACCTCGGTATTTTCAATTCCCTGTTAAGTTTTTCATTATCACCATTAATAAGGTGAAAGAGGGCTGATAATTCATCGTATAATGTGGTTTTTGCATTTATAAAGTCGCCTATTTCCTGTCTTACCTTGTCTTTTATCCGCTGGATTCCGTAATGCCTGTAGTATTTTGTCAGTGGATTGGTAGGAAGTAAATCTCTTGCCTCTGCATTAAGCACAAAAAGAATTCTGTATAGAAGAATAAGGCTATAATGATATATTGAGTCAAGGTCTTTCTCTGTGAGATGATTCTCCTCCCTGAATAAAAATCCCTGTCCGAGCCATTCAACACACTTGAAAACCTTTTCTCGAAGGTCTTTTTCAACATCTTCCTGAAACCTGAGGGATTCCTCAAAGATATGATCAAGGAGACACTTACCCAAACTATCCTTAATAAAGGCACCAGGTCTAAAGAGTGTATAGAAATACTTAAATTTTTGTAGGTCACCGAGACATTTTTCCAAATCTATCTCAAAAAATTTGCCTGAACGTCCTTCCTTAAAATAAAGCCTCCACTCCTTGCCATTCGTAAGTATTCCCCACCTGATATGTTCTGACTCATTTAGATAATCTCTTATCTGCTGGTGTGGATACCTGCCTTTTGGCGCTTTCCATGTACCTGAGGAAGGCTGGTTCAGGTTATGGTCCCATCGCTTTGCTTCTGCGATTGAAATTGCTAATTTGTACTTTTTACGTGAAGAAGATTCAAAAGCCTTGTCAGCATCTTTTCGGCTCGAATAGAGAAAATAATCTGGTACCTGCCTGCGTTCTGTCTCTGGAATTTTTGTCTGGTTTAAATAGCCAAAACCCAGTTCATTAAAAACCTTATCTATAAATCTCCGTTCGGTATTTGCCTCATTTCCTTTTCTCAGACCAACAATGTTCTTTTCGTATAAATCCCGAATAGCCTTATATATCGGTAGTACTTTTTCATCTGATAGCCAGATATTTGATCCAGCCTGTGGGAGACGTTCTAAAAGGTAATGGGTAGAAAAAATGCTTGCAGTTATCCAGATATTATTGAGTAAATTCTGCTGTAGTTTATTATGAGGCATGTTTTGTTATTTTATTTTAGAACCTTACTTTATAAAGTTTTAACCCGCTTATACCTGCAATAGTATTAAAGTCTATATCGTTATGCAAAAGGATCAGATTATTTTCTAGGGCAATCTGGGATATCAACAGGTCAATGGTGCTTCTTATAGTAAATCCATTTTTTCTGCACTTCCTATAAAGTTCAGCAGCCGCAATATAAGAATCAACACCCTTGAGGGAATATATAGGAAAAGCCATCAAAGATTTTTTGATCTCATTAAACTCTTTGCCGTCTTTTATACCCTGGAGGATTTCTGTTATTGTTATATCAGCGAGTGCTAAATCTTCTTCGTTGCTTATAAGATGTTCAAGCTCTTTATCAAAAGGTGAGATAGTGTGATTAAGGAACTCAATAAAAGCACTGGTATCAATTAGTATCAAATCTCTTCCGTCTCATTTCTCTAAGGTTCCCTTCCCATAATCCTTTATGTCTTATTGTAAGAAGCTTTTTTCTCTTTAGATGTTTTACAAGCTCCCTCAAGGCTAAATCAACAATATCTTTTTTTGTTTTTAACGAGGTCAGCCCTTTAGCCTCTTTTATAATTTCATCATCAAGGACGATATTGGTTCTTATCTGCATATTTACCTCCTCACCCTAAAGGATAACATATAATGTGTATAATTTCAAGGAAGTTATGTGTATTTTAAAATTCAAGAATGGTTGCATCAAAATCTCTGTTGATTATTGTCATGCTGGCCTGTCCAGCATCTTTCTTTAAAAAGGATTCCAGACAAGCTGGAATGACAGTCACTGTGAACTTATTTATGAACGCCTTAGTGTCTATATATACTACAACTTATACCCTATTTTTCTCAGAAACTCCTTTCTATGTGCTTTATCCTCGGCACCCTCAACACCTTTTGGAGAAAAGCCGTCAATTACACCGAGTATCCCTTTGCCTTGAGACGTTTCAGCCACAACCACCTCAACAGGATTCGCGCTTGCACAAAAAATCGTGCAGACTTCGGCACAGTTCTTTATCTGGTTTAAAACATTTATAGGAAAAGCATCTTTGAGAAGGATACAAAAAACATGGCCTGCACCTATTTCCTGCAAATTCTTTATGGAAACATGTATAAGCTGATCATCGTTGCCCTCTGTTCTTATAAGGCATGGCCCCGAAGCTTCTGTGAATGCCATACCAAATTTTGCCTGTGGTACAGCAGTGACAATGATTTCATAAAGATCCTCTGCTGTTTTTATAAAATGTGTCTGCCCAAGGATAATATTGCATCCTTCCGGAATGTCTATTCTGACAGATGTTAATTCCATAAACCCTCCTCTTTAAAATATTCATTAGTCAAAGGGCAATAGTCATTTGCTATGGTATATTAGCATTCGGTTATTTATTAAAATAATAAATTCCTTTTGATTTCTATTTGACCATTGACTGACGATTAATGGCCTTATTTGCTATGCTATAATGAAAATAAATTTTTCGGAAGATGTCAAGACTGATAGGCTAAAAAAATATGAATGACGGTTAAAGTAAGATATTCTTGTACTTCGGTTAGAAAATTCATTCATTTTTAATTAAATGATTTAATATGATAATATGCTGGACTTTAAAAATATCTGCCACAAAGTTATAAAGAGAAGGTCTGCAAAATACCTGGCTTTTCAAATACTCTTTGTTGCATGTTGTCTTTTTCTTTCACGCGCTCTCTCAATCGGTGCTGAAATAAAAGGACCTGAAATAAAATTGCAGAACAACGTTATTTATGTCACAACTGCCCTTCTGCTAGATGAAAAACATGTTCAGGAAATAAAGAACGGGATAGAAAAGGAATTCAGATTCTATATAGGTATTTTCAGATCATGGGGATTCTGGCCGGATGAATTCGTATTCGGCAAATCTTACATCAGAACCTTAAAATGCGACCCTGTTAAAACAGAATACATCGCTACATCCAATGATGGAAGCAGAATAATAGAAAAAAGGTTTAAGGCGTTTGAATCCATGGTGAACTGGGTGGTAAGCATAGAAGATCTCAAGCTTATGAATACGCAAGAACTTGAACCGGGAACATATTATGTCAGGGTAACTGTCGAATCCAAAATAAGGAAACTGCCACCTGTTATAGGATATTTTTTGATATTTTTGCCTGAGAATGAATTCAAGATCAAAAAGAATTCATCCACTTTTAATATAGGGCCGAAAAAATGAAAAGATTACGCTCCGGTTTCTTCCTTGTTATTCTGTCCCTTGCAGTCATTATATCTTTTGGTATTCAACTGCATTACATGAGACTCGAATCAATTTCTTTTCTCACCAGGCTCATTCTTCTTCTTCCGCTCAATCTCACTGTAATAGCCCTTTTCACACTGATGTTCTTTGTCGGCAAAAGCCTTGTAAAGCTTTATATTGAAAGAAAACAAAAGATACCTGGATATAAGTTTAAAACAAAACTTGTGGTCATACTTGTTGTGCTTACCTTAATTCCTGCCTGCTTTCTTTTTATTCTAACCAGCGGACTTATTACAAATTATATAGAAAGATGGTTTGCTCCACAAATCAGAAAGCCCCTTGACAGTTCAATAGAGATCGCAAAAGCTGTTTATGACATCGAACGGCAGAATACACTGGATTATGCAAAGGCACTTTCTGCCGGGAAAACAATCGCGGGTGATTATGGTGATTATACTGTAAAACACTTTTCCAAGATACCGGATGATTCTACCGAGACAATAAAGGCCGGATTTGAAGGGAAGGCGGGGACCGAAATCATATCCGGAAGGGATAGAGACATAGTCAGGGCGGTTGTGCCCGAGCACGGGGCAGGCAGGCAGACAGGAGTAATGGTAGTTGAATCTTATATACCCATGCATATTAAAGAGAATACTGAAAATATCAAAGAAGCTTACGAATCTTATTTAGCACTCGAGTCATGGAAGGTGCCTATAAAAATAAATTATATCCTTACAATTGGCTTCCTTACCCTGATAGTCGTTTTTATGGCCCTCTGGGTCGCTCTCAGAATTTCATATAGGATAACAGACCCGATACAAAACCTTGCACAGGCAACAGAACAGGTCGCAGCTGGCAACCTTAATACAAAAGTATCACTTGATAGAGATGATGAAATAGGCTACCTTGTGAATTCATTTAACGATATGGTAAGAAAATTAAAAGAGGGCAAGGAGGAGATCCAATCAGCTTATCTTTACATTAAAAATATACTCGACAATATAAACTCGGGTGTGATTATGCTGGATACATCGGGAAATATATCTATGATCAATGGTGCTGCATGTGAAATACTTAATATAAAGCCGGAAGATTTTGTCAACAAAAGTTACAGGGAACTTATCTCAAGGATTAATTCCACAGAGCTTCATAATCTTGTCAGCAGCATTGAAGGACGGGTGTTTAAACCGGGAAGAAAACAGGTAAAGGCCATATTAGGTGACAGGAGGGCCACCCTTCTGGTTTTTATAACAAGCCTTAAAGATTCCCAGAAATATATCGGACTCCTTGTAGTATTTGAAGATATCACTGATGTTCTGGAAGCTCAAAAGGCATTGACATGGCAGGACATTGCCAGAAAGATAGCTCATGAAATAAAGAACACCCTTACCCCGATTAAGCTCTCAACCGAACGTATGATAAAGAAGTGGGAAAATAAAGATTCTGATTTTGACCAGGCATTTCAAAGGTCTGCGAAAACCATAGTAAGAGAGGTTGAAAGTCTGAGAAGACTTGTAGACGCATTTACAAGGTTTGGAAAAATGCCAAAGATAAGTAAAAAACCGGCAGATATATCTACTATGATTGATGAAATAGTCAATCTCTATAAAGAATATAAAGATATAGAGATAAAAGTTTCAATACCGGAAAATCCTCCTGCTATAGAACTGGACGAAGAACAGTTCAGAAGAGTTATGATAAATATAATTGATAATGCAACACAGGCAATAACCAATAGCGGCACGATTAATGTTACACTCGATTTTGACATGTCATCTAATACGGCTTATATAAATATCTCCGACAATGGACCCGGCATAGGAGACGAGGATAAAGACAGGTTGTTTCAACCTTATTTTTCGACGAAAAAGAATGGCACAGGTTTAGGACTTGCAATAGCTAACAGGATTATTTCAGAGCATGGGGGTTATATAAGGGTGAAGGATAACATACCCCGTGGTACTGTATTCGCTATAGAAATGCCTATAAAGGAGAGCTGAATGATAGAGCCGGTAGTTCTTATAGTAGATGATGAAGAGGGTATTCGCGAAAGTCTGTCAGATATACTTCAGGACGATGGTTATGGCATTCTGACCTCAGGCTCAGGTGAAGAAGCAATAAAAGCCCTGAGAGCTCAGAATCCTGATCTGGTATTCCTGGACATATGGCTTCCGGGTATGGACGGCATCCAGACACTTAAAGAGATTAAAGAAATTAATCCAGACCTGCCCGTAATTATGATTTCAGGTCATGGAAATATAGAACTTGCTGTCAAGGCCACGAAAATGGGTGCTTATGACTTTCTTGAAAAACCACTTTCTCTAGATAGAATCCTTTTAGCCACAAAAAGAGCAATCGAAAGAAAAACCCTCGAGATGGAAAACAGGGTACTCAAGCAAAATTTAAAAAAACAGCAGAGACTTGTAGGCGACTCTCAAAAAATGAACCAGCTTCAGGAACAGATGGATATGGCAGCAAAAAGCAACAGCAGGGTATTGATACTCGGTGAGAGTGGTTCCGGCAAAGAACTTGTTGCACATATACTTCATGAAAAAAGCAGCAGGGCCGAAAAACCCTTTGTTGAGGTAAACTGTGCTGCAATCCCGCAGGAACTTATAGAGAGCGAACTTTTCGGTCATGAAAAGGGTTCTTTCACCGGAGCTTTTGAGAGGAAGAAAGGAAAATTTGAACTGGCAGATGAAGGCACATTGTTCCTTGACGAGGTCGGTGATATGTCACTCACTACTCAATCAAAGGTGCTTCGTGTAATAGAAACGCAGGAGTTTCAACGTGTTGGAGGCAGTAAGAATATAAAGGTAGACGTGAGAATCATTGCAGCTACCAATAAAGACCTCTTTGAAGAGGTGAAAAAAAGCACATTCAGAGAGGATCTTTTTTACAGACTCCATGTCATTCCCATAATTGTTCCTCCCCTCAGGGAAAGGAAAGAAGATATACCGGAACTTGTAGAATATTTCCTGGGGTATTTTGCTACTGAATACGGGCAGAAACCCAAGAAAATAACTCCCGAAGCCCTGAAAGCTTTTGAGTCATATGATTGGCCCGGAAATATAAGGGAGTTAAGAAATGTAATAGAAAGACTTGTCATAATGACCCAGTCAGATGTTATAACACCAAAAAATATTATCATCGAAGGTGCGTCTCGATCAGATTATTTTTCGTTTAAAACCCTTAAAGAGGCAAGGGAATCATTCGAAAAAGATTTCATAATAAAAAAGCTTGAGGAAAATAACTGGAATATCTCAAAAACAGCAGAAATTCTTAATATCGAGAGAAGCAATCTCCACAGAAAAATCAAGGCGTATGATATAAAGACGCCCTGACTATATTTCACCTATCCTGTGAAGTTTCATAAAGTTAGTCTTTCCCTGTATTGTGAGGGGAGAACTTGAGGTTATTACAATACTGTCACCTTTTTTAATAATACGTTCTTCGATGAGAGACCTCTCCACATTTGATATCATTTCGTCAATAGTTGCAGGCAATTTTAAAATTTTTGGTATAACCCCCCAATAAAGGCACATCCTGCTTCTTATTATTTCATCAGGTGTGAAAGCTATAATCGGAACCTTTGGCCTGAACTTCGACACAAGTCCCGCTGTAAATCCAGATTGTGTAAAGGCAACAAGTGCCTTTGCCCCAATATACTCTGCAGCCCCGCATGCTGCATCTGCCGTGGCTTCTGCAAATGTTTTTCCGCGAATATATGAAGACTTATATTCTTTTCTGAATTCTGTATATCTTATAATTCTGTCCATCGTTTTCAGTGCATTAAGCGGATATTTTCCTGTTGCTGTCTCTGCCGAAAGCATAAGGGCATCAGTTCCGTCAATCACCGCATTTGCAACATCTGTGGTCTCAGCACGTGTTGGCCTCATATGGTCTGTCATTGATTCGAGCATCTGCGTTGCGGTAATAACAATTTTTCCTCTTTTATTTGCCTTATCAATCAAAGCCTTCTGTATTAAGGGAACTTCCTCCGCAGGTATCTCGACGCCGAGGTCTCCCCTTGCCACCATTATTCCATCAGCTTCTGAAAAAATCTCATCAATATTTGATAGTGCTTCCGGCTTTTCAATCTTTGCTATGAGAGGGACATGCTGATTCCTTCCTTTAAGCCACTCTTTAACTTTGCGGAGATCGCCGGCATTTCGCACAAAAGATATGGCAACATAATCAACACCCATACGAAGTCCGAATATAAGGTCATTTTCATCTTTCTCTGTAAATGATCTGGCTGATAATTTTACGCGCGGTAGATTTACACCCTTCCTGCTCTTTAATATTCCTCCTTCGATTACTCTGGCCTTTACTGCATTTTTCTCTTTACCGATCACTGATAACTGTATCAGACCATCGTCGAGAAGTATTCTGTCTCCCTGTTTGGTATCCCTGAGGAGGGCAGGATAAGAAATGGATATCCTGTTATGATTACCGACCACCTCCTCCCGTGGCATTAAAAGAAGCGTCTTCCCCCTTTTTAATTCAATTTCACCGCCTTCAATAAGTCCAACCCTGATCTTAATACCCTGAAGGTCCTGTAGTATTGATACCGGCTTTTTATGTTTCTGTGAAACATCTCTTACAAGTTTGATTGTCTTTTTATGTGTGGGATGATCACCATGGGAGAAATTGAGCCTCGCAACATTCATCCCGTTCTTTATCAATGATGTTATTACCTCTCTGCCTGATGAGGATGGTCCTATTGTACAAACTATCTTTGCATTTCTATATTTCATTACTTTTCATTATGCCGAATACTGAATTTTTCGAATTATTTAATAAACTCGTGTGTAATTCCCTTTTCTTTTTTTCTAAGTATTATATGCCTCTCCCAATCTTCGCTCCTATGCGGGTAATCGGTCCTGTAGTGTGCCCCGACACTTCCCTTCCTCAAAACAGCTGCTTCGGCAATCAATTCTGCAACTGTCAGTATGTTCTGTAGTTCAAGCTCCCGCCTTTTTTTGAATGTATAATTAAATACAAAAGACCATTTCCCCATGTTTTCTCTTGTATTAGCAAGTGATTCACCACATCTTATTATCCCTACCCTTTCCCACATTAATTTTCTTAAAGAATGCCTTATTTCCTCTGCATCGAAATTCTGTTTTATCGTGTCAGGCTTTAATGTCATTTTAATCTTTTCTTCAGAAGTCTGTAATTCATAACCTGCCGCTGCCTCTCCCGCCCTTGCACCGAAAACAAGGCCTTCGAGAAGACTATTCGATGCCAGCCTGTTTGCTCCATGTACACCTGTGCATGCAACTTCGCCTGCTGCATAAAGTCCTTTGATATTTGTAGCGCCGAAAATGTCTGTTTTTATTCCACCCATAATATAATGAGCTGCTGGAGAAACGGGTACGAGTTCCTTTGTAATGTCAATATCATATTGAAGACATGTAGCATAAATCCTCGGGAACCTGTTCTTAATAAAATTGACATCAAGATGCGTAAGATCCAGATAGACATGGCTGCTTTTTGTTCTCACCATCTGCGAAATAATTGCCCTTGAAACCACGTCTCTCGGTGCAAGCTCAGCATCAGGATGATATTTCTTCATAAATATTTCTCCGTTAATGTTCCTCAAAATTGCACCTTCTCCGCGCATTGCTTCACTCAGTAAAAACTGAGGTGCAGACGGTGCAAAAAGAACTGTAGGGTGGAACTGAATAAATTCCATATCCTCAAGTATTGCACCTGCTCTGAATGCAATGGCTATCCCGTCTCCTGTTGAAACAGCAGGGTTGGTCGTCCTTGAATAAATCTGTCCCGCCCCACCGGTAGCAAGTACTGTCGCTTTTGCAAAAAGGGCTATCCTTTCACCTCCGATTAAAATATATGCACCATAACACCCGTCATCATAGACAATTAAATCTTCAGTAAATGCAAAGGGATATTTTCTGACCGAAGGAAAGGAGCGTACCTTTTTGAGAAGTACTCTCTCAAGCTCCTTACCTGTTGAATCACCATGTGCATGAAGTATCCTTTTCCTCGAATGAGCTGCTTCCATTGTGAAGTCTAATTTCGTTCCCTCTTTATCAAACTCTGCACCCCATGAAATAAGTTCGAGTATCCTCTCAGGTCCTTCTTCAACGAGTACTCTGACAGCTTCTTCCCTGCAAAGGCCATCACCTGCCTTTAATGTATCCTCATAATGGATACCTACTTCATCTTCATCGCTCAAGGCAACGGCGATGCCCCCCTGGGCATATTCTGTGCTGCTCTCCGCAGGCCTGTCCTTTGTTACCACGATCACATCGCCATGAGGTGCTAATTCTATTGCAGCCCTCAAGCCCGCAACGCCGCTCCCAATGATGAGAAAATCAACTTTTTCCTTTTTCATAATAACTTAGAGCATAAAAGATAAAAGTCATGAAATCAAGTATGATAAATAAATTATTGATAGCTGCATAACTGATGTCCTTTTTGTAGCCATTCCGGACTTGATCCGGAATCCAGTGCTTTCTGGATTCCGGCTGGAGTTTATCCCGTACTTGATACGGGGCAGGAATGACAGGAGTTTAACGAAACACAGGACATTAATTTTATAGGTTTCAATAGTTCTATTTTTATTATGTATAATATGGACAGGAAAATAAAACAGTTGCAATTTTGGGATTGTGATTTGACCTTTAAGGAGGTCTCTTATGTCAAAAGTATATTTAGCATCTGCAAGGGCATTGAAATGGAAATATGATGACAGCATGCCCGGAAAACTTGAGAGGCTGCTGAAGGACTTTAATCTGTCTGATTATTTTGAGCCAAAGGAATGGGTTGCTGTTAAGACACATTTCGGCTCTGAGGGTGCACATAGAATAGTAAGGCCTGTCTTTTTAAGAAAGGTTGTTGAAGCACTTAAAAGCATCGGGGCAAAACCATTCGTGACAGATACGGTGAGAATTAAAGGTCTTGATTATCTTGAGGTAGCAAACCAGAATGGAATAAATCATCTTTCAGTAGGCGCACCTGTAGTCCTTGGTGACGGGCTATATGGAAATGACAGTATAATGGTTAAAGCAGGGGAAATACTCGGCGAAATTGCTGTTGCGAGTGTCATATACGATGTGCCTGCAATGGTTGTCTGCTCCCATGTCAAAGGGCATATTCAAGCAGGATACGGGGGTGCGATAAAAAATATTGCCATGGGGGGTGTGAGTTCAAAACACAGGGAATGTGGATGGAAATGCGGGAGAGGTGCGATGCATACAATTGGAGAGGGGAAGCTGATATGGGACAAAGAAAGATGTGAAATCTGTTATCAATGTGTAGAAGTATGTCCGCTTGAAAGCATAAAATTTGAAAACGAACTCTTTGAGTATAAGGAAGAAGACTGCTGGAGGTGCGGCAGATGTACGAGGGTCTGTCCATCGGGAGCACTTTCCCTGCCGGGTGATGACGAAAGGTTTATGCGATCAATGGCAGAGTCTGCAAAGACTGTCCTGAATACTTTCAATAAGGGCAAGGTTATCTATATCAATTTTCTTACAGAAATTCAGCCTGAATGCGACTGTATGCCTGTAGCAGATGTGCCTGTTATACAGGATCAGGGCATACTGGTTTCGGATGACATTGTTTCGATTGAACAGGCAAGCGTGGATATGCTTCTTAAAGCCCCTCCGGTGCCTCAATCCGCATCTGATGAAAAAGAGATAATAAAAGGCGAGGATATCCTGTTCAGACTTGCCGAAAAACCATACTGGATTCAGATTGAAGAATGTGAAAATCTTGGACTGGGAAGCAGGAAATATGAACTTATTGAAATCAAATGAAATTAAAAACTGCTGCTTTAATTATTTTGTAAAGGAAAATTCTCATTCCATGCTATTAAGATATCTTTACACGATGTTAATCTTATGCTTAGCAGTATTCACGGTCGTCTTTTTTTATTGTACTGTTCCTGTGAAGGCGTCGGAAACATCAATTATAGCTGATAAGGTTATCGTGATTAAAAGCAAAAGGCTTTTAGTGTTAATGAGAGAAGGTGAGATATTAAAGGCTTACAGAGTTGCCCTGGGGAAAAAACCTGTCGGTCGTAAAACAAATGCTGGGGATAAAAAAACTCCGGAGGGTGTTTATTTTATTGATTACAGAAATCCTGAAAGTAGATTCCACAAATCACTCCGCATATCTTATCCGAATGAATCCGACATACTGAATGCAGAGAAGAGCGAGAGAACCCCTGGTGGTGATATCATGATTCACGGACTTCCGGATAACCTGAAAGAATTGGATACACTGCACAGATTCTCTGACTGGACAGATGGATGTATAGCCGTTACTAATTCTGAAATAGAAGAAATCTGGACACTTGTTCCCGATGGCACAACTGTAGAAATTAAACCTTAATCTCTGAAGCACTCATGCTAATAAATTAAATCAAACAGCCTCTCTGCATGTTTCTTATCGATATCTCTGAGGATAATATATTCCTTATAAGCTGCCATTTTATCTCCATTAAGATAATGCGCAATGCCAAGATTATAATGTGCGTCAGGATTATCAGGATCAATCTCCACTGCTTTCTTAAATGCTTCCCGGGCCTCTGAATAATTACCATTTAAAATATAAGCTGTCCCGAGTTTATTGTAAACAGAAAAGTAATCTGGTTTTATCTGGACTACTTTTTTATAAACGTCAATAGCTTCGTTATATTTCCCAAGCTTATAATAGGCTACGCCGAGGTTAACGTACGCTTTTACAAAATCAGGTTTAATCTCTATTGATTTTTTATATGTTTTTATTGCTTCTTCAAGCATATTTAATCTTTCATAAGCACGGCCAAAAAGAAAATACTCATCTGCATTTAGAGAAAACACACTCTCTTCAGCATAAACATTAGAACATGTTAAAATTAATATAAACAGAAAAGTGAATCTCAAATCAAAAATACCTCGCATCTGAATAAATATCTGCTAAATAAAAATTTTAACGCATATAAAAAAATTAAGTTATCGAAAAATAATTTTTTTCCGCCACTGCGGATCAGACGAGTCTGACACGACATCTGCATTATATATAAAAGCGTTTTGCTATAATGAATAATGGCGTTTGAATATGCATAAGGAGTGTAATCAATGGCAAATGAAGACCTTTCAAAACTGAAAATAGATAAAACTGCCGACATATATCGCCCGAGGAAACGCAGGAAATTCATCTATTGGGCATTGATAATAATTATGGTTTTAATATCAGGAATTCTTTATGCCCACGGTGTCTTCACTCCCACCGTTGAAGTTGAAGTTACCAACGTCAGCAGGATTTATCCGTCACAGACCTTTACCATTTTGAATGCGAGTGGTTATGTAGTAGCTCAGCGCAAGGCTGCCGTTGCTTCGAAGGTCACAGGGCGTATTGTATCTCTGTCAGTCGAGGAAGGAAACCGGGTCAAAAAAGGTGAAATAATTGCACGGTTAGAAAACGAAGATGTTCTTGCTTCAAAGAAACAGGCAGAGGCTAACCTTAATGTTGCACGATACAATCTGGAACAGGTAAAAGCTGAACTGGATGATGCCATGCTTTCCTTTAACCGTATGAAAGATTTGTATAAACAGGGTTTTGTCTCCAAGGCCAATTATGACGCTGCTGAAGCACGTTATAAAAAGGCAATCGCTGCAGTCGAAGCAGCCGAAGCTTCGGTTAAGGCAGGTACGGCAGCACTTAAGGCAGCTGAAGTTGCTCTTGAATACACTTTAATTCGTGCTCCATTTGATGCCGTTGTTTTAACGAAAAACGCCGATATAGGTGATATTGTAACTCCCATAGGCGCAGCTGCTGATGCCAAGGCCGCTGTAGTTACTATTGCTGATATGGGTTCCCTCCAGGTTGAGGTTGATGTTTCTGAATCAAACATCCATCAAGTCAGAGCAGGACAGCCTTGCGAAATTCTACTTGATGCCCTGCCCGAGTCACGTTTCCGTGGAGTAGTTCATATGATAGTGCCTACCGCCGACCGTACCAAAGCTACCGTGTTAGTTAAAGTGCGATTCATAGATAAAGACAAAAGTATATTGCCGGAAATGAGCGCTAAGGTTGCTTTTCTTTCAAGAGAGATAGCAGATGATGAGTATAAACCCCTCACAGCACTTAAAAAGGAGACTGTAATCACGCGTAACGGAAGGAATTTTGTCTTCCTTGTTAAAGAAAACCGTGCAATAGAAACACCTGTAACTGTCGGGGAGGAGCTTGGTGATATGGTGAAGGTTCTGAGCGGAGTTAAAGACGGTGACAGAGCTGTTTTGAAACCACTGGATAAAATAAAAGATGGTTCAAAGATAAAGATTTCTGAAAGGTAAATGGATAGATTCACGATAGTTGAAATCAGGCACCTGAATAAGTCCTATCGAAGAGGAAACCAGATTTTACCTGTACTGACTGGAATATCGCTGGATATTGAAGAAGGGGAATTTTTAACATTAATGGGGCCATCCGGCTCCGGTAAAACAACCCTCTTAAATCTTATCGCCGGGATAGACAAGGCTGACAGCGGCACAATAAAAGTCGGCGGAATAGATATTACTTCACTCTCTGAAACAGAGCTTGCTCAATGGCGCGCATTAAATGTTGGTTTTATTTTTCAATTTTATAATCTGATTCCGGTATTGACTGCCTTTCAAAATGTGGAACTTCCGCTCCTCCTTACAGGGCTTTCGAAAAAAGAACGCCGGGCACATGTTGAAACCGCTTTGCGGATAGTAAACCTTTCTGACCGGATGGACCATTATCCCGGTCAGCTCTCCGGCGGACAGCAGCAGCGTGTAGCTATTGCACGCGCTATTATAACTGACCCGGCTATCCTTGTGGCTGATGAACCTACAGGCGATCTTGACCGTATTTCAGCAATCGACGTTCTTGAATTGATGGAACGTCTCAATCGCGAGCTCGGCAAAACTATTATTATGGTAACCCATGATCCGAGGGCTGCAAAAAAAGCCCGTATAATCATGCATCTCGATAAAGGTGTTTTGAATGCACATCCTCAAATTGATTTTTAAAAATTCATTCCGGCATAAGCTCCGTAGTTCGCTGACTATACTCGGCGTTGCAATCGCTATACTTGCCTTTGGTCTGCTCAGAACAGTAATTAGCACATGGTATTTAGGTGTGGAAACAGCATCTGCAAGCAGGCTTGTAACAAGAAATGCTGTCTCACTCGTATTCCCGTTACCTCTTTCTTATAAAGAGAGAATCCGGCAGATCGAAGGAGTAAAAAGCGTTTCATACGGAACATGGTTTGGAGGTCTTTATATCGATGAAAAACATTTCTTCGCCAATTATGCGGTAGAACCTAAAACATACCTTGGGATGTATCCCGAGCTAACACTCCTGCCTGATCAGAAGGCAGCATTCTTCCGGGACCGAAAATCAGCAGTTGCCGGACTTAAACTGGCAGAAAGATATGGATGGAAGATCGGTGATATTATAACTTTGAAAGGAACGATATTCCCGGGCACCTGGGATTTTGTTCTGCATGGTATATATAAGGGGCGTGATCAAAACGTAGATGAAACCGCTTTTTTCTTTCACTGGGAATATCTTAATGAGGCAGTTAAAAAAGTCAGCCATTCATGGGTGGACCAGGTAGGCTGGTATATGATCGAGATAACTGACCCGAACCTGGCGGCAGATGTATCTCTAAAAATTGATCAAAACTTTAAAAACTCCCTGGCAGAAACATTAACCGAAACTGAAAAGGCATTCACCCTGAGTTTTATTTCAATGACGGAGGCAATAGTAATAGCAATTCAGCTAGTTTCCTTTGTCATCATATTTATCATTATGGCAGTGGTTGCCAACACCATGGCGATGACAGCCCGTGAACGAATCGGAGAATACGCAATTTTTAAAACACTCGGGTTTGGTGGCTTCCATGTTGCAGGACTGATATTCGGTGAATCACTGTTTATAACCATGCTGGGCTCTGTTCTTGGTATCGTACTCACCTTCCCTGCAGCCAAAATCTTCAGCAAGGCGTTAAGTGCATATTTCCCGGTTTTTAATGTTGAGACCGAAACCATCTACATGGACGTAGGAGCATCTTTAATTGTCGCTTGTGTAGCAGCAATCTTCCCAACGTGGAGAGCCATAAATATCAGGATAGCTGACGGGCTCAGGAGGATAGGATAGAAATGAAAATTCCATTTTCATACAGTCTCCGGAATCTCTGGACCCGGCGGCTTACCACTGTACTAACCGCCTCCGGCATGGCATTAGTGGTTTTTGTGTTTGCAGCAGTTCTAATGCTCGCCGAGGGGCTACAAAAGACACTTGTTGAAACCGGTTCTTATGATAATGTCGTGGTAATCCGTAAAGCATCGAGTTCAGAGGTTCAGAGTGGTGTTGAACGCCTCCAGGCTTCAATAGTCGAAACCCTACCTGAAATTGCTGTAGGAGCGGACGGCAAACAACTTATTGCAAAAGAATTGATAGTATTGATCTCCCTTTCCAAAAGGGGAACAGATAAACCTTCTAATGTTGTTATTCGAGGAATCGAAGAACACTCTATAACCATCCGTCCACGGGTTAAGCTCGTTGCGGGGCGTATGCCGAAGCCAGGGTTGTCTGAAGTCATCACGGGGTTAAGCATTGCTAAACGGTTTGAAGGAGGCGGCATTGGAGAAACACTCCGTTTTGGTATGAGGGACTGGACTGTTGTGGGCGTATTTGATGCAGGAAATACGGGCTACAGTTCCGAGATATGGGGTGATGTTATTCAGCTCATGCAGGCTTTCAGAAGACCAGTTTACTCATCAGTGATATTCCGCTTGCGCGACAGCTCGGAATTCGAAAAAGTCAAATCAAGGATAGAAAATAACCCGCGCCTGACCTTAGAGGCGATGAGGGAGACAGAATATTACAGGAAACAGTCAGAGATGATGGCTAAATTCCTGCGTATACTTGGTTTATCACTGACGATAATTTTTTCGCTCGGTGCGATTATAGGTGCCATGATTACCATGTATTCTGCTGTGGCCAACCGTGTTTTCGAAATAGGTACTTTGCGCGCCCTCGGTTTTCAACGAAAGAGCATACTGGCAGCATTTCTTATGGAATCTCTTTTTCTCAGTTTACTGGGAGGTTTTGTCGGACTGATTTTTGCTTCTTTGCTTCAGCTTTATACCGTCTCTACGCTCAATTTCCAGACTTTTTCCGAACTCGCCTTTTCTTTTACTTTAACCTTCGAAATCATATATCAGGCCATGACTTTTTCCCTGATCATGGGGTTTTTAGGCGGCCTTCTTCCGGCCATCAGGGCATCCCGCATGAATATAGTTGACGCGCTGAGGGCAAGCTGATAGAACTAACCCGGCTTATTATCGGTGCGCCTTCTGCCTGCTTCGAGTATCTTCTTCCTCAACCTGACGGATTCAGGCGTGACCTCTACAAGTTCGTCTTCCTTGATAAATTCAATCGCCTGCTCCAGACTCATAATCTTCGGCGGTATCAACTGCAGCGCCTCGTCCGCGTTGGCTGCACGCATATTTGTCTGTTTCTTTTCCTTTATGACGTTCACGTCGAGGTCATTCGCCCTTGAATTCTCTCCTATGATCATACCCTCGTAGACAGGGGTATTTTCCTTGATGAAGAGTGTCCCCCTCGGCTGCAGGTGGAAAAGCGCGTAGGTAGTTGAAACGCCCTGCCTGTCGGCAACAAGCGCGCCTGTCTGCCTCTTTGAGATAGGACCGTGCCATGGCTCATAGCCGTCGAAGAGATGATTAAGCAGGCCCGTTCCCCTTGTATCAGTCATGAATTCCGACCTGAAACCGATCAACCCCCTTGAGGGGATCCTGAATTCAAGCCTCACCCTTCCGAAGCCGTTATTATGCATCTTCTGCATCCTGCCTTTTCTCATACCTAACTGATGGGTGACAACGCCTGTATAATTCTCAGGCACGTCTATCACCAGCAATTCCATAGGTTCATTAAGAACACCGTTTACCGTCTTTGTCAACGTCTCGGGCATTGCAACAGAAAGCTCATAACCCTCCCGCCTCATCATCTCTATGAGTATCGCAAGCTGAAGCTCTCCGCGGCCCATAACCTTTAAATAATCGGTCTCTTCAAAGTCTACTTTGATCGCTACGTTATAGAGAAGCTCTTTTTCGAGTCTTTCACGTAATTTTCTGGATGTAACATATCTGCCCTCTCTTCCCGCAAAAGGCGACGTGTTGACGGAAAATACTATCGAAATGGTCGGCTCATCAACCTTTATCCGGGGCAAAGGCTTTGGGTCTTCAGCATCTGTAACGGTATCTCCTATATTTATACCTTCGATCCCCGAGAGGGCTATAATCTCTCCGGCAGACGCCTCTTCAGCCGGAACCCTGTCCATCCCATCGAATGTATAAAGTGATGACACCTTTGTCTTCGATATCTCACCGTCTCCCTTTACCATGGCGACATTAGTGCCCACCTTCACCGAGCCCGAGAATATGCGTCCTATGGCAAGCCTCCCGACGTAGTTGTCATAGTCTATGTTGGTGACGAGTATCTGTAACGGACCTTTGCTTTCGCCTGCAGGGGGCGGTATGGTCTTCATTATCGTGTCAAAGAGCGGCTCAAGATCATCCGAGACTTCGTCCATGCTCAGTTTTGCATAGCCCTGCTTTGCATTTGTATAGAGGACGGGGAATTCGAGTTGATCCTCTGTTGCATCGAGGTCGATGAAAAGGTCATACACCTCATTAAGGACAGCCTGTATCCTTGCATCGGACCTGTCTATCTTGTTGATGACGAGGATCGGGGGGAGCTTGAGTTCGAGAGCCTTTTTCAGGACGAACCTCGTCTGCGGAAGAGGGCCTTCGGAAGCGTCAACAAGCAACAGTACACCGTCGACCATCTTTAAAGTCCTTTCGACCTCGCCGCCGAAGTCCGCATGTCCGGGGGTGTCCACAAGATTGATCTTCGTCCCGTTAAACCTTACCGCTGCATTCTTCGCCATAATCGTTATCCCGCGTTCCCTCTCAAGGTCGATATTGTCCATAATGCGCTCCTGCACCCTTTCGTTGGTGCGGAAGATACCGGACTGCTTCATCATCCCGTCGACGAGCGTGGTTTTGCCATGGTCGACATGGGCGATAATAGCGATATTCCTCAAATCAGTTCGTCTCATAAAAAAGCATACTCTTTTCTGTCTTCAGAATAATCTAATGCGCCTGCCCCGCGCTGTGAGAACAAAAGACAAATTTGTTTATTTCGAGTATCAATCGAGATTCAATGGCAATGTCACGGGCAGGACAAAGCAATGATACCAGAATTTATATTTTACCGAAACGGGAAGACAAAAAGATAGGGAGAGGGCATATGCCTGATAACAATTGCATTTTCCGGGTTAAACTTTATTTGTTATACTAACGCCCATGAACATAGGATTGTGCGGAAGCCACAGAACAGGGAAACCCACCCTGGCAGAGGCGATCTCACGGAAAACAGTAATGCCGTTTGTAACGGCCGGAACTTCGGAGGTCTTCAGGAAATACGGGATGGATCCGTCCGAACCGATGGACTTCAGGAAGAGACTATGGATTCAACACAAAATACCGGACACTGCCGAAAAGCAGAAAAATGAAAATAGGGCATTTCAATGGGTGACCCTATGGCATGCTATGTTAACAGGAAGATGCATCGCTAAGGATTAGCCAGCCTGCTCCCGGAGATTATCGACAAATTAACACCTGATGGAAAAGTGCCTGAGAGTGATATGATATCGCAGGGGTTTAACATGTTGAAAAACAAATTTTTCGGTAGTTAGAACCTTATATCACCCTGAATTCACAAGATATTATTGTAAGAATCCCTTTATGACGCTCGTTGACTGTTAATGTGTGCTGATACTGAAGTATGAGAGCTTATGTTGTAAATAATGGTTGTCCTGGACAGCCTCAATGAAATTTACAGGAGGAAACAATGATTAAGAAGAGGTATCTGTTGTATGTCATTTGTATCTTTTTCTTTGCATGCTGTAGAGTTGCAGCGGCCGACCAGATAACGCTCGAGAACGGCGATGTCTTAACGGGAACTATTGAAAAGGCAATGTCGGGAAAGTTGACGTTGAAGACCGAGTACGCAGGATCAGTTGAGATTGATGTTACAAAAATCAGGAAGATATCGAGTACATCTCCTGTTGAGATCCACCTCCAGAACGGTGAGATACTGAAAGGACAGATCAGGGCTATGGAGGACAGCAAAGTGCTGATCGAGCCAAGCGACCAGAGAGAAACCACGGCCGTGGACTGGGAAAAAATAGCATCCATTAACCCCGCTCCATCCAAATGGACAGGCAGCATCACATTAGCCGGGAATGCACAAACGGGAAATGTCCATAGGAACGGCGCATCGCTGATTCTTGATGCTTCAAGAAAGACCCAGATAGACAGATTCAGTCTCGGTTATCAATTCAACTATGCCCATGAGGACGATGGGGTTACAGCACGCAATCACTATGGTTTTCTGAAGTATGATTATTTCTTTACACAAAAATTCTATGGCTTTCTCGGCATGGAACTCCTGAGCGATACCTTTCGGGATCTGAAGCTCAGGGTCTCTGTTGGTCCGGGCGCTGGTTACCAGATATGGGATGATGCGATCAAGTTCCTCTCGGTTGAAGCAGGATTGTCATATATTAACGAGACCCATGAAATCGGTGATGACAATGATTTCCTCACGCTCAGACTCGGGGGTGACTTTCGTTACCAACTGGCGAGTTTCATCATCTTCTCAGACAGGCTGCTCATTTATCCGCGTCTCGACCATATAGGACGGTATATTCTTCGCAATGAAGCTGCACTTACCGCGCCTGTGGGCTCTGGTTGGGCGTTGAGGCTCGGCAATATCCTTGATCGCGACAGTAATCCTTCTTCGGGAATAGCAAAGAATGATATTCAGTGGGTGCTGGGCGTCCAATATTCTTTCTGATGACTGATTTTTGTGAGTAACCCGATAGTGAATTGTCAATTTCTTTCTATGGTCAATTTTGCGAAATTGTGCTCAATATTGCGAAAAAAGGTATACTACCTTCGGGGGAAAAGATGCACGAGCATTCCGGAGAAGCCACGAGAGAAATGTTCTTCCTGGCACAAACACCTCGCGAGGTTCTGATAGACGGCAAAAGTTCATATAGAAAGTCACAAACTGCAGGCTTTGACCCTATAAAACTTATGTCTGATATCAGATATGGTAATATGTAAGACCCACTCGATTCGCATTATTTTGATCTATCGTTTATAAAAAAGGGGATACTCAAGCTGCTTAACTTACTATTTTATTGAGATTTCTTTGCTTTTATTGAATTAACCCATTCTTCTATTTCACGTGCAGCAATTTCACGTCCTCCTAATCCAAGAGCTATGGCGACTGCAACTGCAATTGCTCCAAACAATAATCCAAAAGTCAAGTTAATGATGTCATTTGCCAGCCCCATCTGTCTTAATGACATTGCACCCGCCAAAACAAGAATAGCAAGGCGTGCTGACAGAGCTAAAAGCTTAGCCTGAGCTGTATTGGAGGTGAGGATTGCTTTGCCAACAAAATTTGCAAGGAAAAGTCCAATGGCAAAGATAATGAGTCCCAGGATAATATGTCCGGCGAGAAGGATAAACTGTGAAATAAGAGTCGATAGTTGTTCAAACGCTAGTTGGTTTGCCGCTTCCATGATCGCAAAAAGCAGTATGCCTAACAGGACTAAATAACCAACAATGGCTGATGGTGTCATCTTTCCCTCGGTAACCTCTTTGCCCATGCCCAGTTTTGCAAGAATTGCATTAAACCCAATCCCAGAGAGGAGATTTGATACTAAATTGGAAACGACCCGGCCGATTATGTATGAAAGAACCAGAATCAGGCTTGCGACAAAGATATTCGGGATTGCTGTGGTGATCATTTCGAGCATTTTGCTGGCCGGTTGTGTTAGTGCATCTAATTGGAGAGCGTTAAGTGCGGCAACCAGAACCGGGATAAGAATCAGCACGTATATGATAAGCCCTATAATATTGGAGAGAGATTGTTTTCCAAGTATAGACGTCAGACCTACACGTTCACTCAGCTTTTCAGTGCCGATAGAGTCAAGTAACCTTATCACGATCTTCTGGATTATTCGAGCTACAAACCATCCAGCAAATAGAATCACTGCTGCGGTTATCAGATTAGGAAGGAAATTAAGAACTTTATTGAGCATGCTCTGAACTGGGCTCAGCAATCCAATTAACCCTAAGGTGCTCAATATTGCAGGAAGGAAAAGTAAAAAGACCAACCAGTAAATAGCATCTGACAAAGTCTTTGTCAGAGGAAGTTTTTCCTTCTCGATTCCAGCTTTGCCCGAAAGACGCTCATCGAGGTTTGTTGCACTTAAAAGTTTTGTGACAAACAGCTTCATCACTCTTGCTACTACCCACGCAATGAGGATTAAAACCACAGCGCCCAGCAATTGAGGAACAAATTCAAACAATCTGTTAAGAAAATTGTTTAGAGGTTCAGTGATGAGCGTAATGCCGAGTATCTGGAAAAATGCAACTAGTACAAAAAGCATGAGGAGATAGAACACACCTTTTGAGATACTTTTTTCTACATTCATAGTCTGGGCTTTTTCCTCGCTGGCTATCCATTTAGCAATCCGATTGTCCAAGGTTGTGCGATGTAGGATATTCCGAACAGCTGCTGCAATTACAAGAGCGATAAACCATCCAAGGATAAGGACTGCCACGGCACCGACAAGTTGTGGAACGTAAGCCCCCGTTAGTTGAGTTATTTGTTGAACGAAAGTTTCCATGCCTGTCCTCCTTTCATTGAATATTATGCTTGTGTATCCCCTGTAAACAATATAGGTTAATACGTCTTCTATGTCAAATAGAGCACGGGGTCGTTTCGCGCGAATCTTCTTTGCACACACATGTTTAATTTGTAATCTTCATTTCATTGAGATTATCCGTAGCACAGAGTTGATTAAAGAAATATATGTTTTGCTTAAAAATGATTTTGACTTTCCGATCATTACGCTGGAGTTCTTTCGGAAATCTTTACTGTTGCAGTAAATTTAAATGCATTGAGTAGCAGGTATTATTTAGACACAATTAGAATCATTAAGAGCGTGTCTTTCGCGAGGAAATATGGATAATAAGCATGCCTCATGGTTGCAGGCACGGTTTTATCCATATCATTCCATCCGCCCCTTAAAGGGCTCCCTGAACTCCACCGGAAAAGCAAAAGACTCTTGTCGTTGTGCCTGCCTGTTAAAAATTTATTCGGTGTCTTATACTTAAACGATGGAATATTTTACACTGAGTGAACTTGCCTCACTGATTAAATCAGCAATTCAATCAACTTTTTATGATGACTACTGGGTCATTGCTGAAATAGCCCAGGTCAAACGGTGGCTACAACATCACTTATTTAAATGGGAAAGTTCTGAAAGATTCGGGCTCTGTCAAGAGGGGTTAGAATTATCTGAGGATGCAGATCATTAATTAAACCGAAAAATGCAGTCAGAGATAAGGGGCTATAAAGAAATTGTACACTTCATTGAATGATATCTCGCCCTGCGTTCTGTCTGAAAGTCGCTTCCATTTTAATTTACCAGAATTGATCTCATCGTCACCTATTATCAAAACATATTCTGCAGATAGTCTGTCAGCCTTTCTCATCTGGCTTTTTAGTGAATGACCTGAATATCCAACTTCAACCCATATCCCTTTTCCCCTGAGAGTGCTTGCAATCACGAGACCCTCTTTTTCTGCAGGGCTACCGATCGTGGCAATAAAAACTGCGGGGGCGGGGATTTCCCGGTTTCCTGATGACTTAAGAAGTGATGTAATCCTTTCCATTCCTGCAGCAAAGCCGATGGCAGGCGTAGGGGGCCCTCCAAAGTCTTCTACAAGCTTATCATAACGTCCACCTGCAGCAACTGCATTTTGCGAACCGAGGTGTTCGCAAGTAACTTCAAATGTCGTCCTTGTATAATAATCGAGTCCTCTTACCATATTCGGGTTTATTACATAGGGGATATTGAGCAATTTTAGAAATGACAGGAAGGTATCAAAATGTTTTCTGCAATTGCTGCACAGGAATTCTGTAACACGTGGTGCCCGCTGCCTCAATTGAATACATTCGTCAACCTTACAGTCGAGGATTCTGAGAGGGTTTTGTTCGAATCTCCTTTTGCAATCAGGACAGAATCCGTTAATTTTGTCCGAGAAAAAATTCAGCAGTGCTTTTTTATAATCAGGCCTGCATTTTTCGCAGCCGATTGAATTAACTTCGAAATTGAGATTCTTGAGTCCGAGCCTTTCAAAAAAGAGTTTGAGCATTGAGATAATCTCTGAATCGATCTTCGGGTCTTCGACACCAAACGCTTCTGCACCTATCTGAAAAAACTGTCTGAACCTTCCAGCCTGTGGCCTTTCATACCGGAACATCGGGCCGTAATAAAAGAATTTCTGTGGAGGGGGTAAGGTATATAAGTGGTTTTCTATATAGCACCTGACAGCAGGTGCAGTGCCTTCAGGACGGAGTGTGATATGCCTTCCTGCTTTATCGGTGAATGTGTACATTTCTTTTTCAACAATGTCAGTGGTTTCACCTATGCTTCTTATAAAAATCTCTGTTGCCTCAATGATAGGAGGCCTTAATTCCTGGAACCCGTATGCTGAGAATATGTCTTTTACCGCTTTTTCGACCTTCTGCCATATGAATATATCGGGAGGGAGAATATCATGGACACCCTTGAGGGCAGTATATTTCATTCTGTTTTTAATCCCCTCTCCCCCTCCTCTCTTTCCTTGTCGAACTCGATCATTTTCAAATGTCCCTCGACCAGCCTTTTCAGTTCTTCCTTGAAATGTCGCCTTATCCCTTTCAGGTCGACTATATCCTCATGGATTTTTATAACCTTTTCCTGTGCCTCTTTAAGCAATGAATCCGCCCTGAGTTCTGCCTCTTTCACGATCAGTTCTGCTTCTTTTCTTGCATTGATCTTGTAATCCTCTACCATCTGCTGTGCTGTCAGAAGGGTTTCTCTCAATGTAGTTTCCATGTCTCTATACTCTTTCACCTGGTTTTCCAGTCTCTGTATGCTTTCCTTAAGGGTTGCATTCTCTCTGAGGAGGTCTTCCATTTCTTCCCGGATTATCTCAAGAAATGCATATACCTCTTCTACATCAAACCCCCTGAATTTCATGGGGAACTGTTTCTGCTGAATATCAAGCGGTGTTATTCTCATAAAATAATGCCTCCTTTTAATTTGTAGGCAAACTCTATTAATGACCGTATAAGAAAATACTTTACAAACAAGATAGCGAGTATTATAAGCATGGGCGATATATCAATAATACCGAGCCTGTATCCGATGGCCCTCCTGACCGGTCTCAATACAGGGTCTGTGACTGCACGCAGAAACCTGACTATAGGATTGTATGGATCAGGATTAACCCAGGTTATTAATGCCGAGATGATTATTATCCACATATATACAGTGAGTAAGATATCCAGGATATTGGCTAACGCAATAAGTAAATTTGCAAAAATAAACATAAAACCTCCTGCTATTTTAATATACTGTTACGACTTTCTTCCAAGCTCTTCTGACTTTTTCTTTGCTGCTGAAAGAACAGCTATTACTAAATCTTTGAACCCTTTTTCCTCAAAAACCTTTAGGCCTGCTGCTGTAGTTCCACCGGGAGAAGTAACCATCACTCTTAATTTATCGGCGGATATTCCGCTTTCAAGGAGTTTCGCAGTACCTGCAAATGTCTGGATGGCCAGTTCAGCAGAAATTTCCCTGCTCAGCCCTATCTCAACACCTGCATCTATCATATGCTCAACAAACAAAGCAAAAAATGCAGGCCCGCTTCCAGAGAGAGCAGTAACAGCATCGATATATTTTTCGGGCAATACCAGCACTCTGCCTATTGACATGAAAATATCCCTTATAATCCCCATTTCCTTATCATGAATGCACTCGCACATTGAGAGCACAGATATTCCTTCTTGAACAAGTGCGGGTGTATTAGGCATCACACGTACAATCTTTGAAGTCCTAAGTCTTGATGTAAGGTAAGAGAGTGTTATGCCGGCGGCAATCGAAACAATTAGATGATCTTTTGAGATTAAATCGGATATCTCAGCAGTAACTTCATCCATATTCTGTGGTTTTACAGCAAGTATGACAATATAACAATTCCTGACAACCTCTTTATTATCAGAAGTGGTTTTTACATTGTATGTCTTTTTAAGATACGAAAGCCTGTCATCCCTCGGGTCAGAGACCGTTATATCCTTTATATTGCGCTGCAATATTCCCTTTATCATCGCTTCTGCCATGTTCCCGCCGCCAATAAAACCGATCATGAATTTATCTCCTGGCCCCAAATATCGCTCTGCCTATTCTAACCATGGTTGCGCCTTCCAGGATTGCAACCTCGAAATCATTTGTCATTCCCATGGAAAGTTCCGGCAGTTTATATCCAAGCCTCTCGGCTTTGTCTCTCAATTCCCTCAATTCTATAAAATAAGGCCTTGCTTTTTCAGGGTCATCAAAGAATTGAGGCATGGTCATCAGGCCTTCAAGCTTCAGGTTTTCCATATTAGATACAGCTTTAATTAAATCCATAAGTTTTTCTTTCGAAATGCCATGCTTCGTCTCCTCTTCCGAGAGTTTTACCTGTATCAAAACCCGCTGTGTTTTTCCTTCTCTTTCGGCATATTTATTTATCAATTCTGCGATATCGGCCGAATCAATTGTCTGTATCATATCAAAAAGCTGCACCGCTGTCTTCGCCTTGTTTTTCTGAAGGTATCCGATCAGGTGCCATTCAAGCTCAAATCCCCCCCACCCCCCTTTATTAAAAGTGGGCGGGAGGGGATTAATTTGAGATTTGAGATTTGAGATTTTCTCTTTTGCCTCCTGGACCCTGTTTTCTCCAAATATTCTCAAGCCTAAATCTATGGCTTCCATTATTCTTTCGGAAATAACCGTCTTTGTAACAGCAACAAGTTTTACATCAAAAGGGCTCCTTCCAGATCTTATTGCAGCAGAGGATATCCTTCTGTATAAGTTTTTTATATTTTCGAGAAGCCTGGTATCCATAGCCTGAAAATATTATATACTAAGAAGACCATAAGTAATCCTACATTCAATGTCTTTTCCGCTTGTCGGGAATCTTTCCGACTTGTTCGGAATCTTAAAGAAGGATGCTGGTCAAGCCAGCATGACAGAAATAAGGCACACATGCGGCAAGACCACAGGGAATTGCGAGATCATTAAACAAAAGAGAGGGCTTCCTGATACTCGGCCCGTAATTTTTCTTTACTGATTCCGATATCAATAAAATCCCATGGAAGGATTTCATTGAATCCTTTTTTTCTGAAGATATAAAAGTCTTTATTAATACCCACATTTTCTGCCGCTTTTGTCCAGTCTTCAGTCTTTGACATTTCTTCGATTACTCCTGAGACCCTTCTGTCACCCATAGAGAATAATCCCTGCATATATGCATATTTCGGGACATCATGGAATACCTTAATACCTTTTAGATTTTGAAATCCTTTTTTGATAATCTTTAACCTTCTTTTAACTTCAACCGGATGCTCCATAGGATGCCACTGGAATGGTGTAAATGGTTTTGGTACAAAAGTGCTGATGCTTAGGGTAATATTCCTTTTTTCGGAGATATCCCCTATTTTTTTTACGAGGTGAACTATACCCTCAATATCTTCACTTGTTTCTGTCGGCAATCCTACCATGAAATAAAGCCTGAGTGTTTCTATCCCCTCTAAGAAAAGCAATTCTGAGGTACGTAGTATATCCTCCTCCGAGATCTTTTTATCAATGACCTTCCTTAATCGTTCTGTCCCTGCTTCGGGTGCGATAGAAATACTCTTACGGCCTCTCATAAAGCTCACCAATTCAGCACTCTTTTCACTTGCACGCAGGGATGTAATCGAAAAATCAACGCCGTTTACCTTAAGTACTTCACTTATATACGGATAATCTGAGAGTGAAGGGCCTATCAGGCCTATTCTTCTTGTTTTATCCTTTGCTGCTTTTACCTCATTTTTTATTGCCTCTAAATCCTTCTTTCTCGGCGGGTTGTATATTTTTCCTGCAACACAGAACCTGCAGTTCCACGGACACCCCCTCATTGTCTCTATAAGATACATGTCAGAGAATTCAGTTTCAGATGTGATGACCGATGTTGTAATTTTTGATTCCGAGATATTTCTGATATAACGTCTCTTTATTATCCCGGAAGCTCCTGCTGAATGTTGTCTTCCTGATATTTTTCCTTCGGCATCATAAGATATGCTGTAGAATCGGGGAACATATATACCTTCAACATTGCATACATTCTTAAGAACCTCTAATCTGTCTGATGACGATCTGTAGACATCTATAAATTCGTAAAGCATCTCATCTGCTTCACCTATAAAACAGATGTCAAAAAAATCGGCAACAGGTTCAGGATTAAAGAATGTGCATACGCCACCCATAATGATTACAGGATGATATGATTTTCTTTCAGAGCTTCTGAGGGGGATTTTTGATAACTCAAAAATTTTTATAATATTGGGATAGTCGTTTTCAAAAGAGACGGAAAAGGCAATTATATCGAAGCGATTAAGGGTTCTCTTTGATTCCATTGAGAAGAGTTCTGTATCAGTCCGTATATATTCATTGATATTACTGCCGTCCGGAAGAAAAGCCCGTTCACAGACAACATCCTTAAGACTGTTCAGAAGGCCGTAAATGCCCTGAAAGCCGAGATTGGACATTCCAACGTGGTATGTATTCGGATAGACAAGGGCAATGTTAATTTTCCCTCCCGGATCTTTATATATAGTTCCTTTTTCTTTAGACAGGAGAAAGTCTATTTTTTTTTTCAGTTTCTGGCTCATAGCATTACCAGAACACTCAGCATTGCCGTCGACCATATAATATCAAGCGGAAGTTGAACCTCGCATGATGAATCCAGGAGCAAATCTGCCCTTGCTGGAAATTCTTCGTCCTTAACCCATAAAATTAGAATCACAGGGATCCTGGGCAGGGGGCTAAGCTTTATTGAAGCATCTCCGTAAAGTAAAGTTTCGCCGCAGATCTCTCTTCCCCTTTTTAAAAAAACTTGTTTATCATCTTGAAATTTTTCGGCCATTCTGTCTAAAGGCAGGATATGACTTCCCCTGAAAAACAAATCGCCGCCTTTAAGATCTTCTGGCTTTATAAGTCTTCCCGTGAGTGAGATATCCTTTGCATTAATTAAGTACCAGAGGCAGGAGTAAATAAAAAAATAACCATATTTATTAATTAATACTTCTCCCGAAGGTGTGAGGCTTCTGATGATTCTTTCGTCAGTATTTATTGAAAAATCGGCACAGAATGATCTTAATATGTAACAATACGTTTTTTCATCAAACCTTACAGATGCATTTTTACAAACAGCTACTGTATCAAGACTTTTCAATATTTCCCATGCTTTTTCTATTCCGGGAGTGAGCATATAGAAATGATAACACAATTATCGGCGCTCAACTGAATTTCCTGGCAAACATATTTTTAAGTTTACGGGATTCCTCTTTCTATAGAGCAGTTGAAGAAAATGGCGATGCCAATGGGGAAAAAGTGATAAGGGAGGATTAAAGGGGGATTTTTACAATAACTCTATAATCTTCCTTCCTCTCGCAGGCTATTTATTATCTCCTGAATTTTCGGCAGTGCATCGAGTGCTGCCTTTTCGCCTTCAAGTATTGCCTCATGCCTCTTTGAAAAATCAGCACTGCCTATATACCCGATTTTTGGACGGATTACAACATCTGCCTTTGAAAGCTGTATAGCTGAAAGTTTTGAATACATTATGTTTATTGCCTGAAGTATAGTTTCAATTGTCCCCCTCGGCGGAGATGATTCGACGTCACTCGATAGGTCCACAGCAATGACTATATCTGCTCCGAGCCTCCTTGCAGCATCAACAGCTACAGGACTCACAGTACCGCCGTCCACATACATTCTTCCGGAAATATTTACAGGCCTGAATATACCCGGTATCGAACAACTCGCCCTTACCGCAGTGCCTGTATTTCCAATTCCGAACACTACCTCATTGCCGCTTTGAATATCAGTAGAAACAGCATAAAAGGGTATCTTTAACTTTTCCATCGGGGTGTTCCTCAGTATGTTATTTAGATAAACTTCAAGTTTTTCTCCTTTTATAAACCCATTATCAGGCAGGGTTAAATCAATAACGTCGTCTCTCCTGATAGCGAAAGATATTTTTTGAAGCTCAAATGCATTATATCCATAAGCATATAGAGCCCCCACAAAACTCCCTGCACTTGTGCCTACAATCATATGAACGGGTATGTTATTTGACTCGATTACCTTTAATACTCCTATATGTGCAAAACCTTTTGATGCACCTGCACCGAGGACAATCGCTATTTTAGCCGGCGCGGGAGGCGGCTGAATTTCCACAGGAGCACATGAAAAGACAGATATAAGAATAAACAAATAAACTGATATTTTTAATACTTTAATCATTTAAGCTTTCAATGTGAGTCTATCAAATTACGCCCAAATCTTATTTATTAATAAATAAGAAAGAACTTAAAGTGTTAAAATTATATCTGTGAATATTATAACAGCAAAAGGCTTAACAAAATATTATAACTCTCTCAAAGCGGTTGACAATATAGATTTTGAAATAGTGAATGGTGAATGTTTCGGTTTCCTCGGTCCGAATGGAGCAGGGAAGACAACGGTGATGCGTATAATCTATTGCTTCATGCCGCCGAGTTCCGGGGATGTACGGGTATTCGGCATGGACGTTACCAAAAACCCAAGCCGGATAAAAGCCCGTATAGGTGTCATGCCTCAGGAAGACAACCTCGACCCGGATCTTACAGTGTTTGAAAACCTCATCGTATATGCGCGGTATTTTGACATTCGCAAAAAAAATTCTTCGCCACTCGCGTGGGAACTCCTTGACTTTGTCGGGTTGAAAGAGAAAGCACATGTTCGTATAAAGAGTCTCTCAGGGGGGATGAAACGCGGACTGATCCTTGCACGGTCATTAATGAATAATCCTGAACTGCTCATTCTTGATGAGCCTACAACAGGTCTTGATCCCCACAGCAGGCGCACTGTGTGGGAGAAAATGAACCTTCTCAAATCAAAAGGCACCACCCTTATCCTCACCACGCATTACATGGAAGAAGCAGAAAAGCTTTGCGACAGGGTGGCGATTATGGATTCAGGCAAGATTGTAACCATCGGTACTCCATCAAGACTCATGAGGTTGCACGGAGGAAATCTTGAAGAAGTGTATCTTAAGTTGACAGGTCGACAACTTGTGGAGACGGTTGTTTAACTTTTTATCATCATTATTACCAATGATGACCGGATATTTTTAAATGAAAATTAAACGAGTATTCAGGGTCTGGCAGAGGCATTTTACGGTGTATACAAAACTCTATAAGTCAAGTATTGCCCTTAACTTTGTTGAACCGGTTCTTTACCTTGCTGCACTGGGGCTCGGACTTGGCGCGTTTATTCGGGAAATCAACGGAGTCCCCTACATAAAATTCATCGCACCCGGTATCATTGCGTCATCTTCCATGTTTGCTGCAATCTATGAATGTACTTATGGCACATATATCAGAATGACATATCAGAAGACTTTTGACGCAATACTTGCAACACCAGTGAATCTCGATGATCTTATCGCGGGTGAACTCATGTGGGGAGCTACAAAAAGCGTGATGTACGGCACGGTAATTATTATAGTGATTTCTCTTTTCGGGCTTGTTGATTCCCCATTAATCATACTTGCTATCCCTGTCCTTTTCATAACCGGCCTTATTTTTTCAGAGATATCTGTAATTTTTACAGCTGTTATCCCCGGTATAGATTCTTTTAACTATTTCTATACCCTTCTCATGACCCCCATGTTTCTTTTTTCCGGCATCTTTTTCCCTCTGGATAGCCTGCCCCCTGTTATTTCGAAGATCGCATTTTTCACACCGCTGTATCATCTCGTAAATATATGCAGGGCGTTTGCGTCAGGCCAGATAGCAATTGTTTCAGGGGATTTGCTGTGGGTTCTTGCAGTAGCGATTCTGCTTTCTCCTTATCCTTTCAGGCTTATGAGGAGGAGGATACTTAAGTAACCCTTACCCGATTTTATTTGACAGATTTAAAGCAGATATCGAATTCAACACCTGCACATTGACGTGGTATAAATTTTACCGCATAATCAATTAAAGAAAAATATCCATGAAATTTGTAACCTCACAACTTATGTACTTTTTGCAAAATAAGATGACGAAAAGAAACATCCGCCTTCTTTTCAAGATCCTGTTAATCATATCATTTACCATCGCTTTATATAGCATTCTATTCCATTTTATCATGGAGTATGAGGGAAGAAAATATTCATGTATTACAGGCCTTTACTGGACATTGACCACTATGTCGACACTCGGCTTTGGTGATATAACCTTTACGTCTGATTTAGGACGTCTGTTTTCAAGTTTTGTACTCCTGTCAGGAATTGTCTTTCTGCTGGTAATGCTTCCGTTTACCTTTATCCGTTTTTTTTATGCTCCCTGGTTAGAGGCCCAATCCCAATCAAGAACACCGCGTGAATTGCCTTTTAATACATCCGGTCATGTTATCATCACAAATTTCGACCCTGTTTCAACCAGTCTCATAGAAAAACTGAAGCAATATAATTTCCCTTATGTAATAGCCCTGACAGACCAGCAGAGGGCATCTGAACTCTATGACATGAACTACAGAGTCGTAGTCGGTGACCTTGACAGGCCCGAGACATACAAGAGACTCCGGATAGAAAATGCTGCACTTCTTGTAGTCAATAACGATGATATGCTCAATACGAATATAATATCTACCGTTAGGGAACTCTCTGAAAATGTCCCAATAGTCACCAGTGCTGATGCAGAGGATTCCGTAGATATTCTTCAGCTTGCCGGTGCTACACATGTCTTTCAATTTACCAGAATGCTCGGAGAATCCTTAGCGCGGCATGCGCCTGGAGTATCTACAAAGGCAAACATTATTGGCAGGTTCGGCCCGTTGCTCATTGCTGAAGCGCCTGTAATGAGAACTCCTTTTGAGGGGAAGAAACTTATTGAGAGCAGATTGAGGGAGACAGCGGGTGTCAATGTAGTCGGTATCTGGCAGAGGGGCAAATTCGAAATTCCTAATGCAGATACACTTATTCATCCTGCAAGTATCCTTTTGCTTGCCGGCTCCGATGAGCAATTTAAAAAATATGATAAGTTGACCGGCAGTTTTCTTACTTTTTCTACTCCTGTAGTGATACTCGGAGGAGGACGTGTGGGGCAGGCGGTAGCAAGCGCGTTAGCAGAGCGCGGGATAGATTATAGAATTGTAGAGAAGAAAAAACATCTTATTGAAGACAGCAAAAAGTACATCCTGGGAAGCGCAGCAGATATCAACACCCTCATTCAGGCAGGGATAAATGAGGGTCCTGCAGTATTTATTACGACTCACGATGACGATATAAATATCTATCTTACGATCTACTGCAGAAAGCTAAGAGCGGATATGCAGATTATCAGCAGAGCGAATCTTGACCGTAACATAAATACACTTTATTCTGCAGGTGCTGATCTGGTTATGTCATATGCTTCAATGGGAGCTAACAGTATTATTAATATATTGAAGCCAGACGAAATCCTGATGCTCGCCGAGGGATTAAATATCTTCCGCATGCACGTGCCTTCGTCACTTATAGGCAAACCTCTTTATGATACCAAAATAAGAGAAAAAACAGGATGCAATGTTGTTGCCATACATTCTCACGACACTTTCAGTATAAACCCTGACCCGTCTGTACTGCTCATGAAAGACGAGGAGTTAATTCTAATAGGAACTGCAGAGGCAGAGAAGAAATTTATGCAAAATTTATGAATTAAAAGGGTTAGGCATCAGCGAGGCAATGCCACAGTCTTCAACGCAAACATTAGACCGTGCTTTTTCAGCAATTCTATCTGCTCCTTATTATGCACAAGGAGGGCACCGGCAAATCCCAGCGAGTTGATTGATATCGAATCGAAAAACTCCCGGGCTCTCGGTATTATGAGCATCCAGTGCCTTGTTAAGAGAAGGCAATAGGGTGCTGACTGTTTTTTTAAAATTTCAGCATCTGGAGTATTAAGTCCCGCTTCTCTGAGCATAATGGAATAAAGCTTAAAGGTTTTTCTTGCAGCAGCATAAGTTGAGGAAATGATGTCATCCGGAAGCCAGGAAAAAAAATGGAGGAAGGGAAATCCGTGTATGATACCGGGACCGCTGGGAAACTTTGCCTCTGCAAGTAAAGGCTCTATAGGAACCTCGGGGCCTTCCGGGGCGAGGGGAAGAGGAACCATCTGGAGATGTTTGTGCCTCTGGCTTGCACCTGCAGCCCCGCCGCCATTATAAAACCCAAGTCCACTGTATTCAGCCATACATGCCCAGAGTGCCTCAAAATCCTCTATGGTGAGGAGGGCTTCCTGGTCTTCAAAATGCCTTGTGACGATGAGTAGATGGTGCTCGACGACATTGAATTTATTGAGCAGGGCAATGTGAGATTCAGAAACATCAGACACGAAAAGATTCCCGTCATAGGGCAGGAAGGGGTTCTCTGATTTTCCTGATACAGAAGCTTCTTCCATCTTTCGCCTTGCCTCTTCCTTTCGTTTCAGGCTCGAAAGGATCCTGACAAAAAAACGTATTCCGCTGTCTTCCACGAATTCATAGTCAGTTGGAATCGGCAGGAGTGCACCGCTGCGGATTGCCCGTTCTGTCGTTCGCACGATATCCTGCCACAGGGTTCCTTTCTTCAACAATATCTGTGAATCCTTCCTCATCTCAGGAGTCATTTTATTTCTGTAGACCTTTTCATATGCGTGTCCTCAATTTTCTCAGGAACACTAATAGTTAGTCAACGGATAATACCTGATCTTCAGCTATGTTTCTTATAACATATGTTCAGTTCTATAATATATGAATGAGCTTTTCTTTGAGCCGGAGATGGGTGCGTAAAAAAATTTCTGAACTGGATAAGGCAAGAGAGCCCTACCATATTGCTGCCCTGGTGCACATTTATATGGGCACCCTGACACTTGAGGAGATAGCAGCATGTGCAGGATTGAGCCTTGAAATGTTGCAAAGTTTGAGGGCAAACGCAAAATTTATGCGTCTGGTTGATACTTTCAAAAGAGAATTCACCGGCTATTTCAGGGAGGACCTCTTGATTAACGACCGCAATTCGGAAGAATACGATTCCGTTGCATCCGACTATTCAATGATCGAAGAGGTGGGCAGAATGCAGATCAGGGTGCCGCTTTTCACAAAGCTCAGAAACCTTGCGGAGAGCATAAAAAGTAAAAGCATATATAATCTTAAAACCGATAAGTATGACCTCATGCTATTTAAGAGACTCTTCTTGTTCTTTATATTCACAGAAAAGTATATACAGACTCGTTCGGCAGATTCTCTGTCTGTTATGAAACAGATTGCAGAAGAAATTGTATGGCCGGCACTCGACCTGGATATGAAAGAGATTGACAGAATACTGAATGAGCCATTTGAGATAAAGGAAAAGCGTTTGAAAGATCTGAGGAAAAGTCTCGATGAGATTTTTTGATCCGTTCTAGTATATCCTGCCAACAGAAAGATCTATCGCCTTTATATTTTTTATTCATACATGGTAGTTTCAGGGTTTTTTGCGTTTGATCCATTTAATCGGGGCGAACCGCACATATCAGGTATAATAAACAATGTCAGCAGAGAAAGTTATCAGCAAACGTGCTACGTTAATTGTTGTTATCATAGCCTCTTTCCTGACCCCCTTCATGGGGTCTTCTGTAAATATCGCTCTTCCGTCAATCGGTAATGAATTTAAGATGGATGCAGTTTTGCTAAGCTGGGTACCAACGTCATTTATTCTGGCGGCAGTGGCGTTCCTGATACCTTTTGGGAGAGTTGCAGATATCTACGGCAGAAAAAAAATTTTTGCTATCGGTATAACCGTTTTCACATTTTCGGCTTTTTTCATCGGTATCTCAACTTCAGCCACAGAATTAATACTGTTCAGAGTTTTTCAGGGTCTGGGAAGCGCCATGGTCTTTGGTACAGGCATCGCAATACTCACTTCGGTATTCCCTGCTAATGAACGTGGCAAGGCACTTGGATTAAATGTTGCCTCCGTTTATCTGGGACTTTCTTTAGGGCCGTTTTTAGGCGGATTGTTTACTCAGTATTTTGGCTGGAGGAGCATCTTTTTCCTGAATATTCCTATTGGTTTATTTATCATCGTGCTGATTTTATTTAAACTTCAAGAAGAATGGTCTGAGGCTAGAGGAGAGAAATTCGACTACGCAGGCTCCGTGCTTTACAGTCTCTCGATAATATTATTAATGTACGGGCTTTCTCTGCTTCCAGAATTCACGGCTGTCTGGTTCACAGGAACCGGCATTTTAGGATTTCTTATATTCGTAAGAAGAGAGAAACAGTTTAAAAGCCCTTTATTTGATATAGCACTCTTTCGTTACAACAGGGTCTTTGCACTTTCCAGCCTGGCTGCGCTGGTTATTTACAGCGGGTCATACGGTGTTAACTTTATTTTAAGCCTCTATCTGCAGCTTACAAAAGGGCTCTCTCCTCAGGATGCAGGTCTTGTCCTTGTCTCACAGCCTTTAGTAATGGCTGTTTTTTCCCCTTTTGCAGGCAGGCTCTCGGACAGGATAGAACCGAGGGTAGTTGCTTCAGCCGGCATGGCATCAACAGCAATCGGCCTTTTTCTTTTTATCTTTTTGACTGAGAATTCAAGCCTCGTTTTCATCATTACAGGACTTTTCCTGATCGGATTCGGGTTCGCACTTTTCTCTTCTCCAAATACAAATGCAATCATGAGTTCCATTGAAAAAAGATTTTACGGTGTGGCATCAGGCACTGTGGCAACAGTGAGGTTAATGGGTCAGATGTTAAGCATGTCGATAATCATGGTGATATTCGGACTTTTTATCGGAAGGATGCAGATTACCCCTGACCTGTATCAACCCTTTCTTAAAAGTGCTAAATCCGTATTCGTTATTTTTACCGCGCTCTGTACAGGAGGTATATTCGCATCACTTGCGCGCGGCAATGTGCGGGAGAGAGCAGAGCAGGAGTAAAGGATTTGACAAATCCCGGATGCTTACTTTATGATTTTTTTCTATTTCAAAGTTAACGCGGATAATGCAGACAGTGCTCAAAGTTAATCCGTGATACGTGTCCGTTATACGTTATCCGTAGACTTTTATAATATTATCATTTCTTTACGGTCACGGAAAACTGACACGCATCACGGATGATAAAGGTATCGAAAAATAAATTTTCTCACAACATCTGCATTATATTAAATGCATTTTTCGGGTTAATAAATATAAAATAAAACGAGGCCTTAATGTATTTTCAGGATCTGATCTTAAATCTACATCAATTCTGGTCAGGAAAGGGCTGTATCCTTCTACAGCCGTATGATATTGAAGTTGGTGCCGGGACTTTCCATCCCGCAACTTTCTTCAGGGTATTAGGCCCGGAACCATGGAAAACAGCCTATGTTGAACCATCGAGAAGGCCTACGGATGGTAGATACGGAGAGAACCCGAACAGGCTCCAGCATTACTATCAATATCAGGTCATAATAAAACCCTCGCCGCCGGACAGCCAGGAGGTATATCTCGAGAGTCTATCTTATTTGGGCATTAATCCACTCAAACATGACATCAGGTTCGTGGAGGACGACTGGGAATCACCCACACTCGGGGCATGGGGTCTCGGATGGGAGGTATGGCTTGACGGCATGGAAATTACACAATTCACATATTTCCAGCAGGTCGGGGGTATAGACCTTAAACCTGTATCACTTGAATTGACATACGGACTTGAAAGGATCGCCATGTATCTGCAGGAGGTTGACAATGTTTTTAACCTTCAATGGTGTAAGGGGATTAAATACGGAGAAATACACCATACAGGTGAAGTTGAATTTTCAAAATACAATTTCGACTACGCCGATACCGAACTTCTTGCAAAACAATTCGATGCATATGAAAAAGAATCCATCAGGCTTAACAAACTCGGGCTTGTACTTCCATCATATGAGTTCTGCCTTAAATGCTCACACACATTCAACCTGCTCGATGCAAGGGGTGCGATCTCTGTTTCCGAACGAACAGGCTATATTGCCCGCGTGAGAAACCTTGCAAGACTGTGTGCAAGGGCATATGACAGGCAGAGGGAAGAAATGGGCTTCCCGCTTCTTAACCCAGGTAATGCGGATATTGCTCAAAAATGATTGCCTTATTATTCTTTATTCTTGTTGCTCTGACAGTCATTGCTGTCATATTCAGCGTTGTTTTCTGGATAAGGGACAGAAAAGACGATCGTGACTGAAATAATCCCGGGATAGAACCGCCCTTTTTACAGATTGCTCGAACAAAACAACAGTTGCGGATGGATCAACCTGAAAAATTCAGTTAGCCCGGATTATTCATAAAATTATTGGCAGATACAGTATTTAAGCGGTTTTATCCCGAAAGCTTTCGGGATACCTCAAGGCCCCGATCTTGAGACTGTGTCGCAATTAGTGCACAAGCCTGTCTATTCCTATGGCCACAGAAACCCTCAGGGTCTTGCGTGGCACCCGGAGAAAGGTAACCTTTTTGCGTCCGAACACGGGCCTTCAGGAGAATTCGGCCGGTTTGCCCATGATGAGATCAATATCATCATAAAAGGCGGCAACTACGGCTGGCCTGAGGTCATCGGTGCTCACATATACCATCTCTTTTTTCATTTGTAAATGTATTTTTCGGGTTTATAATAGATTTATGAATAAATTAATTGAAGAACCTTTATTGAGAGAAAAACTGCATGTCTTCAGAGACAGGAAAAAGGCAGGGCGTCTTCTCGCAGAAAAATTAAAAAAATACAGGTATACTGATACTGTAGTGATGGGTATCCCATCCGGAGGAGTTCCCGTTGCGGCGGAGATATCCGGTTACCTCAATTTTCCGATGGATTTAATAATAGTGAGGAAAATCCAGATACCTTTCAATCCTGAAGCAGGATTCGGTGCTATGGACCCGGATGGTGGAATTATTCTTAATGAAAAACTTTTGAGCCGGCTCTATATTACCGAAGACGAAATAAAAAAACAGATTAACAGGACAAAGGAAGTTATAAAAAAGAGAAATCAATTGTTCAGGGGAGAAAGATCTTTTACATCCATGAAGAATAAAAATGTCATTCTTGCAGACGACGGTCTGGCATCCGGTTTCACGATGCTTGCAGCTACCAGATTTTTTAGAAGAAAACACCCGTCAAAAATTATTGTTGCAGTTCCCACTGCTTCAGAAAAAACCGTGGATTTTATCCTCCCGGAAACCGATGAACTGGTATGTCTTAATATTCGAAGCGGGTTTCCATTTGCTGTAGCCGATGCCTATATTAACTGGTATGATCTTTCGGATGAAGAGGTTTTGGATATCTTAAGGAAGAGTGGCAGCGAATAAATGTTAACAGATTTCCTTGTTATTATAACCATACTATTCTGGATTGTGATACCGATTTTCTGGATTCCTGTGCATTTTGCCATAAAATTTTTTAAGAAACTTGGCCTTCTTACATATCTGGTTCCCGTGGTCGCCTGGATGCCAATAGCATATCTGATTTACAAAAACAGGATTTATCTTCTCCAGTTTAGAGTAGATCTCCCGATAAGCTTAAATATATCCGGGGCACTCTTTTTATTGTTCGGGATATTCCTCCACATCTGGACAGCCAGATTGCTCGGGCTGTGGGGGATTATAGGAGTACCGGAGGTGTATTATGCAGTCAAAGAAAGACTTGTGACAGAAGGGCCTTTTTCAGTAGTAAGGCATCCTACCTATCTTGCCCATACCTTTATATTCTTAGGTGTTTTCCTCGTAACCGGAGTAATATCTGTCGGTATCATGGTATTGTTGGATTTTATTATAGTTAATGCCGTAATTATTCCTCTGGAAGAAAAAGAATTATTGAGCCGTTTTGGTGAAGAATATAAAGTTTATAAAAAGAATATACCTGCTCGATTTTTTCCGTGGTTTCGTGGTAAATAAAAGTATTCTAACCCTTTTAGTTCATAAATTTTTGCATATATTGGCAGATACTGTATTTAAGCGGGTTTAAATTCTTTCTTCGAAAGAATTTACCTCGGAAGCCCCGATCTTATCGGGCTGAGAATGAGCGAAAATACTGTATCTGCCAATAATTTTATGAATAATCCGGGCTAACTCTCTTAATATTACTATGCAGGAAAATCAGGTCTATGTTAGAATCTAAAACAGCACAGCCATGAAGTTCACCATTTTTGATGCAGGTTCTGTGAGTATAAAGCTTATTGTCCTTTATGAAAAAGAGAACAAGCTCTACATCCGGGATGAGAGACATAGAGGACATCCTCTCACTGTTGTGTTTGACCTGCTAAAAAAAATCGTTCATACAGGAAGTCTATGATGTCTATTAAGCGAACAATCGGTTTAGATATAGGAAAGATAAGCTTCAAAGCAGTACTTCTGGACGACAAAAGGCAGGTCAAAAAAACTTTCTGGAAAAAACACCAGCAGGAAATCGAAAAAGTCTGGCAAGACCTCAAGCAGGAGTGGCAAATCAGTGAGGAAGATCAGGTTATTGTTACCGGCAGGTTTCGCAAGTTGCTGCCTTATCCTTCAATAGTCGAAAAAGTTGCTCAGGAAAAGGCTGTCCGTTTTCTTTATCCGAATGGACAAGTTACGCTTCTTCGTCTGGGAGGCGGTGGTTTTTCGGTCCTTAAAACAAAAAATAACAGCCCGAGTGAATTTAAACAAAATCCCAGATGTGCAGCCGGGGTTGGCAGCTTTCTTGATCAAATTCTAAAGAGGGTAGGGTTAAACCTTCTCGAAGTCGATGAAGTAACAGAAAAGGCCAATGGCATAGAAATCACCTCGCGTTGCGGGGTAACAATGAAGACTGATTTTACCCACCTTTTAAATCAGGGAAATAAAATTGAGGAGGTAATAGCCGGCTTGCTTGATTCTTCAGCAAGAAATGTCATTTCACTGGCTATGAAATCCCGGATTTCCTCAGAGGTTTTACTCATCGGCGGATTATCGGTTTCAAAACGTATTGTCCAGACTATCAAAAAAAGTCTGCCTGAAGTTACAGTAAGAGTGCCTCCTCATGCTTTATTTTTTGAGGCCTTAGGAGCGGCACTGATTGGATCAGGAGAAACCCTGCCACAAACCAGAACCGATTCGCATTTAACTTATCTGCCAGGTCTTAAAAATTACATGGATTTAGTTACCAAAATTGACTTTCGAGGACATGGAGAATATAAAGAAGATTTAATTGTAGGCCTGGATATCGGCTCAACCGGTTCAAAACTGATTATCATTGGCGAAAATCCTGTGTTAGAGGTTTACGTGGAAACCAAAGGTCAGCCGGTACAGGCAGCGAAAAATCTGGTTCAGCAAATTCCGGCTAAATATTTTGACCATATTAAAGCTGTTGGTTGCACCGGGTCGGGCCGGGAGATTGTAGCTTCACTTCTAAGGGCTTCTTTACCCGAAGAGACCTATGAGCAAATCTTTGTCCTCAACGAAATAGCTGCCCATGCTCACGGAGCCCTCTATTATGATTCCGGAGTTGATACAGTTGTTGATATTGGTGGTCAGGATGCAAAATTTATCCGCCTCGAAAAAGGCCGTGTGATCGATTCCTGTATGAACACTGTCTGCTCAGCGGGCACCGGTTCATTTTTAGCCGAACAGCTGCAACTCTTTGGTATCGAAGATGTCATACAATTCGGTGAAATCGCTCTCAACTCTCCCCGGGCAGTGGATTTAGGTCAGCACTGTGCTGTTTTTGTGGCTGAACAAATCGACGAAGCGAAAAGAAAAGGTGCAAAAATAGAGGAAATAGTGGCTGGACTTTACTACTCTATCATCCTCAACTATAACAATCGTGTAAAAGGACTCAGAGATTATGGCCAGAGAATTTTTCTTCAGGGGAAGCCAGCTGAAAATTTAGCTCTGGCCTGTGCATTAGCGAAAGTCAGCGGCCAGCCAATTGTGGTTCCTCCTTCTCCTGGAAGCATGGGAGCTTTAGGAATTGCCCTTCTGACAAAAAATGAACTTGGGAAAGATTTAAAGACAAAGCCTTTTCTTGACTTAAAGGGATTTCTCGAAAGCCGGATTTTGGAGAGGAAAGAATTTCGCTGTCAGTCAAAGGAAGGTTGCGTGGAAGGAAATCTCTGTCCGATTCAGGTAATTACAGTCAATACAGGCGATAAAACAAGCAAATTCTTCTGGGGCGGCGCCTGTGACAAGTATGAAAAAATTGGCAAAAGCACTGTAATGTCCCGGGCTCCCAGGCCTTTCGTTGAAAGAGAAAAATTAATATGGGAGTTAATAAATAATGAACGAAAAGGATCAGATAAAGTCGTCGGGATTGCACAGGGACTGGAAATTGAAGAGATTCTGCCACTTGTGATCACCTTTTTTCAGGAATTTGGATTCAGAATTAAGCTTCCCGGGAGAAGCTCCTTGAAATCACTTGAACAAGGAGCCAAGCTCTGCCAGGCAACCTTTTGCGCTCCACTTCAGCTTCTGGCTGGAAACGCAAAGGAACTTGAAAAAGAAGACTTCCTATTTCTCCCTAAAATCATAGAGATTCCTGGCACGGAAGAAGAAAAGAGGTGTTATGTCTGTCCTCTATCACAGGCAGCACCGGACCTCTTTACTCCAAGATTATCAGCAAAGGTGCTGCGCCCATTTTTGAATTTTAAAGATGGGTATCATAAAAATCTCGGAGAATTCCTCAAGTTAGGTTTGCAGCTTGGCTGCTCACCCCTGAAAGCTTTAAATGCTTTTAAAAAAGCTGTTAAGATTCAAGAAGAATTTGAACACGAACTTCAGGAGATCGGGAAAAGGGCTCTGTCTTTTGCTGAAAAAAACAAGATTCCTGTTGTTGCAGTTTTAGGGCATCCCTATATTGTCTATTCATCTTTGTTATCTGCTGGTATTCCCGAGGTAATCCAGGAAAAAGGAGCTATAGCTCTTCCGGCCGAATGTTATCCCTTGAATAATCAAAGTCCGGTTCTTGAAAATATATACTGGGGATATGGCCAACGCCTGTTAAGAGCTGCTTTTGAGATAAGACAACAGCCAAATGTCTTTCCCCTCTGGCTTTCAGTCTATTCATGCGGACCGGACAGTTTTTTACTTCATTTTTTCCAGTATCTCAGTCAGGACAAACCTTATACCATCCTTGAAACAGACGCTTATACAGGGCAGGCAGGCTTTAAAACAAGAATTGAAGCCTTTTTATACAACATCAAACAGTATCAGCAGGGAGAAAATCCTCAGGATAGCGGACTTCCTGACCTGAGACGCTTTGAAATCGAGGGGGAAATTCTAAGCCAGGTTGAGAAAAACCGCAGGGTACTGATTCCCCGTATGGGAGATGGCGCGCGAATCGTAGCTGCCCTTCTGAAAGCAGGTATGGGGATAGATAGTGAAGCCCTGCCGGTAGCAGACTCCGAGAGCCTGGAAATCGGCAGGAAATATACTTCGGGTAAGGAATGTCTGCCTATGATTGTAACAATTGGAAATTTGCTCAAACAGGTCAGCAATAATCAAGAGAATTTCTATTATTTTATGCCACGGGCTGGGGGGCCATGTCGCTTTGGTCAGTACCAGTTGCTTACAAAACTTATTCTTGAAAGGCTCGGCCTTTCTGAAAGAGTAAAAGTCATCTCACCGAGTTCAGGGACCGGTTATCGATTCAGTGAACAGATGGGGGCAGCTATGATAGCGAAATCATGGTCATCTATCGTTCTTGTTGACCTTTTGAGAGATGCCTTGATGGAGACAAGACCGGGAGAAAAAATTTCCGGGGATAGCGACGAAATCTTCGAAAGATATCTGACCGAAACCGAAAGGGCAATTCTGGAATCTCCTAATGATTGGTCGGGCTATAAAAACTTCTGGGGAATAAAAAGCCTGGCAAAAAGGGCAGCCGAAGACTTTAAAAAAATTCCAAAAAATAAAGGGGAGAAAAAGCCTGAGATACTTGTGACCGGCGAGATTTATGTCAGATTGGATGATTTTTCCAACAGTAATGTAATAAGAGAACTGGAAGCTCTCGGTGCGAAAGTAAAGCTGGCACCCTTCAGGGAATGGATAAACTATACAACCTTCCAGCGGAGGAAGAGATTAACTGTTCAGAAACAGAAGCGATGGAAAGTTTATTTGACATGGCTTCTCCAGCGAAGAATTGAACATGAACTCTTTGAAATTTTTGCCAGAGTTTTCGGCTGGCCGGAAGACCACAGTGTCGATGAGATTCTGAATGCTGCTAAACCCTACCTGAGCAAGCTACGGCCACTTGGAGAGTCAGCTCTGACTATCGGACTACCTCTATTGCTCTGGCAAAAAAGAGAAATAGACGGGATAGTTGTAGTAGGTCCCTTTGAATGTATGCCGACCAGAATTGCTGAAACCCAGTTAGCTCTGATTTCAGAACAAACAGGATTGCCGGTCTTAAATCTTGATTTCTCCGGAGAACCGCTCGACAGGGTGCTCATGGAAAGTTTTATATGGGACTTAAAAAACCCAAATAGCTTTTCAACAGAAAATCACAGTTAGTAGCAAAAAGCCCCGGTGCTTGCCTTACCTCTAAAATTATGTATAATAAACATTCAGGCCGTTCATTGAGATACGCTCAAAGCATTTATGAAACAAGCTGAGGCATTTATTCAGGAGTCGGAAGTAAGGAGTTAAATAGTTTATAACTTTTTATTTATGATTCTTGATATAGAGGAGGACATGTGTGGGAAACGTAAAGAAATGGCGCAAGGATAAAATGAGCAAGCATAAACACAAGAAATTGAGAAAGAAGACAAAATTCCAGAGAAGAAAGAGCAAGTAAATTTAATGCTGTAATAAAATCTGTAAATTCTGAACTATCAAGGGCATTAATCTAAAGTTAGTGATATAAAAGCTCAAAATGGCCATCAAAGATGTCACCCTGAACTTGCTTCAGGGTCTTTTTTCAGAGATTCTCAATTAAGGCTTTTCCCTATAAAGGATTGGGTTCAGACGGACAAAAGATTGACCTATAAAGTTGAAGATATCATTTGAGTATGTTTACACCTTTTACAACAACAGGCATCGGAAGCCTTCCTGATACTGACCCGGATGAGGCATGCAGTCTTGTCCTCAAGACATTCGACATACCTTTCTGGCCTCAGCTCCCCAGGTTGAGATTTCATGAACTAATGGTCCCCCAGTTCTCTGAAGGCATTCCTTTTTTAAAGATTGACGAAAAAAAAGAAAAGATATGGATAGAAAGAGACCAGAGCAATGCACTTACAGAATTTTATGAAACTTATACAGATGATCTTGAAATAGCCGTCTCGGAAAAATATTCAGCCGGGCTTCATTCATTTATAAAGAAAATAAAGAATAAACATTTTCATTTTTTAAAAGGTCAAATCACCGGTCCACTTACATTTACCCTCGGACTTAAGGACTCTGAAGGAAAATTAATTTATTTTGATGAAGAGTTACGTGAAATTTTGCTTATGGTCCTAAAGGCAAAAATCAGATGGCAGATAAGACTTTTGAAGCAGTATGCAGACAAAGTAGTAATGTTCATAGATGAGCCCATTCTCTCAGCAATAGGTACTTCAAGCTATCTCGGTGTTAATACTTCAGAGGCGGAAAGACTCTTGAGTGAAACATCAGATGTTGTAAAGCAGGCAGGAAGTATTCCCGGAATACATTGCTGTGGCAAGGCTGACTGGCCTCTGATAATAAAAAGTGGAATTAAGATCATCAGTTTCGATGCTTACGATTATTCTGAGACAATTTCGATATATCCCGCAGAATTTGCCGAATTTCTTAATGGCGGTGGATATCTTGCATGGGGTATAGTCCCCACAACTGATTCAATAAGAGATGAAAATACTGATTCTATAAAGAAAAGATTTGATGAAATTATGGAAAGATTATCAAAGTCGATACCGGCGGAACTTTTACAGTCACAGATACTACTGACACCGTCATGCGGTGCAGGCTCAAGGAGTGTTGAAGAGACTGTAAAGATATT
>JACUUX010000060.1 GCA_014859105.1 Nitrospirota bacterium
GCTGATATTCATACACTGTGTATATTAATAATCAAGAGGCAAAATACCTCGGAGGTCGAAGACCGAGAATGAGAGAAAATACTATGTCCTGTCTTGATAAACATAGTTTGTGAATAATCTGGGTTAGTGAAGTGGGCAGATAAGATAGATTCCGGACAAGCCGGAATGACAACCATTGGAACAAAGTTCGCTATGAATTAAGAGGGCTGCTCTTTACAAGATTTTCTAAGCGGAAAGTACTTCGAGGGTTATTAATTCGATAGCTTTCAATGGATCAGACTGTTGCAAAATAGCCCTTCCGATTACAAGGTAATCTGCCCCTGCCCTTATAGCCTCCTTTGGTGTAACAGTCCTTTTCTGATCATCGGGAGGTGTCCACGAAGGTCTGATACCGGGTGTAACTATAAGAAACCCTTTCCCGCAATGATTTCTTATTATTTCCGCTTCCTTTGCAGAAGCAATGACACCATCAAGGCCTGCCTTGAGTGCAAGCGATGATAAATGCCTTACATGTGTTCTCAGCCCATGCTGAATTCCGAGCTCATCTCTGAGAACTTCTCTTGATAAGCTTGTGAGAATTGTTACTCCAAGTATTTTTGGTCTATCTATGTTCTCTTTCAGGCATACTTCAACAACACTGTCCCTGCATCTTTTCATCATTTCAAGCCCACCCGATGTATGCAGGTTAAACATGTGTACACCGAGCCTCGTAGCAGCAACAGCTGCTTTAGAAACAGTATTCGGAATGTCATGAAATTTCAGATCAAGAAAAACTTTTTTACCTTTTTTATTTATATCTTCAACAATTTTTGGCCCGGATGATATAAAAAGTTCAAAACCTACTTTAAAGATTCCCACATAGTCCTTGAATTTCTCCACGAGATCAATTGCATAATCGTGTTCGGAAACATCGAGAGCAATTATTAATTTATCGCTTGCCGGCATAATTTCATCTTTTTTCTATTTAAAAAATATTACATTCTGGCTGGTGTTATTCCCTTTTGGGCCTGATACTTCCCTGCCTTATCAGCATATGATATTTCACAAACCTCGGAGGCTTCAATAAAAAGAAGCTGGGCTATGCCTTCATTTGAATATATTTTTGCCGGAAGTGGTGCGGTATTGGATATCTCTATTGTTACATGTCCCTCCCATTCAGGTTCAAGCGGCGTGATATTTATGATAATGCCACATCTTGCATATGTCGATTTTCCAAGACAAATTGCAAGAACCTCTCTCGGTATCCTGAAATATTCAACAGATCTTCCTAATACAAAAGAGTTCGGGGGTATTACACAGATATCCCCCTTGAAATCATTAAAATTATTGGCTTTAAAGTCTTTAGGATCAATTATAGCATTATTAACATTTGTGAATATTTTGAACTCATCAGCAATCCTCATGTCGTATCCGTATGAGCTTACGCCATAGGAAATAACACCCTTCCTGATTTGTTCATTATAAAAAGGCACTATCATGCCTTTTTCTGCCATCTCTTTTATCCACCGGTCATTTTTAAGCATTTTAAAGCTTTTTTATTTAAGATCGTACTTATCCAGAATACGAGATTGCTTCGCTCCGCTCACAATGACAACCTATGTAATGGCACCCTTTTTCTGTCATTGCGAGGAGCGATTGCGACGTGGCAATCCCCTTTGAAAAATTCAATAAAATCAATATATTCATATGCCATTTTGGACACTAATGATTTAAGATAATTTTTTAAAAAAGAGATTACCATAAACGAATAATGTATGACAAGCAGGAAAAATTACAAGAGGATTCTTTTCTGAAAAAAAAGAAGCGAACTCACTAATGAACTCAATAAAAAGATATTTAAATAGGCATCAGATATTCTTCTTAATCTTCTTTTTCGTCTTTTTTGAAGAAGCTTTTGAGATATCTCTTACAAAACCCTCTTCTGCTGCTAAATATTGATTGAAAAATGAGAGCGTTTCTTTTGCTATATCCTCCTGAAGCTTTTGTATGGCAAATCCTGCGTGTACAATAACATAATCACCAATGTTTGCGGGTTCTTCAAGTAGCATAAGACTTATATCACGCTGAGCACCATATACATCTACAGTTGCTTTAGAGTCTTCTATTTTTATTATCCTGGATGGAATAGCAAGACACATCGATTTATCCTCCATAAAGCTATTTTAAAAATATATCTTATTTTAAACAAATTTAATCTTAAAATACATCCTGTTTTTCAAAGAGATGCTGAAATAAATACAGCATGACATAAACATCAACTGAAATTTCCTATTTTCAGTTATCAAAGTTTTTCCATATTGCACTTTAACCTTCTTATGGTATTAAATATTCTATTATGTCAGAGCTGACCCCTTTGATGAAGCAATATTTCAGTATTAAAGAAAAATACAAAGATGCGATTGTCTTTTTCCGGCTTGGCGATTTCTATGAAATGTTTGGTGAAGATGCTGAACAAGCCTCTAAGATTTTGCAGATAGCGTTAACAACCCGTGACAAATCAAAAGAAGACCCTATCCCGATGTGCGGGATTCCATATTTCGCCTCTGAGTCTTATATATTAAAACTCATAAAGGCCGGATACAAGGTTGCCATATGTGAACAACTTGAAGACCCGAAAGAAGCAAAAGGCATAGTTGAAAGAGATATAGTAAGAGTAATAACGCCGGGAACCCACACACCTGACAATCCTAAAGAAAATGCCTATATTCTAAGCCTTTTGCCTTACGGAGATAAACATGGCATAGCAGTGACAGATATTTCCACAGGTGAGTTCATCGTCTATGAAACAGATAGAAATATTGAAGATGAGATGTACAGATTCGAACCGAGAGAAATTCTTATACCCTACGGCATTAAAGATAACATACATTATAGGGAGGCTCTTCATAATTTCTATCTGTCTTTTTATGAAGACTGGTATTTTGATTATTCGGAGGCATACAAGATTCTCCTAAAACATCTAAAAGTCTCTTCTCTCGATGGTTTCGGATGCGATGGAATGGATGCCGCAATCTCTGCAGCCGGCGCACTTGTCAGTTACCTGAAAGACACTCAGAAGGAAATTTTCAGCCTTAAAAAGATAACACCACTGAGACAGGACTCCCATATGTTCCTCGATGCGACTACCAAGCGTAATCTTGAACTCACGCATAACCTTAAGGATGGTTCAGGTGAAGGTACACTCTTATGGATTCTTGATGAAACACTTACCCCTATGGGTGGAAGATTCTTAAGGTCTTCAATATTAAAACCTCTCGTTGATATGCACGAAATAAGAAAGCGTCTTGATGCAGTTAAATATTTATTTGAAGATTATGAACTCCTTGAGGAACTCAGGACATCTTTGAGAAATATTCAGGATCTCGAAAGGCTTTCTGCAAAAATAGACGCAAAAAGTGCTAATGCAAGAGACCTTATAGCTATAAAAAATTCTATCTTATATCTGCCAAGAATCAAAAAATCTCTGAGTTCTTCAAAAAATTCATACTTATCAACAATTGCAGACGAAATATATGAATTTTCGGAAATAAAAGAATTGATAGAGAAGAGTATCGTCGACATCCCCCCTTTAACTCTCAGGGATGGCGGAATCATTAAAGATGGTTTTAACTCTGATGTGGACGAATTAAGAAATATATCCAAAAGAGGTAAGGACTTCATAGCAGAATTAGAATTGGAAGAAAAAGAAAGAACCGGTATCTCCTCTCTTAAAGTCGGCTATAACAGAGTTTTTGGTTACTATATTGAAGTTACAAAATCAAACCTGCACATGGTACCCGAAAACTACATCCGGAAACAAACACTCGTAGGAGGAGAGAGATTCATAACACCGGAGCTTAAGGAATACGAGTCCAAAGTTCTCGGTTCGGAAGAAAGACTTAAGAATCTCGAATATCAGATATTTCAGGAAATACTCGATGGAATTCAGAAAGAGACTGTTTTTTTATATAGAACAGCTGCTGCCTTATCTTTAATTGATTTTCTTACTGCTTTATCCACAGTCGCAAAAAGATATAACTATATAAAGCCGACCGTTAATGAAGATGAAGTTATAGACATAAAAGACGGAAGACATCCTGTACTTGATCGAATCCCATTTGACAGCAAATTTATCCCGAACAGCATATATATGGATACCGAAAATGACCGTCTTATCATAATCACAGGTCCAAACATGGCGGGAAAATCCACCTTCATGAGACAGGTTGCTCTTATAATCATAATGGCGCAGATGGGCAGTTTTGTTCCCGCATCGGATGCGAGGGTCGGGATAACAGACAGGATTTTTACACGTATAGGCGCTTCAGATTATCTCATAAAGGGACAGAGTACCTTCATGGTTGAGATGATAGAAGTCGCAAATATTACACACAATGCAACCGGAAAAAGCCTCATTCTGCTGGATGAGGTAGGAAGAGGCACAAGCACATTTGACGGTATAAGCATTGCCTGGGCTGTTGCGGAATATATATTAAATGAAGTAAGGGCGAGGACACTTTTTGCAAGTCACTACAATGAACTCACAGAACTCAGCCTGACTCAGGACGGTGTGAAAAACTATAATGTATCAGTCAAGGAATGGGGTGATGAAATTATTTTTTTAAGAAAGGTTGAAAAAGGTTCTGCTGACAAAAGCTATGGGATACAGGTCGCACGACTGGCAGGACTTCCTGAAAGCATTATAAAAAGGGCAAAAGAGGTACTTGCAAACCTCGAGAAAGAAGAACTGAATGAAACAGGTAGGCCAAGATTTGCGGAAAGGAAAACAAAGAAGGGCGCTGCTCAGCTCGATCTTTTCTCTTCAATAACAGATTCGGTTGTCTCCGAAATAAGAAATCTCGATGTTAAAAAGCTCACACCAGAAGAAGCCTTTAATAAATTGATAGAGATGAAAAAGAAAATCAGTATTTAATCTTTTTACCTCATTTATTCATCTACTTTCTTCTTGCGGTATTGCAGATAAGCATCGCGCATCGAAATATAGGGATCAATAGCTGATCTCTTAAAATCCTCGTAATCCCCGATATGAAATGATGTCTCGTTCACCTCATCGTATGCGGCAATTCCCACAGCGGCTTCTGTAGGGTTCACATAATATACGGGATTCAGGAAGACATCCCCGATCTTTCCGGCTGTGTCACGCAGTGAGGAGGGTCCAATGAAAGGCCACACAATATAAAATCCATGACCTATACCGTAGCTGCCGATGGTCTGACCGAGATCTTCGTCATGACGTGAAATGTCCAGATGGGCCTTCGCAGCATCTGCAAAGCCCAGTACACCAACCGTGGAATTATACGCAAAACGGATCAATTCATTTCCAGCAACCTTCATTTTTAGCTGAAGCAGACTACTCACAAACCGAATTGGCGTTGTGAGGTTGTAAAAAAAGTTGCTTACACCAAGCCTGATATCTTCCGGTACAACAGCAGAATATCCCTGTGCCGCAGGTTTGAGTACCCAAAAATAAAATCTGTCATTGAAATGATACATTGCCTTATTCCACGGATAGAGCGGGTCAGCTATATGCAGAACCTCTTCCTCTTCTTCAATAAATTCGTTCTCATTTTCTGATGTTTCCGGTTCTGTCGGGGTCATCATTTCATGCCCGATCTGTTCTGCAGGGGGATTTGTTATTTCTGCATCCTGTATTGAAGGCATCTCTTCGACAGGTGCAGAGGGAATAGCGAATAAGTTTGTATAAAAAAGAAATGTGAAAGAGAAGAAAGCAAAAAACGGTATTAAAAATTTTATTGGACTTTTCGTGAATATTTTCTGTTCCATTCCATCATCTCATAGGCTGCAATTATATAAAAACTACGCTTTACCGGCCTTTTCCCGAAGAATTCCAAGCAGATCTTCAGGCGATTTGTTTGACAGTATCTCCCTGAACTGGGTGCGGTAGTTCTTGATCAGGCTGACACCTTCGATAATGACATCGTATACCCTCCACTCATTACCCTTCAGAATTACACGATAGTAGATTGGCGTCTCTGCTCTCTTTGTAATGATGTAACTCTGGACTTCTGCTATGTTTTCTGAAAGCATAACCTCTTTCTGAAATACTACTTTCTCATCAGTGTAAGACATGATTTTGTCCATGTAGGCGTCCTGGAGAATATCTCTATAGAGCTGGATGAACTCTTCCTGCTGGTTACGGTTGAAGTTTTTCCAATTAGCACCCAATGTCCTCTTCGAAAGCTCGGTGAAATCAAACATCCTATCTGATATATCTCGAACTTTTTCTTCTCCGGTCTTTTTTGACGCATCACCTTTAAAAGCGGGGTCACGCAATATATTAAGTACTTCGTTGACGTGTCCCTCAACAGTGATAAGAGGCGGACCCGCAAAAAGGGTGAGCGGAAAGACCATAAAAACAAAAAGATGAATCCCCAAAAGTATTCTTTTCATAGGTACCCCCTTGATTTACTCTGCGTTCTCTTTATCGCTTTTCTTATCCTCTTTGATGTCTCCAAAGGCGTATTTGCCGATGAGTTCTTCGATGTCGAGCGGTGCTGCAGTTTCAATGATAGCCCCTCCTGGCTTCAGCAAGTCGCCTGAACCCCCGGGGTCGATCTGTATATATTTGTCACCTATCAGACCGGATGTTTTGATCGAAGCAATCGCGTCATCATAGATCTTAAAGCCTTTTTTGATCTTCATCTCTACCAATGCCATCTGATTCTCCTGGTCGATTGACAGCTTTGCAACTTTTCCAACCTCAAGCCCGAGCATCTCCACAGGGCTTCCTGCTCTCAGACCGGATACAGAAGTAAACCGTGCATAGAGTGAATAAGAGTCGTCTCCAAAGAAAGAGACCTCGCCAAACTTTAATGTCATATAACTAATCAGCAAAAGCCCTATCGTAACGAATATTCCAACAGTTGTTTCCATTGAATACTTTTTCATTTTCCTTCACCTCCTGACTTCGCAGCGGTATGTTGCAATTACCTTTTGGTTGGATTTCGCCTTTCTGATGATATCCTCTATAGCCTCATTGGCCCTTGCTTCTGTGATGCCGGCATAGATGTAGATCTCAAAACATGCTTCTGTCTTGATTTCAGCCTGCGCCGAAACCCGGATCTCTGACAATGCAAGTTCCTGAAGTTCCCTTGCAAAATTGTTTAACAGCTGATCGGCTTCGCCAATTTCGATATGGGGCAGTATCGTTAGAATCTGATCCCTGCTCTGGCGTGCAGAGAATCCGCCAAGGGCATCGAGGTTCTTGTTTATGTATTCCCCAAGAGACTTGACAACCTCGACTGCTGCTACCGGCCCGAGATTTTCTGTAATCAAATCAAGTTCAACGCCAAAAAGGACTGCGGTGACGGCTGTTTCCATTCATCCTGGAAGCCTTCGAGGCTCTGGAGGAATTCGTCGATCATGGGATGATCCAGTTTTAAGGCTTCTTCGTAGGTACCCTGAAACCCGACCTTGGCTTCCCAGAGAAGTATAATACGGTCGGATATGAAAAAGATGTCAGGGATTTCATGGCTGATAATGACAGCCGTGAATCCGAGTTTCTTTTTGTATTGTGAAATCATACTCAGGATAGCATTTTTACGGATCGGGTCCTGACCTGTTGTCGGCTCGTCAAAAAGTACTATCTCTGGATCAGTGACAAGTGCACGGGCCAGAGCGACCCTCTTCTGCATTCCGCCTGAAAGCTCGGAAGGATATTTAAAGACAACATCGGTAAGCTCCATCTGTTCTATTCTGTTCATAACCTTTTTTGCGACATCCTTTTTGCTTAACTTCGTAGTTTGTCTCAGGGGTAGCGCGATGTTATCAAAAACTGTCATGGAGTCAAAAAGGGCATTGTTCTGAAACATGTAACTGAATTGGCTTCTGTATCTGTCCATCTCTTTTTTATTCATTTCATTGACGGGCCTGCCACTGAACAGAATTTTCCCTTCATCCGGTGCAAGTAGCCCTACAATGTGTTTAAGAAGTACACTCTTGCCCACACCGCTTTTTCCAATAATCGTGGTAATCTGTCCTTCATAAATCTTCAAATTAATATGATCAAGAATTATGCGGCTGTCGAACCGCTTCGTTACGTTTATGAATTCTATCAATTCGTTTCCCATATAAATCTTACATCAAAAATGAAGTTACTATGTAGTCCGAGACAAGAATCATCACACACGACATTACGACTGCGGATGTCGTGGAAAGACTCACACTCTTGGCACCGTAGCTGTCTGAACGCATATGCGTAAAATAACCGTTGTAGCAACAGATGGTCGAGACAATCACAGCGAAGACTATCGCTTTTATAAAACCTCCGGTAATATCAGACATTTCTACACTATACTGTATGCGGTAAATGTATGCACTGGAATTCAGACCAAGGAGTACGACGCCGGTGAAATAGCCACCGATGAGGCCAATAATATCAAAAAAAGCTGTCAGCAGCGGAAAACTGATGATCGAGGCGCCTATCTTCGGACTTATAAGATACCGTAGAGGATCAATCCTCATGGTGTAGAGAGCATCAATCTGTTCAGAGATTCGCATGATGCCGATTTCAGCGGTCATTGCAGAACCCGCGCGGGCGGTAATCATGATAGCCGTCAGTACCGGACCGAGTTCCCTGACCAGCGAAAGACCGATAGAAGACCCCAGGGTTCCCTCAGAGCCATATTCGGCGAGGGCGTGATACAACTGCAGTCCGAGAACCATGCCTGTAAAAAGACCGACCATCATCACAATACCTGTGGACTTCGCTCCGATATAAAAAATCTGCTGAATAATCGGCTGCACCTGTTTCGGCCTGAATATCATCAGAAAGGCCTTGCTAAAAAAAATTGTTGCTGCACCTAGATTGTTTACAATGTCTATGGCCGCCCTACCCAGGTAGTTGAATATAGCGATCAGATATGTATTCGGCCAGAAATATTTCATTATGTTTTAAGTTTTTCCTTTAGAGACATATCTTATAGCCGTTTTTGAAATCTCAATGAGCTTACTGTCATAACCGCCGTGCCTAATATGAACAATGCGGTCAGCTGAGGCCAGAGTATCTCTATTCCGCTACCTTTTAAGAATATCCCTCTGATTATTATAAGAAAATATCTGAGAGGATTCAGATATGTCCAGTATTGTATTATCTCCGGTATATTTTCAATCGGAAACATAAACCCTGAAAGCAAAATGGCAGGGAATGAAAATAGGAAAGTCGCCATCAGTGCCTGCTGCTGTGTCCTTGAAATGGTTGATATAAAAAGCCCTATTCCCAGAGCTGACAGGAGGAAGATTGCTGTACTTAAGGAGAGAAGCAGAATGGAGCCTTTTATAGGAATATCAAACCAGAATACCGCAATTAAGGTTATTAGGAACATATCAAAGAAGGCTATAATGGCAAACGGGATAGTCTTACCGAGTATCAATTCGACAGGCTTAAGAGGTGTAACCATTAACTGTTCCATAGTCCCTATCTCCCTTTCACGCACAATAGCCATAGAAGTTAACATAAGACATGTAAGCATGACCACAATAGCTATAACCCCGGGGACATTGTAGTTTCTGCTCCTCAGGTCAGGATTGTACCATGTCCTCATACGTAAATCTAATCCCCCCTCGCTACCTTGTGCCCCGACCTCCTTTGCATACTTTAAAATAATCTTGTTTGCATAATCCATTGCAACCATTGCAGAATTAGAATCCGTTCCATCAACGAGTATCTGCACTTCTGTCTGTAGGCCTTTTTTAAAATCAGATGCAAACCCCCTGTTTATATGAACAGAAGCTGTAACCTTCCCTCTGTCAAGCAGTTCCTGTATTTCATCGGGGGATTCCGCAAAGTATCTGATATTAAAATATCCTGAAGACTCCAGCCTTCTGACAACTTCCCGGCTCTCATATGATTTATCAGAATCATATATGGCAGTGGAAATATTTCTGATATCGGTTGTGGCAGCATAACCAAAAATGAACAACTGGATTACAGGCGGTACAAAAAGGGCGAACTTCATCCTTTTGTCCCTGAATACCTGAATGAATTCCTTGATTATCAGATGTTTTATCCGTTCAAACATAGTTATATGACTCTCTTTTTAAACTTCCTGTTTGCAACAGTAAACACTATCAACCCGAAGATCAACAATAGCAGGACATCCATCGCGAGGAGTTTTAGAATGCTACCCTTCAGGAAAATTCCTTTTAATATCGCTACAAAATATCTTGCAGGGATAACATGCGTAATTATCTGAAGAATTGCGGGCATATTGGCTATAGGATACATAAAACCTGAAAGCAGAAAGGATGGAAGAAATGTAATCACCATAGACATCTGGCTTGCTACGAGTTGTGATTTTGCAACTATTGATATAAGTATCCCGAGGCTTAACCCTCCGAACAGAAAAACGGATGAAACAGCCATAAGCAGAAAGATATTCCCCCTCAGAGGGACATCAAATATAATGGTTCCTATCAGGACAGCCACGGCCATATCAATAAACCCTATTAAAAAATAGGGAATTAGCTTGCCTGTAATTAATTCCGGCCCCTTCACGGGTGTTGATATTAACTGTTCCATTGTGCCCCTCTCCCATTCCCTTGCAAATGTGAGAGATGTAAGAAGCGCTGCAATTATCGCCATTATCACTGCGATCAGGCCCGGTATTATAAAATTCCTTGATTTAAGTTCAGGGTTGTACCAGACACGTACCCGCGGGTCTATGACAGGAGTTATCTTAATGCCTTTTAACCTCTGAGAATAGAGTTCTGATATGGCGGATATATATCCCATGGCAATCGTAGCTGTATTCGAATCACTGCCGTCAATAATCACCTGAAGCTGTGGATTTTTACCTGTTGTAATGTTCTTTGAGAAGTCTGCCGGTATTGCTATAGCAATCCTTGCTTTGCCTGAATCGAGGTATTTATCAATATCTTTATCATCATCTATGTGCTCAATAATAGTGAAATAGCCCGATTCACTGAATTTTGCCACAAGCTCCCTGCTTGAGCTGCTCCTGTCAAGATCGTAGACTATTGTTGTAAGATTGTTTACATCAAGGGTTATGGCGTAACCGAAGATGAAAAGGAGCATCACAGGCATCACGAATACCATCGCGAGACTGAAAGGGTCTCTCCATATCTGAATAAGCTCTTTTTTGGCTATCGCCTTGATTCGTAAAAATTTCACTTGAAAATACCTACAGTCGTCATGCTGAATTTATTTCAGCATCTCTTTTAGACCCTGAAACGACCAGTGAATCAAGTTCAGGGCATGGTTCAGGGTGACAAAAATGTATTTTTTCATGCCACTTCTATTAATGTTACAAATACATCCTCTAAAGAAGGTATAATCTTTTCGATTTTATTTACGGTAATATTCAACCCTTCGAGTATTCTTTTAATTCCTGGAATTTCCTGTTCGGCATTCTCAACGGTCGCATGAAGCAGGCTACCGAATATTGCTGTTTCTATCCCGTTTCTGTAAAGCACCTCCATCGCTTCAACAACCCTGTCAACGTCTATCTCCAGAACATCCCTGCTCATATAGTTCTGCTTCAAGTCATTGGGTGTACCTTCAGCGATAATTTTTCCTCTGTATATAAGGGCAAGCCTGTCACAGTACTCGGCCTCTTCCATATAGTGAGTTGTAACAAATACAGTCGTACCTTCCCTGGACATGTCGTAAATAAGCTTCCAGAAATTTCTCCTTGAGATAGGATCAACCCCTGATGTCGGCTCATCAAGGAATATTATCGGAGGTTCATGGAGTATGGCGCATCCGAGTGCAAGCCTTTGCTTGAAACCTCCGGGGAGGATCTTTGTAATAGCATTTCTCCTTTCATTCAAACCTGCCATCTCTAAGACCCATTCCATTCTCTTCTTCTTTTTTTCCTTAGGAACCCTGTAAACTCCGCTGAAAAAATCTATATTTTCTTCAACAGTAAGGTCGTCGTAAAGTGAGAACTTCTGTGACATATAACCGATGTCTTTTTTTATCTCTTCATATTCTTTGATGATGTCATATCCTCCCACAAAACCGCTTCCGCTGGTTGGTGTCAAAAGTCCACAGAGCATCCTTATAGTTGTTGATTTGCCTGCACCGTTTGGCCCGAGGAATCCAAAAATCTCGCCTTTGTTGACGCTCAGGCTTATATTATCAACTGCGACAAAGTCGCCGAATTTCCGGCTTACGCCTTCGACTTTAACTGCAATGTTGTTTGCTTTCATTTCTTCTCCACCATTGAAATAAATATGTCCTCAAGTGACGGTAAAATTTCTCTGCTGTCTATAACTTTCAATCCTTCACTGTTTAACCGCACGGTAATTTCATCAATAATTTCCTTTTTTTCGAGTGTAATATGGAGTCTTTCCCCGTAAATACTCACATTCTTAACTCCGTCGATTTCCCTTATGATGTCTGTCGCCATCCTCGCATTGTCAGACCAGATTTCTACCATGGGTAATCCGAGGGATTTTTTGACCTTTGTGGAAACAAAAATCGTTACTTCTTCTTTCAACAGGTCATAAAGAATCCTCCAGAAATCTCTCCTTGAAACAGGCTCGACTCCACTTGTAGGTTCATCCAGGAATAAAACCTCCGGTGTATGGATAAGGGCGCATGCAAGACCGAGTTTCTGTTTCATGCCCCCGGAGAGCTTTCCTGCCAGCCTGTCTTTAAAAGGTGTAAGGTTACTGAAACCGAGCAGCCTTTCGATTCTCCGAGGACGCTCTTTTTGTGGAACTTCATAAAGGTCTGCATAAAATATTATGTTTTCCATTACTGCAAGATCTTCATAAAGCCCGAACCTCTGCGACATATAACCAATCTTTTCCTTGATCCTTTCACCTTCCTTCAATATGGAATGACCCGCAACCCATGCCTCTCCCGATGTGGGTTCCGTTATTGCTGTGAGAAGCCTCATGGTAGTCGTCTTCCCTGCGCCATCAGGGCCTACCAGGCCGAATAGTTCACCTTTTTTAATCTCAAGGTTGAGATTGTCAACAGCGATGTTGTCACCAAATGCCTTTGTGAGGTTTAAGGTCTTTATTGATACTCTTTCATTCACGTCAATTTTCGTTATTTACAGGCAGGGCATAGTATTTGAGCGGGTTTAAATTCTTTCTTCAAAAGAATTTACCTCGGAGGCCCGATGTCAATCGGGGTGAGAATGAGCGAAAATGCTATGTCCTGCCTGTTTAGGCATAATTCTCAAATAATTTATTTCAACACAATCTTCACATCCGCAGGCATCCCGGGCTTTAATTCATCATTAATATTTCTGACACTGACCTTCACACCAAAAACGAGCTTTACCCTCTCCTCTTGTGTCTGAACAGTCTTTGGTGTAAATTCTGCCTCTGAGGATATGTAGGTCACAGTGCCTTCATACACCTTCCCCGGATATGAATCAGTGGTAACTTCTGCCCTCTGCCCGAGCTTTGCGAGTCCGAGTTTATCCCCCTTAACATAAACCTTTATCCAAGGATTTTCGAGGTCTCCAATGGTATAAACCGGAACTCCGGCAGCAACAGTTTCTCCAATTTCAACATTCTTTCTTAAGATCACCCCTGATAAAGATGCATATATCACTGTATCCTTCAGTCTATCTTCAGAAACCCTCAGGGCTGCTTCCGCCTGCCTTACGCGATTCTCTGCAGCTTTTATCACTTCCTTCCTCGAACCCTCTTCAGCAAGGCTTAGTGCCTCAATAGCGTTTTGATATTGTGAAGCTGCAACATCATATGCCTTTTTTGCAGCATCCATCTGCTGTGCAGATATCGCATCATTTTGGAAAAGGATTTCTGCCCTTTCATAATCCTTCCTCGCCTTGCTGAGTTCCGCCTCAGCACGTTTTACATTTGCTTTTGCCTGTTCAATTTCCTGAGGTCTTGATCCTGTCCTGAGTTCATCGAGCCTTGCTTTTGTTTCGTTCAGAAATGCCTTGTTATACAAAAGCTGACTTTCAAGTTCAGCACTGTCAATAGAGGCAAGTCTCTCATCTTTTTTAACTTTTTGCCCCTCTTCAACCAAAAGCTCCGTAGCCCTTCCCGGTATCTTAAATCCGGTATTTACCTCTGTCACTTCCACATTTCCGGAGAGAAGCAGTACACCTTCTTCAGGCTTTTTATATGAACGGATTATCAAAAAGACAACTATACCTATTATGATAAGAATTCCAACAATCACTAATTTCTTTTTCATTTCATCATCTCCTCTTTATAATTATCTTCCCCTGTAGCCCTTCTCAAAGTTGCTATAGCTATAGCTTTATCATAAAGTGCCTGATAGTATTCAGTTTGTGCCCTCAAGAGCATTGTCTGTGCGTCAATAACGTCTGTGCTTGTACCGGAACCTGTCTCATACTTTAAAAGCTCAATCCTTAGATTTTCCTTTGCTGTCTCAATAGCCTTCCATGAAACGCCTATCCTTTCATTGGCATTTCCTATATTTAAGTACGCATCTTTTATTTCACGATTTATTTCAAGCCTTAAAGACCGCTCTTCTTCTCTAACCTTATCCATCTCCTTTTTCTCTTTGTTTACATCTGCTCTTATAGTTCCGCCATCAAAGACCGGTATAGAAAGCCTCAGTGCAAGTATCCAGTTTTCCTTAAATTCAAAATCCTCTCCTGATCTATTTACATATTCCCCTGACAGGTAAACAGCAGGAAGCCTTTCCCCTTTCACGAACTTCACACGCTCTTTGGCAACCTTTTTTTTCTTTAAAATTGCTTTATAATCCGGTCGTTGCTCAATAGCTCTGGTCATAGCCTCCTCAAGAGGGGGGTATTCTTTGTGTCCGGTTTCAGAAACAACAGATATCTTTTTATTTAAATCCTCGATACCCATCAATGTTTTTAAAATTTCATAGGCACTTTCGAGATTATTTTTGATAACAATAGAATTTTGCATTGCATGGGCAAGCTCGGTTTCGGTCTTAAGGAGTTCGACCTTAGGTACCATGCCTGCCTGAAGAAACGTCTCTACATTCTTTTTGTGAACCTCGAGCTGTTTTACCCATGCTTCATTTGCCTCACTCAACTTGTCGAGTTGTAAAATTTTAAAATAAATACTTGTGATGTTATATATAAGCTCCTGCCTGTTCATATCGAATAGATCTTCTGCTATTGATCTTTTTAAACCTGCTATTTTTATCCCTCTGTCAAGCCTTCCACCCCTGTATAGCGGCAGTATAAAGGATACGCCAAAGTCATATATGGTCTCATCAAATTCTGGAAAACCGGCACCTTCGAGTGGCGATCCCGAGATCGGAGTCACAGGTGCAGGATAACGCGTTCTTGCCACGCCGGTATTAAAATCTAATTTAGGCATTTTCTTAGCCTTTGCTGTATTCATTCCATGGGTTTCGATTTTTATATTCAGGTCTGATATCCTGACATCCGGGTTGTTTTTAACGGCAATTTCAATAACCTCTGAAAGGGTATAGTAAACCTTATCATTTTCTGCGCAGGCTGAATTATAGATCAGTAGAAAGCATATAATTATTGGCATCGTTTTCATT
>JACUUX010000012.1 GCA_014859105.1 Nitrospirota bacterium
CCTTTGTTGCCTCTTTTGCCTTATAGATATCTCTCTCATCCATTATGCTTCCTCCCCTGTGATTATTTAAAATATGTTAACACTATAAAAAACAAGCTTACCAAATGTTCATCCTCTGGAAGCTCGGCCATTTTTCTGTCTAAAGACATCACCGTTATATCTCCTTACATAAAAGAGTTTATCTCTGGAAGGAAGTTATTTAGCTTCAAGGAAAAACTGCTATCCGATTTTTTGAATAGCGGCCCGGCTGTTCTGCTATATTTAACCTCTGGAAATATAGAAATATTTCCGGACCTCTATCATTTTTACCTATATATACCTATATATATATAAAGTGTCTATTTAATGTCAAGGTCAAGATTTTTCTTACTGTTAAGACATCACTAAACGCTGAAATTGAAAAGACCATTTTTCTCCTTCTACATTATAATTAATCAAGGGGCTCAGTAAAGAATTCTGAAATATGGAATTAAATAAACATACTGCCAATCAATTAAAAAAATTATACAGGCTCAAGAAGAGAGAAATAATCTCTCGATTAAAAGAATTCTCAAAAATCTGGACTTACGGAAATGATGAAGAAATCTTTACCGAGTTAGCCTTCTGTATCCTTACACCGCAATCAAGGGCAAAATCCTGCTGGGATGCAATAGTGAGGCTAAAAGAGCAAGATTTATTATTAAAAGGGAATCCCGCGCAAATTAGACAAAGATTAAACTGTGTTAGATTTAGAAATAAAAAAGCAGAATATATAGTAAAAGCAAGGAATTTATTTATGACCTCTTCTCACATTCATGAAAATCCCCCTTTCCCCCCTTTACTAAAGCCATTATTAAGCATGTTTACCGATATTTATGAATGCAGGGACTGGTTAGTTGAAAATATAAAAGGTATGGGTTACAAGGAGGCAAGCCATTTTTTAAGAAACATCGGATTTTGGAGAAATATAGCCATCCTTGACAGGCACATACTGAAAAATTTGAAACTTCTCAATGTGATAGAAGAGATTCCCGAAGCATTAAGTAGGAAAAAATATCTGCAGATTGAGAAAAGAATGGCTGATTTTGCAATGAAAACAGGTATTCCCCTTCACCATCTTGACCTGTTGCTATGGTACAAAGAAACAGGAGAAATATTTAAATAAACAGCCCTTTATTTAAAGGACAATATTAAACTCTAACTCCCCGTATCCAGCTAAAAACTTTTTTCTGAGTACCTTTATCTTAAATTTATCACCCTGTTTTTTACCCGTCATGAAAATCTTTATATCCTCTGTTTCTTTGATCTTCCAATCATCAAAAGAGACAAAAATATCACCTTCTTCAAGTCCTGCATTATGTGCAATGCTGCCGGGCTGGATTTTTTCGGCTTTAACCCGTTTGTCTTCCTGTTTGAGTCTGATGCCGAGCTTCGGAGTAGCCGGCGGTGACATATGCTCGGACAGGAACACAAAGTCTCCGATATCACTTTCAATCTTCTCTGTGGAAGGTATCAAAATTACATAATCTTCCCCGTTAAGCCTGTAAGCCCGCTTTGGTATACCTGAACCAAACATAATGTGTCCCGCACCTGCAAGAACGGCAATCTGATAACCGGGGTTTTTCTTAAGGAAATCATTTATAGTGTGAGCCATGGTTTCATCCCAGAGTATCTGAGACTGATAAAAGTAATCGAAATTTCTGGACTCATGTCTTTTATGTTGCTCGAATATATCTTTAAGCCTCCTTCTGTAATCCTCATCAGACATGTCCATGGTTTCAGGTATTTCCATTTTCTCAGGTTCTGTCAGTGAGTCAAGACCTTCTTCTGAAACCTTTTTAATAATCTCCGACCTTATATTAAGGGCTATCACGGGAATATTCTTTGCCTTTGCAAACTCTATAATCTCCCTGTAATGGTTATAATCATGCCTCCATCTTTTGAAATACTCTGTATTTTTTAAAAATTCCCTCTCGCCAATTGCGCCTGAAATATATTCATCAATAGCCTTTTGAAATGGCCTCTGGAACATCTCCATGCCAATTGCAAACTTCCTGTTGTTTTCGTAGAGACTCATGATAACCTTTAGTTGAACTTTATGGTCCTCATAATTGGTATGCCGCTCACCCACATAAATAACAGGTTTATCAAGAATCGCGTCTATTACCCTATCAAGCTCAATCAGATCCTGAGGCCGCATGACCGGAACAGGTTTATATAAACTGATATTTATCCCTCTTTCAGTCTCATATGTTTTCTTTTCCGTATTTCTCCCTTTTTCAAATCGCAAAAAAGAATAATTCCCGTAATGCAGTATTTTCCTTGCTACATGGTCAACCTCTTCTTTTGATTCGCTTTGAGCAATGGCAACCACTTTTGATTTTTTTAGAGGATTTTTCCTTACTTCAAAGGTAAATCCTGTTTCTATCTCTGGAACCTTACCGAAGAACCTTTTCAGAACAGTGTTCTCTGCTTCCAAAACCAGGAGGGATGACGTTTTAATATCCTGATCCGTAATATCCGTTTCACTCTTTATACCAAAACCCTGTTCCTTCAGTACCTCTATCAGCTCAGAATAATTCTCTGATTCTTTTTCAGGTATAACAATCAACCTCCTTTCGTCGCCCAGAAGACCTGATATTACAGGGGGATACTCTTCCCCGGAAAGTCTTCGCATAATATCATAGTTTCTGTCAAAAACCATATTTAAAGGAGTTCCTTTAACAGGTATTTCGAATTTTTCTATCTCATTCTTAATATCCAGTACCCTGCTTATTTCTTCCTTCCCGGTTTTTATCTCAAGTGATACACTGAAATTATAAAGCTCGCCTTTCTGAACAATCCTGAAAAAGATTGTGGGGATGCCCTCTAAAACAATTACGTCCGGATTTGTGATTTCTATAGATGGAATTCCCTTCCGGTTAAACCATTGGTCGAAAAACCAATCGAGTTTTTTACCTGAAACTTTTTCAAAGTTTATCCTCAAGTCATCCCACGATGCTTCCTTGAATCTGTTTTCCTTTAGAAATTCCCTCAAGCCGTCATAGAATGAATCATCTCCTATCATATTTTTAAGCATGTGGAACACCATTGCACCTTTTCCGTATCCGATAGCCCTTGATGCAAAATCAAACCTTCCTGTAAAATCCCTTAAAGTAAATTCTTTTTCAGGAGTTACATAACTTTCATAATCTGTCAGCAATTTCTTTCTGTATTCCCAGCCCTTTCCTTCCATCTCCTTATAAAGATGGTCAGAAAGGTAAGTAGTCAAACCCTCTGACCAGTTTCCGGTTTTATAATCAACGTAAACGGAATTTCCAAACCATTGATGAAGTATCTCGTGTCCTAAAGATGTCTCAACAATAAACGGGAGCCGCACCACATCCTGGCCTAAAAGAGTGAACGCAGGCATTGAATAGCCTGTAGGAAGAAAATTCTCTACAACAGAAAACCTCCCGTAAGGATAAGGGATGAGAAGGTCTTCATACATCCCGATGTATCTTTTAGTGTATTCAATATATGTCTTCGCAAGGGGGACATCTTCAGGAAAGAAATAGGCATAAATATCTATTCCGTTAAAAGTCTCGCGGATTTCAATGTAATTGCCGGCTACCAGGTTTATTCCATGCACAGGATATGGAAAGTCGAATGAATACTCCAACCCCTGACCTGTCTCTGATACATGAATCCCGTCTGCTTCTGAGATTGCGATAAATCCTTCCGGAATGAGTGCCTTCAGATTATAATAAGCCATGCCTCTTATTGAAGGATACCACCCTTGTGTCAGATATATGCCTTTTTCAGCAATTACATTTCCGTAAACAACACCCCTGTTACCGGGCTTTACTTCCACATCTTCTTCCCTGAACACGCCCTCGTAAGTAATCTCGATCGTCCCTTTGCCGACAACCTTAAATAACCCCTTTTTTATTTCAGGCATTAGAGGCTGCCCGTTTAACATAACTGAGATAATCTTCAGCGATCCCGTATAAATATTTATTTCTCCGGTTTCCGGCAATTCAATTTTTGATATACCTTTTATGAGATTTTGTTTGATGTCGAATGAGACAGAAAGGTTACATAACGGATGTTTTATCCGGAGGGGATTTATACCGGCATCAGCGGTAGATATAAATAATACATTAAGAAATAAAAGAAAAATAAATTTTTTCATCTTTAAATTATATTAATTTTTTTTCTTTATTTTTACAACCAGACCCGCTGTTGCGTCATTCTTGACAATTTATCTAAAAGCTTTAAAATAAAAATATGAAGAAATTTCTATTCGTTATAATTCCTGTTTTCTTTTTGTTCATCCTCTCCTGTGCTCCCGTACTCCGTAAGGAGGTGATGGATGTTGCAATAAGAGATGTATCTTTTTCTGATATAAAACAGAATCCTGCATTTTACCGTGGTAAGATATTTGTTCTGGGTGGGATTATTGTAAATACCAGAGCCACACCTGAAGACAGCCTGATAGAAGCCCTCTATGTTCCTGTGGATTCAAGGGGCTATCTGAAAGGAGTCGGAACATTGCATAACAGATTCCTTGCAATTTTCCCAATGGAAAGCGGCTTATTGGACCCTATGGTCTTCCGGCCACAAAGAGAGATAACCCTTGCAGGAGAATTTATCGGGACAAGAGAAGGTAAAATAGACGAAATGGATTATGTTTATCCTCTTTTCAGGATAAAAGAGCTTTACCTCTGGGAAGAAAAAAAAGAATATTATATAGTCCCCTATTATTATGAGCCCTATCCTTATTGGTGGGATTACCCATATTGGGGGTATCGACCTTACTGGCGGTGGAGACACAGCGTACCGCCGCCCTACTGGTGGTGAACTAAAAAAAACTAATTTTTGATTTTTTTGGCTCCTGGGAAGGGATTCGAACCCCCGACCAAGTGGTTAACAGCCACCCGCTCTGCCAGCTGAGCTACCCAGGAGTAGATTTTTTTTATATCAAATAAATGGCTTCTTTGTCAATCAATGCCCGTTTCATTTACAAATTTTGCAACAAGATCACCTACTTCTGACGTACGGTAGCCCATCTGACCCGCAGCAAGACTTTTTAGATATCTGGATGTGGCTTCTATGACCGCTCTTTCAATGAGTATAGCTGCCTTATTTTCTCCTAACTGTTCGAGCATCATTGCTCCTGCACAAATCGCAGCAAGCGGATTGACGAGATTCCTGCCTGTATATTTCGGTGCAGAGCCGCCGATAGGCTCGAACATCGATACCCCCTCAGGATTAATATTACCGCCGGCAGCTATTCCCATCCCGCCCTGTATCATAGCACCTAAATCTGTAATAATGTCTCCGAACATGTTGTCAGTAACAATAACATCAAACCATTCAGGATTCTTCAAAAACCACATTGTTACAGCATCCACATGTGCATAGTCAGTTTTTATTTCAGGGTATTCTCTTGCAACTTCATGGAATGTCCTTTCCCACAGGTCAAAGGCAAATGTAAGGACATTCGTTTTACCGCAGAGTGTGAGCTTGTTCTGTTTGTCCCTTTTTTTGCAGTATTCGAACGCAAACCTGATGCAACGTTCAACACCTTTTCTCGTATTAATAGACTCCTGAATTGCAACCTCATCAGGCGTACCTTTTTTCAGCACACCTCCTGCACCGGCATAAAGGCCTTCGGTGTTCTCCCTGACCACTACAAAGTCTATATCTTCAGGTCTTTTATTCTTTATCGGGCATTCTACACCGGGATATAATTTAACCGGTCTGAGATTAATATACTGGTCAAGCTCAAATCTCAAACTCAAAAGTATTCCTTTCTCGAGTATGCCTGGCTTTACATCCGGATGGCCTATTGCACCGAGATATATAGCATCGTATTTTCTGAGTTCTTCTATGGCTCCATCCGGTAATGTTTCTCCTGTCCTGACATATCGTTCTCCACCAAAATCATAGTAATGAAAATTTAATGTAATCCCTGAGCAGGAAGCCACCGCATCCAGGACTTTAATACCTTCTCTGATAACTTCAGGGCCTGTCCCGTCTCCGGGAATGACAGCGATATTATAAGATTTCATCTCACTTTCTCCTGCCTCCCATTAATCCCCTCCCATCGCTTCAGCCTTTGCCAGCCTTTTCTTCGTCCACTCCACCAGTCCTCCCGCAACAATCAGTTCCCGCATGAACAGGGGTATTGAATTTGCCTTATATTCCTCATTCGTTGAAAGATTTTTTATTATCCCATTGCCTGCATCAATTTCAATCTCTTCATTCTCTTTTATTTTTTCTGATGCTTCTGGAGATTCAAAGATTAGAAGCCCTATGTTAAATGCATTCCGATAAAAGATCCTTGCAAAACTTCTGGCTATAACAGCACCGACACCTGCTGCCCTTATTGCGATAGGTGCATGCTCTCTCGATGAACCACATCCAAAATTTTTGCCTGCAACAATAATATCGCCTGTCTTTACTTTAGCCGAAAAGTCTCTGTCAACCCCTTCCATCAGATGTTTTGCGAGTTCATGTTGATCAGAAGTGTTAAGATACCGAGCGGGGATGATCACATCAGTATCTATATCATTCCCGAATTTCCATGCCCTGCCTTTAATAAACATTTTCCCTCCGGGTCAATAACATGTCCTTAGTTTGTGGACAGAGACTAAGTACCCAATTATTATAGGCAATTTTAAAATCGATACACAAGTCGACTATAATAATTCTATATGTCAGAAAACTCTAAACCACTGTTACAGATCTATCAAACTCTCTACCGCACCTTTGGCCCTCAGAAATGGTGGCCTGGTGACACGCCGTTTGAGATTGCAACCGGTGCAATCCTCACACAGAATACAAACTGGGGTAATGTCGAAAAGGCAATTAATAACCTTAAAAAGTATAATGCCCTATCTGCAAAAGCTGTACATGATATGCATGAAAAAAAACTCGCTGAACTTATAAGACCTGCAGGCTACTACAACATAAAGGCGAGGAGACTCAAATCGTTTATAAATTTCCTCATGAATGATTTTCACGGAAGCATGATAAGAATGAAAAAAGAAGACATGAATTCACTCAGGGAAAAACTCCTCGGTATCAACGGTATCGGACCTGAGACTGCAGACTCTATCCTTCTCTACGCACTTGAGAAACCGGTATTCGTAATAGACGCATACACAAAAAGAATCCTTTCAAGACATGTCATCATGGACCACGGAATGTCTTATGACAAATTTCAGGAGCTTTTCCACTCTTCTCTAAAAAAAGATGTAAGGCTATTTAATGAATATCATGCACTGTTGGTGAAAGTGGGAAAAACTTACTGCAAATCAAAGAATCCATTGTGTAAAGAATGTCCATTAACCCGAAAAATGCAAATAAAGTAATGCAGATGTTGCGAAAAAATTTATTTTTCGATACCTTAGTGTACCTTTAACTGATGGTTATATGAATATTTTTATTCATCAAACGAATTTGGATAATTTAATAATTTCATCGAGTTAAATAAATTTTTGAGAAATATCTGCATTATTTGGATTAAATAGTTTATGAATACTTTTAAACTCACTACCTCCTTTACTCCGAAGGGCGATCAGCCAAAAGCGACAAGAGAACTTTCTGAAGGTATCGAAAAAGGCCTGAAGCATCAGGTTCTTTTAGGCGTAACGGGTTCAGGCAAGACCTTCACAATTGCCAATGTTATTGCGAACGTAAACAAGCCAACCCTCGTTATAGCACATAACAAAACCCTTGCGGCACAGCTATATGGAGAATTCAAAGAACTCTTCCCGGAAAATGCAGTTGAGTTCTTTGTGAGTTATTATGACTACTACCAGCCTGAGGCTTATATCCCGACTACAGATACATATATTGAAAAAGATGCACTGATAAACGACGATATTGACAGGATGAGGCATGCTGCAACAAGGGCAGTTCTTGAAAGAAGGGATACCATTGTAGTAGCTTCCGTCTCATGCATTTATGGCATAGGTTCTCCTCAGGACTATATGGATATGCATCTTGTGATTGAGGAAGGAATGCACACGCAAAGGGACGAAATACTCAGAAGATTCATTGAAATGCTGTATATACGCTCTGATGCAGATTTTAAAAGAGGGACTTTCAGGGTAAGGGGTGATATTGTAGAGGTTTATCCATCCTTTTCGCTCGATAAAGGAATCCGTATTGAATTCTTCGGGGATGACATCGACATGCTGCTTGAGTTCGACCCTTTAACAGGTGACAGGATAAGGAGATTAGACAGGATTGCAATTTTTCCGAACAGCCACTGGATAACACCGAGGGAGAGGCTCGAGCCGGCATTTAAAAATATCGGGGAAGAGATGGAGGAAAGGATCAAATATTTTCTGAAGGAAGGAAAAACTCTCGAAGCGAACAGGATTGAACAGAGGACGAGGTTCGATTTAGAGATGCTGAGGGAATTCGGTTACTGTCACGGCATCGAAAATTATTCGAGACATCTGACTGGAAGGGCTCCCGGAGAACCATCGTATACATTAATTGACTATTTTTCTGAAGACTACCTGATAGTCATCGATGAGTCTCACGCAACAATTCCACAGATCGGAGGAATGTATGAGGGAGACCGCTCAAGAAAACAGACTCTTGTCGATTATGGTTTCAGGCTGCCTTCCGCCCTGGACAACAGGCCTCTTACATTCAGAGAATTCGAGCACAGGGTTAACAAGGCTATCTATGTATCAGCAACACCCGGACCTTATGAAATAGAAAAATCAAAAGGGCGTGTTGTAGAGCAGATAATCAGGCCAACAGGACTCATAGACCCTGAAATGATCGTAAGACCAGTATCAGGACAGGTAGACGAGCTGCTGAATGAGATAAGAAAACGTGCGGAAAAAGGTGAGCGTATTCTTGTCACAACACTTACAAAGAAAATGGCAGAGGATTTGACAGATTACTATACAGACCTTGGTATAAGGGCGAGATATCTGCATTCTGACATCAACACCCTGGAGCGGGTTGAAATATTACGGGATTTAAGGCTGGGGAATTTTGATGTATTGATTGGAGTTAATCTTTTACGCGAAGGGCTTGACCTTCCCGAGGTCTCACTCGTCGCAATACTTGATGCTGACAAAGAGGGCTTTCTGCGTTCAGAACGTTCGTTGATTCAGACATCAGGGCGTGCCGCGAGAAATATCAACGGGCAGGTGATTCTATATGCGGATAATATCACGGGCTCAATGAAGAGAGCACTCGATGAGACAAAGAGGAGAAGAAATATCCAGAAAAACTATAACAGGAAGATGGGGATTACACCTGAAACCGTGAGAACTAATATAAAGGACATACTCGGTTCTATTTATGAGGCTGATTACTGGACAGTACCTGCGGTGGCAGAGGAAAAGGCTGAATACGGACATGCTGAAGAAACAATAAAAAGGCTTGAGTCCGAAATGAAAAAGGCCGCGAAGCTGCTTGAATTCGAACGCGCTGCAAAGATCAGAAACAGAATTAAGGAGATAAAGGGCAGGATGATAGAGGTAGGGGTGAGGGAAGAATAAAACGATAGAAGGGGTTTTCAAAAAACTTCTATTAATGCATAATAACTGTTAACCCGGATAATGCAGTTGATGTCAGGCATATGCAGATAAAAACCTTTCAAGATCGCAATCTGGTTAAATGTGTGATCTTCTTGTTTTATATGAAAACATAAAAGTAAACCGATATTTTTAAAAGGAGGGAAACATGATAGCCGTCGCTGATAACCTGAATACGAGGAATAAGGCTTATATGGAAGCATTAAAAAACAGAGACGTCAAGGCATTGGCAGAACTCGTAAAACACCTCCGGGAAGCGGGCGCAGATATGATCAATGTCCAGTGCTCTCTGGACGGTTCCGGTGACGACATGAGTCTTCCATGGGTAACAGGCATTGTTTCTGAAATCTCTGATAGCATCTGCCTTGATTCAAGAAACACTCTCGCCCTGGAAAATGCCTTACCGCTCTGCAAAAAACCGCCTCTCATCAATTTCATATCTGAGACCGAACCTGAAGATCAAGAGACCCTGCTATCAATAGTATCAAACTCCGGCGCCTCCTTAGTTATAAGGGCGTCAAAGGGAACTATCCCTACATCCATAGAAGCAAAACTCCAGATAATCGAGAGACTTATCGAGATGGCAAATGAAGCTGATATTCCTAACGAAAGGCTCTTTGCAGACCCCTCGGTAGTTCATGTCAGCAGCGGGATGGGACAGAAACATATTTTGAATTCTTATGAATGCATCAGGGTATTAAAAGATCTCGTCGAGCCCCCAATAAAAACCATCGCCTGGATATCGAATGTCTCCTCAGGGCTGCCAAGGGTCATTAGAAAACCTCTTGAAGCAACCTTTCTCGCTTACCTTGCAGGTGCGGGTCTTGATGCTGCACTGGTAGATATACATGATGGAAATATCAGGAAGGCAATATATCTGATAAAATCTTTTAAAGACGAGATAGTCTTTTCGCAGGCGGATATTACTTAATACCTAAATTGAGCGATTCTTTTGTTTAAATTCAGGACAGCCGGGACGGCTGTCCTGCCAGTTAGGTGATAGGTTAATTTCAGTAGGACAGGCGTCCCGCCTGTCACAACGGATGTTTTTAAAGAAGAACCGCTCAATTTAGGTATTAATAGGGCCATAAGTAAGGCCATATAACCATTTCTTTTTTGTCATTGTGGCTTGTCCGCAATCCTTCTTAAAGAAAGATTCCCGACAAGCGGGAATGACAATCTGTACGGTTTTACTTATGAACTCCTTAATAATTATGTATAAATATGAAAATTCTCCTTATCAATCCTAACAGATACAAGTTTCCGCCGGTCCCTCCGATAGGGCTTGAATATTTAGCAGCATGTCTTGAACACGGAGGACACAAAACTGAAATAATTGATTTATGTTTTTCTGAGAATCTATATGAAGATATAGATAATGCATTGGAATTATTCAATCCCGATATTACGGGTATCACAGTCAGAAATGTGGATACAGTCCTCTATCATACAAATGAATTCTTCCTCGACGAGCTTAAGGATATCGTAAAACATATTAAGTCAAAGCACGGGCTTAAAGTTATTATAGGAGGGACGGGATTATCAACAAACGCCGAAGGAGTCCTTGAATACCTTGATGCAGATTTTGCGATAGTTGGACCGGCTGAAAATACGCTCAATGAATTATTAAATGAAATAGGAAATTCTGGAAATACAAAAAAGATATGGCACGGAAGACTGAGAAATAACATTAAATGTTCCCGGAGCCCATTTAAAGTCGACTACAAAAGATATTTTGAATCAGGAGGGATAGCAGGATTTGAAACACACAAAGGATGCACTTCTTCATGTGTCTATTGTATTGAAGCGAATTCAAGGGTTTTTTTTAAAAACGTTCATGATGTCATATCAGAAATAAAAATGTTCGTTGATATAGGTTATAAACACTTCCACCTGTGTGATTCTGAATTTAATGAAAATCTTGAGTATGCGATAGATTTCTGTTCAGCGATGAAAGAATCCGGTCTTGACATAAAGTGGGCTGTTTATATGAAACCTTCTGAATTCAGCAGGAGATTGTTCAGATTGATGAAAGAAACAGGGGTGTACCTTATAACTCTCACAGTTGATTCATATCAGAAATGTACAGCTTACTGGTCAGACATCGAAAAATTCATCTTCACTGCAAAATCCTGTGGCATAAAAGTTGCGGTTGATTTTCTCACCGGATTTCCTTATGAGGATGAAAATCATATTCTGGAGTGCATTGGAACACTGAAAAGACTTCAGCCTGACAGTGTAAGCATTAATACATTTATAAGACTTTATAAAAATCTCCAGATAACAAATATTATTCTCGGAGATTCAAAATTAAGAGAACACCTCTCAGGCAATATTGATGATTCCACCTTTATTAAACCCGTCTTCTATAACCAGATTGGCACAGAGAAATTAGAACAGTTGATAGGCGGAGACCCTCTTTTCAGGATCGAGGGACCGGAAAGAAGTGTTAATTATATCAGGGTATAACCAATAAACTACAGAATTATGAAATAAAAGGGTTAAATAAAAAATTCTTGACTGACTGGCTCTAAAGATATATAAAAATTATTTATCCCTTTGCTTTATTTTTATGGTAAATAATAACTAATACACTTATTGCTCCTGCAACATCAATCATCCAGTCATAAAATGAGCCTGTTCTTGAAGTAATTAGAGTTTGAAAAAATTCATCAAGCAAGCCGTAACCAACCGAAATCAAACCCGCATATAATATCCATTTATGGCGGAATATCCTGCTTTTACCACGGAAGGCCCTGAATAAGAGATAGGCAAGAAATCCATACCCCAGAAAATGAGAAAATTTACGAATCAGCCCGTGAATGGTTTCCAATGCAGGCTGGCTTGCGTCAGGCAGGAACCATTTGAGTACGGGGACAATGATAGAAAATGTGCTGTCAGCAGTTAAGCTGTCATTGGTCGGGAAAATGAAGAGCATCCAGGCAAGGAGTGGAAGCCAGTAGTAGATAAAATATATCATCCCTTAATCTTACACTTTCTTGTCTCTGGATTCCCACTTGCCTCTGAATGTTATCCAGAAAGAGAGAAAAATAAGCTTCAGGTCCAGTAAGAACGATTGTTGTCTGATATAAAGGAGGTCGTATTTGAATTTCTCCTTGCGAAGTGCATCAGTTGGCAAATAGACCTGCGACATGCCGGTCAGCCCGGGCCTTACAGCAAGCCGTTGATCATAGCCCGGTATCTTTTCAATATCTATCTCCTCAGGGTTTCCATGCACCTCCTTTTCTTTCGGCCTTAATGCCCCGGGCTCCACAAAACTCATATCTCCTTTCAGAATATTTACAAGCTGTGGGATCTCATCCATTGCAGTGGCCCTCAAAATCCTGCCTGTCCTCGTCACCCTCGGGTCATCCTCAACAGCCTGCACAGGACCCGACTCTTTCTCCGCATCCTTAATCATGGAGCGGAATTTCATTGCCCTGAATATCCTGCCTTTCTTACCCACACGCTCCTGAAAGTAAAAAAAGGCCACCCGTCCTCTATCAGGATCGCCAGTGAGAATAGAATCCAGAGCGGTGATGAGCCCAATGTTTACATTCTCGCCTTTTATTCTCATTAAAAACTTCTTTTAGTTCTTCTCTAACCTCGATGCGGATGTTTTGCTTTTCAATAAACTTTTCTGCATCTCTCGAATAATCTATCCTCCATTTCATACTTCTACAGTCTCACTGCGGACTACTTCTTTATCTGGCGATGGTTTGACGTATAGTTTTTTGATATCTTCCATCTCTTCTTTCGATACCGCTGGAATGCTTTTAAGAAATAACTCTAATGTCTCTTCATGTAATACCTCTTTAACAGCCTTTTTTATAAGGTTATAAAGTTCATCTTTATCAATGGTAATTTCCATCTTCTTACCTCCTGGAATCTGCCAATTTGGGTTTTATTATAACCTAAAAAGAATAGAGAAGGTCAGAGTCATAATGCCTGAATTGTGGCTGATCATGCCGGAATTTTCTCCGCCTCGTCTATAAGCATTACGGGGATATTTCCCCTTATCGGATAAATGAGCCTGCAGTTTTCACAGATTATGCCGCTACCGTCTTCTGAAAGTTTAATGTCCCCTTTACATTTCGGGCAGACAAGGATATCGAGGAGGTTTTTATCTATGGGCATATAATCCTCCTTTGTTTCTGGATTTCATCTTATTTTACTGTTCACCCAGTCCATATGATTTACATACCATTTAACAGTCTTTTCTATACCCTCGGAAAAATCCGTACTGCTTTTCCAGCCTGTTTCTTTGCTTAACTTGTCTGAATTCAGAGAATACCTGAAATCATGTCCCGGCCTGTCTTTTACAAATTCGATCAGATCCTCTGATTTATCCAGCAACTTGAGAACGGTCTTCACAACATCTATATTCCTCTGCTCATTACCGCTCCCAACATTATATATTTCCCCGATCTCCCCTTTTTCGAGTATTTCAAATACTGCGTCAACACAGTCAGACACATAAAGCCATTCCCTTATATTCAGTCCCTTTCCGTAAACAGGGACTTTTTCATCGCGCAATGCCTTAAGAATAATCACAGGGATAAGTTTTTCAGGATACTGCCATGGGCCGTAGTTGTTGGACGGCCTGACTGTTATCACAGGCAGACCGTATGTCCTGTAATAAGCCCTGCCGAGCATGTCTGCTGAAGCCTTGCTGACAGAGTAAGGCGAATTGGGATTTAAGGGAGATGTTTCATAAAACTGTCCTGATTCCGGCAGTTCACCATATACCTCGTCGGTTGATATGTTTATTAACTTTTCCACTTCGTATTTTTTTGAGATATCGAGGATTACCTGTGTTCCCTTCACATTCGTATCAAGGAAAGGAGACGCGTCATCTATGCTCCTGTCAACATGGCTTTCTGCTGCCCAGTGGATTACACCTTCCGGCTTTTCTTTTTTAAAGATATCCTCTATAGATTGCCTGTCTTTTATATCAACCTTATGGAACTTGATCTTTTCCCCTAACTCTTTTATTCTTGCCGGGTCTCCGGCATAACTGAGTTTGTCTACAACTGTCATGCCGTATCCCCTCTGTACACCCTGCCTGACAAATTCGCTTCCGATGAACCCGGCACCGCCTGTAACAAACAGTTTTTTATTCATAGCGAACTCTGCTCCAATAGCCGTATGTCGTTCCCGCTTGCCGGGAATCCTTCTGAATCCCCCTCAGTAAAGGGGGTTAGGGGGTTGTTCAAAGAAAGATTCTGGACAAGCCAGAATGACAGAATTGAAAAACTTAAACAACTTTTAAGATGTTCGATGATTAATAACATCTTACGTTATGGTTTTTATATACCTGTCAATACCCAGTCTCCAGTCCGGGATATCAATATTTAATTCTTTTGAGAGTTTGAGGTTTGACATTGCGGAAAAATACGGCCTTCTTGCAGGAGAAGGGAAATAATCGGAGCTTACAGGCAGCACGAGGTTATCAAGGCTGAGCTTTTCTATAAAATAACGGGCAACTTCATACCGCGAAGCATAGCCGCTGCTGGTCAGATGATAGAGCCCCCTCAGACCTTTATTTAACGCAAACATTGTAATACTTGCGACATCCCCTGTAAAGGTAGGCACGGATATCTGGTCAGAAACAATCTTCAGAACCCTTTTCTGTTTTGCCCACTCCAGTAATTTATAAAGGAAGTTCTGTTTGCCCTCTCCGAACACCCAGCTTAGCCGGAATATCAGATAATTATCTGACTCTTCTTTTAAAAATTCTTCTCCCAGCAGTTTGCTTTTTCCGTAATTGTTGATGGGACCAGGCCTGTCTTGTTCTGTATAAAAATCCTCTTTTGTCCCGTCAAAAACATAATCGGTACTGAAGTGAACCAGTAAAATTTTCTTTTTCCTGCAGGCGAATGCCAGGTTTCTCGGTCCCGCTGCGTTTACATTATATGCTATGTCAAAATCCTCTTCAGCCATCTCCACAAAATTATAGGCAGCACAGTTCAGAATAACATCAGGATTGTATCGGGATATTGCGTCTTTAACTTTATCGAGGTCAGCCATATCGAGATCTTCTTTTCCGAGGGCTACTATTCCATAATTGAAATCTTTCAGGACCTTCTGGAATTCCTTCCCGAGCTGGCCGTTAGCACCTGTTACAAGAAATTTCATTCGCCACCCCCCTTACTTCCCCCCTGGCAAGGGGGCTATAGATGGGTACTCAAAATTATTATCCGCATCACTCAATCGGGGATGTCCGAGGTCTTTTTCTGAAAGAACCGGGTGTTTTACAGGCCATTTTATCCCTATATCAGGGTCGTCCCATATGATACCCCTGTCGTCCTCCGGTGAGTACTCCCCTGTACATTTATATAAAACTTCTGCTGATTTGCTCAGAACCACAAAACCGTGAGCGAATGCAGGAGGCACATATAAAATAAGATTATTCTTTTCAGAAAGTACAACGCCAACCCACTGCCCGAATGAAAGAGACCCTTTTCTTATATCAACCGCCGCATCAAATATCTTTCCTTTTATGCACTGCACTAATTTCCCCTGTGCATTAGGGTTCTTCTGGTAATGAAGTCCCCTCAGTACACCCTTGACAGATTTTGAATGGTTATCCTGAACAAAATGCTCTTTAATACCCATCCTGACAAAATCAGAGTGTTTATATGTTTCCCTGAAAAACCCCCTGAAATCTTCATAAACTTCAGGTTCTATGAGTATGATATCGTGAATTTCAAGTCTTCTGAAATGAAAAGGCATGGTTTTTATTTTAAAACCCTTGAAAGATATTTTCCATATTCGTTGTGATTTAGCTGCTGGGCAAGACTGTGCAACTGCTCTTTATCTATATAGCCCAGTTTATATGCTATTTCTTCTATGCATGCTATTTTCAGGCCCTGTCTTTTCTCTATAGTTGCGATAAACTCCCCGGCCTCCAGAAGGCTTTCATGGGTTCCTGTATCAAGCCAGGCATAGCCTCTTCCAAATAGCTCTACCCTGAGTTTGCCGCTTTTCAGATATTCTCTGTTCACATCTGTAATCTCAAGTTCACCCCTCCGTGAAGGCTTTAACTTTTTCGAAATATCCAGCACGTCGTTATCATAGAAGTAAAGACCTGTTACTGCATACTTTGACCGGGGAATCCTCGGTTTCTCTTCTAAAGACAGGACAATACCTTTTTCATCGAATTCGACGACCCCGTATCTTTCAGGGTCTTTGACGTAATAACCAAAGATAGTGGCGCCGCCCTTTGTTGTCACATCATCTGATGCTTTTTTAAGCAAATTTGTAAGTCCGTGGCCGTAAAAAATATTGTCTCCCAGCACGAGACAAACATTATCATTTCCTATGAATTTCTCTCCGTGAATAAATGCCTCTGCAATGCCTCCCGGCCGGGGCTGCTCCTTATAAGAAAAATTAAGCCCTAAATGGGACCCGTCACCGAATATGTTGATAAAACGGGGCAGGTCATGGGGGGTGGAGATTATCAGTATATCCCTTATCCCTGCGAGCATGAGCACAGACAGGGGATAGTAGATCATGGGTTTGTCATAAATAGGCAAAAGCTGCTTGCACACACATATTGTTACCGGATAAAGCCTTGTTCCGGTTCCGCCTGCCAGGATGATGCCTTTCATGTCTGATATCTTAATTTATTTCGTTATTCCGTTTCTACAGTAAACGAATATCAAATTCAATTATCTACCCATGACTGTGTTACGGAAATATCATTTGTGTGCCATTTGTAAAAATCATTTATTGACCATCGATTTAATATTAATTGTGAGAATGTTACATTCTGTCATTCCTGCGCAGCAGGCAGGAATCCATAGAAATCAAGGACTGGATTCCGCATCAAGTGCGGAATGACAATACAAAAAGTGTAAAGAACTGTTAGGGACAGTACACTATTGTGGTGTCCGTAACCCTTCTTTACACTGTTATTGCGAGGGATAAAGTCATGAAGCAATATCACTAAAAGATTCCCCGCTCCGCTCGAGATGACAACCGAAGGGCTCGGAGATGACAGAACAGTGAAGATATTTAGCTGACAGCGCACTGTAATTAGCAGGCGGAAATGCTAAAACTACCCCTGAGCAACAGCAAGCTTCGAAAAATCGGCAATCTTTGACACAGTCCTCCATATTTCGTTCAATAAGGCAAGCCTGTTGTTTTTAATTTCTGCTCTTTTATCCATTACGAGAACCTGATCAAAGAATTTATTAACAGGCTCTGTCAGAGATGAAAGGAGAGCAAGTGCATCATAAAATCTTCTGCTTGTCAAAAGTGCCGTCAGTTCAGACCTTATATAATCGAGCTTTTCTTTCAGGCTTTTTTCTGCGTCTTCCATCAGAAGCTCTTCCTTCAGTCCGGATATCGGAGTCTTCGGAATAATATTGTGAACACGCTTTATGGCTGTCAGAAAATCTCCAAACTCTTTTTTCCCCATAAACTTCTGAATTGCATCAAGCCTTTCCTTTATCTCTTTTAATTGAATGTCTGTTGAAAGTGAGATAATTGATTGTATAAGTTCCGGACGGTATTGCTGATCTGAAAAAAACGTCTCCAGCCTGTTACCGAAAAATCTTAAAATATTTTCTCTTGATTCTTTCGAGCCTTCTATATGCGAAAGGTTTTCCAGGGCTTTATCGATTAGCTCTTTTAATATTACTTCATAACCTTTATCCATGATTATCGCTATAATGCCGAGTACCTGCCTCCTCAGTGCAAAAGGGTCTTCAGAGCCTGTGGGAGTGAGACCTATGGCAAAAAACGAAGCTATGTTGTCAATCTTATCAGCTATGCTGAGCAAGGCTCCTGTATCTGTACGTGGTAATCTCCCGCCTGAATGCGGAGGGAGGTACTGATCTTCAATGGCTTCTGCAACCTCCCTGTCTTCTCCGTTATGAATAGCATAATATTTTCCGATAACACCCTGGAGTTCAGGGAATTCCCGGACAACACCCGTGATCAGATCCGTTTTTGAAAGCCACGCAACTCTCGCTAGTTTCTGTTTTAACGAAGGCAGGATTTTATCACCGAGGAAATCAGCTATTGATACCAGCCGTTCTGTCTTATCATAAAGGCTGCCGAGACGTTCCTGGAATATTACTTTTTTCAGTTCCTCTATCCTTGCAGACAGTGGTTTCTTTATGTCCTCTTCATAATAAAATCTTGCATCCTCAAAACGTGCTTTAATAACCCGTTCGGCCCCGATTCTTACAGTGTCTGAAATCTCTTCACCTGTGTTGCTTACCACAATGAAGCGACCGGTAATTCTTCCCTCTTTATCTTCTGCAGCAAAATACTTCTGATGATCTTTCATTACTGTTATGAGCAACTCCTCTGGAAGTTCGAGATATTCCTCTGAAAAATTTGCGAGAACAGGTACAGGATACTCAACGAGATTTATAACTGTTTCGAGCAGTTCAGGATCATCAACAGGTCTTTCATTGCAGGCTGATAGAAGTCCTTCCATCTTTTCTGTTATGACCCTCTTCCTTTCCTCCTGGGAAACTATTACATAGTTGTTGGCAAGCAACTTTTTATAAGATGGGATTTCTTTAATCTGGAAGGCAGCAGGCGATAAAAATCTATGCCCCATGGTCATATTGCTGCTCTTTATCCCGTCTATCTCAAAAAAAATAACCTCTTTATCAAAAAGAGAAGTTATCCACCTTATGGGTCTGACAAACCTTACATTGCTGTTGCCCCATCTCATTGCCTTAGGAAGGTGTAATGAAAGCACAATTTTTTTGAATATCTCAGGCAATATCTCTCTGACATTTAACCCTTTCTCCTCTACAACTGCCACGACATACTCTCCCCTGTCCTTGCTTTTTATGATCAGATCTTCGACATTCACACCTAATGAATTTGCAAACCCTCTGGCAGCTTTTGCAGGTCTTCCGTTTTCATCAAAAGCAGCCTTTCTGGAAGGACCGAATACTTCCCTGACCCTGTCCTCCTGAACCGGAGGTATACCATCTGCTATAACCGCAAGTCTCCGTGGAGTCCCGTAGGTCTTTATGTCATTGAATTTTATATAACTTTCTTTCAGTATAGCCCCGGTATTTTCTTTCAGTTGTTGCAAAGCAGGAGTGATAAACCTTGCAGGCAGGTCCTCTGTCCCTATCTCGAGTAAAAATGAAGATTTCTGATTTACAGATTCACTCATCGGCTTTCATGTCTTTTGAAGCAAAAATGGTGTTATTCCTTTATCTCTAACTCGTTCTTAAGCCAGGCCACTATCTTTTTATTTACAGGGAACATCCCGAAATATTCTCCAGGCTTACCTTTCAGGTGGGACAGCCGTACCGGCTGTCCCTGATTTGTCAAAAGAATCGCTCACATCAGGTATAAGATATTTTAAAATTTAACATATCTGGTAATTTTTTATCTATTATTCCGGGAAACTCCATTAACACAATTAAGATTTACCTTGAGAGAAAAAAAGCTTATAATGAAAAAGTGAAGATTGAAAGAACTAAGGAGGATAAAGCATGCTCGATATCAAAAGAATCGGCGTCATAACAAGCGGCGGGGATTGCGGAGGGCTCAATGCTGTGATTAAGGGAATAGCAAGAGAAGCCTACTATTCCGGGATTGAATCAGTTGCTATTCCTCACGGTTATGCAGGCCTTTATAACCTCGTAAAACTCGATGAAGTCGTGCTTCTTAATGCAGAACGGGTAAGCCGTATAGAGGCTTCACTTGCAGGGTCAGAAGCAGGTCATTCACGCGTAAGGATAAGCAAAATAGAAGATCCGAATAAATATGACCGTATAAAGGACGGATTGAAAAAGTTTAAGATAGATGCCCTCATAATAAGCGGGGGTGACGATACGGGAAGTGTGGTGATAGACCTTATTTCTCAGGGGATTCCCTGTGTTCATGTGCCAAAGACAATGGATCTTGATCTTCAGTCATACAGCGTAGGCGGTGATTCTGCTATCAATAGAATAGCAGTCTTTACAAGGGACTTAAAGACAACAGGCATGAGTCATAACCGGATACTTGTAATTGAGGTATTTGGGAGATATGTTGGTCATACTGCTTTCCGCGGCGGAATCGGTGCCGAGGCTGATTGCATTCTTATACCCGAAATACCTGTCGACTTCGATATAGTTTATGAGCATATGAAAACGACTTTCTTTGCCAGAATAGAAAGGAGTGATGTAAGGGCAGGGACATATATAACCGTTGTTGCAGAGGGAATCAAAACAGCTAACGGCGAGTTATTATACGATGAGACATCTCCTGTCGATGCCTTTGGCCACAGAAAACTTGCAGGTGCAGGAAGATATGTAAGGCAGCAGCTCGAAAGAAGGCTAAGGAGCGACCCGGAAGTAAAAGACTTCATGCAGAGGACCGGTATGTTCGCACAGGGGGTCTATGAAATACCGGAGGTCAGAGAAATAGTCCCGAGTCACCTTGTAAGGTCAGGCCATTCTTCTGCCTTTGATGTCAATTTTGGATATAAGGCAGGCGCAGCTGCAGTTTTTCTTTTAAAAGAGGGTAAAATCGGGAACACAGTCGTCAATATTGACGGCCATACGATTTACTACCAGCCAACTGCAGAGGTTATAAAGCGCAGAGAAGTGGACCTGACAGAGGTGTCAATCTTTGAAAGCCTCGGAACATGTTTTGGAAGAAAGCCTCAGAAGTTTGAATATGATCTCGCTGAAATAAAAGGCCATATAGAAAGGCATCTGTGAGCAACTTCAATAAACTCATATATTGAGCCCCCAGATTGAAGGCTCTTCTGCCTTGACATCAGCCACATATGCGTTTACTTCCTTCCTGTATGCTTTATGAAGGAGTTTCGTTACATTGCCTATATTATATTCAGATTTATCGGTCTTTGAGACCGGCATTACCTCAAGGGTAGTGTTGGTAATAAAAACCTCTTCTGCTGAGTAAATATCTTCTTTAGTGAATCTTCCTTCTTTAACCTTCATGTACTCCCGTATCGCAAGGTCTATTATAGTCCCGCGGGTTATACCGTCAAGTATTCCGCATTCCAGTGAGGGAGTATAGAGTACGCCACTCTTGTAAAAGAAAACGTTGCAGACAGTACCTTCGGTAAGCTCTCCATTTGCGTTTAACATGATAGCTTCATATGCACCTGCCCTTTTTGCTTCTATCCTTGCAAGTATGTTATTGAGAAAATTCAGGGACTTAATCTGTGGATTTATTGCCTCTTTCAGGTTCCTTCTTATGCTGGAAACGATCATGCTTATTCCATTCTGATAGAGTGTCTTCGGATATTCCTTAAATTTTTGTGCTATTATTACAACCGTAGGCTCCGGGCAGAGTTCCGGATTAAGACCCAATGCTCCCCGTCCTCTTGATACAGTCAACCGCAGGTAAGCATTTCTCAGGCTGTTGGCGATCAAAGTCTCATATACAGAAATTTTTAAGGCGTCTGTTTCAAGCGGAATAGTAAGCCCGATGAGTGAAGCAGACCGGTAAAGCCTTTTTATGTGTTCATCGAGCTTGAATATAACACCATCATATACCCTCATTGTTTCATAAATCCCGTCGCCGTAGAGAAAACCGTGGTCAAAAACAGAGACTGATGCCTCTTTTGAAGGTACAAGTTTTCCGTTCAGATACACGTACATGTTTGCATTATACCATTAACCCGGAAAAATGCATTACCGCCTGAAATTCCATTCATCTGACATATATTTCCGAACTTCAAGCTCCCGGGCAAGTTCAATCTCCTGCTCCGATGGATATGAAAGAATCAGCTTGATGTTAAATATCTCTTCGAAAGAATTCCTGATACTGTTCTTGACTTTATCTGTCTTTATTGCCGGAAATAAATCCCTCAAGCCAATAAGTGACCTGCTTAAATCAGGGGTGTTATCAATTCCGAATATCCTGATCGTCTCTTTTTTATCAACACTAAAAGGTATAGTACCCTGCTGAAGCAGGCCGTCAGTCCATCTCTTCTGTGCAGAGCCTATAATCTTCGTATCGTTTACAGTTATCTCACAGTATGAAACAGAGTTGAAACATAAAGGATTTATTTTCCGGTCTATAGCCTGCAACGAACGGGGGTTTTTTCTGTTCATCGCAATCTCAGCTGAAAGGCCGATTTTCGATAATGATGAAATTAGCGCCGTGCTTATTTTTTTATAACTATCTATCAAACCCTTTGAAAAAGGCCCTGATATTGTTTTTACAGAAAAGCTGTATGTAACCCCTTCTCCGTGCAGGATTGCACGGCCTCCTGTAGCTCTTCTTACGATAGGGATATTTTTCCCGCTGCAATATTCAACATCGATTTCGCCGGACTTCTGAAAATATCCTATGCTGACTGCTAATGTGTCCCATCCGTAAATCCTCAGGGTTGGCGGCATAATCTCTTTTCTGACTGAAACCGCTATAGCCTCATCAATAGCCATATTGTAAGCAGCACCGCAAATTCCCGAATCTATAAAACGCCAGGTGTCAGTCATGGAAAAATATAAAATGGATGGTCTATATTAATCAATGCTGGCAAGAAAAAGTTTTCTGTGGTATGCTTTTTGATTATGTCGAATATAATGGTCAAACACCTTAAAGTTAACATCCTGATTCCGGCATTTTCTATCCTTATTTTTTCTGTTTTACTTTTTACCCTGTCTGCTGCTTCTGCTGCTCAGGATGAAGTTAAGAAGATACAGAAGGCTTATGAAGATATTAAAGATATGAGCGGTAGTTTTATCCAGAAGAGTTACATAAAGGATCTGAACCGTACGGATATATTTACAGGTCAATTCTTTATAAAAATGCCGATGAAGATGAAATGGGATTATAAAGGAGAAGACCCTCAGGAAGTTTCAATAAATAATGACGAGATCATTATTTATCAGAAAAAGGAAAAACAGGCGTTCAGGAGCAAATTTGACAGGGAAACCTATGGACAGGCGCCTATAGCCCTTTTGGGCGGGTTCGGGAAAATACAGGAAGAATTCCTTGTATCCGGGAAAAACGATAAACTGCTTCTTAAGCCAAAAAAGCCTACGGGCAACATCGTTTCTATTGAAATTATACTTTCTGAACATGGTTTCCCGATAAGCTCTTTCATCATTTATGACTTATATTCAAACAGAATCGAAATAGCATTGAAAGATATAAAGATTAATACAGGCATAGAAGATAAAATGTTTGAAATTTCATTTCCTGAAGGCGTGAGTATTTACGAATATAACCCTTGAACATTCATGAGAACTTTCTTCTGTCCATTTTTTTATTATTCTTTAATTTATTGTATATTGAAATAATTTTTAATATCCTGAACATTAGTGACATGAAATATCCGTTTAAGGAGGCATTCTATGCTTGAGGTTGATATCCCCGGATTTGGTCTGGTAAAACTCAGGCATTTAGTCTCTGATTTCACAGGAACACTGTCTGTTGATGGAAAACTCGGTCCAGGAGTAAAAGAGACGCTTAATAAGATAGCCGAATTTCTTAAAATTCACATACTCACTGCAGATACATTCGGCAGAGCAAAAAAAGAACTCGAAGGAGTTTTTTGTGAAACACATATTATCACAGGGAAAGACCACGATGTTCAAAAAGAACTCTATATTAAAAAGCTCGGTGCTGAAAGTGTAGTTGCCACCGGTAACGGAATCAATGACAGAAAGATGTTAAAGGCAGCAAAAATCGGGATAGCAGTCTGTCTTAAAGAGGGATGTGCAAAGGATGCATATGTATCTTCAGATATTATTGTTGCATCTGCCCTTGATGCCTTAGAGCTGTTACTGAACACAAAGAGGCTGAAGGCAACTTTAAGGTTTTAATTTAATAAACCATCTGCCCTGTAATAAACCTGTATGCCCTTTCATCTTTTGGCCTTTCAAAAAATTCTTTTTTCGTTCCGTAATCAACAATTCTTCCGTCATACATGAATAAGACCATATCTGCAAGTCTTTGAGCCTGAAAAATATTATGAGACACCATAATAATGGTCATCCTGTCACGTCCTTTTAATCTGGAAATCATCTCCTCTATCATCTCGGTACTTTGAGGATCCAGAGAAGCAGTCGGTTCATCAAGAAAAAGCACTTCCGGTTTCAACACAATCGCCCTCGCTATGCCAAGTCTCTGTGTCTCACCGCTTGAAAGTGTCAGTGCATTGAGTTTTTTCTTATGTGCCAGGCCTACAAATTCCAGAACCTCGTTTACCTTTACCTCAATGTCTCTCTTTTTATATACGCGTATCTTCAAACCGTACGCTACATTATCAAATACAGTTGTGTTGAACAGGCCGATTTTAGGGAGCACAAGGGTTATTTTACGTCTGAGCTTAATATCTTTTTTTAAACCCCCCTTTAATCCCACCCCTGGTAAAGAGGGATTCAGGGCAGTAGTATCTGAATAATATTTCACCTCTCCGCTATCAGGATCTTCCAGGAGCGCACATATTCTGAGAAATGTAGATTTTCCGCTGCCATTGGGTCCCATCAGAATATAGACGCACCCTCTATCAAAGGAAAAAGAACATTCTTTTAGAACAGATTTTCCATTGTAACTTTTACAGACATTGTCTGCTGTAAATCTCAGGCTCATTAACCTCTCCGGGACCCCCTCTTCTGTATGTAATAAAGAGCGATGTTGATAATGAACGAAAGTGTTAGTAATATTATCCCCAGTGCTATTGCAAGTTCAAAGTTTCCCTTATCCGTTTCGAGTGCTATTGTGGTTGTCATAACCCTCGTGTAACCGGCAATATTTCCTCCGACAATAAGTACTGCCCCGACTTCTGCCATTACCCTGCCTAAAGCTGCTATTATGGCTGCCATGATACCATATCGGGCTTCTTTAATTACAGTAACAGCCATCTGGGAAGGTGTTGCTCCGAGAGTAAGAGAAGCATGTCTGATTACAGGATCGACTTTTATTATGGCAGAATGGGAAATAGCTGCAACAATAGGAAAAGCAAGTATGCTCTGGGCTATTACCATAGCTGAGGGCGTGTAGAGTAACCCCATGAAGCCGAATGGGCCGCTTCTCGACAATATAAGATAGAGAAAAAGTCCGGCAACAACAGGAGGAAGTCCCATAAAGGTATTCATAACGCTTATGAGCAGTCCGCGTAAGGGAAACTGTTTTAATCCTGTAAAAGCACCGAGTAAAAGTCCCGAAACTCCGGCTATAAAAAGTGCAAGACCTGATACTTTGAGTGATAGGAAAATGATACCCAGTAATTCTGCATCGAGATGTATGATTAAAAGAAAAGCCTTCCTGAATCCTTCTATGATAGTATCCATAATAAAAAATAAAGAAAAACCAACAGACTTTAATATTCTACATTAAAAATAAACAAGGTGCTGGAAATGTTATTCAAAGGCATAGATAACATGCTGCCCTGAATCAAGTTCAGGGTATTTCAGCTGAAAAGACAACTGCGAAATCAAAATCAAAGAAAGCAAAAACATAGAGAAGTAAAAACCGTAGCGTTTGATTAAAAAAGCATTGAGCCCCGGATATCTTTTTAGAAGAATATCTTCCACTCAAGATGCGGATACCAGTATGATTTACGCCCGGAACTCCCGATAATAGTATCATCTAAGTCCCGTTTATTATGGTTAAAGTACATGGTTCCTAAAAGAAGATACGTCCTCGGACTTAAGTAGTATGTTACACAGGTATCAATAACCCTTGAATGGAAAGGATAATATCCAACAGCTATCTGATCTTTACTGAAATTTTGATTATAGAAGTAATTATTTGACAGATAGTGCACTGTACCTTTTCTCCTGTAGCCTTTCACATTAAACGGATTTATCCAATAATCACTCCCCCATGTCACATCAAACCAGAAGACAACTTTGTCATTAATCAAATTGCCTGTGTTAAACCCGACAAACCAGGCACGTCCTGGAAAACTGTCACCCTCGTAAAACTTTTCGTAAGTACGGTCACCGACTCTTTCATATCCATGCTGTGGGTCTTCCGGATCTACCCCTTTGGTTTGGAGCGCAGCCAATCCTTCTTCAGAGAATGTCCATCTATGCTTGTGAGGAGCGATTTTAAAGTGACTATAATAAAATGCCCCATATACCTGAAACCGCCAGATCTGCGTGTCTAACCAGATTCCACCTAAATGGTAGGGTTCTGGTTCAATATAGGGAACAACAAGCTCATTTTTTAACCCGTCAGTATAGGGCTCAGTCCCTTTGAACGTATGGCCACTCGAAGTATAAAAGGTGTAACGAGGCATGTAATAATTGTCCATATAAGCATAATTAAAGAATACCTGTGTATCCTCAGTTAGTTTCAGTTGAAGCTGAGATATAAAGACATTTGAATCAGGACCCTTACCGTCGATGCCCATAAGGTTTTCAAACTTTCCTCCAGGTCCGCTCAGACTCTGATCAGCGTATTTAAGATAGCCGATATATAGTTCATTTCTCTCTTTCAATTTCTTAAAATAGTTCGACCGGGCAATTCTACTAAATTTTCTTTCTTTTTCGGTCTCTGTCGGTTCCGGTTGTTCCCCTAAAAGGTTACAACGCAATTCTGTAAATGTATCCTCAAAAGGAAGTTTAGGAAGTTCAACATTAATCAATCCACCTTCGATTTCTGAATCGACAAATAATCTTGGAAAAATCGTGTTAGATGATCTTGTAGGCGGCCCTTCATAGCCGGGAAGCCTTCCGAATATTAATTTTGTGGGTAATATTTCATTATAATAAAGGTACGGCGGTTTCGCCACAGCATAAAAGTTTTCCAGCCTCGGTGTGATATCGCCGCTCTGATGTGCTGCCCAGGAATTCATCCAGTCATGAGGATTGTCCCCTGCTCCTATGTATGTGATATTTCCAAACCTTTTATTTAAGGTCAATCTCCCATAAATATCAAGGTACTCAGGAATAACGGACGACTCAAGATTGAGTCTGAATCTCATAGGCCAGGAATTGTAGTCCTCTTCATCTTTGTCTTGATCAGGGATTCCAGGGTATACAAAGTCTGCAGGAGTATCTGCAAATGTCGCATCGGCACGGAATCGAATTTCTCCTGAGAGTTTTATACGCGTTTTGTCCTCCAATTTTTTAAGGGTGTCTTCCATTTTATCCAGGATGCCTGCTTTTTCTTCCAATCTGGTTAATTCCGCATCAGCTTCTATTACCCTTTCTGCCTTTTTTTCAACCTCTTCGATCTTCTTTTCAGTTTCAACGGTCTTCATCCGGGTCTCAGCCTGTTTCTTCTCTAAATCCTCTATCCTGTTAAGAAGTTCTTCCATATCTCTTTTAAGCTGTTGTTCCTGTTGCTGGAGTCTCCTGATCTCATTTTTCAGTTCTTCGATTTCCGATGCTGATCCCACAGCCACCGCAGGTATAACTAAAAATAAAAACGAAACGAGACAGAGCAGCAGAGAGAATCCCGGTCTATTCATACCATATCTCCTCCTTGATTAATTAGCATTCGGTATAAACAGCTGATTACCATATTTATCCTTGAATGATGCTATAGCATGCTGGCCATCTCTGGATATAATCCAGTTTATGAATTCCATAGCCTCTTTATATTTCACATGTCTATGTCTTTCAGGATTTACAGCCATAACACCGTATTGATTAAACAATACAGGGTCACCTTCAAGGACAATTGTCATTTCGAGTCTATCCTTTTCTTTTGTGGCAAGCCACGTGCCTCTGTCTGTCAGGGTGTAGGCGCGCTTTTCATTGGCGATACGCTGGGTTTTTTCCATGCCCTGGCCGACTTCAAGATACCATTTTTGTCCTTTCGGGTCAATATTTATTTTTCCCCAGATTGATAATTCTTTTGTATGGGTACCTGATTTATCTCCTCTCGATACAAAAGGGAATGCACTTTTCGCAATGTTACGGAATGCCCCGGCAGCAGAATTTAATCCTTTGATCTGCACAGGATCATCAGGAGGGCCAATAATTATAAAATCGTTATACATCACATCATGACGGTCTAAAAAATATCCCTCCTCTACAGCCTTTAACTCAAGCTCCTTTGCATGTACAAAAACTACATCAGCATCTCCTCTTTTCCCTATCTCTATCGCTGCGCCAGTACCAACAGCCACCACATCTACCTTGATTCCCGTCTTTTTCTCGAACAAAGGCAGGATGTAGTCAAGCAGGCCCGAATTCTGCGTGCTTGTGGTCGATGCACAACGAATCCTTGTTTCAGCAAAAACAGTGGAGATAAGAATTACCGATAGAATCAATACCATCAGAAAAAAACTTTTGATTTTCATTTTACCTCCTCTTTTATGTTTAACCCTTTTAATTCACAAATTTTGCAGATATTGACAGATACAGTATTTAAGCGGGGTTAAATTCTTTCTTAAATATTATTTATTTTATGAACAGCCTTTACAATTTATGCTATTTCCCCATAACGGATGGAATAGCATCCGGATAAAAAAGATTCATTCCATGTTTTTTGTAATTCCCTATTAATTTTTGACCTTCAAGCGATGTTACAAAGGCTATAAAATCCATAGCCTCTCTGTATTTAACATGCAAAAATCTATCAGGATTAACAGAAATAACACTGTAGTTATTTCTCAATACTGGGTCGCCTTTAAACAGTACTTTTAAAGTGACCTTTGATTCATAATTGAGAAATGTTCCTATATCACTCAGTGTGTAGGCTTTCTTCTGATTTGCGGTAAGCAAAGTATCTCCCATTTTTGCCCCTGCCTCGAAATACCAGCCTTTCCCTTTGGGGTTGATTCCGGCATCATCCCAGATATCCATTTCCTTCATATTTGTTCCTGAGTCATCCCCTCTTGATACAAAGGGATCGCCTTTCTCTGCGATTTCCTCAAAAGCCTCTATTGCTGTCTTACATTTACCGATCTTAGCAGGATCATTGCCGGGTCCGACAATTACGAAATCATTATGCATGACAGCCCTTCTGTTCACACCATATCCCTCGGCAACAAATTTTTCCTCCCTGAATGGGTCATGAACAAAAAGTAAATCAGCTTCTCCTTTCTTAGCAATCCGTATTGCTTTGCCGGTGCCAACTGCGATAATTTCAACCTTGACATGATATTTTGTAGACTTTTCATAGGCAGGGATAAGGATGTCAAAAAGCCCTGAATTTTGTATGCTTGTAGTCGATGCTATTACTAACTTATTCTTTCCTCCAGACATATTTGCCTCCCTTTTTATTTGATTCATTTATTCCCGAACATCACATATATATTAAAATTTTCTAATAATTATTACATGCATGTAATCAGCAATCAGTCTAAGAATCGAGAAATATGGGATCAGGGGAAGTCAGGTAAATAATAAAATTTACAACTTCCTGCATACAATATCAGCGTTATAATTACATTAATCAAGCCTGTAAACTATCGGTATTATTATCCGTGCCTCTACAGGCGGTTTTGGTAAGGGTGATGCATCGTTAACCGCTTTAGTAGCGCCTGTATCAAGAACTTCTTTGCCGGAACTTTGTATCACTTTTATATCCCTGACATTTCCATCAGAGGATATGATAAACGAAACTTTAACCCTTCCTTCCCATCCCATCTGTCTTGCCAATCTTGGATAAGTTACCTTTTTTTGAATCACGTCCCTTATGTATGAAAAGTTCTCCTTCAGATACCTGCTCCTGCGGAGCATATCAGAATCAGAATTTCCATAGCTGCCGCTGGATGTCAATTTAGTGCCTTTCCCTGCTAAGCCACTCCCCCCCAGCTGGCCTCGCATACCATCGCCTGTAGAAGTCGAAAAATTGGTTTGCACAGACTGTACTGACTTGTATTGAAAATCTGCAGTTTCAGGATAGGCTGAGACCGGAACTTCTCCTTCTGATACTTGTACCTGAGTGTCAAGGGTTGGTGTTGGTACTATTACCTCTTTTGATTCTTTGACCTCCAGTTGTTGTTTCTTTGTCTCCGTTTCCCTGTTTATGACCTTTGGCTTCCGCTCCCTGATTTTTGGTTTATTTTCAGGCTTTGTTTTTGCAATATCTACTGTTCCTGCTCCCGAACTTTCTCCATTCATTGAATCCTCGATACTAAAGTCAATAACTATTACACTATTGGCTGGAACAACAGAGGAACTACTCATGCCAATAATAATGAGAATAATCAATGCATGGAAAGCAAGAGAAAACTGGACTGCTTTAAATTGATACCTCATCTCTTTTTTTTGCCCGATCCCTGCCTTTGTAAATTAATACTCAAAAATTGAAGATTCCTTCATTACACTTTCCGCATCATAATCAATTTTCTTTGTCTTGTTTCCGCTGGGATCATACTCGAAGATTGAACAGGACGTTATGGCACCATCATTATTGTATGTGGTTTTTTTCGTCCTCTTTCCCTTTTCATCGTAAGCATAAGTCACGCAGGACTCAAACTTGTTCTCAGGGGTGTACTGATTTCTTTTCACCCTTTTGCCATTATTGTCATATTCATAGGTAAAGTATTTTTTTAATTGATCACTGGAATCAAAGATATTCTTTTCCGTCCTTTTCCCTTGCATGTCATAATCATAAGTCGTATAAGAAAGTATATTACCTCCTGGATCGTAGTCAACCTTTTTAGAACGCTTCCCCTTATTATCATATGAATACATGGAATACTTCAGGAGTGTCCCTGAGGGAGAAAAATGATCTTTTCTCTCTTTATCAAAGGCATTGTACTGAAAGGTGTGGTAGGACTGCACCTCTCCTTTAGCATTGTAAATGACCTTTTTTGTTTTCTCTTGCTGAGTAGTTTTCACGGCCTTCATTCCACACCCCGCAACAAGGAGACAAATACAAAAAACAGCAACAAACGTCCTCATAGCATAACCTCCTGTAACCTGTAAAGATATTCTGACACTTCAACCCCTATTCCTCATAAACTATTAAAGATTAACCGTTACCCCCCCATAAATAAATCGCCCAGCCTGGGGGAATCCATAACTTTCTTCATAATCTTCATCAAAGATGTTATCTGCCCCGAGATAGAGATTCACTCGACCTTTCAGTAATGCTTGATTGAGTTTTAGATTGAACAATGTATAATCATTTAATTTTTTCTTTTCTAAAGGGGTTGTCCTTGAATAAAAAACCTGGTCGGCCACGTGCATAACATTCATATATGCTAAAAGACCAAAATTGAAGGAATATCTACTCTCGAAGGTAACAGTATGTTTAGGCCTGTACTGGAGTTCATCCCTTTCAGTGCCCGGCGACTTATCTTTTGTGTATACGTATGTGTATCCTGCCCTCAACAGAAGGTTCTTCAGGTATCGATTCTCTGCAGCCAGTTCAGCACCCTTAAATTGATATTTTGCGTTGTTAATAAATTTAGTGCTTACAGTTTCAATAAATTCAATATAATCCTTTGCATCGATGAGAAAGCCGGTCAGAGTAACTTTACTGTTCAAGGGGAGCTTCTGCTCGATTCCAAGTTCGTAATTGTTGGATTTTTCTGTTTTCAAATCAGGATCTCCTCGACTTACGTCATAGAGCTGGCGAATGTCAGGAAACCGTATCTTCCTTGCAAAAGAGCCCCTTATCCGGGTATTCTCATGGATGTCGTAATAGGCTCCTACGAGATAACTCCCCTCATTATCGTCACCTTCGTCCTTTTCCAGCCAGTTATGACTGTAACCAAAAACCAGGCCTAAATTCTTTAAGGGAACCACTTCATACTCAAGAGCGGCTGTATAGACGTTGATATCTCTTTCATCCCGTACATCCACACGCCCGGTACGGGTTATATCGTACCCATCGACCTCCCATTCTTCTTCTCTGCCTTTAAGCCCGAGCGTTAAAAAGCCGGCTGTCTTCAGATCACATGTTGTCTGTAAGGCAGCCCCTTTGATTCTTGTTTCATTATTGTGATGGAATGTACCATTACGAGTTATTGATTCAAAATTGCCATCGTCATACCGGTTCTCTTCCTCTGTCAATTGATTGAAAAAGATCCATGATCTCAGTCCGAAAGGTCCGGGCAAATCATAGCTTAGTGAAAGATGCCCGGAATAACCTTCAAAATTATCCATTCGTTCATATCTTTGTGCATCTGAAAAATTATCCCTGGGGAAAATTGTGGTCGAAGGTTTACCGAATTCTCCTTTAAGATAGTTAAAAACCGCTCCGATAAGCACTTTGTCACTGGGAGCAAAATTCACATTTGCAAAGAAATTATTTCTCCTTTTGTCACTATTTTCTCGAATGCCCCCATCTTCTTCAGGTGTTTTGTCAAAATCATCAGAAAGGCGGAATCCATTCCTTTCGAGAACACTCCCGCTGAGGAAAAAGTCAACCTTTTCATGGACTCCGGAAAAATTAAAGCTGCCCAGATAATGATCTCCCTCTCCTGCCTCGCCTGAGACCATGCCATGAACACCCTTCTTCCCTCTCTTTGTAACGATGTTGATAACTCCACCGAGCCCTCCATCTCCGTAGAGCACCGAATGTGTACCATAAGAAACTTTTATCTTCTCGATGCTCTCTACAGGTATCAGACTAGGGTCAAAATTACCATCAAAACTGGAATTGATGGGAATACCATCGAGAAGGAGAATAACGTGTCTCGAACGAAAACCCCTGAGGTCCACCCGGGGAACCCCATCAGCCCCTGTCCTCATATACAGACCCGGCAACAACTCTATTGCTTCATCCAGAGTCCTTGCTCCTTTGCTTTCAATATCTTCTGCTGTAATCTCCCGAACTGTCCCGACAGCCTCAACACCCTCTCTTTCCGCTTTTACTACAACTTCACCGAGTGTATAGGCACCTGTGCCTTCCTGCATCTCTGAACAAACCACGGCTGGAGCAGTCATCCAGATAAAAATCCACATTAGGAAAAGCAATAAAATCTTCCTCATGGTAACCTCCTTCGATAATGTATATTTTTGAATAAAGAACTGATGCCCCTATTCATCTTTATGTACTGATTTTGCTTACAGGTAGTATCTCCCCCAAAAACATCTATTCTTAAAACCAGACGATATTTAAGACTCGTCTGAGAAACTGAAAATTAGTGCAGGGTCTTTCTCGGAGGGTTTGCATAAGTCGGTCACTGCCACTACTCAAAAAAATATGAGAACAATAAAAATAAATCAAAAGACCCTGCACTTCTCCATAACTTTATAATTTATCTTTAGATTTCAGGGAAGTGTAAGTCAAATTCATTATTTTCATTCACAATATGAAATAATTTCATATCAGCATACATGAAATTTGACACCGAATGAATTTTTCAGACTTTAGGGAGAAAAAGAACCATATGTTCTACCCCGCTTATTCAGGTCTTCTCCTCTGTCTGCAGGCTCACTTTTTTGAATCCGAGGTTCTTTACAACATCAAGAACACTGACGAAAATCTGGAGGCTTATATTTTTATCTGCCCTTATGAGAATCGGGATATTTTTATCCATAGGTCTGAGAGACTGTCTCAGATCATCAACTGATAGATATCTGGAGTTCAAATATATATCACCTTTTTTATCTATATCTATGGTTTGATTTTTCAGAATATCTTCATAACTCTTTGATGCCTTTGGAAGCTCAACAGGTATAATTCCTGTGGCAATGAATGTAGAAGTCGTGAGTACTATAGTAAGAAGCACGAGCATTACATCCACAAGCGGGATGACATTAATATAATCAAACTCTTTCTCTTCCATTCCTGATCTCCCATTGCAGGATAAGAACCTTTACCTTCCTTAAAAGAAAATTATAAAGTGCAACTGATGGGATAGCCACCAGAAGTCCTACAGCAGTTGCCTTTAAAGCAAGAGCCAGTCCAACCATGATTTTACTTGTTTCAACAAACCCTTCCACTCCCATAGTATAAAATGTGAGCATAATTCCGAGAACTGTACCTAAAAGTCCAATATAGGGAGCGTTACTCCCGATAGTTGCTATAACATGAAGCTTCTTTGTCAGATCAATCTCAAGTGACTTTTTATCTAAAAAGTTTTCTAATTTAATATGTCTATAAACCATATACCTCTCTATAGCAATTGCGACTGCAATAATACTTAGGATGATTAAAAATCCGATGATTCCGTACTCAACTGTATCTTTAAGCCATTCCATTATCGTATCCTCTTTGTAATTTTTTATTTTTCCAAAAATAAAACGGCAATCCAGATAGGGTAATCAGAATTCCGGCTATTGAAGTCACTGGCTTGTCGTACATAATTTGAACAGCAATCACCGAATAACAACCAATAAACAAAATAGGGACAACAGGATAAGCCCAGGTGCGGTAAGGCCTATGCATATCAGGTTTACGCCAGCGTAATACAAGGTGAGCAAACCCTGTTGCAATAGATGATAATAGCATAACAAAGACAACATAACTTAAAAGCTGTTCAAATGTTCCTAACAAAACTAAACTGGATGCCAGGAACATCTGGCTCAGAATAGAAAGATGCGGGGTATTATAGAAGGGGTGGAGTCTTTTTAAAGGAGACCAAAAAATCTTATCTGCAGCCATTGCATAATAAATACGAGCACCGGCAAGGATAGTAGCATTTATACTTGCGGTAATGGCAAGGATGATGGAGAAAGAAATAATGTTAGTGAAAACCGGGCTAAACAGCTCACCTGCTGTAAGTTGTGCTACATTAACAATCCCTTTAAGACCTGAAAGTGGAAGTGCGTAAAGATAGGTGATGTTAATAAGAGTATAAAGGATAGCAACAATACTCGTTCCGAGAAGGAGAGAAAGGGGGAGATTGCGTGTAGGATTTTTTACTTCATCACCAATGTAAGCAGAAACAAACCAACCACTGTATGTAAAAATTACTGCAATCATTGCTGGTCCAAAAAGTTTATCAACCGGTATCGATTCGGCATGATCAAGAGTAAAGTGATGCCAATTTCCATTTTGAGATATCAAACCTCCTGCAATTAAAGCTACAACAATAAACAGATTCCCTAAGGTGAAAATATCCTGTGTTGTTCCACCTAAGCGGACACCTCGGTAATTGATAAAAGAGAGAAAACAAATAATCCCTATTGCGAATAATTTTTCTGAGAAAATAGTATTAAACAAGAAAAAATGTTTCACATAATTTATTAAGGCAATCGATAGTGCCGCAACAGAACCTGGATTAATAATCCAGAAGCTTACCCATCCCACGATAAAGCCAGCCCATCGGCCATATGCAGCTTTTAAAAATTGGTAATCTCCGCCTGAATACGGGAACATACCGGCCATCTCAGCATATGTTAAAGCTCCACATAGTGTAAGGAGTCCTCCAATAACCCAAATACCTATGAAAAAAATCGGGTGGGGCAGTTCACCAGCTAAAAAACCGCTTGTTGTGAATATGCCTGCCCCAACAACATTCCCGATAACAAGGAGGGTAGCATCGAAGAGGTTAAGTCTTCGTTTTAATTGCATTTTATTGCAGGCATGGTCCGATATAAATCATTCCCAGAGACTGCTCTTCCTCTTTTTCCGTAATGTTCATGATATCGCGAAATGTGGTCTTTATGAGGCGTTCACTGTCAGAATATCCCGCCCTGTACACGACAGTCACAGGAGTTGTTTCGGGATAATATTTCCGGAAAAGGGGCATCAGATTCTTCATCTCCCTGAGGCCGATGAAGATAACGAGAGTATCGCCGCTTTCAGCCACAGATTTCAATAAGGCTTCATTGGCCTTCAGCCCCTTCGGAACGGTAAGAATGATTGATCCTTTGCATTCCTCGCATAAAACGTTTCTGATCATTGCATTCGATACATTAAAAGCGCTGAGACCCGGAATAATCTCTATCTGATCCATAAACTCCTGGAGCCAATATCTCCAGCTTCCGTAAAGCGTCGGGTCGCCGTATTCCAGCAGGGCAACATGTTTTCCTGCTTTGATGGCATCTCGTATTGACTGAATATTTCCAGCCCTCTGGTCTTCCAGTTTTTTCTTCGCTTCCGCGTCCGACAGGCCCGGGTTCATTTTTCTGAAAAAGGGCTCTGCATTCAGGAGAGGATCAAAGAGCACGGTTTTATTCCCTATATATTTTGCAAACCTGTTTCTTATGTCCTCAGTGCAGAGAAAAGCATCCGCTTTCGCCATCTGTGAAACAGCTTCCAGTGTGAGAAGGCTTGTGTCACCGCACCCCACACCGATGATAGAGAGTTTGGGCTTTTGCTTGAGCGAGATAACCTCTATTCTGCTCACGGCCTTTACCCATCTGTCTGCCGAGAGGTCATCAGGGAGGAGAGCAATAAATTTGCCGTTCTCTTTCAGTGGTTGTCCTTCGGCCATATCGGCTATGATGATATTGCGACCGTACGGTCCATAAAATAATTCACCATATGATATGAGTGACCGGTAACCGTCAGGGGCGGAAATGAGTATGACGGAATTCATATCGGGGTTAATACCGGCTTTCTGTATTATTTCAGTTAATGGAACGCCAGCATAGGTATTTAAACCGTGATATCCTTTCCCGTCTCCCGTCGTCTTGGCGAGAGCTTCAAGACGCGGATAAGAAGAAATATCAGAGATCTCCAGCTGCTTCTTAACACTTCCACTCAGCACAAATTTTGGGGAGAAGAGGTTTTTCATTTTCTGTGAAGTCATCGATGGATGAAGGTCAATGACCTCAATCGAAGTAATGTTTTCCAGAGAACGGTCTGTATAGAAATCAATTGAGACGATAAGCTTGGGCAGCCCGACGTCACGCTTCAGATGATCAAACCATGGTTTGAAAACCTCAGGTGTGTGGCATCCGGAACATTCTTTATGGGGCATAATCGGTGTTGCTGAGAAAGCTATAAGAACCTCTGCAGGGTTCCGGTAAAATATTTCTCCCCATGAAAGTACAGTCTGTTGTCCTTCCTTATTCTTTATAACAATCGCCATATCAACAGGTTTAAAGAAATCGGATTCTTCCTTCTGAACAGTCGCGAGTTCGAGCAGTGTTCTGAGCGGTACCCCGCGATAGGAGAATACTCCGTGAAAGTTTTTGTCCGAGGTGACTTCATTCAGTCTGGCGTTTACGGATTCGAACCTGCGGATGTCATCCATGGACAAATTTAAAGGCTGTTTAACTACACCTGTAATGCTTATAGATGATGAAAATGCTACTCCTGAAAAAACAAAAAGAATAAATATAACAAATACAACCCCTAAAATTTTCTTCATATATCCTCCTTTTTGTTATTTTTAATGTCTCTGTTAATTTTTGGGAAATACCACAACATAAGCAAAATCAGAACAGTAAAGCCGACCAGAATCAGTCGTACTCCGGGATCACGTTTTATGGAAATTTTTAATTCAGGAGACTTACTTGACCTTTTATCCATACCAAGATGGAAACTGTACCCCTGCCAGTAAAGGGGATGTAGAAAACTAATATGTTTTTGTGCCGTATCCCCCTGTGTTTGCAGTTCAAAGGAAACAATGCATTGTTTAATAAACCCCTTGAGAGATTCAGGTGATATGTAATAATCACATTTTTGCTCTGTTATCTCTATATCTGACTGTATCGGCAACGATGTCTTCGCTCCGGCTTTTGCCGGTAGCACCCCGTTATAACCTGATATCATGCTAAAGAGGTGTCCGCACAGGATTACGAGAAAACAGATATGGGTTAAGGAAGGAGTGATTTTCAGGAAGAATATCTTAGTGCTCATTTGTTTCCGTTTTGAAAAAAGACTAATCAACCGGTTCAGGGTACATACACCCGTATTAATCCCAAAGGCAAAGAGAGAGACCAGAAGTATCACCAGCCACCATAGTTTTTCAGGATAATATTGACCGTGAAGTATAAACCAGTCCTGAAATAGAGAATGATTCAGGTGCTTAAAAATCTGAGGATTGTACTTGACATAGTAAGAACCTACGGCAAGACCGGAGGCAATAATCAACAAAAGCCAGAAGGTTACCTTAACACTGCCACAGAAATTCCAGATTTTTTTCAACAATTAATTGCCCCCCAACCGCAGCATATTCATTTCGCTAAAATGGCTGCTATAGCTAAAGAAAAGGAGCAAGATAAAACCTGCCAGAGAAAAAAGTGCCTTTTTCTTCATATCCCAGGCAGGTAAAAAACGCAGATGTAAGAAGGCTGCATAGAAACACCATACAGTTGCTGATTGCATATGCCTGTCGCTCCAGTTAAAGAGATTTGCCCAGCCTAAATAACACCAGATGGCACCGACTACCTGTGCAATGCTGTAAAAAATAAACCCCCAAATGACCATGGAATGGAAGATTCGTGCGTTTTCTTTTCCTTGCAGGTATAAAAGAGAAAACCATGCTCCCAGGCCAAAAAATGCATGGGCAAGGATTTCAGAAAAATGAAATAGAGGTGAGAAAATAGTCTTCACCTTTGGAGAAGGGGGAAATATTCCTTTAGGATAAATAAGAGCTATGAGCGAGAGAAACAAAATAAGTATAAGTGCAGTGTAACCCAGGTCCCTATCCTTAATGAACAGCCTCAGTCCCAATACCAGAAAAGCCAAACACCACGGCAAAAAAAAGACCCCTTCGAATATCGCATTAGGGGTAAAGATACCGATAAACCATCCCCGGCTGATCTGGCTTATTGTATGAAGAACAAAGGCGGTGATGAATAAAAACTCAGCAAGCCTCTCCTTTTTCAAAAAGAAAAAGAAGAGGCTACCCGTATACCCGCCTATTGCAGTATGCAAACATGTCAAAGAGACGCTGTATAGAGACATTTAAAAACGTGCGGCCAATCCAACGTAAAAGCTCCGCCCAGGTGCAGGAAACCCAATTTCTGGTTCATAATTTTCATCCAAGATATTATTAATGGCCACATAACCTTCAAAATATTTGGCGAAACTCTTTGAGACCCTCGCATTCATAACGTAGTAGTCATCAACTTCGATCACCTCTGCTGTCGGTCTATCTGGTGTAGGAAGCTGACTGTAAACTTTTCCCATGTAGAGACCTGTGAGGTCAAGACGGGTCTTTATATAGGGAATAGTATAGTATACCCCCACATCTACTTTATGTTCCGGGACATTGACAAAATCCGTTGTTACCCGGTTAGGACTTCTATCCCGGGCGTTAATGTAGGTGTATCCAGCCCGCACCAAGAGATCCTTTACTGGATTGACTTCTCCTGTCAACTCAACACCTGCCAGGCCAACCTTGGCAAAATTTTCATATGGCGCATCACGGTCCGGAGTTGCCCGTGCGATAAAATCATCAACGTCATGATAAAAGAATGCCAGTTCACCTCTCGCATAACTGGAAAAACTATGTGAAACTCCCAGTGTATAATTAATGCTCGTTTCAGCTTGTAAATCTAAATTTCCGCCCCTCGAATGATAAAGATAAAACAGGGTGGGAAATCTTACCTTCCGGGCTATAGAACCGAAGAGTCGTGTGGAATCGAAAAGGTTATAAGTCATACCAATCATGGGGTTAAGCTCGTCCATCGTGTCCGGCTTCCCTAAATCATCCTGTCTTATAAAATCGCCTGTATTACTATCAGTTATGTTCTTTTTGGCCTCGGTCACCTTATACCAATCATAACTTGCTCCTACAACCAAGGATAGATTCTGTATTTTGTTGAACTCATTCTCTAACGCCAGTGACCCCGTGTGAGATATTCTCTCTTCAAATGGCAGATATGTGTCATCTCGCTGTTTATGATTTTCGTCCCTGTACTGAAAAGCAAACCGCAGGATATCCCATTTTACAGGTCTAAAATCTGCCGAAAAGGATCCACCAATCAGATGATCTTTATATCTGCTTGAAGCTAATTTGTTCGTGAAGTTATAGTCTGAATAACTATCAAAATCATCCACGTGATTGTGGTAAAACAATTTGGCCTTCAGGGTTAATTCATCAGTGATTTTCTGCTGTCCGCTCAAGTCTATCCCCCAATCGGTATATTTTGGCAGCTCGGCAAAGTGAGAGAAGGCTGGTCTAAATGTAATAACTCTTACGCTCTCTACATGGGGTGGATAAGCCTTTTCTCTGTCTATGTAATGGAAATTGATATAGTATTCGCCCCCTTCAGGTTCAATGCCCACTTTAGCCCAGATACTATCACTTTTAAAATCAGAATTATTGCGAACGCCACCATCCTCAAAAACTGCCTCAAGTGGTGGCGGTGGTGGTGGTGCTGGTCCCTGCCTTGTAATAGTTCCGAGAATTGGCTCGTAGTCATCAGACATTCTCCATCCATTAGACTCATGATGTGTATAATTTAACCAGTAATTGAAGATACCTTTTTTCATGCCATGGGAAAGGGAGAATTTATACGTGGCATAGTCTCCGACTTCCGTGAATGCTTCAAAAGAAGGTTTTTCAGTAGGTTTTTTTGTAATGATATTGATTACACCTCCTAATGCATTCGGTCCATAGAGCACTGATGAACCACCTTTGGTTATCTCAATTTTCGCGATGTTGTCGACAGGGATCTGGTTCAGATCAAGTTTGCCATAATTGGTTTCGTAGTAAGGAACGCCATCAATCAAGACCAGGTTTCTGTTCTGCGAAAAACCACGGATTTGAATATCCGGCTCATTTTTAAAACCCGTCGAAACTCGAATTCCTGGGACGTAACTCAATGCCTCGGCAACTGTCCTACTGTTTGTGGACTTTATTTCCTCTTCAGTAATCACTGTGGTTACAGCTACATCCCTCACAGCCGGTAACCTCTCTCCCTTTACAAATATCTCGCCGAGGTCAAACACTTCATATTCTGGTTGTTCTCCCGATTTCATGGCTTCTTGAGCCCGTGCTGGAGCAAAGAAAATAAATAGAGTGACTATTAAGACAGGAAATGAACACGTCAGAAACCTTGAATGGATTGTCATAACACGCCCTCCTTATAAAAAAAATAGGTATTACAAGATTTATAGCTAAAAAAAATTATCCTGAAAAAATTTGTGCAGGGTTCTTGTTTTTGGTCTGACCTCAAGCCCATTGAAGTCTATGCCCAGGACCAACCGATAAAAAAGTTAAAATAAATACACCAAGAACCCTGCACATTCCCCCAAACACCCGGAGGGTTGAATTTCTTTCTAAAAATAGTTCTTTTATAGAATTAAAATAAGTTACTGTGCGGTAAGAGTCAAACTCAAAATATTCATTCTAAATATGAATTGTTTTCATGAGATGATTTATTGACAAGGTTTCTATGACAATTTAGAATTGACAGTGCATATAATAGAATTGAAGGGATTATCATGGAAGACCACAGGTTGAAGGCATTCTGTCTTGTTGTTGAGATGAAGAGCTTCTCAAAGGCAGCAGAAGCAAAATTCATGACGCAATCCGCCATGAGCCACCTCATAAAGAATCTCGAAGATGAAATGGGAATAAGATTATTCATCAGAAAGGCCAAGGCGGTCATACTAACACCTGCCGGTAGAATTCTTTATGAACATGCAAAAAAGATCCTCAAACAATACGAAAATATGGAGGGTGAAATTTATGCCTTCTCTAAGAAGATAAAAGGCCCCTTATATATGGGTGCAAGTACTATTGTTGCAACTTATTTACTTCCGCAAGTCTTTTACAATTTCTCTAAAAATTATCCTGAGGTGCATATAGAACTCTTTGTATCAAATACTGAAACAATAATAAATAGCCTTTTTGAAGGCAAAACAGATATTGGAATCGTTGAGGGGCAAATAAGAAACTCGAAAGTTTATTTGGAAGAAATTGCAGAGGACGAGATAGTCATAATTGCATCTGATGAAAACCCTTTATTAAAAAAACAGCCGCTGACAGATCAGGATCTTGTATCCCAACCATTCATAATGCCTGAGGTGGGTTCGGGAATTAGAGAATTTATAGATGATTTCTTTATTGATGCAAAAATAGATACTAAGGATATAAGGGTTGCTATGACCCTTGCTAATCCAGAACTGGTTGTTCAGATGGTACAGGCGGGGATCGGCATATCTTTTGTTTCAAAATGGGCTGTCTTTAAAGCAATAAAAGATGGGTCAGTCAAACTTTTGAATATATCAGACAAGAAACTGAAGAGAAAATTTTATCTTGTCAGTATGGAAAAAGAGCCCTCAACAATAGTAGGGAAGACTTTCTGGGAATTTACAAAGGGATATAGATTTTTCATGCCTTTCTAATAGAGATTAAAGAATTTTCTTAAAGCCAGTTGTCATCTTACTCAGTTCCTCTAATTTGGCAATAATCTCATCTTCAGGAAATATAATTGAGTTTTTGACTGATTTATCGATGTCGGTGAATTGGTTTAATTCAATGGTAATATGACTTTCTTTGAAAGTGCCAATCTAAAAGTGTGGATCATAAAATACAATTGAGCCTTATCGTCATTTAAAATTGTGAAATTAATTTATCATATTCAGCATGAGACCCTATCCAAAACCAAATTATGTGTTCACCTTCCTTAACCCCTACTGCTCGCCAACCAAGAGCTATCCTCACTGAGTATATTGGCCTATGTTTATGTACCTGTTTAAAGTGTAAACTTTTGTGATAAGGATTTTGTTTCCAAAGTCTATAAGATTTTTTTGCTATATTTTGAATATCTTCTGGGAGTTCTTGGAAGGCTTTCCAGAAACGAGCTGTTGTATGAGATATCATTCCTGAAGCTATAGATCAAGAGGTTTTGTCTTACCCTTTTTAAACTCTTCGAGAGCTTCATCTGCAAGCTGAGAAAGTTTATCCTGTGATTTTGCAAATAGCTCGTCCCATTTTTGTTCAGAAGCGATTTCATCGAGTATGAGGGCGGCTATTGCTTCTTGTTCTGATTGCGGTAGCTTAGAAACCTCATCGAATGCTTTTTTTAGTAAAGTGGTCATTTCTATCACCTCTATAATAAATCTATATTAGCACGGCAGGTTTAATCAAGCATTGAGTAAGATGAGAAAACTATAATCCGCGTTCCGTAATTTATGCATCACGGGGAGGTTGTTCTATCTCACTAATTCGGAAACTTTTCTACATCTTCACAGGCTGCTTTAAACAGCTCAATGCTCTTTTGCCACACAACCAAATCTCTAAAACTGCCTATCCTTTTCTTCACATTTATGCTCTTAGGTTAACTACAGTCTAAGAGTTTTCAGTCTAAAAGTCTAAGAGTTGGATACTTTTCCATTAACTTTTAGACTCTTAGACTGCCTTTGTTCCCTCTTCGTTGGGAAGTTAACTTATACCAATCGTAAACGAACAGAACGCTTAGTTTACACTTTTAATTCATCTGTAATAAAAACCAGCATTGTTTGTTATTCTTAAAAGAAAATCCCGCGAAGCCCCTGTATTTTCGCCTTCAATTGTATTTCTAAATCCAACATACTTTTATATTCGATCCTGTCAAGACCTGCCAGGTCCGAGATTACCTTAGAATTCTTTTCCAAAATCAGGATTGCGGGCTTCCCGAAGCCGTAGGCAAGACCAAGCTCCCAAGTAACATTTGGTTCGGGTTTATTACATTCGTTGCAAACCTCCGAAATGTCATAAATACCAAATTTCGACGAACGGATTTTATGACATATCTTACATTTAATATCACCTCTAAGTTCTTGGTCAGCATAGTATGGTTTGATAACCGGAAATACCGTGCCTATTGCTCTATCGATAGCCGTTCTCAAATCATCTATTTTTTCCATAGTAAATTTATGTGCCACAAAATACTCATTTGTTGGACGTATATCATCTGTACAATATTTGTGTATTATTGGACACCAATGCCTAACTACCTCCGCGAATATGTCCTTAATTGCTTCAGGGTTGTCTAATCGACTAACGACATCAAGGATAATCTCAGCCCTTTCACCTGTGCTTTTAAGCAATGAGCCTTTTAAGGCTGTTATTGCTCTTATATCAGTGAGTCGCTTAATGTTAGCAATAAGGCACTCAGAAGCTTTTCTATAAAGTCGCAGCTCGCTCTCAGTTCCCAGTATGCCTATCAAGACCTCAATTCCCTGAGCATCTTCGACATCGGAGAAGATATCTATAACATGCCAGCGAATTGTTTCATCTGGATATTTCAAAAGTTTCCTTAAAGGAGATATCAAAGAATTAATAAACAACGGGAGAGGAGTTGGTATAGGAAACCCCCTAATTTCCTTCAATGCTTCTCTAACGACGACTGGATCATCTGACTCAAGAATCTCCGTCAGTCTTATAACATCACTGTTCTCTACCATTTTTTTGATGTCGTTTGAGGTCATCATTTAAGCCTTTAGATTAGCTCTTTAGGTTTTAGAGAAACAGCCCTTTTAACTTTTAATAAGTAATAGAGACGTAGAAAATGCCCTTCAGTTAACTGGAGTAACGGTAATTCTTACCCTGCCGCAACCTCGTGATTTAAAGCCTCCAAAGAATTGAAGGTTTTGCAGTCTATCAATAATGAGATCCTTTATAATCTTTTCTTCTGTCCATTCACCGGATTCAAGCCATTTATCGCCGTTAGAATCCGAAAGGCTGCGGGATTTCCCAAACTTCCAGCCTAAAATATCATCCTCTTGAAGCAAGTAAAGATTCCCCTTGAACGTATTGCCTTCAGGAATAACCTCGAATTTACCGATCCTTCCCTTCGCCGAGACTCCAGTTACCCTATCTATGCCTATAAATTGCAATCTGGCTATTTCTTCGATCTCCATATTCAAGAAAGGTACAGATGCAAAGCCGGTCAGCCCTCTTGCACCTAACAGATAACATATAGGGCATATGGAACTATCAAAGCCAGGATAGCTACAGCAGTATTTATATATGCCCTGGTCAACCAGTTTTTTCTCGTCATTAGAGATACTTCTTTCGTCGGCTGGAATACATGGCTGAGTCCATTGGTCTTTCCATTTCTTATTAGCCTTATCGTAAGATGTATCAATTAGATATCTTTCCAGTTCTGCACGATATGCACCCTTAAGAGATGTACTTTGCACTACTATCCTATCTCCTACACGGACAACAGGGCTGTCCACATCGGTAGTGCCGGGTATTGGTCTTTCCCCTCCAATTCTAAAAGGTGTCAGTGTCTCCAATTTAATCTCAAACTCCCTCCATTTACGCATCTTATCGGCCCTCCTTAAAAGACTTAATTGCATTCAGTTTTTTAAATACTAAAGTGCCTATCTCTTTTGGTATTTTTCTTTCTTCAATAAGACCAAGTATTTTTAAAAGTACCTTTGTCTGTTGCTCATCCTTCTTTCTTCCAACCAAGAAAAGACGTACTGACCCATATCCATATCTTGTGCACATCTCACCAACATCGTTTAAAAGACCGCCACTAAAGTAAGTTGTTTTCACATCATTGTCTCTTTTTATTATTTCTATTAATTCGTCAACGTTATCCACTCTTATCGCCTCCTTAGATCAAAAATCTGGGCCCTATTATCTTGCTTTTCTCAAAGACGGCAAGTACATATCTACCCGATACCCTTCTCTCATCTGGTTCAAATAGATACCCAAGTTTAGGTTCTATAATCTCTCTGATCCCAAATTTCTCTGTAAGGAATCTCGTGGGGTTCGCTGTCTGAATGAATTCTTCGTATTCCTCATTATTTTCTGGCTTGATCGGTATTCGAGTATTTAAAAATCCTGGTATATTCTTACCATTTTCATCACTGGGAATATCTTCAGTATCAACCTCATCTATTCTTCTTAATGCGCATTTCCCAAATCCTTTCGATCGAAAGGCACCCATAAAGATTTCGAATCGGTTAAGTGGTTCAAAAAGCCTCTCTGTAACTTGATTTTTTAAAATATACACTTTTCCCCAGACATTTGTTAAAAACTCAATTTGCAGCGGTATCTTGCTTACACTCCTAAACCGATCTCCTGGGGAATAAATTAGAGAATCGGCTATATTATGTTCATTATCCGTTATCAAATGACCTACTGCATGGATTTGATCAGAACCGAGGTATTCTTTAAGAGCACCCGTAATTTGACTGTAGCGGATTGTCCTGCAGCAGGGTCTAAGTAATCCGCCCTTAACTCGCTCACCCATACATAATCTATCAGCTTTCAGTTCATATTCAAAAAATTTCATCTTTAATCACTCCGGATTTTCGCTAAAGTCAGGATATCTTCAAACCCCAGTCCCATTGGTCGCTCATATTGAAGCATGGAGTACGTCTTATAATCTCTATCCCGTTTATCGTAAAGTGTTGCTTCGGCCAGTTTTTCAGAAACTTTTGCTATTTCAGCCAGCTTGTGAAGCGCTGTTTTCTTACCGAACTTTGCCACCGATAGAATCCAATCAAGATTTTTGACACTTGCCTTCATTTCGCCTTTTTCAATAAGGTAAACGTAAACATCGGTTTTGGGATTGCGGAGAACTGGCCATAGTTCAAAAAATGGATATTTTACCGAAGAGCAGATTAATGAAATGGTGATCGGTGATTCTTTGATCTCCTTGAATTTTTTGAAGAATTTATTGAAAAGACTATTATAAATGTCTAAAAGGCTGATTATCTGATGAAGATTCTCAATCTTAATACAAAAAAGATCGCTCAATGCCTGTTCAACATTTTTCTCTTTAAACTTCTCACAAATCATCACGTGAAGCTTTCTGAGAAAATCTTCAAAGTCTTTTTGAAAATCGGAAAGCAAGGAAAACCTGACCTCATATTCCTCCTCTTTTATTTGCCGTAAAAAATTCTCTGGTATTTTACTTTTTAGGTATTCAAGATAAAGATTCTTCAGAGTTTCTCTAAGCTTTTCTATGTCTAAATTTACCTTTGTCCATAGCATCTTAATACCAAGTTCGTAAGTCCACTTATCCAGTTTGTGAAGATGGGCAGCTTCGCCCCTGATTCTGAAACAGTTTCCGCAGAGATCCTCAGTAGTCTTTTGCTCAAGCCACTCACCAAGTTCAACTTGGCAATTCTGGCACATCAGTCCTGCATCTACAGGCCAGAGGTTATTTCTCATGATTCCCTTACAATTGCCACACAGCTTTTTCCTTTCAAGCAGCATGTCCTTTGGCCACTGTTTGGTCGCCTGAGCCATCTGACAGATCTCACAGATCGGGATAGAAATCTCTTTTGAGAGATCGGGGCTATATTTCAAATATTCTGAAAATCTGACATCTGTTCCTGTACCTTTGGCTCTATCTACAATTGCCTTTGGGGTGGGGCAAGCATTACCCAAATTGGTTACCAACTCCTGAACTTTTACTTGAAAATTTGAGTCAAGAAAGGGTTTGATCAAATTATAGAAAATATCATTACCGCTACCCCCTTTTCCCTGAAAAAGAGCTAAAAACTCATTAGAGGTATGGAACAGGACATTATCGCTGCGAGCTATCTCATTTATGGTTTCATGTAAGTTTTTGAAGACGTTAAGATCGTGAACACGAAAATGGTACCCTAGGGGCTCAACTGTGCATTTTAATAGCTTCACCTGCCAATTTTTTTCTGCTTGTTTCCATGAGTCAGCAAGCCTACCGAAAAAATTTACCTTTATATTAGGCTTTTCATAGTTAATTACTTCGGTACTGTTTTTTAAAAATCTGTAGAGTTTACCGGTTAACTCTGAATGTGTGAATAGAGTAGTTATGTTTAACCCTGGCAGCATCTCCTCCGGTCGCTGGATTAGCCGCTCTTCGTATTTTTTAAAATAGTTTTCAGTATCAGGATCGCTGTCCACAAAATTCAGGAGATCCTTAATTTCCGCTTCATCTTTAATAAACTCGTAGGCTTTTCTATGTTCACCTCTCCAAAGGCTAAAGACTTGCGCAACTTTTTTCTCCGTTTTTTTAGCTTTCCTAATAGCTCTGGTTAAAGAGTCCTCCAACGCTCGTGAAACCCCAGAAGCTAAATGATCTGCCATCGTCAAAAGTAGCAAATCTGCATTTATGGAAACATCATGGTGATGTTTGACTCCTTCCCATGTTTTGGTCGAAGGTTCCTTAAAGTTGTCAAACTTGAAATATTTGAAGGTGTGATTGTAACTCCCTCGTCCCAGTATTTCATCAGCAACCAATTTTCCAATATCATGCATCTCGGGCACGAACTTACTGTCTGCCATTCTCACTCTCCTGTATAGCTCTCAATGCCTTTGATAAAACAACATAGAGATTATAACACTTTTCTTTTTAGAAGGAGTAAATGGATTGAGGTGTTCACTTTTAGACTCTTAGACTAACCACTCTTAGACTGATGTGTTCCCTCTTCATTGGGTCTTTCGGAGAAGCATTCATTGGGGGTCTTTCAAATAAAAAAGAAATATCCTTTTTTGATATGCGTTATAGACCTCAGTAGTTTTGGACCAATATTTTGGGAGTTATGACCTCAACTTCAGGGAAATATCCCATAAAATCCCTCGGATTGGTAGTCAATAACCTTTTTGAGTAGAATTCGGCATTTGCACCTATTAAAAAGTCGGGAATTAGAATATCCCTTTTCCCACCCCTTTTTCTATATTCAGCTTGGGCCTTAGCTGCCCTTCGAGCAATCAAAATATTATCAGAAACAACTCTGGCATCGATAGACCTCAGCATACTATTTAAGTCACTTATTGACCTGCTTTTTTCGGTGGCATCATCGATTAACTCAATCCCCGTCCAAATTTCGGAATAAGTTACCAGTGAAACAAAGATTTTAGTATTCCATGACCTGAGTTTGGAGATGGCCTTGATAACGTGTTCGCTATGTTGATCCTCGGTCAGATTCGATATGATTATGCTGGAATCAAGATTTATTTCTGTCAACTGCATCCGGACCCCGGAGCCACTCAATAATAGCCTTAATATCCATGTTGGCAAAGACGGGGTGATTTTTCCAGTGTCCCCTTGTTTCTTGCCATATCTTCAAAGGGGTCTCATCTATTCTCCCTAATTCTTCGGGAATAAACTCTATCCCTTCGTCGAACTGAGCTTTAATGATGTTCACATTCCTTTTGTTCATTGCACTCCTCAAAACAATTTAAGTTTTGATATCGTAACTACAGATTATCATCAACTTGTTAGCAAAATCAATCAAAAACAAAAATTTGAAGCCTGCCTAAATATAGGACATCAGTCCAAAAGTTTTTTAGTCTACAAGTCTAAGAGTTTTTGCTTTTGAAATCTGTTCAACTTTTAGACTTCCTGACTTTTAGACTCTTAGACTGTCGTTACCTCAGTTCCCTCTTCATTGGGAAATAAACTGCATCACCAGCTTTATGAGTATTACACTGAAAACTATGGACTTTCAGTTCCCTCTTCATTGGGAAATAAACTGCATCTTATGCCGTCTTTTACCGGAGCCGGGCGGTTCGGAACTTTCAGTTCCCTCTTCATTGGGAAGTCAACTGCATCCCTGTGGACCGGCATGATGTATACAATTCTTCAGCCTTTCAGTTCCCTCTTCATTGGGAAGTCAACTGCATCACCCTGAGATGGTCGCTGTTACAACAAAAGATTTATGCTTTCAGTTCCCTCTTCATTGGGAAGTCAACTGCATCTTGGTCAAGGACAGAAAACCGTATGCATGCGTATATGGCTTTCAGTTCCCTCTTCATTGGGAAGTCAACTGCATCTTTCACTGAGATATGGGAGCGGTGCATATCAGGTTTCTTTCAGTTCCCTCTTCATTGGGAAGTCAACTGCATCTCGGCATCTTCACCTGTGGCATTGCCGTCTATCCACCTTTCAGTTCCCTCTTCATTGGGAAGTCAACTGCATCAGACATTGCTGGACATGGAGCTATTAGAGGCTTTTACTTTCAGTTCCCTCTTCATTGGGAAGTCAACTGCATCGTCAATAAGCATCAATCGCTCGCCGCGTGTGAATTTACTTTCAGTTCCCTCTTCATTGGGAAGTCAACTGCATCACCGTTCAAACATGAATCCCGGTTATCGTATCAAATTCTTTCAGTTCCCTCTTCATTGGGAAGTCAACTGCATCGATTTGGCCTCTTTTAAAGTATCCATTCTTTCTTGACTTTCAGTTCCCTCTTCATTGGGAAGTCAACTGCATCTAAAGAACAGCATCGTTCTGGCCTCAAACAATAAAAACTTTCAGTTCCCTCTTCATTGGGAAGTCAACTGCATCCGCTGTTAAAATATCAGAAAATCAATGGTTTTTGCAACAGCTTTTGTCGAAATTTTCGCAAACCTATTTTCTGCTTCAAAACCCCTCAGGTTTGCGAAAAGAGATGCTTCACGGAGTTTACCCTGAGCAAGATTCTTCGGTCGGTCGTGCCGACCTCCCTCAGACCTGTCCCGAGCGAGTAGATTCTTCGGCTGCGCCTCAGAATGACATAAAGCGAGGGAATGACAACAAGTGAAGGGTTCAGCATGACATATTGGACAAGGTTTTGATCTAAAAGACATCTCCGCAGTAGTTTTTGTACTCGCAATCGAAACACTTGTTTCTATTATCTGAGGCCGGAGGCATCTCCTCTCTTCTGAGCATCTGCCGTATATCAGATAGCATCTTTACAGTCTCATCTTTCATCGAATCAGTCATCTCAAAAATAACTGCATCTTCAAGAGGTATAAGATAAACAAAACCATTTGTTACTTTTTTATGATATATATCCTCGAGGATAAGGGCATAGCCGCAGAGCTGATAAATATGGTTTTTATGTGGTCTCCCTTTCGTATATTTGAAATCAACAGGGATATATTCTTCCTGTGTTTCGATGAGCATGTCGAGTTTCCCCGAGAGAGCAAGTCTATCAGAATTTATTGCGAGATGAAAAAGCCTTTTCCCCTCAGTAATACCATATTTCTTAAGCTTACGCCTTGTCTCAAGTTTATCTATCCTTGCCTCCTCAAGTTTTCCGTAATCCATCTTGAACGTGGTCTTTTTCCCAACAGGCATAAGATATTGATAGTACACAACTCTTGGACAGTAGACAAATTGCTTGAGATCACTCACTCTGAGAGGTATTTGACTTTGCATCCTCTTCCTCTTTGATATATTCAAGAATGCTTTTGAAATCTTTCTCGCATACGGGAAGGATCAGAATCTTCCCTGAGCCTTCCTTTATAGCATCTGTCAGTTTCAAGAAGAATTCTTCCCGCCTGTTCCGATTCAATCTCCCCGCAAAACCGCTGAATTGAATACGCTCAAGGCCATAGTCCTTACATATCTCAGCAATCTTGTTTCTTATCCTGTCAATCTCAATATCGTAGAAAACGTAATGTGTAAGTTCTTCCATTACAAACCTTCAAAGCCCCCCTTACCCCCCTTTTCTAAAGGGGGGGCGTGGGGGGATTACTAATTTTCATGTTCCTTTGTGCATGCCGGCATGAACGTTTACAAGGTTTTTGTTATATTTGCCTCCTCATTTTTGAAATGTTTAGGTTACCATTTGAAAGTAAAAGGCTTGTACTCCTGTTGTCCTCTTAAAAAAGATGCCAGATTTCTTGCCTGCATCTGGATAATAGAGCGTATCTGATATTTCTTGCCTCTGTAAGTTTCAACAGATTCAAGCCTTTCAAGGATTTTACCTCCAATCAGCCTTCTTGTTTCTGTATCCAGAAGCCCCTGTTCCATTTTTATCTCCTGTCCGAGATTTATATATGAAATAACAATTTTATCTACCACTGGTTGACGAAATTCCTCTATAAGATCAAGGACAAGGGAAGGCTTTCCCGGCCTATCCACATGCAAAAACCCTGCAAAGGGCTCAAGTCCAGCATTAACAAGTGCACCCCAGACAGTTGAATAAAGGATTCCGTATCCATAATTAAGTAGGGAATTTACAGGGTCTATGGCACCCCTCGTCTCCCTGCCGAAAAACTCTATCCTCTGCATCAATATTTCCTTAACACCGCCCCAGTACAGCCTCCCTGCTGTGCCCTCAATACCGATGAGGGTATTTCTTTTCTCATCAATATGGTTGCCTGTAATCGTCTTAACTCTTCCTCTCAGTTCCCTGAGTTCTCCGGCAAGAGACTCTATTATCCTGAATCGTTCCGGGTCAGTCTCTTTGATATACTTCCCGAAATATCGCAGGAGTCTTTCCTGATTGGTTATTTTCCCGTAAACAATTGCCTTTGAGAACTCAATGCCTCTCTGATCTTTCATTGCTTCAAGCTGTTCTCTTCGAGCCTCTATAGTTGCAGTGAGCATAGGAGAAGTAATCATAGCATAGGGCTTATTCACTCCTGAGAGAAAATGGAGAGTGATCCCCCTCAGACAGAGTTCCTCAATCAGGTCTGATGATATGGTAATGCCTTTCGAGGCAATAACCACATCTTTCAGTCGAAACAACGGGAATTGATAAATAACATCCTTCCCTTTTCTTACAAGAAGCCGCTCGCTCTTTTTCGAAAGAAAAATCCCATAGCCCGAGAGTATAATCTGGGAAGTATCGTCAGTTTTCACCATGGCAATCCCTTCATCTACTCTTATTTCGCCTTCAGGTTGTTCTTCTACGAGTATCGGGATAGCTTGTGCTTCGCCTGTGAAAAGGTTATACTGGGCAGGGTGAAGAGGCTTCTCTTCAGGCTTGTATTCGGGATGAATCCTCTGAACCTTTGCATCAGCCATGGATAACTATTATCACAGAAGACAAGAATTGGCAAGGATTTTAATCACAAAGTTGCAAGGAAGGCAGTATTATTGACATCGTAAAAAACTCCTCCATATACTTTTACAAAGGTATGAGCATCAGCAAAACCGAAAATATAGAGTTCAATGAGATGTTTCAAATGGCCATTGACCGGATGGAGAATACCTCCAGGCATGTGTTCATCACCGGAAAGGCAGGGACTGGCAAGTCCACTCTCCTTGATTATTTTCGAAACTATACGAAAAAGAAGCTGGTTGTGCTGGCACCTACCGGGGTGTCTGCGCTGAATGTGAGAGGACAGACCATACATTCCTTCTTCAGATTCAAGCCCAATGTCACCCTGAAATCAATTAAAAAATTCAAAGGAAGAGGCAAGAACATTTACAAGGAACTGGATGCCGTTATCATTGACGAGACATCAATGGTCCGTGCAGATTTACTGGACTGTATAGATAGATTCCTGAGGCTGAACACCGGAAAGAAGAAGCCTTTTGGAGGAGTCCAGATGATCTTTATTGGCGACCTTTATCAGCTTCCGCCTGTAGTAACCGGTAGTGAAAAGGAGTTCTTCAATACACATTACAAAAGCCCTTTTTTCTTCGATGCAATGGCAACAAAGGATCTTGAGATGGAATTTATAGAACTCGAAAAAATATACCGCCAGAAGGATGAGGATTTTATTGCTACTCTCAATGCTATACGCAACAATTCAGTCACCGACGAACAACTGTCTATCCTGAATCGACAGTGTAATCCAGAATTCGTTCCGGACCCGAAGGATTTCTACATCTGGCTTACCTCTCTTAACAGCGCAGCAGAAAAAATTAACAGGGAACACCTATCCAGGATTGTCTCTTCTCTGATTACTTATCACGGAAGCATACACGGCGACTTTAAACAGGATTCTCTCCCTACACAGGTTGACCTTCAGGTCAAGAAAGGTGCACAGGTTATGCTTCTGAACAATGACCCTTTTTCTCGCTGGGTGAATGGGAGCATCGGAAAGATCGTGGATATTGTGAAGCAGAAGGGTGAGGATGATGTTATTATTGTAGAATTGGTAACTGGAGAAGTTGTGGATGTCCTGCCCTACAGATGGGAATTGTTCAACTACTATTTTGATAAAAGCAAAAATAGCATTGAGTCTGAGGTCATAGGCTCATTTACCCAGTATCCCCTTAAACTTGCATGGGCTGTGACCATCCACAAGTCACAGGGCAAGACCTTTGATAGGGTGGTAATAGACATCGGGAGAGGGACTTTTGCAAGCGGGCAGGTCTATGTGGGCCTGAGCCGGTGCACACGACTTGATGGTATAGTGCTTAAAAAGCCGTTAGAGAAAAAGCATATTTTCATGGACTGGAGAGTGGTGAAGTTTATGACACAATTCCAGTATAAACTTTCTGAAAACCATTGTCCTGTTGAAGAAAAGCTGAATCTGATAAAAGACGCTATAAAGACAAACCAGAGAATCGAAATTCTCTATCTCAAAAACAACGATGTTAAATCCCGAAGGGTCATTAGTCCCGTATTTGTTGGTGAAATGCAATACAGTGGTAAAACATACCTTGGAATGGAGGCATTCTGCCATTTAAGAAATGACAGAAGAGTATTCCGCCTCGACAGGATTCTGGAGATCAGAGAAGTGTAGATCACTGTAATGGATAATCTACTAAAGTTCTGCATCAGTATGGCGTTCGAGACATAATGGAGAGAAAGATTATGGTTACTCTCTTATAGTTACTATATTATAGTAATAATGATAAATCAAGAATAAATGCATGAGACCCTTGATAGAACGTAGGTATAAAATAAGAGAAATTAAAATTGTTAAAGTTGTCAAAGAACAAACGGATGTTTTCTATAGAGAACCCAGTTTTCGCTTCGGCGCTCTTCAGCGAGGTAGTTAACAATTAAGGGATGCGTACACGGATACGATATCTATCAACCGTTATCAAAGCCTTTTTTTCGATGTCATCTTTGTAAGTTTCTACCAGCTTCAATAATACTTCGCCTTGCTTCCTTGCAGGGATATCAACAAGCCTTATTATCGTTGGATGTGGAAGATTTAAAACAAACACGAGTTCTCCAAAGTCTTTATCTGCTGTAACCAATATTACTTCTTCGCTAAAAGCTTGCTTAATGATTTCCTCATCACCCGGGTCTTTGCCTGATTCCGGTATCCATAACACCACATACCCGGCATCTCGAAGGGCTTTTACAGCAAAGCCTGAGATGCAACTGTCAATAAGGAACTTCATTACTACTCATTCAATAAGGCAGGCTCTATTCTTTCATGTGCGACCATACGGTGGGCATAAACAAGGCAGGCCTGTATGTCTTCTTTCTCTAAAAATGGATAACCTTCCAGTAGTTCATCAATGGTTGAACCTGCGGCAAGCATTCCAAGAATATGTTCCACAGCTATACGCATACCACGAATAATCGGTTTCCCACCAAATATTGAGGGATTAAAAGTGATACGCTTCAGAAGCTCCTCTTCTTTCATTTTTATTATCAGCCTCCTGATAGCTACATCGTGAAAATATTATAGCATAATCACATATTGAGTCTTTTAAAAGAAGTTGTCAAAGAACAAAAGGATGCTTTCTATAAAGAACCCAGTTTTCGCCTCGCCGTTCCTTATACTATCCCAAACCTTTTTAAACTGTTATTAATCAAATTTTCATCGAGCCTAATATTCATTTCTTTCATCTTTTGATAGATCTCCTTTAGATTTGTAACCAGTCTTTTCTCATAACAGATCTCAATAAATCCAAGGGTTCCAATTACTGCCATGCCATAAGAGTTAGCCACGATCCTTGCTCGTTTTTCATCCACTAATAACAGGTCTGTTTTTAATTCCTTTGCCAGTATTATTGATGATGCTTCTCCAGACCCCAAATTGTAGGCTATTCTTATATTTTCAATCTCTTTTCTATTTAGGGCAAAACGTTTATCAATCCATCTGGCTTCCTTAACTTCTCTTGAGCCAGGTTTGTTTTCTCCCGCAAAGACTATCTCATAGTAAATTTCATCAGAGATAAATATCGTCTTGAAGATCTTTTCAAGCAGATAGAAATAATCAATCTTGGCAAGTGAAATCAGAGGAGAAGCATTTGAAACTACGATCACAAGCCAAGCCTTTTAGCTGTTTCCCTATCAGCAACCAAATCTTCTAAAGTATAATGTAGATT
>JACUUX010000061.1 GCA_014859105.1 Nitrospirota bacterium
ATAGTGGTCTCCGATACCTGGGAATGAAGTGGTATCGATTACCTGGGACGTGACAGATATCTTTTTTTATCACAATTTTCTCTTACAACTAATACTCTAATATGCTATATTCTTCTAAGAACTGGGAAAAAACTAAGTTGGTATAATGCTGTATGTCATCGCTACAAAGGAGTGAAAGTAGAAGTCCATCATATTATTCCAGTTGCTAAAGGACGAACGGATGAAGCAGAAAATGCCATTGCTCTTTGCTTTGACTGTCATACTGATGCGGGGCACTACAACAGTAAGCACCCAAGAGGTACTAAATTTTCACCAGAAGAATTAAATCACGCAAGGGATATGTGGCATTTTGCTGTGAAGGCCAACAAAATCACTCCTCCTGACAAAGTTGATTATATCTATGCACGGTACCTTGTTTGTAAAAGCTATTCAGCCATCAGGGAAATATGTGGTGGAATATTAAATAATTTTCCGGTTGACTCACCTTTTTTATTTCAAAATGTTATCGTTAAATTTCAAACATATGTTGTTGAGTCTCATCCTGATAACTATCGTCATAGTCATATAGGAGGCGAAGCCTTTAGAACTCACGAAGAGTTCACAAAAAAGCATCCAGATGTACGTATTCTTGATCGCACAAGTAAAAACCTTTTTCCCTATTTTGAAGCACAGCGCTTACCAACTCATCAAGAATTACGTCAAAATGTGGCGAACAAGGATTCTGTTACGTCCTTACTTCTTGATGCTGGGGTTCCTCCAGAAAACATTTCATCAGTTTTTGCTTATGATGAAGCGTGCGGAGATAGAAGGTTTCAGGAAATTTATCGTCTGCGTCCTCTGTGGACAGTATATCTCGCCATAAGCAATATTTCTAATCATCCTGTCTCGTTTAAGTCTCTACTTTGCGAATATGAGCAGAGCTCAGGTGTGAGTTTTCGGCCTTTCATAGAGAAAATATGTTCAACCAACAAAGAAATCAATCTCCCACATTCCCCTATTCCTCCTAACGCAACGGTTGTTATTCCGATTTCTACTCTTTTAGGGCCTATTGATGGTGAATCTCCTGCATTATATTGGCAAGATATGTCCGATATTTCCACAGGTGAAGTCCAGGTTTCTGGTCACGGGGACGGATCTAACGTTATTAATAATACAGCAATTATTGGTCCCAGCCTCTGGCCTAAAGCTATACGAGTTGAAGACTCATCTCATCATGAAGTTGAACATCAAATTCATGATTTTGATTTATCAAACCTTTATACAATTGATCGTTCTTGGGAGTGCGGTTCTTGTCCCCATCTCTTCTTTGAAACATTACAAGGTAAAAAGTATTGGGGGGAGCTTTTTGCAAAAGCTCCAAAGGAAGTTCAAACCACCCACTTCCAAATACCGACCGGTGTAAGTGGTTGCATCATTGCCGAGCTTGAACAAGAGGTTTCTCGTATTGTCAAAATTTCGGTAAATAATACTTTAATTTACTCAGGAGTAACTCTCAACAGAAATGAGCATTTAAGCTTTCCCGTTAAGACTGGAGATTATGTGTGTTTAATTGGGTTTTATGAGCCTTTGCCCTCTACAAAGGAATTAAACCCAAATCCGTGGCTTAAGAATGAAATTGTCCTGGATTATATGAGAACCAGCACTTAACCAAATACTTCAGCGGACTGGAAGGGGCTCGGGGACCTTACGGGCATGGCTTTTGGCCAGCCGCTGAGTTCATTGTTATGTCAAAGAAAGGAGACAGGAAAGATGGCAAGGCATGATGTTTATTTCAATATTCCGCAACGAGCACTTGGGAAGGCAGATGTCGAATTTCAAGTCAAACGAGATGGAACGGTATTGGGCACGCTTGCTGTTTCAAATGGCTCAATAGTCTGGTTTCCAAGAGGAACTTCTTATGGGTATAAGATGGGATGGGCAAAATTCGATGAGTTGATGCAGAAGGAGGCTTAAAGATTCGAGAAAAGATAGACATGTAATAACTGCTGTGCCGCCGCGAATAAAACCTTTTGTGCTATCATAATTTAATAGAACATGCACTGTGAGGTGAGAAGATGAAAACAAAATTAAAAATGATTTACTGGAAAAGTAACAAATTCTGGGTAGGTAAACTCGTTGAACATCCTGAAATAATGACGCAGGGCGAGACATTAGAAGAACTTGAGGAAAACATGAAAGATGCATATATGCTTATGACGATGGAGGACGTTCCGGAGAAACATAAAGTTAAAGAACTTACCTTTGCTGTGTGAAAAGAAAAGACCTTATCAAAAAGCTGACTGATTCAGGATGTGTTCTGGTTAGACACGGAGGCCGCCATGATCTCTATAAAAATCCAACCACCGGTAAGAAACAGCCTATCCCGAGGCATAACGAAATAGACGAAAATCTTGCGAAGCATATAATAAAAGAATTGGCATAACAAAAAAATCCAGCGGATGCGGATTAACCCTGTTTTGGTTTTGCACAGCTATTTCCCGCCCCGCTGATTTAAATCGTTAAACGATTCTCCTGTAAATCATCACTTTTTTGGCTGACAGATTTTGTTTGCTCGTAGGTGTCATCGACAATTTTGTGCTCTTCGGATTCAACCGAGAAACCAGCGTTGTACGTTTTGAAACAAACTCTATTTATAGATATGAGCCTTCTTCCATTTATTCCCGAAAGAAACAAATGCCGGTCTACAAAGGACGGTTATTTATTTCGACTTGCGAGACTCTCTAAACATAAATCCCGGAGTATTTAATCCCTGAAGAACTCTTCAAGAAACTTTAGTTTTACGCGGTGCGTATATGCAGGTCTTGTTCAAAGGATTATTCTGTCACAGAACAAATACCCTGCTATAATGCCGATACGTGTTTCTATTTACGCTTTACGTCTTGTCAGCTGATTCTTGCAAAACTGATATATTTTTGGCTATATTACCCCATCCTCCATAAAGGAGGGAGAAAATTTTGAAAAAGATTGCAGGGGAAAAAACTTTTAGGCCTGTTCTTGTAAAAGGAATGGGCTTTTTTATTTTTGGGGATAAATAAGGGAATTCAGGAGTAGAGAAAATATGTCAATTGTCAATCCTGACCCCTGACTAATCCAAATAAGAGGAAAAGAATTGAAAAAAGTATCATTTACAATTTATGATTTGCCAAGAGAAGAAAGACCGAGAGAACGCATCCAAAAACATGGTGCGGAAGCACTTTCTTCTCAGGAACTTATTGCCTTGCTTCTTGGCAGAGGAATAAAAGGCGAATCGGTAATGGTAACCGCACAGCGTTTGTTAAGCGCATTTGGCAATATAGAAAATTTATCAGAGGCATCCATTGAAGAATTATCAGCAATTAAGGGCATTGGGTTAGCGAAGGCCGCTCAGATAAAATCTGCATTTGAACTGGCAAGAAGAAGAGATAACTATGATTATGCAAAAATGTCGGTTAAATCCCATTAAGATGTTGTTAAGTTAGTTAGAGAGAAACTTAAAGATAAAAAGAAGGAACATTTTTTAATTCTCTGTCTGGATACAAGAAGCAATCTTATAAAAACAGTTAATATCTCAACAGGCACATTAGACACAAACCTTGTCCATCCACGAGAAGTTTTTAAAGAAGCCATCCAGTCTCTTGCTTCTTCAATAATCTTAGTCCACAACCATCCATCTGGCAATCCTGAGCCTTCAGATGCAGACATAGACATAACAAGAAGAATAATAGAGACAGGTAAAATTATCGGCATTGATGTCCTTGACCATATAATAATAGCCAATAAAAACTCTTTGAGTTTTCCAATGAGATAAAAAAACTCGATGAGGCAAATCTGCTATATCAGATTATCCAGCGGTTCAATGATATGGATTTACATCCTGATGTGATGTCTAATCATGAAATGGAAACAATCTTTGAAGAACTTATCAGGAGATTTAGCGAGCAGTCAAACGAAACAGCAGGAGAGCATTTTACCCCTCGTGAAGTTATAAAGTTAATGGTTCGCCTCCTGATAGCAGGAAATGGCAGTTTAAGACGGAAGAATATCATCAAGACCGTTTATGACCCTGCCTGCGGAACAGGCGGGATGCTGACCATAGCTAAAGATGAAATCCTTGAGATCAATCCCACAGCCCAGATATATCTCTTTGGACAGGAACTTAATCCTAAAACCTTTGCTATTGCCAAGTCTGACATACTCATAAAAGGTGAAGAGGCTGATAATATCAAGAAAGGCAATAGCTTTTCAGAGGATCAACTTGGAGGAAAAACATTTGATTTAATGCTCTCAAATCCTCCCTTTGGCGTTGAATGGAAAAAGGTTGAAGATGCTGTCAGGAAAGAAGCCGAGGAACTGGGTTTTGAGGGAAGGTTTGGCGCAGGGCTTCCCAGAATCAGCGACGGCTCGCTCCTGTTCCTTCAGCATATGATTTCCAAAATGAAACCTGTAAAGGAAGGCGGAAGCAGAATAGCCATTGTCTTTAACGGTTCGCCCCTATTTACCGGTGATGCAGGGAGTGGTGAGAGTGAAATTAGAAAATGGATAATTGAAAATGACTGGCTTGAGGCAATCGTGGGCCTTCCTGATCAATTGTTTTATAACACAGGTATTTATACTTATATCTGGATTGTTACAAACAATAAACCTAAAGAGAGAAAAGGAAAAGTGCAGTTGATAGATGCAAGAGAATATTATGAGGCTATGCGGAAGAGTCTCGGCAATAAACGCCATTATATAACTGAGAAACAGATTGAAGAGATTGTTGATATTTATAAATATTTTAAGGGATCTGATAAAAGCAATATCTTTGAAATTAAAGACTTTGGCTATCACAAGATTACTGTTGAAAGACCCCTACAGTTCAATTTTCAGGCATCTGATGAGCGGATAGAACTCCTTAGAGAAGAAAAAGCATTTCAGAAACTGACAGAGAGCAATAAAAAGAACAATAAAGAGCAGATTAAAGAGATAGAGAAAGGCAAAGAGAAACAAGATACGATTATCAAATCACTTAAGTCTATCGGAAACACATTATATAAAAATCAGGATAATTTTGAGGCTGTACTGGATAATGCCCTTAAAAAGCATGATATTGATGTAGATAAATCTTTGAAGAAGGCAATATTGAAAGCCCTCTCAGAGCATGATGAAACGGCAGATATTATCTATGACAAACATGGCAATCCAGAGCCAGACCCTGACCTGCGTGATTATGAGAATGTGCCTTTGAAAGAGGATGTCCATAAATATTTTGAAAGAGAGGTAAAACCACATCTGCCTGATGCGTGGATTGATGAGAAAAAGACTAAGGTTGGCTATGAAATCAGCTTTACAAAATACTTTGACAAATACAAACCCCTAAGACCACTGGATGAGATAACAGGGGATATAAAAGTTCTTGAAGAAGAGACCAGAAGGTTAATGGAAGAGATTTTTTAAAAAAAATCTTTTAAAAATGCAAAACCCCGTGTGCTGTTTACGAGCAACCATCCGGAAGCCCACACACGAGGATTTACTTGCTGAATATATGTTAGTAAAGACTGACAGAGTTGTCAATAGGAAAAATTTATGAACCTTAAACCATATCCAAAATGAAGGATTCAGGGATTGAGTGGCTGGGCGTGTGTATAAAATCCCCTCTAAAAAGAGGGGTACACTTTAAATTTTCCCCTCTAAAAAGAGGGGTGTAGGGGTGTGTAAATAATGAAAATCAAATATAATCCAGAATTAAAAGAATTAGCCCTGCAATTGAGAAATAACAGCACAAAGGCAGAAATAAATCTCTGGCATTATATTAAAGGCAGACAGTTAATGGGATATGATTTTCACAGGCAAAAGCCAATAGGCAATTGGATTGTAGATTTCTTTTGCAACAAATTGATGCTTGCAATTGAGTTGGATGGATATACCCACAGTTTTGAAGAAGTTTTCAAGAAAGATAAGGAGAAGGAACAAAGTTTGCAGGAGCTTGGAATAACCATTTTAAGATTTAAAGATGAAGATGTTATGAATAATGTTGAAGGGGTTTTGGAACATATTGAGGAATACATTAAAAGTCTTGAAAATAAACACACCCCTTTATCCCCTCTTAATAGAGGGGAAGCATAAATATATTTAGTCCCATCTAACAAGAGAGGTGCACTTTAAATTTTCCCCTCTAAAAAGAGGGGTGTAGGGGTGTGTAAATGAAGGGAATAAAGGAAGACACACCCTTCAGTGATGGGAAACATTGAGGTGTTAAAATTTATGAACCTGAAACCATATCCAAAATATAAGGATTCAGGGATTGAATGGATAGGAGAAATGCCGGAGGGGTGGGAGGTGAAGTGCATGGATCTTAAAATAGCAGATGAAAATAGACTAAAAAAAATAGTGAAAGAAGCAGTAAAAGATGCTCTGGAGGATGAAATAATGAAGATGAGGTTACTGTTTGCACCTTATGTTTCTGATGAAGAACAGAAGGAGATAGAAAGGAGTTACGGAAAACCTTTAAAAGAACCCGCAAGGACATTAATTCTGGAGGAATAGCTGATGTGGAAAATAGATGTAAGCAGGCAGGCAGATAAGTTTGCAAAAAAGGAAAACATAAAAGACGACAAACTGCTTTCGCTGATACAGAAATTTATTAAGTAATCCAAAGGAATGAATGAGAACATAGATGTAAAAAAGCTTAAGGGCAAATGGGCAGGGTACCACAGAATACGCTTCGGGAAGGTGAGGATAATATTAAATGTTAATTTCGAAGAGCGGAGAATTTATGTAGATACGATTGATTACAGAGGCAATGATTTAAATTTCTATAAAAAGATTGAAGAAAATCCCAGCGTGAAGGAGTTGATTAAAGATAATCTTTTTTAAGATGTATTTAAACGTAGTAGAGAAGCGCAATTGTGAGTATATTAGTTCACTAATTTGGCAACTTTTAGGAAATTTATAAAAGTGTCATATAGATTTTAACCTTGATACACATTTGGAAATAATAAAACACGGAAAAAGTTTCTGTCTGCAGAGATCCTGAGGATGACAAGCTGCTTGAATGCTGTATTACTGCAAAAGCAAGGGTTCTGATAACTAGCGACAAGGATCTGATAGAAACACAGAACTTGCCCTTTGATCTGAAGATCGTCACACCACGAGAATTTATAGAAAGATTCTGATGATTTGCGGCAAAAAAAGTTATGCTTGATAGCGATCTTGCTGAGCTTTATGTAGTGCCAACGAGAAGGCTGAATGAAAAGGATTCTTTCAATAGATTCAGTCGACGGTAAAAATGTCCTTACAGGTCAAGCCCAGTCTGGCTTTATCTTAAAATTGCTCATGCACTGCATGGAAAAGCAAGGAAATTAATATACAGAGGTCCGGTGGCGGGGGATATGGTTATTTTTGACCACAGCCCGCTTAAATGTGTTATAGTATGTGTATGAGGAGGTGTATAAAAATGAGGACAAATATTGTATTGGATGATGAGATAGTAAAAAAAGCATTCAAATATTCCAGGGCAAAAACGAAAAAAGACCTTATTGATGAGGCACTGAGAGAATTGATAAGTTCACGGCAAAAATTAGACCTGAGAGAGTTAAGGGGGAAGATAGCGTTTAGATCAGATTATGATTACAAAAAATTAAGAAGAGGCAATTAATTTGATCCTTGTTGATACTTCGGTAATGATTGATTATCTGATGGGAAATGAGAACGACGCAATGTATAAATTTCAGTATATTCTCGACAATAACATCCCTTTTGGTATAAATCCATTTATTTATCAGGAAGTTTTGCAGGGTGTCAGAACTGAGAAAGACTTTGATAAAGTAAAAAAATACCTTGATACACAGAGGTTCTATTCACTCAAAGACGAAAAAGAATCCTTTGCATCTGCAGCAAAAATATACTTTCGATGCAGAAAGAAAGGCATTACGGTAAACAGTACCATAGACTGTCTTATTGCCCGGACTGCGGTTGAGAATAATTTGTATCTGCTGCACAATGATTCAGATTTTGACAATATTGCAAGAGTTGTATCTGAGTTGAAGATTTTTAATCTGTAATTTTTATTTGTTCAACGATCTCCTATAATTATTTGAATTCATACGTTAAGCCTAACAAACGCCTCCCCCTTACAAAGAACACTTTTAATAAAAAAACTCCTTTAAACTCTACGTATCAAGAAAAAAGGATTAATAATAATCGGACTTGTTCGAATATCATAGAAATAGCGGGTTATATTTTTTATGATATAGCAATACCATGCTAAAGGCAGTAATATTTGATATGGATGGAGTTGTCGTCGATAGCCAACCATATCATTTTAAAGCAGACAGTATCATTTTCAATAAATTAGACCTTGATATCCCCACTGAGGAAAGGGACACATTTGTTGGCAAAGCAAGTAGAAAAATGTGGTCATTCATAAAAAACAAATATCAATTAGACCAGCCAGTTGAACAATTGATGCAATTAGATAAGACTATCCGGATAAAGCATATCTCGGCAATTGAAGATGTAGCTCCTATGCCGGGAGCAGTAGATTTATTAAATGACCTTGCACAAAATAACGTGAGAATTGCTTTAGCGTCATCATCTCCAATTGAAGTTATCAACATATTAATTGATAAAGTTATTCTACGGAAATATTTTCATGTGATTGTAAGTGGGGAGTTTATCGAAAATGGCAAGCCTGATCCGGATATATTCATTTATACGGCTAAGCTCCTTGGTGAAGATGTAGCTGATTGTATCGTTATTGAAGACTCAGAAAATGGAGTGCGGGCTGCAAAATCAGCAGGTGCGAAGTGCATTGGTTTGAAAAATGACAATTCAGGAAATCAAGATTTATCTTTATCAGATAAGATAATTAACGATCTTCATGAAATTAATTACCATGTATTGAATTTAATAATGAAAAAATCCGCTTATAATCATGTTCCTTAAAAGATTAAAAAATCCATAAACCGGATTTAGTTGCGGGTATATCAGCGAGAGCGGAAATTTTAGAATAATTTCTATGTCTTATATCAGTAAACCTATAAATATCCTGCCAGGCTTTATTAAGATTTTGATATTCTTGTGTATCACTACCGCAGGTTGTGCAGTTATCACAGTACCTTATAAAGTTACCAAAAGTACAATAAAGGGATGCATCTGGGTTGTAAAAGGAACATATGAATTTACTGCTGGTGTAACAAAGCTCACTTATAAAATTGGTGAATTTTCTTTTGAAGTGGTACGGGCTCCCCCCGAATGGACACTTCTTAATGAGGATATTGAAACAATCTATTGATAAACAAGAATTTTGAGTATTTTTACTTAAAAACTTTTGACAATACGTGATATGGTAATGTCAAAAGTTTCATGAAAAAGTGGTTTAGAACATATTGAAATATAAAAGAAACCCTCCCCCTTGAGGGGGGAGGGCGAGGGTGGGGGTGAAAAGTCTGATAGATATAGCCAGAAGACTTAGAAAAAACTCTACGGATTACCCCTCACCCTAACCCTCTCCCACAAGGGGAGAGGGAAAATAACTTTTGACAATACGCTTTAACGGTGAAAGAGGATGAATATGGAAAAATGGCCAACTAATGAAGAAGCTCAGAAAATTCTGGAAGGATGGGTCATAAATGAAAATCTCAGAAAGCATGCTTATGCAGTGAAAGCAGCGATGGAAGCTTATGCCAGGAAATTCAATGAGGATGTTGAAAAGTGGGGGGTTGTCGGGCTTTTACATGACTTCGATTATGAAAAATACCCGGATCTCATTGATCACCCCTTTAAGGGGATAGAATATTTAAAAGAGAAAGAATATTCAGAGGAACTCATAGAGGCGATATTAGCTCATGCAGAACATACAGGGAGAGCAAGGGATACAAATCTAAAGAAAGCGATCTTTGCAGTAGATGAATTAACCGGATTAATTGTAGCTGTTGCTTTGACCAGACCAACAAAGAAAATAGCAGATGTCGAGGTGAAATCAGTTAAGAAGAAGTGGAAAGAGAAAGCTTTTGCTGCCGGGGTCAATAGAAAAATAATTGAACAGGGCGCTGAAGAGCTCGGTGTACAACTTGAGGAGCATATTGATATTGTTCTTAAGGCAATGCAGGGAATCCCGGAAAAACTTGGATTATAATAGAAGAGAGATAAAAGAATGAGTAAACGAGGTTGGTCAGGCCGTTTACTGTTAAGATACGTGCTTTACCAGGTGCCTGGGTTTATTTTGCTAATTCTAATCATCGTCATGGCCAGACAGTGGTTTTATATCCCTGCATGGGTTATCGCGTGCATAATTGCCCTCTGGATTACTAAGGATGTTTTATTATTCCCTTATGTCTGGCGAGCATATGAGGGAAGCATTCGAGGAAATATACAACCGATGGTCGGCAGGCGAGGTGTTGTGGAGAAAAGACTGGATCCTTCAGGATACGTTAAGGTAAATGGAGAACTCTGGCAAGCAGAGTTGATAAAAGGGAATTCACCTGTAAATAGGGGTCAAGAGATAGAGGTTCAAGGAATTCGAGGACTTACACTGCTTGTAAAACCCTTCCCTGTCGAGACACCATATTTTACTGATATATGACTCATCGTCTGTTTTGTGTCTTTTTTCGCCTTTAATTAGAGTCTGTCCATAAATTGCTGTTTGCCGAAAAAGTCGTCATTCCCGCGAAGGCGGGAATCCAGTGTTTTTAACGACTTCTGGATCCCCCGGTCAAGCCGGAGGATGACAAAATACGACTTTATGGACAGACCCTAATTAGTATCTTCCAGGCAGGACAAAAAAGTACAATTGGCACTGAGAATATGCGGTTTTTCCTTAATGGTGAGAATTATAGAAAGCCTAAACTCTTTGCCAAAGAAAGTATAGACCTGGCCAGAGCAGGCACCCTGATAATGCCAGCATTTTTTCAAATGCATTTAACCGCCCGCCCCTGAAGATAAAATAAATACTTAGCGGCGATGTAAGAAAACATGCAGTAATATAAACCCACTTCGGCAGAATATCCTTTCTATTTGATTTCTGGTCAACAATGGAACAGAACGGACATTCGATTTCGTTATCCAGCCGATGTCCACAGTGGGCGCATCTGACAATACCGAGAATTTCGTCAATTCTATCTTGATTATCATCCATTATGCTATTAATCATCAAAGATCTTAACGGAGTTCGCTATGAATAGTATACAAACGTTAATTTGTAAAAGTGAAACCATGATTTGAATATACCAGCTTTCGAGCCGGCGCGGGATACAAGACCCATCAATATTGATGGTTTGGACTTATCCTCTCTGTCCCCATACCGCATATACCGGATCTGAATAAGGCATTTCCGGAAAATATCTATCGTCCTTGCTCCCCGGAAGTCCTCTCATCGAATATGTAATGAGAATTCAATGCCTGTTACTGCGTTCTCATGTATGATATTTGATGTATACACTGATATATTCCTTTTTTATGATTTTGAAATGCTTTTCTGTATCTATAATTAGTGGTCTGGAGACCACCACATGCTTGCTGGCAATTATTTTATAAATTATATATAACTATATATAACTATTGATAAGAATTAAAAGAGAGCCGGACAGGAAGTCCGGGTTATCCTTGTGTAAAATCTCAAAATATAGATAACAAAATGGATCTAAAAGGGTATCTGCAAACAGGGCAAAGAACATGCCACGATACGAGAGGATATGAAATCATCTGTACGGGTAGTGGTCAGGATGCTGAATTCAAGCGGGGTGTTCCATGGCCCGAACCAAGATTCAGTCAGCATGGCGAGACTGTACTTGATAATCTCACGGGTCTTGTCTGGACACGAAATGCAAATCCCGCTGAGTTTCCTCTCAGTTGGAAGGAATCGCTTGATTTTATCAATCACATGAACCGCGAAAATGCCTTTGGCTTCTCTGACTGGCGGCTTCCCAACCGACGGGAACTTAGAAGCCTTATGAGTTACCAGACAAGGAAGCCTGCCATACCCGAGGGACACTCATTTGCCAACTTTTTCCTCGGGTGGTACTGGACATCCACCACCGCAGCGATTAATCCGGCTTATGCATGGTATGTCCATCTGGAAGGTGCTCGCATGTTCTATGGGGGCAAGGAGCAATTGTATCTGCTCTGGCCGGTCCGTGGAAAAGGTTATAACATTCTCCCTGCTACCGGACAAACGCTATGTTTTGATGCAAATGGGAAAAGTATCCCCTGCCAGGGGTCAGGTCAGGACGGTGAGTTCCGGAATGGATGCAAGTGGCCAAATCCTCGATTTGAAATCGCCTCTGATATGGTTGCCGACCGTCTCACTGGTTTATACTGGCTCAGGCATGCAAATCTTACAGGCGTACAGGTTGCGTGGGAAGACGCTTTACAGTCTGTAGCAGAATATAATCGGGAATTTCAGGGAAGATTAAAGTGGAGGCTACCGAACATCAATGAACTCGAATCATTAGTCGACTGCAGTATGCACAGCCCTGCATTACCTGAAGGGCATCCGTTCTCCGATGTCCAGGAGGGTTACTGGTCATCGACAACCAGCATGTTCGAGCCGGACTGGGCATGGGCGTTATATCTGACAAAAGGAGCTACTGGTGTTGGCCAGAAGTGGGGCACTCATTTCCATGTATGGGCTGTGAGCAATGTTTTTTAATGCGAAGCCTGTGCAGAGGCGTCTGTGAATAAAAGCATATGGTGGGGTGATTGGAGATGCCCCCTGTTTTACAAAAACAATCAATTAGCAATGCAGGAGATTTGAAATGTCAATACCGCGTCGTAGAATCTCCCTCTTTTTCAGCTTTTATGATTTCAACTCCTGCAATAAACCCAAATCCCGATATAGAAAATTGTCATTGCGAGCGGAGCGAAGCAATCTCGTCTTCAAAGCTCAGATTGCCACGAACCCTTCGGGTTCTCGCAATGACAGACAAGTCAATGTTATGTAGAGTCTATATCGGGATTTGGGAATAAAAAGTAAACTTGACAGAGACAGGAATATATTTATAAAATTTATATATTGAGGATGGCAGCTTCCACCTCAAAGCACAGGAGGCTTTGCCCCTGTAAAATATATATACTCCATGGAGGTATGAAAATGACAAGAACATTGTTTCCGTTCACAAGAGCAAGCCTTTCAACGCCGCTACTGGATGAGTTTGACAAGTTTTTCAATCAGTTTGCAGACTCTTTCGGTGCAACAATCAAAACCCAACATGGCAAGAGCCAAAGTCCCAGGATTAACGCCTATAAAAAGGACGGGAAGTATTGCATTGATGCAGCAGTGCCCATGGCTTCCAGAGATGATCTGGATGTAGAGACTGAGGAAAACCTTCTCAAGATCACGGTCAGGGCTCACCAGGATAAAGAAGTTTCCGAGAATGACTATATCATCAGGGAAATCTCAAGAGGACAGATGACAAGGATTCTTTCGCTTGGTGAAGACATTGATGTTGACTCGGCAAAAAGCAGTTTCAAAGATGGAGTTCTGCACATTGAGTTTAATTCCAGGCAGATAGAAGAAGATAACAAGGTAAAGAAACTTGTTATTGAGTAATATCAGGTAGCTGCCATTCTCTGGAAAAAATATAAAAAGGGTCTGGTTACTTTCCAGGCCCTTTCATATCGTAATTACTTGCGGTGCTCTTAACGGCTCTTCATCCAGGCTTTTCTTACTATAGATTTCCAGACGAAGTTCTAAAATCCCACGGCGGCTGAGGATCCACCTGCTGCCACAACCCAAGCTTCTTTTCTCTGGCCTCCTTTTCTGCATCTGTATACTCACCTGCATAAGGTCCCTTCAGATTTTCCCTGTATGCCCAGGCGTAACCACGCTTCACCATCTCACGATTTATGTCCATGTTATCTTTCTTTATCAAGCATATCTCAGGCCTGTAACCTTTCTCACCGGTGAGCTCAACTGTCACCTGCTGTTTGTAGACCAACGCCTTCAATTCCTCCCATGCCTCATCTCCAAATGGCTGACCCGGGTTCCCACGGTTAGCTCTCTCCGGAGAATCGATTCCATAAAGTCTACAGGTAAAGCTCTTTTCACCTGAGAGTAGTTCGATAACAACGGTATCGCCGTCCTTAACCTTCGTGACAATGCCCTCGACGCTTTGACCTGGTCCGTCTTGAGTTTTAAAAACATACGAAAGGATGACAACTGCAGAAAAAGCGAACAGGACAATAAGAGGTTTTAATTTCGTTCGGCGCATGTAACTCATTATCAATTATAGAATAACAAATTTTACAAATGTTGCAACAGCTTTATCCAATGCACAGAGATAGACCGCCTTTAGCCTTTGCCTTTGCCCCGAACCCGAAAGAAGACAGATTATACTCTTTTAAGTTCCGTTTTCCCCTATTTCAGTTTATGCTTCTCGTCTTTTCCAGAATAAGGTTCTACACGACGCTCAATGGCATTGGATGGAATGCTTTTCCTTGATTCCTGCCGCTGTACTTGACTGCTGGCCTGAGGAGTAGTCCTGGGTTCTACTCTACGCACAGTATTGTTGGACAGAGCGGTATTCCTTGATTCCTGCCGCTGTACTTGACTGCTGGCCTGAGGAGTAGTCCTGGGTT
>JACUUX010000013.1 GCA_014859105.1 Nitrospirota bacterium
GAAATACCCTTTCATAAACCGTATATAACAGAAGACGAAATCTCTGAAGTCCTTGACTCCCTGAGATCAGGCTGGCTTACCATGGGGCCGAAGACTGTAGATTTTGAAGAAATGTTCAGCAAATACATTGGTTCAAAAAATGCAGTCTCGATGAATTCCTGCACGGCCTGCCTTCATATAGCGCTCAAAACTACAGGTTTGAATTCAGGAGACGAGGTTATTATACCTGCAATTACATTTACTGCAACAGCAGAAGTGGTCACCTATTTCAATGCAAAACCCGTTCTTGCTGATGTAAACCGGAAGACATGTAATATTGATGTATCCAAAATTGAAGAGAAAATAACAAAAAGGACAAGGGCTATAATTCCCGTACATTATGCAGGACACCCGTGTGATATGGAACCGGTTCTTGATATAGCAAAAAAATACAATCTATTAGTTATTGAAGATGCAGCACATGCCATACCCGCTTTTTATAAAAATAAAAAAATAGGAACCATTGGTGATATAACCTGTTTCAGTTTTTATGCGACAAAGACTCTGACTACAGGAGAAGGAGGCATGGCTACCACAGAAAACGATGAATGGTCGGATAAGATGAGAACTCTGAGATTACATGGCATATCCAGAGATGCATGGAAGAGATATACAAATGAAGGGTCATGGTATTATGAAGTTGAGGATGCAGGCTATAAGTATAACATGACCGACATACAGGCTGCGCTCGGACTTGCTCAACTCAGAAAAACAGACTGGATGTGGGAAAGAAGAAAAGAAATCGCACAGAAATATACATCAGCTTTTGAATCGCTACATGAAATTACCACCCCCTATGTAGAAGATGGCATGGAAAGTGCGTGGCATCTTTATGTTATCAAACTAAACCTCGAAATGTTGAAAATAGAAAGAAATCAATTTATTGAAGAACTAAAAAATAGAGGAGTTATATCTTCTGTACACTTTATTCCCTTATACAGACATCCTTATTATAAAACCACTTTTGACTACGACCTGAATGAATTTATTGCTTCTGAATGGATTTATGAACGAATTATCTCCTTACCTATTTACCCTGGCATGACGGATACAGATGTGGATAGAGTGATTGAGGCAGTGCGGGATGTGACAACGAAAAATAAAAGATAGTCCGAGGTCCTATGTCCAGTGTCCTATGTCTATTATCCAAAAAGTATCTTTAAAGAAGAAGGAGGATATGGTTTGAAGATAGAAAAATTCGAGGATATAAAGGCATGGCAAAAGGCGAGAGAATTTGTCAAAGAAATTTATATTTTAACCAATAAAGAAACTTTTTCTAAAGATTTTGGACTAAAAGATCAGGTTAGGAGAGCATCTGTTTCAATTATGGCCAACATAGCAGAAGGTTTTGATAGTCAGAGTGATCAGGAATTTATAAAATATCTTGGTTATTCAAGAAGGTCTGCAACAGAAATATTATCTCATCTTTATGTTGCTCTTGATCAAAAATATATTACAAAACAAAAATTTTAAGATTTAAGGACAGCAATAACTGGGATTAAACAGCTAATTGGAGGATTTATTCGTTATTTAAAGTAAAGAATAATTCGACATAGGACATGGGACACAGGACTTAGGACTTAATGATAAAGCGTCTTTTTGATATATTTTTTTCATTCTCAGGATTACTTATCTTTTCACCTCTCTTTGTTGTAGTGGCGGTGTTAATAAAAATCGATAGCAAAGGCCCGGTTTTTTTCAAACAGGAAAGAATTGGCAAGAACTTTAAATCTTTCAATATCTATAAATTCAGGACTATGAAAAACAATGCTGAAAAGCACGGACCAAAGATAACAGTTAGGGGTGATAGCCGTGTCACAGGAATTGGCAGGTTTCTGAGAAAGTATAAAATTGACGAACTGCCACAGTTATTCAATGTATTAAAAGGAGACATGAGTTTTGTCGGTCCAAGACCGGAGATAAGCGAATATGTTCAATTGTTCAAATCGGATTATAAAAAACTGCTCGGCATACGTCCGGGGATAACAGACCCGGCATCAATAAAATATTCAAACGAAGAAGCAGTTCTTTACTCATCAGGGAATTGGGAAGAAGAATATAAAACAAGAATTCTGCCGGAAAAGATCAGACTCTCCTTAAATTATTTAAAGAAAAGAAATATTTTAACTGACCTGAAAATTATTTTAGAAACCGTTTTAAGAACTCCAGGTACTTATTAGTACATTTCATAGTGTAGTGTCCCTTAAACAAGCGGTGTTATCAAAGTTGATTAGTAAGCTTTATAAATGTCTTCACTTTGTCATTCCGGCTTGTCCGGAATCTTTCCTGCTGTTTAAAAAAGGATTCCCGACGCGCTTCGCTTGCGGGAATGACATACCTTTTGGGCTGTTCATAACACCAGTCGTTTGGACACTACACTAGTTTTATATCTTATGATGATTAATACATTAAACATAATATATCAACCATTCAAAGAGCTTATTGTAAAATACAGGCGTATTGTTGTAATTCTCGCGCTCCTGCTGCAGGCCGCCATGGCAAACTATTTAGCATTTGTAATCAGATTTGAGTCCGTGCTGCCTGCTGATTATATTTATAAATTTCTTGCTTATCTGCCTCTTCTTTTGCTTATAAGACTACTTTTTACTATTCAGGCCGGACTTTATAAGGGTTTATGGCGCTATGCGAGTATCAGTGACCTTGTTAAGATTATAAACTCAGCTACGTTCGGAAGCATTTTATTCTTATTAATTGTGAGATATCTGATAGGTGATTTAGATTATCCCCGCTCTATATATATTCTTGACTGGATATTATTCATAATCATATCTTCCGGCAGCAGACTGTTCATAAGGTTATTTAAAGAATACACATACCCGGAGCCTTCAATGAAAAAAATACTCATTGTCGGTGGGGGAGATGCAGGGGAGATGATTGTGAGGGAAATGAAAACCAATCGGGCATATCCGTATAAGCCTGTAGGGTTTATTGATGATGACATCCGGAAAAAGGGACTAACAATACATGGTGTGCCTATTTTAGGTCAGACCAATATGCTTCCTGAAATCATAGAGAGATATGAACCAGATGAAATATTAATAACCACTACAGAGACACAAAAAACCATAAAAGATATTTTTGAAATATGTAAACCATTTAATATTTCTATCAAAAAACTGCCGGGAATAAATGACCTGCTCGGAGGGAATGTTTCTATAACGACAAAAATCGGCCAACAACTCATTGAAGCGAACTTAGTAACAGAAGCACAAGTACAAGAAGCCCTGAACCTGCAAAAAAAGGAAGGGGGGCGACTCGGTGCAAAACTTGTTAAGCTTGGATACATTACTGAAGAAAGTTTAATCTCCTTTTTAAATAAACACTATTCTGTTTCTCATATAAAACCAATTTCGCTTGAAGACTTGCTGCAAAGAGAGCCTGTAGATACCGATATTACTTCTGTAAAAGATTTTATTAAGGATAAATCTGTAATGGTGACAGGTGCCGGTGGTTCTATAGGTTCGGAACTCTGCAGGCAAATAATCAAATATAATCCTTCACACCTGCTGCTATTAGACAGGTACGAAAATAGTTTGTTTACTGTGGACCTTGAATTAAAAGCCCACAAAAACGGGTCAAATACATTAACAATCATCGGAGATATACAGGATGCACCTTTTTTAGAATATATATTTTCAAAACATAAACCTCAGATTATTTTTCATGCCGCTGCATATAAACATGTGCCTTTAATGGAGCATAACCAGATAGAGGCTATAAAAAATAACATTTTCGGTACGAAAAATCTTATAGACTGCGCAGTCAAATATAAAGCGGAAAATTTTGTCATGATATCAACTGACAAAGCTGTTAATCCAACAAATATTATGGGTGCAACAAAACGTATTGCAGAATTTCTCACTGTTAATATGAATTCATTAAATGGTACTAAATATAGTACTAAATTCAGTACAGTCAGATTTGGGAATGTACTTGGAAGTAACGGCAGCGTTGTTCCCATTTTCGAAGATCAATTGAAGAAAGGAGGTCCGTTAACTGTAACGCATCCTAAGGCTGAAAGATTCTTTATGCTGACATCAGAGGCTATACATCTCGTGCTTATAGCTGCAGCGTTTGGAAAAGGTGGTGAAATATTTGTGCTTGATATGGGTAATCCGTTGAAGATTATTGATCTTGCAGAGAATTTCATACGGCTTTCAGGTTTCATTCCTCACAAGGAAATAGAGATAATCTTTACCGGTTTGAGGCCCGGGGAGAAGTTATATGAAGAACTATTTGACGAAACAGAGAAAAGAGACGCAACATCTCATAAAAAGATTATGATGGCGGTTCCCGAGGTTCCTTCAACTACATTTATCGAGCATCACATATCAGAACTCGAACGTATTATCAAAGATTATTCAATTGAGGAAGTAGTACCGGTTATCCAGCAAATAGTTCCGAACTTTAAGAATCAGATACCAAAAAGTGCAGTGAAAATAGGTTAACACTATTTAATAAGGGTTAACACTATTTAATAAGATTGAGTAAGGAGATGATAATATGAAGGTAGTGATTCTTGCAGGGGGATTTGGTACCCGCTTGTCTGAAGAAACCAATTCACGGCCGAAGCCTATGGTGGAAATAGGTGGCAAACCTATTCTATGGCATATAATGAATATCTATGCTGCTCAAGGGATGAACGAATTCATTATCTGCCTGGGATATAAGGGGGAATTTATAAAGGAATATTTCTTAAATTTCTATGCAATTAATAATGACCTGACAATTGATCTTGCTACAGGTGAAACAGTAATTCACGGAGGAAATCAACCGAATTGGAAAATTCATCTTGTTGATACAGGATTGTATACACAGACCGGCGGTCGTCTTAAACGTCTTAAAAAATGGTTAGAACAAGAAGATGTTTTTATGTTCACTTATGGTGATGGGTTAGCAGATATAAATATAAAATCATTAATAAAATTTCACAAATCTCATAATAAACTTGCTACTGTTTCAATTGTACGTCCTGCAGCAAGGTTTGGCAGAGTTAATCCAAATGGAGATCAAATAATTGAATTTAACGAGAAGCCTCAAACAGGTGAAGGATGGATAAATGGAGGCTTCTTTGTGCTTAATAGGAAGGTTTTTAGCTACATTAAAGAAGACACAACTATTTGGGAACGCGATCCATTAGAAGAACTTGCTCGTGATGGTCAACTTATGGGATATAGGCATAATGGTTTTTGGTCACCTATGGATACATTACGTGATAAAAGATTTTTAGAAGATTTATGGAATTCTAACAGAGCTCCTTGGAAGGTCTGGTAATGGATAAGAGCTTTTGGAAAGACAAAAAAGTAATGATTACCGGTCATACCGGTTTTAAAGGAAGTTGGTTATCAATATGGTTAAAGAGAATAGGAGCCAATGTTGTAGGTTATTCATTACCTCCACCAACAAACCCCAGTTTATTTGAAATAGCAAATGTTAACAGGGGTATAACATCTATTGAGGGAGACATAAGAAATTTTGAATATTTAAAATCTACCATTGACCGTTATCGGCCGGAGATTATCATCCATATGGCAGCTCAGGCACTGGTCCGGTACGGCTATGAAAATCCGCTTGAGACCTATTCCACTAATGTTATGGGTACGGTGAATATTTTAGAGTCAGTACGCCAGGTAAATGGTGTAAGAGTTTTAGTTATTGTAACGAGTGATAAGTGTTACGATAACAAGGAATGGTGTTGGGGATACAGAGAGAATGATACGCTTGGTGGGAGGGACCCTTATTCAAGCAGCAAGGCTTGTGCTGAAATGGTTACAACAGCTTACTGTAAATCGTATTTTTCACATAATGATGTTGCTATTGCAAGTGTCAGAGCAGGGAATGTAATCGGAGGCGGCGACTGGTCGGAAGACAGGCTTATCCCTGACATTATGAAAGCTTTTATGGAGCATCGCCCGGTTATTATTCGTAGTCCTCAATCAATTCGTCCCTGGCAATATGTCCTTGATCCTCTTTATGGTTATTTACTATTAGCAGAGCGTTTGTGGAGCAACGGACAGGAATATGCAGGTGGCTGGAATTTCGGGCCGCCGAAGGAGGATGCTAAACCTGTTTCCTGGATTGTTGAAGAAATAAAAAAGATGTGGGGGGATGATGCCAGTTGGGAGTTGGATAATTACAGTGGAAATCCAAAAGAGGCTTTATGTTTAAAGTTAGATTGTTCAAAGGCAAAACATCTATTAGGATGGTCACCAAATTTAAATCTTCACATTGCTCTTAAATGGATTGTTGATTGGTATCGAGCGTATATGCAAAATGAAAATATGCAAAAATATAGTAATGATGAAATTATACGTTATGAAAATATTTTAGCTGTTAAAGGCGGACATGAACTACATAAAGTGTAGATTTTGTAAAAAACCTTTAAACCATACCTTCGTTGATCTGGGCATGTCACCTCTGGCAAACTCTTATTTGAAGAAAGAACAGCTTCAAGATATGGAGCCTTCTTATCCGTTACATGTCTATGTCTGTGACAATTGCTTTTTAGTTCAGCTTCCAGAATTTCAAATGCCCGAAGAAATTTTCACCGATTATGCATACTTTTCATCCTACTCAGAGAGTTGGCTTGAACATTCAAAGAATTATACTGATATCATGGTGAAACGTTTTGGCTTTAATACTCAAAGCAAAGTTATTGAAATTGCAAGCAATGATGGATACCTCCTGCAATATTTTAAAAAAAGAGGTATTTCTGTTATGGGCATTGAACCCGCGAAGAATGTAGCTGAAGCAGCGAAAGAGATTGGAATTACAACTGTTGTTAAATTTTTCAATTCTCAAACAGCTCTGGAATTGGCCACTGAGGGTAATCATGCAGACCTCCTTATAGGAAATAATGTTCTTGCTCATGTGCCTGATATAAATGATTTTGTGAAAGGAATGAAAATAATTTTAAAGCCTCAAGGAATTATAACTATGGAGTTCCCACATCTTTTGAGGCTGATAGATGAAACCCAGTTTGATACTATTTATCATGAGCATTTCTCATATTTTTCTTTTATCACTGTAGAAAATATTTTCAAAAGCCATGGGTTAACCATTTTTGATATAGATGAACTTCCCACACATGGTGGTTCATTGAGAATATATGCCTGTCATTCAGAGGATACCTCAAAATCGGTTGGGCAGAAAGTTGTTGATTTGAAGAAAAGAGAGGAATTTGCTGGTTTCACTCATCTGGAGTATTATCTTTCGTTCTCTGAAAAGGTAAAAGAAGCAAAAAGGAGAATTTTAACTTTCTTAATTGAAGCTAAAAAAGAAGGCAAGTCTATAGTAGGATATGGGGCTCCTGCTAAAGGCAATACCCTTTTAAATTACTGTGGTATACGATCTGACTTCATCGAATATACAGTTGATCGTAGTCCTCATAAGCAAGGTCTCTATTTGCCAGGGACTCATATCCCCATTTATAGTCCTGATAAAATTGAAGAGACAAAGCCGGATTATCTGATAATACTTCCCTGGAATATTAAAGAAGAAATTATGGAACAAATATCTTATATACGTAAATGGAAAGGAAAGTTTGTAGTACTGATTCCTGAAATAAAAGTATATTGACACGTGCATCGTTATCCTATGAAAAAGGTTTTGATAACTGGCGCAACAGGCTTTATTGGACGGCAATGTCTGCCGTTACTAGTTAAAAGAGGTTATGAGGTCCATACAGTTTCATCTATGTTTTTAGAGAAAAGTCAAAAGGAAATATATTGGCATAAAGCCAACTTATTAGATTTAACCCAAGTTTCTGAATTGTTGAATATAGTAAAACCCACCCATTTACTGCATTTTGCTTGGTATATGGAGCCTAAAAAATGCTGGAACTCTCTCGACAATTTTAAGTGGGTTCAATCAAGTTTATGTTTGCTGCAATCGTTCATATTAAATGGAGGATATCGGGTAGTCATGGCTGGCACCTGTGCTGAGTATGACTGGAAATATGGTTATTGTTCAGAACAAATAACACCCCTTTCACCAAATACTATATACGGCATCTGTAAACATTCTTTGCAGCTAATGTTGAGTGCCTTTAGTAAAGAAACAGGACTCAGCAGTTCTTTCGGGAGGATCTTTTTCGTTTATGGTCCATATGAACATCCGGAAAGACTGGTTTCTTCGGTTATCAATTCTCTATTATTAAATAAAGTAGCTCGATGTTCTCATGGCAATCAAATCCGTGATTATCTTTATGTAGAAGACGTTGCTGATGCTTTTATTACGCTATTGGAAAGCGATGTTCAGGGCCCTGTAAATATTGCCTCAGGATATCCGATATCCATAAAAAAAATTGTTTCTAAAATTGGTGAAAAATTAAATAGAAAAGATTTAATTGATTTTGGTGCTATTCCATCCGCGAATGATGAAGCACCTCTGCTTGTTGCTGATGTGAGACGTTTATCTTATGAAGTAAAATGGAATCAAAAATATGATTTAGACAGAGGGTTGGAACGCACCATTGAGTGGTGGAAAACTCGATCTTTATTTCTTGCAAAAAGAGAAATTTAATGAACCCAATAGTATCAGTTATTATTCCTTGCTTTAACGGAGCTAAATACCTTGAAGGAGCAGCTGAAAGTGTATTATTACAGACATTTGCAAATCTTGAATGTATTATTGTAGATGACGGGTCCACTGATGATACTTATCAAGTAAGCAAACTTTTAATAAATAAGGATTCACGAGTAAAATATGTCTTTAAGGAAAATGGTGGTGTGCCGTCTGCGCGCAATTTCGGTATAAGACATGCTTCAGGTGAATGGGTTCAATTTTTAGATGTTGATGATTGGCTTCATAAAGATAAAATAAATTTTCAGTTAAGTTATTTAGAAAGTTCAGGGTGTAAGGAAAATGACATAGTTTTATACTCAGACTACGAAGTAGTTTATGAAGATTCCAATCAGAATTTGGTGAAAAGAGTTACCAATACTATTGGCAACTTAACCAATAAACAACTAATTAAAAGAACTATGGAATGGTATTTTAGACCTAACATTCCACTCCATATGAATAGTACGCTTTTTAAAAAGACTGTTTTCAATAAAAAAATGTTTGATGAACGCTTTAAAGCCTTCGGAGACCAGGAACTTTTTGTGAATATTTTATTACAGGGGATAACCTTTATATATACTCCTATAGTTGGAATGTATTATCGAGTACATCAATCTAATATGAGTAGAAATCTATCCAATATAAAAGAATACTATATTCGGTTTCTTGAAACCATATACAAAAAGGATAAGAGTTTGATTTGCCTTAACCACAATATCGGAGGTCTTATTAAAACAGCTTTAAAAGAGAAAGACAAAAATAAGTTTTACAGACTATTACGTATTAAACAAAATCCTGTATATTTTTTAAATGGGACGGCAAAGATCAGCAATACTTTTTTACTAAAAACAATTTTTTTGATAAGACTTTTTTCCCCGCTATCTGTCTTTAAAAAATTTTTATAGAATATATTAAAAGTTTTTTGAATTATTCTTTTTGAGGATTTAAAAATTCAATGAAAAAAACAAATAAGTTCACAATACTTGGTGCCGGTTTGGCAGGATTAAGCACATCCTTTCACCTCGGTCATGAAAGCTGTATTATTTATGAAGCAAAGCCATACTATGGCGGTCTCATTTATAGTGATTTTTGTAGCGGTTTCACTTGGGATATGGGTCCCCACATTTCATTTACCAAAAACGAATATGTACGAAGCATCTTCGAGGAAAGTGTCAATCAAGAATTTGAGGAGTATGAGGTTCACGTTAATAATTTTTTTAAGGGCTATTGGATTGATCATCCCGCACAATGTAATCTTTATCAACTTCCTGAACCTTTGCGTACAAAATGCCTTGATAGTTTTTTATATTCCAGATTTCAAGAAACTCAACTAACAAACCCACGTAGTTACCAAGATTGGCTTTATCAGGCTTTTGGTCCTGTTTTTGCTGATGTGTTCCCTGCCGCATATACTCGTAAATATTGGACTACTGATCCTGTTAATTTAGGGGTTGACTGGATAGGGCCGAGAGTATATTATCCAGATATTGAAGATGTCAAAAATGGTTTTAAAGGTCCGCTTGGTCATAATACCTATTATGTTACAAAGGTTAGATATCCTTCTCAAGGTGGTTTTATATCATTTGCCCGAAAGTTAGCTGATGGCGCTCAAATTATCTGCAATAAAACTCTGCAGACTATTAATTTTAGAACTCGGAAACTTGGTTTCTCCGATGGAACCCAAATAGGATATGATATTCTCGTTTCAAGTATTCCGCTTCCAACACTTATTATGTGTTCTGTAGATGCTCCTGCTGAAATACATGAAGCTGCCTCGATCTTAAGATGTACTAATCTACTTTTGGTTAATATAGCCGCAAGTCATGAAAGAAAACGAAATAATCACTGGATATACGTTTATGACGAAGACAAATTGAGTACCAGAATCAGTTTCACCGAGGGATTTTCTCCCAATAATGCGCCATATGAAACAACCGGTATTCAGGTGGAAGTCTATGGATCTGCGTATAGCCCTTTACCTAAAGATTATAAAGACGTTATCTACAAAGTACAACTTGAACTCATTGAAATGGGACTACTTGAAAGCCGGGAAGCTGTCATTTCTGTTCATGTGCGATACATTCCATGGGCAAACGTTATTTTTGATCATAATAGACAATCTGCCTTAGACAAAATCAATTCATTTTTAGATAGTATCGGTGTTATACGTGCGGGCCGTTTTGCCGAGTGGAAATACTTATGGACAGATGATTCTTTGTTGAGTGGTCAACGCGCTGCGGAGCAATGTTTACATCACTTATACACTTAATCCGAAAAATGCAGACATTGCTCAAAAAATTCGTGTTTCGTGTCGGTTCCCCGTGACCGTAAAGAAAAAGAATATTTTGTAATTATACGAATAACGAGTAACGTACATGGGTAACGTATGTTAAGGTACACTAAAGTATCGAAAAAGAAATTTTTCACAACATCTGGATTATTTTAAATGAATTTTTCGGGTTAATGTGAAAATTAATTGCACGACGATATGAATCAAGACATAAAGACACCCCATATTTTGAGCGAAATACCGGTAATTCGTATTCAACCATCCAGCGGCTGGGTATCTCTAAAAATCCAAGAGTTATGGGAATATAGGGAACTGCTTTATTTCCTTATCTGGCGTGATATTAAAGTTCGGTATAAACAGACCGTACTCGGAGCGTCATGGGCAATTATCCAGCCATTTTTTACGATGGTTGTCTTCAGCCTCTTCTTTGGCCGTCTGGCCAAGATTCCATCTGATGGAATACCATATCCAATTTTTGCCTATGCTGCCCTGGTACCGTGGACTTTCTTTGCCAACGGGTTAAACCATGCATCTAACAGTCTTGTTGGAAGTTCTAACCTGATTAAGAAAATATACTTCCCGCGTCTTGCTTTACCAATTGCAAGCGTATTATCCGGGGTAGTCGATTTTATATTAGCATTTATCATGCTTATTGGAATGATGATCTATTTTGGTTTTGTACCCACAACCAATGTGTTCTGGCTTCCGCTGCTGTTAATCCTTGCGTTAGTCACCTCTCTTGGAGTATCCCTCTGGCTTTCTGCCATGAATGTTCAATTCCGTGATGTTCGGTATATAACACCTTTCTTGACTCAACTGTGGCTTTTTGCAACACCTATAGCCTATCCGAGTAGTCTTCTGTCAGAGCCGTGGCGGACAATATATGGTATCAATCCAATGGTGGGAGTTGTCGAAGGTTTCCGCTGGGTTCTGCTGGGAACAGACACGGCTCCCGGCGCAATCATTATTGTCTCCTCCGTAATAGCATTAGCATTATTAATCAGCGGTGCCCTATACTTCAGAAGAATGGAAAAGACTTTTGCAGATGTTGTTTAGGTAAAAGGATTCAAGGGGTCGAGGATGCTTTTGTACAGTGTTTTTAGATATAATAAAACAAATTCAAATAAACACAGGTAAAAGTGAGTGATAAACATGAGTAATGTATCCTATTATGAAGACGTTTTCTCAATAGAAGAGGTGGCCAGGATATTAAAAGTATCCAGGAGATACATTATGAAATTGATTAAAGAAGGGGAATTTGCTGCTATTAAAATAGGCAAGGAATACAGAGTGCCAAAATCAGTAATAGACTCTTTTTTTAATCAAGCTGTTATATCGCCTTTTCCCACAGAAGGATATGGATACGGGATATGGGCTGAGCGAACTGATTTGCCAGATAATAGTGTTGAGTATGTAAATAAAATCCGAGAGGAGTCTAATAAGAAAAGCCTTTCTGACATTATATCCGAAGCTGAAGAAAGCATAGGATGAACTATCTCGTTGATACGGATATCTTAATAGATTGGCTCCGTGGGAAAAAGACAGTTATCAGGTTTTTTCAAGAAACAAAAGGTATTTTTTACTATTCATCTATTACCCGAAAAGAGCTTTTATCAGCCTGTAATAGCACTGCACAAAAGGAAAGGATTTTAAACCTCTTAAGGACAATGAGAATAGTTAGGGTTGATCCACTTATAGCCATAAAAGCATCTGAATTTCTAAATAAATATTCCAGCAGCCCCTTATATAAATCAGATTCCTTGATTGCAGCTACCGCTTATGTGAAAAAGATGGTTCTTGTAACGAGAAACCGTAAGCATTTCGATTTTATAGAAGAAATTCAATTATTAACACCAGAAATATAAAGATTCCTTGCTAAACATCCAAGACATTACGTGCATTAATAAATTATATTGAAAAGTCCAAAGTCTAATGTCTATAGTCCACAGTCTACAGTCTAAAAAGGGTTTTTAAATGAATGACATTGCAATCCGAGTCGAAGGCCTCAGCAAAAAATATTATATAGGCAAAAATCAGGAAAGTTATAAGACTCTCCGTGATACATTAGCTGACGCCTTTATTTCACCATTCAGAAAAGCTGGCAAATTATTGCGTGGACAGGCAACTGGTGCTGCCGAACTGGATGAAACCATATGGGCACTTAAAGATGTGAGTTTTGGAATTAAACAAGGTGAAGTTGTTGGTATAATCGGGCGTAATGGTGCCGGGAAAAGCACATTACTTAAAATACTGTCACGCATTACAGAGCCAACAAAAGGATTTGCTGAAATTCATGGGCGAGTTGGCTCTTTATTAGAGGTAGGTACAGGATTTCATCCTGAGCTTACCGGAAGGGAAAACATTTATCTTAATGGCGCAATACTTGGCATGAAACGGCTCGAGATCGAAAGAAAATTCGATGAAATTGTGGCATTTGCTGAAGTTGAAAAATTTATCGATACTCCTGTTAAGCATTATTCCAGTGGTATGTATCTGAGACTTGCATTTGCAGTTGCAGCCCATTTAGAGCCGGAAATCTTACTTGTAGATGAAGTTCTGGCAGTAGGAGATGCCCGTTTTCAGAAAAAGTGCATAAATAAGATGCAAGCCGTAGGACACGAAGGCCGTACCGTAATATTTATATCTCATAATATGTCTGCTATTACACGTCTATGTGAGCGAGTAATTTTACTCAATGAAGGTATATTGTTAAAGGATGGGTCATCATATGAGGTTGTAAGTGTATATTTAAATTCTGCACAAGGGACAGGTGCTCAACATTTATGGACTGATCTTTCAGAAGCACCGGGTGATGAATTTGTTCGTCTAAAAGCAATAAGGATACGAGCGGAAGACGGCTGCATAACAGACACTATAGATATCAGACGATCGGTTAAAATTGAAATCGAATATTATGTGATAAAGTCGGACTGTATTCTGGCACCTTGTTTTGTATTTTTTAACGAAGAAGGTGTGGAAATGTTTACAACTATAGATTCAGATTCCGCATGGAAAAATCGCCCGCGGCTAAAAGGACATTATATCAGTTACGCCGTAATTCCCGGTAATTTTTTATCAGAAGGGACAGTTTTTGTTACTGCAATCATAAACACTTTTAAACCACCTGCCATACATGTTTGTGAGAGGGAAGTGGTTGCTTTTCAGGTCATTGATAGCCTTGATGGCAATTCAGCACGAGGTGAATATGCCGGATCAATGCGAGGAGTTGTGAGACCCCTTTTACAATGGGATACATACTACAATCCAGACGGATGTCCTGCTAATATCTGTGAATAAAAAGAACAATTAATCAATATCAGAAAGAATAAATAATTAATATTGAGGAGGTAATAAAAAAAATGTATAAGAAGAATAGGCTGAGGATTTTAAAAATAGCTAATATGGCTTTAAGTATGCTGTGTTTCTTACTTGTTATTTGTGGTTCATCTCAGGCCCAAGAGTGTGTCCCTAACATAACCAACTATTGGAATCTTGACGAAACCAGCGGCACGTCATTTTCAGACTCTGTGGGTGGAATTAATGCCAGTTGCTCTGGAGGGTCTGATTGCCCTGACTTTACAACTTCTACAAATCCAGGCAGGATTGAAAATGCATTAGTCTTCGACGGAATCATTGATGGCATTAATGTGCCTCCTGATGCATCTTTCGATTGGGCTAATGACGTTAGTTTTTCCATCGAGTTCTGGATGAAAACAGATGCTGCAAGCACATGTTCTGGGAACCAGGTTATTGTAGGCAGAGATGACAGTGCAACCTCCCTTCACTGGTGGGTAGGATGTATAGATGGAGGCCAGTCTGCATTCTATTTGTATAAAGGAGGCTCTGGTAGCGGAGTCGTGGGAACTACAGATGTAACTGATGGTAATTGGCATCACATTGTCGCAGTAAGGGATGCCAGTACAGACCCAGACCAAATCCGAATCTATGTAAATGGCATGCAGGAAGATTCAGCGGATGTTGTATACTCAACAGGTTTTGATTCTACGGCTCCTTTAAACATAGGACATCTGACTAATAGTTATCACTTTGCGGGAACAATTGATGAAGTAGCCTTATACAACAGGGCATTGTCGGACACGGAGATTCCATCGCATTATTACATTATACGCGGCTATTGCGATATGTGTACTATGCCTATTAGAATTATGCCGCTCGGCGATTCGATAACCTGGGGCAATAATACGTTAACAGATATTGACTACAATGTAGGGTATCGTCAAAAACTTTTTTTAGATCTGACAGGAGCAGGTTATAATGTTGATTTTGTAGGAAGCTTACAAACTGGCTCATTAGCTATTCCATCTTTTGATATCGACCACGAGGGGCATCTTGGTTACAGAGCCGATGAGGTTGCAGCAGAAGTATTTAGTTGGCTTCTTTTAAATCCTGCAGACGTTGCATTGCTTCACATTGGGACAAATGACATATCAGGGAATAATGAGGATCCTCAGGAAGTTGCTGCTATATTGGATGAGATTGATGACTATAATGAGGACATTACCGTTATCCTTGCACGCATAATTAGCAGAACGGATGGGAAGGACGTTCAGACTACAAATTTCAATGATGCAGTAGAAACAATGGCCAATATTCGTAAAGCTGCTGGAGATAAAATTATCATAGTTGATCAGGAGAGTGCCCTTAATTACGAAGATGATATGGACGGCGACCTTCATCCAAATCAAACCGGTTATGACAAGATGGCAAATGTATGGCTGAATGCATTAAATTATTTCTTACCATTATGTAGCCAGGGCATACCGGTCATTATCTCGGATCCCGTGACCTTAGCCGTCGTGGAACAACCATACACTTACGACGTGGAAGCTATTGGTAATCCGGTACCAACATATAGCTTAATCACATTTCCATCGGGGATGACCATAAATGAAAATACGGGACTTATACAATGGACTCCGTTGGCTGCTGGTACTTTCGATGTAACTGTTCAAGCAACTAACACCGAGGGTTATGACGAGCAGAGCTTCACAATACAGGTATTAACCTGTCCATCAGACATGAGTCATTACTGGACGCTGGATGAGGATAAACAACCATATGTAGACTTTTATGGGGGCAACAATGCTACCTGTACCAACTGTCCGACCCCAACAATAGGCAAAATCGACGGAGCACAACAGTTTAGTTCAGGTAATCAGGTAAATGCAGTCGATGATGGCACATTTGACTGGGGCGTAACTGATAGTTTTTCCATCGAGTTCTGGATGAAAACAGATGCTGCAAGCACATGTTCTGGGAACCAGGTTATTGTAGGCAGAGATGACAGTGCAACCTCCCTTCACTGGTGGGTAGGATGTATAGATGGAGGCCAGTCTGCATTCTATTTGTATAAAGGAGGCTCTGGTAGCGGAGTCGTGGGAACTACAGATGTAACTGATGGTAATTGGCATCACATTGTCGCAGTAAGGGATGCCAGTACAGACCCAGACCAAATCCGAATCTATGTAAATGGCATGCAGGAAGATTCAGCGGATGTTGTATACTCAACAGGTTTTGATTCTACGGCTCCTTTAAACATAGGACATCTGACCAATAGTTATCACTTTATTGGGACAATTGATGAAATAGCTGTATATAACAAGGCATTGTCTTTGTCTGAGATTCAAGAACATTATGTATCAGGCTCAATCGGCGCAGGATATTGCACTATGCCTTCTTACACACTTACTGTAAGCGGGTCCGGGAACGGGACAGGCACAGTTACCGGTTCTGGCATCAATTGCACTATTACTAATGGAACAACAAGTGGAGATTGTTCAGAATCATTTAATCCCGGGGCGAATGTAACACTGACTGCATCTGCCAACTCAGGCTCAACTTTCTCAGGCTGGTCAGGCGATTGTTCAGGTACGGGTTCATGCAATTTGACAATGGACAGTAATAAAACCGTTACTGCAGGGTTTGAACTTGCTGATACACATACTCTTACTATAAATGGTTCCGGCACAGGATCGGGTACAGTTACTGGAAATGGTATAAATTGCGTTATTACAAATGGCATAGCTGGCGGAGATTGTACAGAGGACTATGAACTTGGAACAGTTGTCACTTTGACAGCCAGTGCAAATGCAGATTCTGTCTTTGCCGGCTGGAGCGGAGGCGGCTGTTCAGGCACAGGTCAATGTGTGATTACAATAAATGCTGCTAAAACTGTGACAGCGGAATTCAGGGGCAGATATTCCATATCAGGCACTGTTACATTTCAATTGAGGCCATTTGCGGATGTAACCGTGACATTAAGCGGAGCTGCAAACCTATCGGTCAAAACGGACAGGTTTGGAAGATATACCTTTACAGGGTTAGCGAACGGAAACTATACGATAACACCCGGGAAGGCAGGTTACAGTTTTACTCCGGCGTTTAGACCTGTATTGCTCAACAATGCGAATGTAACCGGACAGAACTTCGCGGCTAGCTACGGATCTTTAGTAGTTGATACCTACAGTATTTCAGGAACAGTAACCAATGCGGGCAATCCATTGCCTGGTGTTACGGTTGCTCTGAGTGGAAGCGCAGTTGCCGCAACCACAACTGACGGCAGCGGAAATTATACATTTCCAGGATTAGCAAACGGAGATTACACAATAGCGCCCAGTTTAGCAGAGTATTCCTTCACTCCGGCAAGCAGGGCTGTAACGATAAATAATGGGAATCTAAGTGATCAAAACTTTAGCGGAACATATACGGGAGTAGCAGGCAACTATTCGATATCCGGCACCATAACCTTGCAATTGAGGCCATTTGCGGATGTAACAGTGACGTTGAGTGGAGATGCCAGCCGGACAGTGAATACAGACAGGTTTGGTAGATATACCTTTACAGGGTTAGCGAACGGAAACTATACAATAACACCCGGCAAGGCAGGTTACAGTTTTACTCCGGCGGACAGGTCTGTAACAGTGAACAATGCGAATGTGACCGGACAGAACTTCAGTTCGTGGTAGCAGTAAAAAATACGTGATTCAGAATAAAGTAGCCCTTTTCATCACAATGCTTTGCGTGAGCATTTTCATGTTCACAGGATGTGATCGAAGTTCGTCAGAGAAAGTTTTGTCAGTCGATGGGCATCTTTTTTCTGGAGTTCTTAGGATAAATCCAGACAATCCCCGCTACTTTACGGATGACAGCGGTAAGGCAATATATCTTACTGGCTCACATACATGGGCTAATGGTAAGATTCATTTTGGACCAGTATCATGGGATAATTTTGACTATGAAAATTATCTAAACTATCTCATAAACTGGAATCACAATTTCATTCGATTGTGGATGTGGGAACATCCACAAGGAGAGGGACCCAATGGTATTGTTATCGTTGATCCGGTGCCTTTTAAACGAACAGGTCCAGGTAGTGCAAATGATGGAAAGCCCAAATTTGATTTAACCCAGTTTAACCAAGCTTATTTCGATTTCCTGCGGTCAAGAGTTATTGCTGCGAGAGACAAGGGAATATATATAAGCATAATGCTCTTTTCTGGTGATATGACTTATGGTAATACATGGCATTACCACCCTTTTAATGTTGCCAATAATATTAACGAAATCGATGCAGACCTAAATGAGGATGGAACCGGTCTTGAATACTATAGTCTTGAGAATCCTCAAATCAAAGCTATACAGAAGTCTTATATCCGAAAAATAGTAGATACTGTCAATGATTTAGACAATGTCCTTTACGAAATAGGAAATGAAATCAATCCTTCCTCTGATTCTACAAATTGGCAATACTATATGATTAAATATATAAAAAGCTATGAGTCAAGCAAACCAAAACAGCATCCGGTCGGCATGACAGCGGCATATCCACTCTGGAACGATTTAAACAAACCACTATTTAATAGTCCCGCAGATTGGATATCTCCAGGAGGAAAATCAGGTAGCCTCCCTGATTATGGCAATGACCCACCTGTCAATGACGGAAGTAAGGTCATACTGCTTGATACGGATCACATTTCACCCAGACCTTCTGGCAGGCATTGGGCTTGGAAGAGCTTCCTCAGAGGATACAATCCAATTTATATGGATTCAATTGCTCCATGGCCTTACGCATCGATCAATGAATCCTGGCAAGATTTTAATTATCCCATTCGTTGGGAGCAACGGAAAGCTATGGGATATGCTCTCGCATATGCCAAGAAAATGAATCTTAAAGATATGAAACCCTTTAGTGACCTTTCGTCAACTTCATACTGCTTAGCAAACCTTGGTGTGGAGTACCTTATATACCAACCAATATTAAACAGTACATTCTCTGTGAAGCTTGCTGCAGGTACTTACAGCTATGAGTGGTTTAATCCAGGATCAGGTTCGATTGTTGTCTCAACAGGAGATTTTGTAGCAAATGGAAGCACAAAGTCTTTTACCCCTCCCTTTAATAGCGATTCGGTTTTATATATTTACGCAAGTTCCAGGTGATCAGATTCGCTTATGAAAATTATTCCGAATTTTCTGAAAAGATTATTCCGGAAATCAGTCAGAAAATTTTTAGTTCCACTTGGTATTTTGCTTTATGAAGTCAGAGCTGAAATCGAAAAAGCAACATTGCCAAAATTCGGTAATAAACCCACGAACTTGAAAATTGACCTGCCGAGGAGGATAGCAAATCCAGAGGAAATATTTTTAGGTGACAATATCTATATAGGTCCCGGTTCTCTTCTGACTGCTATTGCTCAATATCCCAGCCCTGTTATGAGACATCCGGATAAAAAACATAAAATACAGGAATTCAAGCCTAAAATTATCATTGGTAATAGAGTAACATCTACTGGTAATCTTCAAATTGCAGCAGTACAAGAAATTATTATAGAGGATGACGTTATGTTTGCCTCAAATATAAACATGACGGATGGTTTACATGGATATGAAAATGCAAACGAACCATATAAATATCAAAATATTTTCAGAATTGCACCTATCAGAATCAAACGAGGTTGCTGGATCGGGCAAAACGTAGTCATATTACCAGGTGTTACTATCGGTGAATTCTCGATTATAGGAGCAAATAGTGTCGTAACAAAAAACATTCCTGACAGATGTATTGCAGTTGGAGCACCCGCTAAAGTTGTTAAAAAATGGGATGATACTGACCAGAGATGGATTCCTGCGGATGATTAATAAAACTCAACCGTTGGTTACAATCGCCACACCCACGTATAACCGGGCAGATGCCTTTCTAAGGGATGCAATCGAAAGCGCACTGAACCAGACCTACGAAAATGTTGAGATAATCGTCTCTGATAATTGTTCCCAGGATAATACGGAAATGGTCGTAAGTACCTTTAACGATAAACGCATCCGTTATTTCAGACAGAAAGAAAATATCGGCGCAAATAATAATTTCAACTTCTGTCTCAAACAGGCAAAAGGAAAATATTTCTTATTATTGCATGATGATGATCTCATTGATAATGATTTCGCAGAAACCTGTATGAGAGCCTCTCAATTTAAAACAGCTGTTGGTATTATAAGAACTGGCACCCGCATAATTGACTCCCAAGATTCAGTGATCAATGAAATACCAAATATGGTTGCAGGCTTCTCAACGGAAGATTTCTTCCTTGCATGGTTTCACAACAAAACTGCCTTATCATATCTTTGCAGCACGTTATTTAATACTGGAAGATTAAGAGAAATTGGCGGATTTCGATCACGACATAACCTTTTGCAGGATGCTTTTGCTGTTGTAAAACTCAATGAGAAATTTGGCAGAATAGATATACATGATGTTAAGGCGAGTTTCCGAAAACATCCTCTCGAACTGACTTTTGCTGCTAAAGTAGGCCACTGGTGTGACGAATTCATAGCTCTTTTGGATTTAATGTGCGAGGCAGTAACAAACAATAAAGAGATGATTAAAACTGAAGGTTTAAAGTTTTTCGCTAAATTATGCTATAACAGGGCGCAATCAGTTAAGACATTCCCGCGGCGTTTTTTTGCATATTCTATTGTTTTCAAAAAATTTCAATACCGTTATCCACCTCCCATGCATGATTTGTTTTTCAAATCTCCATTCTATTCAGGACTTCGCAGAGTAAAGAAGATCATAAAGGAAAATAGTTGTATTTGAATACCTTAAATTTCAATGAAAAATAAAAATACCTGGCAGCCAACCAAATTTGTAAAAACAAAATCCGGATGTGTTCCTAATAATAATACCATGCATGTTAGCGTCGGTTCGCGCTTTATTACCGGTATTCTTGGAGAACTTTATCATGATCTTCTGAAAAAACATGCGACCGGAGTGCTATTGGATCTTGGTTGTGGAAATGTACCCTTGTATGATGTCTATAGGGAATATGTTACTGACAATATTTGTATCGATTGGAATAAAAATCCATATCTTGACTATGAGACCGATTTTAATAATTTCATTCCCCTTGAAAGTAATACGTTCGATACGATTCTGTGCACCGACGTTCTGGAACATATTGCTGAACCGCACAAGCTTTTCGGTGAAATGGCAAGATTATTAAAACCAAACGGAAAACTCATTCTTGCTGTGCCATTTTACTACTGGATACACGAGGAACCTCATGATTACTTCAGATATACAAGATATGCTCTGCAAAAGTTTTGCAAGGATAATAAATTAATTGTAGTAGAATTGAACTCTTATGGCGGTATACCAGAAATTATTATTGATATTATCTCGAAGAATGTTAGACGCTTCAGAACTTTATCGAATATAATTCTTAGGTTATCCCATTTTATTTTGAACACACAGTTCGCAAAAAATTATCATATGAAAACCCGCCAGAGCTTTCCATTGGGGTATTATCTGGTAGCTCAGAAACCTTAATATACAGGACAAAGTGTGAAAATCCGCTAAGATATGAAAATTGCCATTTTTGTAAGTTTATTTCCCCGCCTTTCTGAGACCTTTATTTTGAATCAGATTACAGGGCTGATAGATAGAGGACATGAAGTTGATATTTATGCTTATGGTCCCGGTAATGAAACTGAGATGCACGCCGATATAAATAGATATAACTTATTAACCCGTACGTTTTATTATGGAGATTTTTATCAAAAGATACCGGCAAATAAGACTCTTCGTCTTGTGAGAGGCATGAATATTTTATTAAATAATTTTTATAAGAAACCTGTACCTCTTTTGAACGCATTGAATATGTTTAAGTTTGCAAAAGAAGCCATTTCATTAAGCATTTTATTCAAAATTATACCCTTTTTCGATAAAGGTCCATATGATATTATCCATTGTCATTTCGGTCCAAATGGCATCATCGGTGCTTTATTGAAAGATACGGGAACTTTTAAAAGTAGATTGATTACAACATTCCATGCTTATGATATAACACAATATATCAGGAGGAATGGAAATATCTATAAATATCTTTTTAAAAACGGGGATGTGTTCTGCCCGGTAAGTTATAGATGGAAAGATGAATTAATCAGATTGGGATGTAATGAAGATAAAATTATTGTCCACAGAATGGGTATAAACACAAATAAATTCAGTTTTTCTCCACATGTGCCCGGGAAAAATGGCAAAATAAGTTTGCTTACCGTTGCACGCCTTGTTGAAAAAAAAGGTGTAAAATATGGCATCCTCGCAGTTGCAAAAACTCTTAATAAATACCCGGATATAGAATACAGAATAGCCGGTGACGGCCCTTTAAGAGGAGAACTTGAAAATTTAATAAAAGAATTGAAGGTTGGAGACAATATCAAATTGTTTGGCTGGAAAAAACAGGAAGAGATAGTACAATTAATGAAAGAATCGGACATTCTGTTAGCACCAAGTGTGACAGCTGAAAATGGCGATCAGGAGGGAATCCCCGTTGTACTGATGGAAGCAATGGCAATGGGATTGCCTGTAATAAGTACTTATCATAGCGGTATACCTGAACTTGTTCAAGATGGAATAACCGGATTTCTTGTCCCAGAGAGAGATACTAATGCTTTATCAGAGAAATTAATATATCTTATTGAGCATAAAAATATATTGCCGGAATTTAGCAGAGCAGGACGCAATCGTGTTACACAGCATTATGATATTAATAAATTGAATGACGAATTGGTGTCACTGTATCAGAGTCTTATATAATTCCTGTTAAACTCGATATTCCAGTCTTGCCACAGGGTTCTTCATTAACTGCATTTTTTAATAAGTAGATATTCAGGATGTCGAGAACAAAATCCAGCAGCATTATCAAACCTGATTTCTTAATAATTGGTGCACAAAAATGCGGTACGACATGGCTTTGGGCAATGCTGAAACAGCACCCAAGAACTGGATTACCTCTGGAGAAAGAGATCGATTTTTTTGGCTCTTCTGAAATCTTCGGCAAAGGGAAAGAATGGTATTATAGTCACTTTACTCAGATAGACCCATACAAAGTAACAGGAGAGGCATCAACAACATATCTATATGATTACGTACCCTACTGGTACAATTCATCAAATAATCTGGAGTATGATTACTCACTGCCAAAGATTCCGGAATTGATTACACAAGAACTGCCCGACATAAAAATTATTATTCTTTTAAGAGACCCTGTCCAGAGAGCTATATCTGCTTATAAACACCTGATAAGAGTGAAATCTATTTCACCATTTTCTGCATTAAAGAAAACAGCTATGAGTCTTCCCAAAAAGCGAATACTTGAATATGGCTTTTATGCTAAATATATCAAGTTATGGAAACAATTTGTACCATCAGAAAGAATGCGAGTTTATATATTCGAAGAAGATATTATAAAACGGCCGGAAGAAACCCTGAAAGATGTTTTTAGTTTTTTGAATCTTGATATAGAGTTTAAACCCATTAATACAAGAAAAGCCGTTTATAAGAGCTTAGGGTGGTCTCAATTATTATTAAATTATTATATGGGTAAATTGTCGGGTAAAATTATCGTTACCAGAGCGATATCTAATTTGTTTAATGGTCTCGATAATCTATTAAATCCTTTGTTTGTTAAAAAAACAGATATAGAATTTTTACGATCAATCTATCTGCCTGAAAAAGAAGAATTAGAAAATGTTCTTCAACGGAAACTCGATTGCTGGAAATATAATTATGGAAAACCCTGATAAAATTCAATCATTGAAACAGTGCCCGATGAATAATCCTCTTATCTCGATAGTAGTTTGTACTTATAATCGAGTGCAGATGCTTGAAAGAACAATGGAAAGTATTTTTGCACAACAGTACAGACCGGTTGAAATATTAATAATTGATGATGGGTCAACAGACAATACCGGCGAATTGATCGAAGGCTATGGTAATAAAGTACGCTATCACCGGCAGGAAAACAAAGGAATAGCTGCTGCCCGTACTATTGGATGCAAACTTGCAGAGGGAGAATATATTGCTTTTCAGGATGATGATGATTTGATGCCGCCAAATAGAATCATTTGTCTTTATAAAGCGCTATGCCGTTATCCGGATGCGGTATTAGCTGTAGGGGACTGGGTTTATATAGATGCTGAAGGTAACTCAACAGGCAAGCGGAGCAAATTCAATATCCATGCGGAAAACGGAGAGCCGACCTTAATAGAGGACGGATACAAGGCAGTTTTGTGGCCCTTTGTGACACCCCTGCCGCATACCACTCTTTTCAAGAGAGCTGACGGGGAATGTATCGGATGGTTTGATGATGCAAGGTTTTTTCATGGCTGCTCGGATACCGATTTTTTTGCGTGTTTAGGTCAGCTCGGGCCGATCGTATATGTGCCTGAAATTGTATCTTACTATCGCATGGGACATAATCAGCTATGGGCAAATAACTTTTTAGGAGAATACAGCAGATTCTTATTATTAGAGAAACATTTAAATGCTATAACATCAGACAGAAACGATTTGAAAAAAAGATTACAATTCAGAATGTTGAACGTACTCAAGCAAATTGCAAGTCTTCAAAAGAACGGCGACAGACCATCACATTCAGTTCCCGGAGATTATTTGAAAAGAGGGTTATCGTTATTAGATCTAACAGGGAAATTAAAATATCAATGGTATGCTTCAGTTAGGCTCCCTGTTAGAAGATTCGTATTGGGTCAATCGTAAAAGTGAAACCTATCTGCCTGATAAATCAGGAGGACAAAATAATGCACAATGCGGCGAAGATTGCCATTGTGGGATGTGGATTGATAACCAGGTCAGCGCATCTGCCTGCGGCACTCAGGTCTCCTAAGATCAACCTCATCGCTTTGGTGGATAGCCAGATTGAGAATGCTGAGGTTCTGAGAAATACATTTGCCCTGAATTGTAAGATCAGTCGAAACTTAAGTGAAATTATCGACGAGGTTGAAGGCGTTGTTATTGCTACACCAAATGATACGCATTATCCCATAGCTAAAGCAATACTGGAAAAAAAGGTTCCCGTATTAATTGAAAAGCCAATTACCACCACTTATGAAGATGCAATAAAACTTTGTAAACTTGCTGAGACTAATAATGCCTTTATATCTGTGGGATATAGAACTCGCTATTACCCCAGTGTTATCATGTTCAAACGATTGCTTGACAGAGCTTATTTTGGCAGAATCAATCATTTTCATTATGAGTTTGGCACACATGGAGGTTGGGCACCAGTTTCCGGATATAATTTAGATCGGGAAAAATCTGGAGGTGGTGTTTTAGTTGTTTCAGGTACTCATTTTCTTGATAGAATGCTCTACTGGTTTGGAGAACCGAAAGAAATTATTTATAGAGACGACAGCTATGGCGGTGTTGAGGCAAATTGCAAAGCAGAATTATTTTTTGAGAACAAATTAGGAGTATTTACAGGAACTTTTTTTATGTCTAAAACGACAAAATTAAAAAATAAGTTTATTCTGGACGCTGAAAGCTATGTGTGCGAATTGAGTGAGTCGGAAACAGAAAGAATTAGCTTATCGCCTAAAAATGATCTGGACATAAAAATGGAGATATATTCTAATACAATTACCGATAACGAACAAAAAATAGACTATTTTCAAAGACAAATAGAAGAATTTGCTGAAAACATTCACCAACGGGGCAAACCTACAATTGATGGTTGGTTTGCCGCACGCTCTGTTAAACTTATCGAAGAAATGTATAAAAAACGTTTACAACTTGATGAACCATGGATCATATATAAAAATGCGGCGGTAAGTGAACATGTTTGAACCGAGGATTGCAATATTTGGAGCTTCAGGATTTGTTGGTTCTGCTCTTGTTGAGCGACTTTTTTTTGACAACACTTACAATTTTAAGGCACTTATACACAGTTTTGGAAATGCAGCACGCTTAGCCCGATTACCAATCAATTTAACTCCTGTTGACGTATTAGATTTTGATCTGGTAAATAAAGCGCTATCCGGATACGATGTAGTCGTAAATTGCTTGAGAGGCGGAAATGCATTGATGATAAAGGGGCTTAAAAATATTATAAAGGCATCTCAAAAAAATAAAGTTAGAAAATTTATTCACATTGGCAGTATAGCTATTTATGGAAATAATCCGCCACCCGGGAGCAGTTGCGAAACAGCACCCCCGCAACCAGGATCAAATTCGTATGGAATTATGAAAATAAAACAAGATGAAATGGTTTTCAGATTGCATGCATCAGGAGTACCTTCGATTATTCTTTGCCCGTCAAATATTTCAGGGCCTTATTCTGTCTTTGTAATGAGTGCAATTGAAAAACTGCTTTCAAAGGAAATTGTACTGATCGATGAAGGGAGATATCCTGCCAACCTTGTTCATGTTGATAATCTTGTGGAGGCTATTTTAACAGCCATTAAAAGCGATGAAGGTTGGGGTGAAAGATATTTTATTAACGAAATTGAAAAAACAACATGGAAAGAATTTTATGAAGAATTGAAAGAAATTCTAAATATTAAAAGAGAACTTGTTTCCATATCCCGTGATGAAGTAATGGAGCAACTTGAAAAGACGAAAAATAGCAATGGATTTATGGGTAATTTAAGAGTTCTGAGATCCATGGAGTTCAGAAAAGCCATGTCAATATTACCGGCTTTTAAGAAAATTGATAATTTCATCGCTGATATTTTTTTCAGACAAAAGCCTGACATTCAGAACAAATTGAGACATAAGCTTATGGGGCCTGTCATTATTAATAAGGAGACAAACGGAATAAATGTGAGTGATCCATTAATCAGAGTTCAAATACGACGGGTTTACCATTCTCCGGAAAAAATAGTGTCTAAGTTAAATTATACCCCGTTACTTGATTACCAGCAGAGAAGAAAGACAACTGAAAGCTGGCTTAGATTTGTTAATTGCTAAAATAATGCCTAAATATCCTCTCGTCAGTGTGATAATGCCGCTTTACAACAAGCAGCCTTATGTGAAGCGTGCTGTAGACAGTGTTATAAGCCAGACGTTTCCTGACTGGGAATTAATTGTAGTTGATGATGGTTCTACCGACGGCTCCTCAAATGAAATTCCCCATGACGAACCGAGAATCCGCTTCCATCGGCAGGAAAATGCAGGACCGGGTGCTGCACGAAATAGCGGAATCAGTATGGCACGTGGGGAGTATGTGACATTTCTTGATGCAGATGACTACTACTATCCACATAAATTAGAGCAGGAAATGAAACTTTTACATGAGGAGAAATTAGCAGAATGGATGGCATCGGCTTATGATTATGAGTCGAGAGGAAAAGTAACATTCAAGAGCTTTCGGGATATTGAAGGAAACGAAATTAAGAATGGCAAACAGGTAGTTTTTGATGAAGCTCCGTCACAATTATCAATCAGTGGGTGGCATATAAGTGGTTTTTGCATAAAAAGAAAATTATTAGATCAAATTCGAGGGTTTCGAGAAAGTATGCGATGGATGGAAATAACAGATTTTCAGATTCGGAGTGCCTTAATTCAACCCAGAGTGCTTATCTTCACTTCGCCATTGTTTCGTGTAGTTGATGTTCCGGAAAGTGCATCTAAAATAATGTCGCATCGTATCGAAGGAATGAGACAGATGGGTGATAGTTTGTATGTTTTGTCGAAAGAGTATTCATCATATTCAAATATTTTGCAGCGTAAAAGTAGAGAGCAATTTTTATCATACGTTTCTGAAATGATACTCTCTGGAAAGAATAATGAAGCCAGACAATTTCTTATAAAACAATATCCGTATAAATATGATAGAAAATGGTACAAAATGTGGATAGGAAGCTGGATGCCTAAATGGTTACTGAAAAGAGTTGTAAGAACAAATCATCAGATTTTCGAATAATAAAAGAAAAGTGAACTCTAAAAAATGGCCGACAAATTAAAATGGATTTTAGTTGCCGGTGCAAGACCGAATTTCATGAAGATTGCGCCTTTAATAAAAGAAATCGAAAGATATAATACTAGCAAAAAAGTTACCGAACAAAAAATAACTCCCTTATTAGTTCACACCGGTCAGCATTATGACAAAGGCTTATCTAAAGTTTTTTTTGATGAGCTCAATATACCAAAACCTGATGTCAATTTAGGCGTGGGTTCAGGAAGCCATGGAGAACAGACGGGTAAAATTATGATTTCTTTTGAAAAAGTTGCAATAGAACATAAACCTGACCTCGTAATAGTTGTCGGTGATGTAAATTCTACCATCGCCTGTGCACTGGTTTCTGCAAAATTATGCATCCCTGTAGCCCATGTTGAAGCCGGATTAAGATCATTTGACAGATCAATGCCTGAAGAAATCAACCGTATTTTAACTGACCGGATAAGTGATTATCTCTTTACTCCGTCAGAAGATGCAAATAAAAACCTTTTGAATGAAGGGATTCCTGTTGAGAAAATATTTCTGGTGGGAAATATCATGGTTGACAGCCTGATGTCAATATTGCCTTATGTTCAAAAATCAGGAATATTTTCGAGACTTAATGGCATACTGCCGCAAAAAGACGCCATACAGGAATATGCCCTGCTGACACTTCACAGACCTTCAAATGTTGATGATAAAAAAACTTTGAATAGAGAGCTTGGTTGCCTTGGAGCAATATCTAAATCGATCCCGATTTTGTTTCCTGTTCATCCAAGAACAAAAAAACAAATACAGGCCTTTGGACTCGAGAAAAAAATTATATGGTTAAATGATGAATTCCAGCCATTAAATCATCAAAATAAAAATTATCTTTATGGCCTTCCACCTCTTGGATATTTAGATTTCATGGCACTGATGAATAGAGCTAAGGTCATCTTTACAGATTCTGGCGGAATTCAAGAAGAAAGTACAGTAATGGGGATTCCCTGCATTACCCTCAGGGAAAATACCGAAAGGCCTGTTACTGTGCAGCACGGAACAAATATTCTTGCAGGTACTGATCCTGAAAAAATTAGGGAAGCCTTTGTCTATGCAATGTCAAATTCCGTGCAGACAAAGATTCCGGAACTGTGGGATGGGAAAACAGCTAAAAGAATTGTCACAATATTAACTTCTTCCCAAATCCAGCGATAAGCAGCATAATCCCTTGCTATATTTGTCATTGCGAGCACCTGAAAGGTGCGTGGCAATCTTTTCTCAAACGACGAGATTCCTTGCTCCGCTCGGAATGACATCTCTTTATCGCTGGATTTGGGTTCTTATTAATGTAATTTTTCATATAGAAGGCAAGTACTGGAAAAGGGGGAATAAATAATTATGAGAAACTTTAGAAATCGTGTTGTTTCCTTGTCTGTAGTCATCTTTTTTGCATTCTTAAGCTTTAATCTTCTTGATGCCCGTGCAGATGTAATTATCGATAATGGACAGCCCGGCACATCTTATACAGGAACATGGGGTGTGTCCGGCGGATTATATCCTTACGGAACAAATTCACTCTGGAGCAGAGACGGAGCTACCTATACGTGGCAGTTCAGCTCCCAACCCGCAGGCACATATGAAGTTTATATGTGGTGGTCGGAATATAATTCCAGAGCAACAAACATCGCTGTTGACATCACTCATCGTGATGGAACATCGAGGGTTTATATAAATCAACAGCAAAACGCCGGCACATGGAATAGCCTTGGGCAATATTATTTTGACTCAAGCGGGAGTGTCAGAATAATAGCTGCCTATGGTTCTACAGTCAGCACGTGTGCAGATGCCGTATGGTTCCAGCATATTTCTTCAAACATACCTCCAACAGCGTATATAGATTCAATAACTCCAAATCCTGCACTGCCTGGCGAGACGGTGAGCTTTTCCGGTCATGGTACAGATGCAGATGGAAACATTGCCGCTTATCAATGGGAATCCAGCATAAATGGATTACTGAGTAATTTAGCATCCTTTTCAAAATCAGACCTTTCTGCAGGTACCCATACAATTTCCTTCAGGGTACAGGATAATGAAGGAGCATGGTCAGCACCGGTGACACAGACCTTAGTTGTCGGCACCATTCCTACTGAAGTCATTATAGACAACCGTGATGTAGCGACATCACAGACAGGAAGCTGGTGGATATCAGGGGCAACCAACCCATATGGTGCTGATTCTGTGTGGAGCCGTGATGGGTATACTTTTACGTTTCATTTTACGCCAACACAAACAGGCAATTACGAACTATCCATGTGGTGGTCAACATGGCCATCGAGGAGTAATAATGTACCGGTTGATATTCAATACTCTGGTGGTACAACAAGGCTATATATCAACCAGCAACTTAACGGAGGGATTTGGAATTTTATTGGCACATATCCGTTTGAAGCAGGGGCAAGTTACAGGGTAACAATTACATCTTCATATGGTTCTACAGTCAGCACATGTGCCGATGCAGTAAAATTTGTTTATGTTTCAGGTTCTGCAGGTAATACACCTCCAACAGCTTACATTGATTCTATAAGCCCCAATCCTGCATTGCCCGGTGAAACAGTGAGCTTTGCCGGCCATGGTACGGACATCGACGGCACCATAACAGCTTACAACTGGCGTTCGAGCATTGACGGCGTTTTGAGCACTTCAGCTACATTCAGCACATCATCATTGTCCGAAGGAATACATATTATCTATTTTAACGTACAGGACGATCAGGATGCCTGGTCGCCGGAAACAAGAGTGATATTGGGATACCGTGGATGTTCATCCCCTGTCAGAATTATGCCTCTCGGTGATTCAATAACATTTGGAAGAAATGACCCGGCACTTGAGCCTGTTGACCCTTTATATTATCCACATGTTCCTAATTATGTAACCGGATATAGACAACCTCTTTATCTGTCATTATTAAATGCCGGATACTATGTTGATTTTGTTGGTAGCTTGCATGATGGTGAATTGGCTGAACCGGTTTTTGATATTGACCATCATGGTGTCCTTGGTGCTTTAGATAGCGATATAGCAAATAATGTATATAATTATCTCTCTCAAAATCCGGCAGATATTATTCTTCTCCATATAGGAACCAATTCTCTGGACACGAATCCGGGAGATGTTGAGAATATCCTCAAAGAGATCGACCGCTATGAGCAAGATAACAGTAGAAATATTATGGTTGTACTTGCCCGTATAATTAACAGAAAGACTTACAGCTTGACAACAACACAATTTAATAACAATGTTCAGGCAATGGCTGAGGGGCGTATAGCTAACGGAGATGAAATTGTGATCGTTGATCAGGAAAGTGCTTTAGATTATGCAAACGATATGTGGGATAATCTTCATCCTAATAATTCAGGTTACAACAAGATGGCAGATGTATGGTTTAATGGACTGAATGATTTTTTACCGGTCTGTGAACAGTTTGCTCCATTTATTTTTACATATCCTGTGACATCAGCAATAGTAGGAGAACCTTATACTTACCATGTACAGGCAATTGGAAAGCCTTCACCGACATATACCTTTGACGGCGTTCCACCTTCAGGCATGACAATTGATTCAAATACAGGATTAATAAGCTGGACCCCCTTTGCTTCCGGTAGCTTCAATGTTATCGTTAAAGCTTCCAATGGAGTTGGGAGTTCTTCAATTCAAAGTTTTACTATCGAGGTCTATGGAACATATACCATTGCGGCTACGGCAGGCAGCGGAGGAAGCATTTCTCCCTCTGGCGCAATATCCGTGTCCCAGGGAGCTAACCAGACATTCACAATAACACCGAACACAGGCTATCATATTGCAGATGTGCTGGTTGATGGCAGTTCAGCAGGGGCTGTCACCTCATATACATTCAATAATATAGTAGATAACCATACGATTGAAGCATTTTTTGCACTGAATACCGGCATTCAAGAAATCATAATTGATAATGGGCAACCTGGCACATCTTATACAGGAACATGGGGTGTGTCTGGTGGATTATATCCTTATGGGACAAATTCACTCTGGAGCAGAGATGGAGCTACCTACACATGGCAAATTAACTCTCAGCCGGCCGGTATTTACGAAGTCTATATGTGGTGGTCGGAATATAAATCGAGGGCAACAAACATTGCTGTTGATATCACTCATCGTGACGGTAAAAGCACTGTATATATCAACCAACAACTCGATGCAGGCAAATGGAACAAACTCGGGGAATATTACTTTGACGGAACAGGAAGAGTCACGATCATTGCTGCCTATGGTTCTACAGTCAGCACCTGTGCAGATGCTGTAAAATTTGTTCATGTTTCAGGTTCTGGAGGTAATATACCTCCGACAGCATATATTGATTCTATAAGTCCCAACCCTGCTGAAGCCGGACAGACCATTGAATTCAGAGGTCATGGTACAGACAGTGACGGTTCTGTTATAGCATATCGCTGGGAATCCAGCATAGATGGACTGCTTAGCACCTCTGGCATATTTACAAGTTCATCTCTTACTGCAGGGACACACACAATTTCCTTCAGGGTACAGGACAATGAAGGAGCATGGTCAGAGCCTGTAACAGAGGTTTTAGTTATAGGGAGTGTATCCACAGAGGTAATAATAGATAACCGTGATGCAGCGACATCGCAGACAGGGACATGGGATGTATCAGGTGCAGCCGACCCGTATGGAGTTGATTCTGTGTGGAGCCGTGATGGTACAACTTTTACATGGCATTTTGTGCCGCCACAGAGTGGTAATTATGAGTTATCGATGTGGTGGACAACATGGTCATCGAGGAGTAACAATATTCCTGTTGATATTGAATACTACGGTGGAACAACAAGGGTATATATCAACCAGCAGCTAAACGGTGGCCGGTGGAATGTTCTTGGCACGTATCCATTTGAAGCAGGGATAAGTTACAGGGTAACAATAACATCTCAACCGGGACCTTCGAGCACATGTGCAGATGCGGTAAGGTTCGTATACATTCCCGGTGGGAATATTGCTCCTACAGCCACAATAGATTTAATAAGCCCTAATCCTGCACTTCCGGGCGAGACGGTAAGCTTTGCCGGTAGTGGGACAGACAGCGACGGCACCATAACAGGCTACAACTGGCGCTCGAGTATTGACGGTCAATTAAGCAGTTCGGCTTCATTCAGCACATCTGCTTTATCAGAAGGCAACCATGTAATCTATTTCAAGGTTCAGGACAATCAGGGTGCCTGGTCTCAGGAGGCGAGCAGGACTGCTGAAATTGCCAACCCGATTGCAGACCCGAACACAGAACACATTTTTGTGTGCCTTTTATATTTTGCGGCGAGTGATAAGCCTGATTTAATATCGTTCCTCCAAAATGAGGGTGCTTACAAGGACGGCGATGTATGGAAATATGAAAGTTTAGCACAGGGGAAGACTTACATAATTCATATTATTGAAGACATAGAAAGTATGAAGCAAGCTTTATATACTGAAAATGCACATATGATCATGACGGGACATGCCAATTACGGATTGGGAGGCGTTTTTATCCCGGATTATACACGCAAGGAGCAAGTGACCAACAACATTTTTTACATCGATGACGATAAGATATTTAACTATTCTTCTCCGTGGATACATGTTAGTGTTTATGGATTAATAGAAAGCCAGGCATATCCGAACTGGTGGCCTGTCTTTAAAGACGGAACGAACGGAATAATGCCATATGATTTTGGTGATCCACAGGGTGACCCGCCTTACAATTATTTTGTAACCTATCAGGTGCCGGGAGACCCCACATATTACAAGATTGAAACTGTTCGCAATAGTGCGAGAATGAGGTTCCCGGATTCTAACAGGCCGGCCTGGTATTCCCCGGATGGAAGTTTGCCCGACCCTTCAAATTATGACCACTTGCAGTACTACATTACTAATACGGATTTATCTTTTGAATCTATCGGGAAATGGATACGCTCAAGGTCTGATACAGGATATTATGGAAGCCATTATTGTTACACTTCAGCAGGTCAGGGAGACAAGCTGGTGCGATGGAATTTCAGTATTCCAGAAGCAGGAAATTATGATGTATTTGCCTGGTGGCCTTCTTCAGCTTCTAACACCGTTAATGCACTTTATACCGTAACCCATTCTTCCGGGAGTATAACAGTAACAAAAAATCAGACAGTAAGCGGCGGCCAGTGGAACAAACTTGGAGAATTTTACTTTGACCCGGGAGAATACTCAATAACGTTGACAGATGCCACTTCTGCCGGCAATGTTGTGGCTGATGCAGTGAAAATAACTCACAGGGACAACCCTGCAGTTTTTGATACAACTATAGATAACCTGGTGTGTCCAAAGTCCCACTATGGAAGTAAAACGATTCTTTTCCGGAAAGAACTCGAGATTGAATTGGTAAAACTTAAGTATAAGAGGATGCTTTATGATTCCTGCAGTGTCGGCACTTACTATCTTGATACTTTTAACAGGGGTGTCATGTTTTACACAGTAGCAAGTTCTAATACAAGGGGAATTTATCGGTATCTGAAAGCCTATTGGGAAGAGAAAAGCGATCAGGAAATCTGGCAGATTCTTCAGGCTTATCAGCCCCTGTATGATTACTATTACTTTGATAAGTTGCCGTCAGAACAGTAGAGAAAGGAATACTCACAGATATAAAAAATTTACATGGAATTATGTATTTGCTAAGGAGGTATTAATATGGAAGGATATAAAAGAATCGTAGTTATTATATTAACCATCATATGTCTGATATCATCGGTTATATCAGTAATTGCAAAGGAGCCGGAAAAACCGGAGGTAAACTATACATTCAGTTTCGAAAAAGAGTCAAGGATTAACGATGTTGCCGTTCTCAGTTCGAAAGAAGCCTTTAATATGCTCAAGGGTATAGAGTTTATTATAGACGAGCAATTGTTGCATGCAGCCATATTCAGGACATTTGTTAACAGAAAAGCTGAAGCGATTGGTATTGCAGTGGATGCACTCAAATTACCTTTAATAGAAATAAAAGACGGTCAGATGGTAAACAGGGGCGATGATATTTATATAGCGAGGAAGATATTTGAAGTATTTCCCGATGAGTCTGTTGATAATTTATTGATGCTTTATAAAGAAGGTGATGCTGTAGCGAGGGGGAATATAATCCGTGCCTCTGGCAATGTATCCGGACAGCCGATTAGAGACTTACTTGTGAAGGCGCTTGACGAGAAAACTTTCTGTGAGGGGGAATACCCTGAAATGATTGGAAAGCCTTTACGTATCTGTGATGTAGCATATAATCAACTGGTGCTCAGATATAAGATTAAAGACGTTCTCCGAACTATCGGAAATGAATATAAAATTGAAACCAGAGACTATCACATAAATATTCTTAAAAGTAAATTATAAATTCTATCATTTAATTCTAAAGTAAATCCCTGTTCAGACTCGAAAAAGTATCATTTCATTTATAAAATATGAAAAAGGTCTTAATCATTTCTTTTTATTTCCCGCCTTGTTTAAATATGGGTGCGCAGAGACCGTATAAACTGGCAAAGTATTTTCCCCTATTTGGATGGGAACCAGTAGTATTGGTAGCTAAACTACCCGGAAAGTCTCCAGATGGAATAAGGATTATTGAAACTGATTATAGAGATATCGTCAGTTCTGTGAAATCAAAATTCGGATTTAATTCCCATAAAGGACTACATGAGCAATTGAAGATACAGGAATCAAAAAATTTTGATTACTCTACGTGGAAGAGTAAAATGATTAAGTTTGTAAGAGAAGTGATTGCATTCCCTGATAATTTCATAGGTTGGTATAATTACGCAATCGATTCAGCTTCTGATTTACTCGTAAGGGAGAAAGTCGATGCAATGATAAGCACTTCTTATCCTGTAACAGCGCATCTAATCGCAAGTAAACTGAAAAAGAAATACAGAATTCCATGGATAGCAGATTTTCGTGACCTCTGGACTCAGAATCATTATGTTAATAAATATAAATTAATTAAATATATCGAGAGGCGTCTCGAATTAAAAACCCTTTCTGATGCTGATGTTTTAGTAACTGCACACCCGCTTGTAAATGTGCTTCAGAGACTTCATAAGAGCAAAAAGATACTTTGCATAACAAACGGGTATGATGTTGATGATTTTCCGGAAATACAGGTAAAACTGACAGATAAATTTACCATAACTTATACAGGCAAACTGTATAATGGAAAAAGAGACCCCTCAATGTTGTTTAAAGCTGTAGAAGAGTTAATTAATGAAAAAAAAATCAAGAAGGAATTAACAGAGATCAGATTTTTTGGATGTAATGAAAAATGGCTTATTGATGAGATTAAAAAATATAATTTAGAAGGAGTTGTTACTGTAAATGGTATTATTCCAAGAGAAGAAGCTTTAAAAAAGCAAAGAGAATCTCAAATTTTATTGATTCTCCGATGGGATAATAAAAATGAAGAAGGTATTTTCCCTGGAAAAGTATTTGAATATTTTGGTGCAAAAAGACCCATTATTGCTGTTGGCTCTGGAGGTGTTATCAAAGATATTCTGGAAAAAACAAATGCCGGTAAATTCGCAGAGAATGAATTTGCATTAAAGAATATTCTTTTTGAATATTACAGAGAGTTTATAGAGACAGGAAAGGTAAAATACCGCGGCAATATTAATACAGAAAAATATAAATATGATTCAATCACTCGAAAATATTCAGAAGTTTTAAATGAGCTGGTATGACAATAAATAGCTCTACTATAAATAAAAAAGATATCTCAAAAAATATAATATGGATAATATATGGAATATTTCTTATTGTGTTAATAGCGCAATCTATCGCAAGTTCTAAATGGATTTATCTCACTGCAATATTCATTCCTTTTTTAATATATCTTTGTATTAAAAATCCTTTTATTTTCCCCTTTGGAGCATATGTTTTTCTTATTCCTTTCGATTCGGTATTATCGATCACGGGGAATAGCAAAGGTGCAACGTTGACTAAGTTCCTTGGCATAATGGCAATATTAATCTTATTTTTAAAGGGCATATTCGAGGAGAAACTAAAAAAACCAAATAAAGTTGTTATTTGGTGGGTATTAATGATCATTTATGCCTTATCATCTATCTTATGGGCAATAGAACCGGACAAAACATATTCCAGATTTTCTACGGCAGCAGGTTTATTAATTTTATACCTGATTGCCTCGTCTTATAAAATCAATGAAAATGAATTCAATATATTTAAATGGCTTATCATGTTCGGAGGACTCGTGTCTGCGATATTTGCAATATATAATTATGGAACGGGTGCCTTTTATGGTATGAGATCCACAGTAGAATTTGGAGAGCGTGTGACAAACCCTAACAGATTTGCATTTAGTCTGATTATTCCCATTTCAATATGCATCGGACTGATGTTAAATCAAAAAATGAGAGTTTTCAAAGTAATTCTGATTATTGCTTTAAGTCTGTTCATTTTAGGAGTTATTTTTACCGGTTCAAGAGGAGGTTTACTTGGCGTTGCTGTTGTTGCAATTATCTATATCCTTTTTTTGAAAAAAAGAGTTACATTATTAACAATATTTCTGTGCATCGGGCTTCTTTCTATGTCATTTGTTCCTGATTTCTTTGTACAAAGATGGGAAGAGGCTATAGAAACCGGAGGCTCTGGAAGGACGACAATATGGGCTACAGGGTTGGCTGCAATAGAAAAATACTGGACAATCGGCGCGGGACTGGACAATTTCGCGAACGTTTACAGTGAATTTAGTCGTTTTACTCCTTTTTCGTTAAACCTTTATAAGGGCTCTCATAATTTATATCTGGGAGTTTTAATTGAATTAGGTATTATAGGATTATTTTTACTTAGCTGGGTAATGTTGAAACATTACCGAATAATAAAATCGTTTCTTATGCGTTATGACGGAAATACGATTATGCTGAAAGCATCTTTCTGGGGGGTACTCATTACAAGTTTCTTTGGCGATACTATGTGGACAAAATCGTTCTGGTTGCTCTGGATGTTGATATTGATGAACAGAAATGTTGCAGAAGGAGAAAAAATGAGATTTCATCCAGCTTCATTTGAAAATAACCGCTAATTTCTGCACAAATTTAAAATGTCTTCTAACCTTATTAAGACGAAAATACCACTTACCCAAAAGCTCAAACTAACTGACAGATTCGAGCCCGAGAAGTACCTCGGAGCATTCGACTCGCTGCCTTTAGATGCGCAAAATGCCATAGTACGGGCTATTGTTACAAACGATAGAATGAGTATGGCAGGTCATGAGATAGGCTTCTGGCATATTGAAATGGCTCGATTATTTGCAAAGCTTAAATACAGGCTTAGGAAAAATGGTTTAAATCGTGCCTCAAAATTAGCTGGCTTAACCGGATTGATTTTTCAGAGCGGAATTGCTCATATAATACATAAAATGTATAAATTACTTTTGCATATGAAAGGCATGCTATATTTCAGGCAAACGTCAGCTTCGTTATTATATAAATCAGATATTGAAACAAGAGACCTCGCTGTATGTTATGCACGTAATATTCCTCAATCAGAAGCATATCGTGGATTCTGGCATGATCAACTCCGAAATAATACTTATGGAGTTATACTCGGCATAGATCTCATCCCTACACCTGATGGATGCTGGTATATCGAGAGCAATCTGAATTTTGGAATGAGTAATACACGGTCTGCCCTGTATGACAGAGACCCGTTTGTGCAAAACCTTGTAAAATTTACAGTGGAGCAGGGCTATAATAATTTAGTGTTTATTAATAATACATCTTCATATATGAATAAAATTATGGCTGAACAGCTTGAAGAAGAAGCTTTAGCTAATAAAATAAAGCTGACAATCGTGGAAGATGCCTATTTGCCGGATGCAAAATACCCTCAAAATTTTGGAGTACCTGCAATCGATTCTGATAATACGCTTGTAGTCCGGACTAAATTCTACCGTACCAGTCTTGATTACCTGTTACAAAACAAAAGGGCATGCAGCCGGGCTCTGGAGATTTATAAGAGACATTTTCCTGACGAAGAGTTGCTGCTTCCAGCAACCGCTACCGAACCCGTGATGTCCGATTTCCATCACGATGGCCCCTTCCCGAATTTAGTATATAAGCTTCCTGAGCGAGATGAGGGCAAAGGTTTGATTTTTCTCAAGGCTGCTTCTCCTGAACATGCATATGCGATTATTGCAAAAGCTAACAGTTTAAACAGCAAAGGCAGATTTATTGACCGCCTTTATTCTTTAATTGAAGACAGAAAAGGGATATTCCAGTCTTTTGTGGAGGGACCTTTGCTTGAAGACAGAAGACTCTATAAGGTGCGTGCTCATGTTGTAATAACTCCGGTTGGAGCAGAGTTTCTCTCGTCACACCGTGTTATTTCAAAATATCCGGTTCCGGAATATCTTCCTGCTGGAATAGTGCAGGATAAAAGGCCATATCTTGTTAACCTTGCTTCAAGCTCAGTATATGATATTAGTCCGCCTGAAGAGGAACAATTGATAAAGCGTTCGGCATTGGCTGTAGCAAAAGGGCTTGCATGGGCAGTGACATATGGATTTCAGACTAATGCGTCTGCAACAGGTTAAACCATTTTTAAAATTTCAAGAAATTTTCAGGAATCAATTCTCTTACCGCACAAGGAGACACACCATTGTCTGCACTGAATGTTAATTCTTATGAACACCCTTTGAATCATCTCACAGGATGGATGGTAATTTCAGGAAAAGGGGATAACCATAATATCGGAAATAAGATAGAAACCGGATTGAATTCTTTTGTTGGAGATTATGGTTTAATTAAAACTGTAAAAGTAAAAGATGGGTTTGGTTTCGGCTTATTAAAACCAGAAAAACCATTGCCGATGACAACATGGTCTTTTTTTGATGATGACGAAAAATGTTGCTTTATTGAGGGTGTTTTCTATGATGATTATTTTTCTTATCGACCGGTAGACGGTGAAGATCAAAATATGGCAAAAATATTTCTTGATAAATTCTGTGCTATAAAAACAAAGGCAATAGAGGCATTGAACGGCTCTTTTTGTGGGTTTGTTTATGATTATAAAAATAAACAATTAATCACATTCATAGACAGGCTCGGGACAAAAATACTTTTCTATTCTCTTGATGAAGATACAATCATTGTAACTACAAATCTTGCGGCTTTCAGAGGTCTTAAGAGATTGACAATAGACGAATATGCAGCCTTTCAATTTTTAACAATCGGTTTTCCAATCGGGGAAAGGACTCTATTAAGCGAAGTAAAAATTCAGCTTCCCCGGACAATGAATATCTATAAAGGAGCGGTTAAAGATACAGTTTACTACTGGGATATTCCGGAACGTCTGAAAAATATCTCACTGAAAGAATCAGTTGAGATGATAAGTCAATCTATAGAAGACCATGTCGAGAGAATTTATAACAGAACAGGACAGGAAATGGGGCTGGGGATTTCAGGAGGACATGACTCGAGAGTGATACTCAATGCACTGGTTTACAAGAATGTTCCTTTCAGACCAGTGATGTGGAAAGATTATAATTTTAATGATGTAGTAGTACCCAGACTATGCAATTCTATTGAAAAACAACCGCTCATAGCAAAAGACCTTCCGGTAAGTGAAATAGATGAACTGCAAAGGGAAGTCTTTGTTTACTCAGATGGATATTATTTAAATTCTTTTGGTTTTCCGAGAATAGCAAAAGAATGCTGTGGAAAAAAAATTAAATATTTAATGGTAGGATTCACCGGTGATAAAATTAGTGGTTCATTGACAATTCCTGCGCCTCAATATTTAAAAAATGTTCAACAACTTGCGATGACAGCACTTGATAACCAGATGGAGACATTTTCATTCGAAACAGCACAATTATTAATGAGAAATATAAAAAAGGATATAATCAAAAAGACCATTTCAGAATGGGAAGAAAGTTTCTCCATGAATAACTCCCGGAAATATCTTACAGATATAGCAATCTTGCAGGGATTCGCCAATCGGAATTTAAAGAGAATACGTTTTGCGATCATACCTGCACTTCGCTATTCTCAAATAATATATCCTTATCTTGACAACAAAGTATTAGATTCATATTTCAGTCTGCCTGTAAAGTTTCTGAATAATCAGAAAGCACACTGCTATGCCTGTTTTTATAGGGTCAAGGAACTCGGTAAACATCAGGCATCAGGTTATCCGCTCTCTTTAAAAAAAGAAGCATTTTGCCTTTATGGATTATACCTGCTCAGACTTTCTAAACTTAAATTTAATAAGTTATTGCCTTTGTTCAATTTTTTTGGAAATAAAGGCGAATGGAGTGAACTTCATTATAAAATTTATGATGAAATATCTCGCTGTCCTCAGTTTGATTCGAAATTCTTGAAGAAAATATTTGAAGACAACAGAATAGGGCGCAAGGAACTTTATAAGATGCATACTTTAAGCAGGTTCCATGATTTTTATGTAGGCGGGAAAAATGATTATTTGCCGCAAAGATTTATATGATGCAAATTCTACCATTGCTCACTCCGAAATTAGTATGACAACGAAATAAACCTATGCGCATATTTAGGAACCTCAGAGAATTCATCTATCCAGCTTGTCCGGAATCCTCTCAGCCCCCATTTATAAAGGAGGTTAGTGGGTTGTTTGAGAAAGAATCTAAAATATCATGAAGAAACTGTTGGCTTATTTTTGTTATATATTATATAACTTAGGTCCTCGCTGGCTGCCGAATTCTGATCCACTGATTTTTCGATGGACGAAATGGGTCAGATACGTTCTCGGAAAGGGAATTATAAAAAAGTGTGGTCAAAACGTGAATATCCAGAACAGGGCGAGGTTTGGACATAACTTGACAATTGGTGATAATTCAGGTCTTGGAGAAAACTGCCGGATTGGTTCGGGAACAATGATTGGAAATAATGTGAGAATGGGAGCAGATGTTATAATTGTTACCCAGAATCACAAATATACAAGGGAGACATTTGAGGGGTTTGAAAAAAAACCTGTAGTCATAGAGGATAATGTTTGGATAGGGTATAGGGTTATAATCCTGCCGGGAGTTCATATTGGTCGTAATGCAATTATCGGTGCTGGAGCGGTTGTAACAAAAGATGTCCCTCCTTATACAGTTGTAGGCGGAGTACCTGCAAGGGTCTTAAAGACCCGGGAATAATTAAAATCCAAATAACAGGTAAAAATGAAAATTTTGGTTATCTCATATATGTTTCCCTGTAAAAGGCACCCTATATCAGGAATTTTTTTTGCAAATCTGTTAAGAGAATTAGCCAATAAGGTAGATGAGTTAGTTGTAATTACTCCAAGACCTTATATCCCAAAATTTCTGACCAAAATAAAAAAAAGCTGGTCTAAATGGTATCTTGATTCGATGAATTCTGAGATAAATAGAATAAAGATTATTCGACCATATGTATTAACTTTACGGGGGATATCTTTTTTGGGCATAAACGGCATTTTATGGCAATATTCTCTGTCTAATTTAGTTAAACAGCTCAAAAACAATATTGATATTATAATAGGCCACAATGTGTTACCAGATGGCATTGCTGCAGCAAGATTGGCTAAGATGATTAATGTGCCATGCTTTTTATGGTGTATAGGTTCTGATATCAATGATTTTGCACAATATAACTTTTTTAATAATTACCTGACGAGGAAATGTCTTGAAGAGAGTCAATATGTTTTGACGACAAGCAAAGATTTAGAAAATAAAATAAAGATATTTAACAATAAACCTATTCAAGTTAGAACGTTTTATAGAGGAATTGATATATCAAATTTTCAGAATATCCCTCCAAGGGTTAGTCTTCTCAAAGGGTTACAACTAAATCCAGATAAAATATATATATTGTTCATTGGTAGATTGATATATGATAAAGGAATTTATGAACTTGCTGAAGCTTTTAATATTATTGCAAAACGATACCCGGATATTGATTTAATCCTGATAGGTGAGGAAATTGAAAAAGAAAAGTTGATAGCTAAATTTAGAGATTATGGAATATTAAACAGGGTGATATTCAAAGGAATAATCCAATATAGTGAAGTGGCAAAATATATGAAAGTTTCAAACCTTCTTGTTCTACCCACTTGGGCTGAAGGGTTGCCAAATGTTGTGATGGAGGCCATGGCTGTTGGACTTCCGGTAGTTGCTACTGATGTCGGGGGCATCCCCGAAGTACTTGAAAATGAAGTGACTGGCCTTTCTGTGCCAGCTAAAAATGTTGAAAAATTGATAGAAGCAATTATTAGAATGATAGAAGATAGAGATTTAAGAGAAAATTGTATAAAAAATGCAAAAAATTTGATATATGAAAAATTTGATGTTAAGAAGAATGTGCATCAACTATATGATCTATTGCAGGAAGTAAAAAATAATTATTCTCAATCTCATCCAAAATAAAGGAGCTGGATTCCTGCCTCCGCAGGAATGACGATTATTTTAAAAAAGCATCTCATGAAAAAGAAAGTCTGTATTATACATAAAGTAAGCACTTTAGACCCTCGTTCGTTTTATAAAGAAGGCAGGACACTTTTCAATGCTGGTTACGACGTAAATATACTCGGATTATTTAAAAGCACAAGAAATGAAAACGGAATTAATCTCATTGGATTTAATGCCTCAAAGAGCAGATTTACCCGATTTCTGATGACCAATTATCAGATTTTCAGAAGAGCTTTGAGAGAGAAAGCGGATGTTTATCACTTTCATGATCTGGATTTTATTCCCTGGGCAGTATTTTTAAAAATATTTACAAGGTCAAAAATTATCTATGATATTCATGAAGCATATCCGGAATATATTTTGCTAAAAACATATATACCTGAACCATTCAGAAAAGCAATATCCTTTTTCGTCTATTTAATGGAGCATGGTGCAATAAAAATGTTTGATGCAATCATCCCGAATGACAACTTTGTGTCACGAGGGTTTAGACATAAAAACAATATAGTTATTTTCAATTTTCCGACATTGGATTTCTTCAGAAATAAGAATGGATCAAAATGGCAGGAAAGGAAATATGATATTTTCTATCATGGCACCTTACCCAGATATCATTTTGAGCGAATGATGAATATAGCAGAAAAGCTGAATGCAGAAAATATAAGGAACAGATGGGGTATCGTTACAAAGGATGCTCAGATCATTAACTGGGCAACGGCCGAGACAGAGAAAAGAAAATTGACTTCTAACTTCGATTTTCTGCCATATACTGATTATCTAAATGTTATCGATTATTTAAATGTGTCAAAAATCGGTATCATTCCCCTTCCACCTTATAAGAAATTTATGAAGAATATACCCCTGAAGATGTTTGAATTTATGGGTTGCGGACTGCCGATAGTCCTTTCAGACCTGCCTCCTTCAAGGCAATTTATTGAAGATAAGGACTGTGCCATCGCTGTAGAACCGGATAATATTGATGAATATGCAAATGCAATAAAATTATTATTAAATAATCAGGGAAAAGCAGTTGAAATGGGTGAGCGAGGGAAAAAATTGATTTATGAAAAATATAATTGGAACGTTGAAGAAAAAAAACTTTTGGAATTATATAAACAATTATTACCATCATAATAAAAGTCCTATGTGGCTATTTCTTTTCTGTCACTCCTGCTTGTCGGGAGTCTTTCTTAAAAGATGGATTCCGGACCGGTCCTCGACATGCGAGGACAAGAGCCGGAAGGGCGACATAGGCATCGAGATGGGACATTAAATTTGCAAGAATCAATAGTTTCAAAGATGATAATCAGAAAAAATAATCCCAGAGTAATAATAAATGCTGATGATTTTGGAATTACTCAAGGAGTAAATAAGGCAATTTTTGAATTGGTGGATGCCGGCATTGTAACGAGTACTTCAGTTATGACAAATATGCCGGATTACGGAGATGTAGCAGTTCTAAGAGATAAAATAGGAATTGGTGTACATTTCAATTTAACTGTTGGTAGGCCAATAGTGGAAACTCAAAATGTTCCGACCCTGGTCAATTCAAAAGGAAATTTTTATGACTTATCTCAATTACTAACTAAGATGAAAAAGAGGAGGTTTGTCAGAGAGGAGGTAGAGATTGAATTTGAGGCTCAGGTTAAACAACTTATCAATATTGGAATAGAACCCGATCATATCAATTCTCATGAATCTCTTTTGAAATATCCTTTTTTTATGGGAATTATTAAAAAGATAGCTAAAAAATATAAAATCATGGGGGTGCGTACATATAGCCCGAGGAAATTTGATTATAAACGATTATTAAATCCGAGAAAAATAGCAATATCTTTTTATTTAAAATTTCAAAAACTTGGCTGGAAACGGAATGGATTTTCTGTTACTGATAAATATGATTCATTAATTCAGTTAGGGCTAAATCAAGAGATAGCCTTTAAAAAGTTAAGGGATATTTTTCGAAATTTACCCTGTGGTGTACTCGAAATTGGTGTTCATCCCGGTTATTGCAATGGAAATAATATATCAATGGGTAACTATGTTTACGAAAGAGAGGTTGAGTTGCAGACTCTTTTAAGTGATAGATTTAAAAAAATAATCTTTGTTTCCGGAGCAGAATTAATCTGTTTCAAAGATATCTGAAATAACAATTTATAAAATAGATTCATTAATTTAGAATGCTTAACGACTGGAAAATGCAATTATACTGGCACCTGCCAATACGTATTCAGGAAGCAGCCCTCAGCTTGTATGCCAAACATCTGGAAAAAATCTATTACAATCACATTTATGAAGAATGGAAACAATGGTTAAGTGGATGGAAAAACTGGACTCCTGAATATATAAAAGAGTGGAAAGAGCAAAGATTACAGCATATAATTGAGACGGCAGCCAAACATGTTCCATATTATCACAATCAATGGAAAGACAGGAACTGGAAGTCAATCCATACAGAAGCTGACCTTCATTTGATTCCAACTCTTGAAAAACAGTCGCTGAGAAGAAATGAGCATGCATTTATTACAAACGGTGCAAAACCAAAATCATTATGGCTGGAAAAAACAAGTGGTACAACTGGAACTTCACTCAAAATCTACTGGCCGATGTTAATGGTTCCACAATGGTACGCTGTTACAGAGGTTATGGTCAGAAATATCGCGGGTGTTGAACAAGAAACGCCACGTGCAATGATAGGAGGACGTCCAATTATCCCTGGAGATACAAAAAAGCCACCTTACTGGCGTTTTAATAGAAGGTGGAAGCAATTATATTTTTCGAGCTACCATATTTCCCAAAAAACAGTAGCAGAATATGTTGAAGCTTTGAAAAAATACGAAAGCCAATGGATGACTGGATATGGTTCTGCAATCGCTACGCTTGCAGAAAGTGCATTAGATGATGGAATAAATCCATATCCAATAGAAGCTGTTATTGTAAGTGGTGATACCCTTTTGAGGGGGATGCGCCAGAGTATTGAACAATTTTTTAAATGCAAATGTTTTGACAGTTATGGTCAGTGTGAAGGTGTGTCAATGGCTATGGAATGTTTATATGGTCAAATGCATATAATACCTGTGGTCGGAATTACCGAGATTTTGCGTGAAGACGGAACACCATGCGAATCAGGAGAAACAGGAGAAATCGTTGCTACAAGCCTTCTTAATGATGCGATGCCGTTAATTCGATATCGCACAGGGGATTATGCAGCATGGGCGGAAGATCAATGTTGCCCGTGTGGAAACCCCAATCCTATTATTACTAATCTCATAGGACGTACGGACGATTATTTAATTACAGCTGACGGCAGGAAGGTTGGCAGACTTTCAACTGCAATGAAAAGAAGTCCTACTATTCACTCTGCTCAGATAGTTCAGGATAAGCCTGATCATGCTTTTTTGCTCGTGCGTCCCGGTGAAAATTATCGTTTATCTCATGCTGAGGCAATTCGGGATGATATTTTAGAACGAATAGGAAAATTCGATATAGAGATAATCGAAGTTCCGGAAATACCAAAAACTCCACAGGGCAAGACTGTTCTGGTTGTTCGTCTGGATGAACGCCCTGTAATGAAAGAAATGTATAAAAAACTAATAAAAAGGATCGATATTTAAATAAATATGGAAACTCCTTTTGTCTCTATTGTTATCCCTTGTAGAAACGAAGAAAAATTTATCGGGAAGTGTCTCGATTCTATTGTTGAAAATGATTATCCTGAAAATAAATTAGAGGTACTGGTTGTTGATGGAAATAGTAATGACGGAACAAAAATGTTGTTAAAAAAATACGCGGAACAATATCCATTTGTTAAAATATTAACTAATGATAAAAGAATTACACCTGTTGCAATGAATTTAGGAATAAAAGCAGCTCGGGGAAAATATATCATGATTTTAGGTAGTCATTCAGAAGTACAGAAAAATTTTATAAAAGAAAATATAAATGCATTTAATAAATATGATGTAGATTGTGTTGGTGGAAATATTATAACTCTGTGGGCAAATGAGAATTTAACCGCCAAGTCAATTGCCATGGGTATTTCGCACCCTTTTGGTGTTGGTAATGTTTATTTTAGAATAGGCTCAAAAACACCAAGATTGGTAGATGCGGTGCCTTTTGGATGTTATAGAAGGGAAGTTTTTGAGAAAATAGGATTTTTTGATGAAGATTTGATAAGAAATCAGGACGACGAGTTTAATCTGAGGTTAATTAAGAATGGTGGAAAAATACTTCTTGTGCCAGAAGTTGTCTCTTATTATTACGCTAGAGATTCTCTAAAAAAATTATGGAAAATGTATTATCAGTATGGTTATTTCAAGCCCCTTGTAGCCAAAAAAATAGGAGCAGTCCTTACCTGGCGGCAATTAATTCCTGCTGCTTTTGTTAGCAGCTTAATATTTTTTGGTTTATTCTCACTCTTTTTTAAATCGTTTTTATTAATTTTTCTTCCTATTATATTAAGTTATTTATTTGTCAACATTGGTTTTTCTTTCATGACAGCAGTAAAAAAAGGATTTAAATATTGTTTTACTCTTCCAGTTGTGTTTGGCGTCCTACATTTTAGTTATGGTTTGGGATATTTGAAAGGTATTTGGGATTTTATTTTATTAAAAAAACATAAAAGAAAAGCTTTAAGGGAAATTTCTTTGTCAAGATAAATTTTTAAAATTAATGTATTAAAATTTCAAAAGAGTGATTTAAATTACAGCTTGTAACATTCTGAAACTATAGATTATAATTAAAAAAAAGGAAGGAGCCCCCTCATGAAGGATAAAATTAATTTAAAGGTTATTTTTCAAACATTTTGTTTTATTATGATGTTTTTATTACTCAAAGAGGCATATGCTGAACATTTCTTTCAAAAGCATAATACATGGTATGAAACCATCCCTGCAAATCCTATAATAGCTAAGGATTCAGCTAATTATGTTAATGATATCCTTATAAACAGTAACAGACTCTACGTGACCTATAATGAATGGAGTATGCCTATATGGCAAGCTGATTCAAATACACCTATTACAACGATAGAAATGCTTTCTCCAGATAAGATTTGTGGTTCAAATGCAATTGCTAATGGATGGAATAAAGTGCCTATTCCTTCTAATGCAAAATCGGCAGGTATGGATGAACTGTGTCAAGGAAAAAGTAGAGATGGTCATATGATAATTTTAAGTCATGACGGAAAATGGGAATGGGATTTTTATAGAGCGAGAAATTGTGGTGATGGTTGGAAAGCAAGCTGTATACGAAAGAGAGCAAGAACTATTGCTGCAAGTGAGGAAGGAATTGGCCTTGGGGACGGTTCAGGCATATTGCCTGTATTTCAGGTATTCCCTAATACTTATTCTCAAGATGATGTTATGGGTATGCCTCGTGCTTGTGGTGTAAGTGCTCATTCTCAAGGTTTGATAACATATAATGATTATCAAAAAGGTTTTATAGACCATGCTATACAATTCGGCTATAATTCAGAAAAAAAGCACACTGGTTATTTTAGAGATTATCCATGTTTGTATTATGGTGGGGGAACATGTGAAAGAGAACATGCTATGTTTTTTGGAAGTAGATTACAGCTTAATCCTTCTTATAACTGTAATCAGCACTCAAATTCATTAACTAAAATGATTTGTGAAGCTCTTAAAAAATATGGAGCAATCTTTGTAATTAACACCGGACCTAGCTATAACTCGCTTTATTTAGAATCTACATACGGTAAGTCTAATTTCTGGTCGGGTATTATTGAAAATCCTTTACCAATACCTATAAATCAACTAAAAGTTATCGAGCCTGTTTGTAGTGATTGTTCAATTTGCCCTAATTGTACTGTTCAAAAACCTGTAGAAAAACCAGAGGTAGCTCCAGCAGCACCAACGATTATAGAAATAAAATAAAAGATTAATTTAATAAAGCTTTCATTCTATTTACCCCTTTAACATAGAAGAAGAGTACATAGCAGGGTCAAGCCTTCAAAAATCATTTTTTAAAGGTACAGGGATTTTAATCTTAGAGATATTATTGCCAAAATGTGGCCAAATAATTTAGGAGTAGAGAGCAGGCTTCCACATTTGACAAATTAGATTACCCTCTATTTTAGGAAATCTTAGAATGGAATAATCAATAGACGATATATTACTGGACGAGGAGGATATGTAAGTGAAAAATATGTTACTCAAGAACTATATTACATGGTTCGGGTCAAGCGTTACAAGAGAGATATTGAGTCTGCTTTGACGTAAGACTTATAAAGTTTTTTATTTTTAAATATATAAACTTTTTTGCACAACTGAAATATAAAACATAGTATCAAAAGATAAATAGAAGATATTATGAGAAGGTGCTCAATATGCATTTTACCAGAAGTATATCCAAACATTTCATTTGATGAAAAAGGGGAATGTAATTTTTGCAAAACACATCAAAAGATTCAATTTCTTGGGAAATCGAAGTTAAAAGAAGATCTGCTAAAAAATAAAAAAGACAAGGGGAAATATGATTGTTTAGTTCCAGTGAGTGGAGGTAAGGATAGTACATTCGTACTCTATCAGATGAGCAAAGTTTATCAGATGCGAGTTCTGGCATTTAATTATGATAATCGTCTTACACACCCTCAAGCCCAGGAAAATGTCCGGAAGATAGTAAATTATCTCGGAGTCGATCTGGTCATAAAGAAAAATAAGAAACAAAAAAAGTACATGGCTATTAATCTGAGAGCCTATCTGCGTAAACCATCAGTAGGAATGATCCCAATGTTATGTACGGGTTGCAGATATGGCATTATTGGAAACGCTTTTAATATAGCTAAAGAGTACGATATACCAATGATTATAATCGGTTGGAGTCCCATCGAAGATACTCCGTTTAAAGAAGTTTATTTGAAAGATAATGGCAATTCAGTGATTGGTGGACTATTAAGGAATCTCATAAAAAATCCTGCTTATATTAGGCCGAATAATATGATAGGTGCTGTAAAAGACTATTATCATAGTTATCAGCAGGTTAAAGACTGGAATATAGTTCTCAAAATGCTTCATCCTAACGTAAAACTGATTCAATTCTATGATTATGTGCCATATAATCCAGATGAAATTGAAAATATTGTTGAAAGAGAACTCAGTTGGGAAACTCCAGATAAAAAAGATTCCTGGCAGTTTGATTGCAAAATAAAGCTTCTCCAAAACTACTTCTATGAAAAAGAATTAGGCTTTACTGCTACTGACTGTTATTTAAGCGCTATGGTGAGAGAAGGATTTATATCTCGTTCAGAAGCATTAGAAAGATTGAAATATTCAAAACAAAATAAGGATAAAAAGCTGAATCAACTTCATGAATTTTTAAAAGATATAAACATGGAGGATCTGATTTTTTATTTTTCATAGGAAAGCGAGCAGTAGGGTCAAATCTTCAAAAAAACATGTTTAACTTGATAAAGTTAGGGAATTAGCAAGGTTACCTCAAACTCCTCTCATGAGTATATATTCATAAAAAACAATAATTAGATAGTTCTATTTTTTTGCAAACAAGAAGGAAACACACCCCTGCACCCCTCTCGATAGGGGATAAAAGAAGAAGTAAAACTGTCCGAAGTCCGATGTCCGAGGTCGACAAAATTTTGAAGTCAGACAACAGTCCGAAGTTCAATGTCCAGTGTCGGATGTCTGACGTTCTGAGTTCAAGATTACACCAAGGTTCATTAAACGGTCAGATAAACCTTATTTGATTTTCCATCTCTTCAGGAGAGAAGGTTTGAATTATGTCTAAGAGTCTTTTTATAGTTTCAAAAAAGTTTCTTTTACGGCCTGCGACTATTATTCCAAAATGTTTTTTACCAGAAGTAAGGTATTTTTCATGTAAGATACGGAAGTGTTTTTTGTTGTGGGTTAAGAAAGTTCGCTGTTCGAGGATAGCCTTTTCAAGCTGTTCTTCATTTCGGGCGCTGAGCATCCCGGCTTCAACTGCATGTAATACATCAAATCCTCTGTTCTTTAAATTAACAGCTATTTTTACTGATACATCTTCGCAAGATACAGGGAGATGAACAGCTTTTCGGCAGACAAATTACGGGATATCCCTTTCTACCGTATTTTCAGCAATGTATTTCTCAATTTCTTCGCGGTGATCGGCATAGTAGCTCAATGCGTCAAATATCTGGGAAAGCGTAAGATGTGGAAGGTTTTCCATGATTTCCTCAGGAGATGCTCCAAATTTCCAACATTCAACAATGGCGCGCACAGGCGTTCTTGTGCCTTTGACAACGGGCTCGCCCCCAAGGAGTTCCTTATTGCGGACAATATATGGATGTTCCGTAGCTACTATCATTTTAATAACCCTATATTACCATATTTTCTAAATCATATAAATAATTTTTTTGTCAGAACATTATAAATGTAAGAGGTCGGTGGTCAGGTCTTTAATCTTGCTATTTAGGTCTTAGATATGCATGAAACATATCATGCTTAGAGCTTAAAACTGTGAACTGTTAGCAGTTAACAACTCACTGCTCACTTTCTTACTATTCTAAGTCCAGCGTCCGAAATTTTAAGCTTTTAAGAAATAATATTTTTGTTATTAATTTATGATAAGATGGTTTAAAGTGGAGGTAATATGGAAAGACTTTTAGTCAATACAAGTGATTATAATGGGCGTTATGTTGCAATGAAGAGCTTTGACGATAATACTATTGTAGGTGTAGGAGATGATCCTGAAAAAGCCTTGAAGGATGCAGAGACGAAGGGCTTTAAAAATCCTGTTCTTCTGTATATTCCGGAAGAGGACGTTGTTCACATATACTAATGCCAATACGTAACTATCCTTTCTCGGTTATACGGCCTGGGGATATACCTCGACATTATCTTCCGGTTACAGTATTAAATCCAGATACCAACAAACAAATAAACTTATATGCCTTGATAGATACAGGAGCAGATGAGTGTGCATTCCCAGCTTCTTTTGCTCCACTTTTAGGGCACAATCTCCAGTCCGGTCATCTAAAGAAAATAAGTACTGGTAATGGGATAACGATTGCTTATAGTCATACTGTTCGTATTGTAATAGAAGGGTTTTCAACACAGGATGTATTAGTGGATTTTATGCCAAATCTTTATGTTCCTCTGCTTGGTGTAAGAAGCTTCCTTAGTAATTTCATTAGTAATTTCATCCTTAAAATAGATTATCCAAACAAAATATTTTCATTGCTGCTATCGAATAAATAAGAGAAAAAGAAGGAGATACAGTAGGGGGTCAGGCTTGCAAACGTGCATTTATAAATGTCCGAAGTCTGATGTCCAATGTCCAGCGTATCAAAAAATAAATTTTTTCACAACAGCTGCATTATGTAAATGTATTTTTGGGTTAACATGATAGCTCGGCTAAACTATAGCAAATAAAGGAATTGAGGAAAGGTGAAGAATGGGATTTATAATAAAGAATCGAGCATTATCAGAGGTATGTCGGTTTTTAAAATAGAGAATAATTTTTGAATGGATATTTGATATTTAATGCTAAAAGAAATACAAGAAAGTTTTAGATCAGAAAAGCTTTTATATACAAAACATGCAAAAGATGAAATGGAAGCGGAGGAATTTGGTGAGATAAAGGAAAAAGAAGTTGCAGAGGCTGTATTAAATGGTAAAATAATTGAGATATATCCAGACGATGAGCCTTACCCAAGTTGTCTTATTTACGGAAGAACATCTGATAACAGGCCACTTCATATTGTTTGTGCATATTCAAGTGAATCTGATTTAGTTATAATAATAACAGTCTATCAGCCTGACCCAGATCGATGGATAGATTTTGAAAGGAGAAAGATATGAAATGTGTGATTTGCAAAAGTTCAGATATACAAATGAAAATCGTTGAGGAAGAAATCAAAGCTGGAAGAGATATCGTTCTGATTCCAATGGAAGTATTAGTCTGTCTGAATTGCGGTGAAAGATATTATGACAGAAAAGCCATGAGGAAGATTGAGGAGCTTAGAGATAGATTAAAAAGACATGATTTAGAAGTTGAAGAGGTTGGAAAAGTCTTTCGTGCACCTGCTGCATAATTTTGCGAATGTCTAACAGAAGGGGTCAGAACTGTCCCATGTTCGATGTCCAGTGTCTGTGGGGGTTGATCGGTTTGACATTTTTTCTTTAAATTTGTTAAGATTCTTTACAGTAAAGAAATAAAGGAGAAATACATTGCCGGTTACCAGAGTTAGCCCTAAACACCAGATCACCATACCTAAAGAGGCATTTGAAAAACTCAATTTAGAAGTAGGAGATTTTTTGGAAGTGAATGTGACGGAGGAAGGGCTTCTACTTATTCCCAAGAAACTTGTTTCTAAAGATCAGGCTTGGTTCTGGACTAAAGAGTGGCAGGAAAAAGAGAAAGAGGCTGATGAAGCAATTTCCAGGGGAGAACTCTCCGGGCCTTTTGCAGACGCTGATGAATTGATCAGGCATCTTAGAAAGCATTGAAGAAAATTCAAACGACCATTAGATAAGGGGTCAGGTCTACACATTTGACAAAAATAATTCGCACTTTGTAGCCAGAATAATGGGACGGTTCTATTTTTAGCAGGTAAGAGGGAAACACACCCCTACACCCCTCTCAAGAGGGGATAAAAGAAGAAGTAAAACTGTCCGAAGTCGGAGGTCTATGGAAGTTATGACCCCGTTATGGAAAAGATTCATGTAGTCCTAAGTCCAAAATCCGATCATCTCAAATCGCATTTCATAAGGCTATACATAGATTGTGGCATCAAATAGGAAATCCTGAACTTGCAGCAAAGTTAGGTGAAATCTGACTTGTGATATAATTATTTAAAGTAAAATCCTTTAAAGCCATGGAGGAAAATTATGAGCATATTAGAAAAAGAAGCTAAGGCCCTTATAAAAAGGGGTATATATAAAGATAAGGAATCACTCTTTGAAGATGCCCTTAGAGCATTACTTATATCTAAACCTGGCCTGAGAGTAGAAGCCGCCATAGAGCTCTATGAAGCAAAAGAGGTGTCCCTTATGAAGGCAGCAGAAATTGCATCTCTTGATATAGAATCCTTTAAAGGTGAATTGTCAAGAAGGGGATTAATGATAGAAATAGAACCCCCTCCTGAAGATATTCTTGATAAAGGTGTATCTTTACTCCTCAAAGATTAATGACGATCATCTTTGATACAGATATCGTCAGTATGTTTGCAAAGGCAAATAGTCTTGATATCTTGTTTGTTCTTTTATCAGGGTCAAAACTTTTTATTACCCCAAAAATCAAGGATGAACTCTCAATACCTTTGGAGTACGGTTATAGTTTTCCAGAAGATATATTTAAGAAATTTGGCGTTATAATTCCAGATATAGATGACTATACAGAGTATGAGAGATTAAAGGCGTTGTATCCATATCTTGGGAAAGGCGAACTTGAGGCTTTAGCTATCGCAAAGAAAAAAGGATGTATCCTGGCTGTAAATGACCAGAAAGCCTTTGAAGTTTCTTTGAAGGAAGGAATAACATCAATCAATATTCATACAATGCTTAAGGCTTTACTGAAAAAGAAAATTTTAAATAAAGAGGAAATATCTGTATTGATAAATAAACTTGAAAAGTCAGATAATGCAGTAATTAAAGGCAAAGAATATATCTTTGAAGAGAACTAATCCGAAATAGTTTAGCCAATAAGTGATTTTTGCCCTTTTAAAAGATATAGTCGTCCGACGTCTGATGTCCGAGGTCCAATGTCCGAGGTCAGTATAATGGGCCAGAGTGGGTCAGGGCTATCCCTGCACAGCTGCTTGATGAACTTAGCTAATATCTTTTTATAAAACAGTGACGGTTGTCTGATTTTGAATGTATGGTATCATTTTTATTAAGAAAAGGCTAAGAGAGGGGTGAAACAATGGAAGCTGCGGAATGACAAGCTGCTACAAAGTCTTTCGGTTGTTGATACCTCGCAGCTTGCAGGCTGTCCGACAATTCTGCAATCGCTTGGTGGTAGAATAGATGACAAAAATA
>JACUUX010000139.1 GCA_014859105.1 Nitrospirota bacterium
GATTGCATGTAAAGTCTTTGTACGGGGCATTTTACACCTCTAATACCTTTTATGGGTTTTCATACATTTATATACTATCCCCGGATATGTTTTCTGGTTTTATAGAGATTGTCGGATAACCCCTTAAATTCCTCCCAAATCCCTCCATCTTTTCAAGAATTTCAGGATTTTTCAGGAAAAATATGCTTTTTTCACCAAAAAACCCATATTAACCCATTATTCACCTCAATATTCTCGAATTTCCCTTCTTTTCAACACTTTTTTAGATAGCATACGCTACCAATAACATTTGCAAGCCTCTTAACATTAACAACGATAGCAGTGATAATAAATTGGACATTCACCTTCGGCAGACCCCAATATCTTGCTCTTGCCATCCCATGGAATCTCTTCATCTCAGCATTCTTTGGCTCGATATGAGCTCTTTCTTTCATATCATCTTTGAAAGCCTGAGTTTTATTGTATTCCTTGGCTTCCATCATCAAATCATGATATTTCCCTATGGTAATAGTCCTTCCTTCCTGTTTTGTGCATTTATCTTTTAACGAACACTGCTTACAGATTTCTTTCTTGAAATAGAATATTGTCGTCCCCTCCTTTTCATTATGATTTGAAATCATGGTTCTGTTCCCGGCAGGACATATTACACCAGTTTTATCCAGAACGAATTTTTCCTGGGAATAAAGACCGGTTGGATTGAAATCTTCTTTTATCGGGGCAACGATCGTAATTCCTCTCAGCGACATTTGATACCGGTTTTCTGCACTTCCGTAATGAGTATCTCCTCTGACCTTTTGCGGCTTAGAACTATTTTCTATCTTTTCATCAACAAGAGGCACAAGTATGTTCCCATCATAAGTATTACCTGCCGTCCCGATGACGTTTGTCACAAATCCATCATCTGATTTCATTATATTGGCCTTATATCCCATGAAAGGTTTTGAATCGGATTTAGCACCATGTCTTGCATCTTTATCCACAAGACTGACTAATTTGTTCTCTACATGCTCTTTTTTCTTCTGGATTTTACCATTTTCTTCTTCTATGTTTTCATTCAGTATCTGGTTTAATTGATCAATTTTCTGTTTGATTGATGCTGATTTCAGTTTTTCTGCTTTGTCCCTTATTGTTTTTGCTTCTTCTACTACCTCAACAAGTTTCTTTTTCTTCTGCTCAGGTTTCAGTGTGTGCAATTTCTCTTTTTTATCAGCGGTCTTTTTGCCCCCCAGTTCTTCGAAAAGCTTTGTATCTACTGTTTCTATTTCTTCCATTATCGCTTTTATTCCCTGTCTTATCAAGCCAATGGTTCCTGGTATGGCAATGTTTGCAATCACATGCGTTGCATCTGTAGACTGATTACCTTTTGCAAAACCTGCCTCTTCTATTTGTTTTAATAATATGAAGAAAAGTTCTTTCCACTTATTTTCTCCAAGCCTATCCCTGAAATCGCCAAGTATGCTATGATCGTAAGAGTGGTCTTCTATGGGAATTCCAAGGAACCATTTTACGATAAGATTGTATCTGGCAGCTTCTTCCATGTCCCTGTCCGAATAGTCATTTAGGTACTGGACTATCGCCGAACGGAACATTATTTCGGGTAAGTATTTCACTGGTCGGCCTTGATTTTGTGAATAAAGGTCTTTGCATGCTTCATTTACGAAGGAAAAATCTACCGTTTTGCTTATCTTGCATAGGATATGATCTTCAGGGATTAATCTTTCGTAAATTTCTGGTCCGTATACAAAGGTTGCTTGATGGTGATTATAGGGAGGAAACATTTTATCACTTTTTATTTAGTATTTTTATGTAATATAAGCATTGATGGGATATAAATGCTTCGATGCGTGGTGTTTTTCATAAAAAAGGATTGTATTGATGATCAGGACATTATATAAAATGAGTGAATGTTAGGTACTTTTCCGACAATCTCTTTAAAAATTCTCAAGATTCCGGATGTTTACTATAAGAGACTGTCATGAATGTCTATTCAAGCCAGGCACTTGATACCCATGTCAATATATATCGATTCAGGGATGATTGGTGGGCTTAACCGATGACCGATGAATATAGATTACTTCTTCCATCTTCTATACGAATAAAAATTCGAGCCGATGGGCGCTGAATTCCGCTCTCTATTTCTCTCATAATTATGATTTCATAATCTCTCCTTTTAAGTGCTTTAAATAGACTGCTCTGAGAGAGATTCAAATTGAGTTTCCACACAGTCTGGCATACAAGTATGAACTCATTCCATGCTAAATGAGTTCTTTATTTTATCCTTTTACCTCTATTTTTCCAATTTCTTTGCCTTCAGTATCTCTAAAAATAAATGTCGAGTTC
>JACUUX010000014.1 GCA_014859105.1 Nitrospirota bacterium
GAAGAAACTAAGACCTGAATAAAAAGGGATTGCGACGGTTCAGCCCCCTCTTTAGTCCCCACAACATGAAGAAACTAAGACCTGATTAAAAAGGGATTATCAATTTCAGAGAGAAAAAAACATCATTATGGGGTTGAGCAAAAATGCATATTTCTATGAGAACAGCACGCCGACTGGCGAGAAGCATGGACTGACTTCGGTCTTTCGGTCAATGGATTTGGGTCACAAACCGGTCACCAAATAGCTTCCCATCCTTTATTGTCAATGGTCTTTGTTAACAAATAATTAACACACTTTTTACAGGAAATATCTTTCAAAATCAATGTATTATAAATTATTCATTTTTTCCTTGACATCCACAATATATTGTGTTTAAACTTCTAAAACATAATAATTTATACAAGTTATTGATAATAGAAGGAAAGAATTTTGTTATGGCTAAAAATCCACCTTATGGAGATAATCACAGACACGGTGCAGTTAGAAATAGTTCACAAGTTTATAATCCGCATAATGACTGTTGGGTTAAAAGAGATACAGACACCGGAAGGTTCATTGACCAGAAAGCGGATAAGAATCCGTTTTAAAGGTGTAAGAAAGGAAAAGTAACTCATAGTCCTATGAAGCTAAAGATTTTATCTGTAGACTTTCCAGTAGAAGGAAAAGGAATAGAAAATTATAGCTTTTATGAGGCTCCAGCCTTTTCAGATTATGATGTTGTAATTATAGACCCACAGAATATTTCAGGTTTGTGGAACAAAATCAAACCTGAGCGTGACGGAAGCCTTCACACATATACATCACAGGATGGAGGATTTGGTAAAAGATTGACATCTTCGATGTCTCGAAAAAAAGATGAATTAAGATCTCTTCTGAAGATTACAGAAGGAATCGTTGTATGCATTTTACGAAATCAGGGCCACAAACTCAAATTATACGAGGGTTATAACTCATGGACAATTGATAGATACAGTTGGCTGCCTATTGGTTTTCGTCCTATTTCACGACAAGGGAAAGAAATTAAAATCATAAATAAACATCATCCGTTTAACCAGTATTTAAACGCATTTAAAGATTCTCTTTATTTTGAAGCAGTTTTAGAACGTTACCGGGAAATGCTGCCCATTGCCACTAACAAAGTAGGAGAACTGATTGCGGTTGAATATCCGATAGACCAAGGGAGATTGATATTTTTACCTTCTTTAAACAATCCTGATTCTGAAAAGGTGGGAGGAGTATTAATAGATTCTTTGAAAGGCTCATTTAAGTGGAACATTCCAGATGATAAGCCGGCTTGGCTTTCAACTTATAGCCTACATGGAGAAGATAAAATAATTGCTGAGATAAAAGAAATCGATGATGAGATTTCAAAAATAGAAAAGAGAAAAGAAGAGCTTGAATCCGAACATAACCGACTCGAGTTGCTTAAAAGCCTTCTTTATGAACAAGGTAAATATAGCTTAGAGCCTGCTGTTAGAGAGGCATTCAAGATTTTAGGATTCAATGTTCTTGAACCTGATGAGTATGATGAAGAATATGATCTATTCTCTAAAGAAGAAGATTTAATTGTTATAGGCGAAATAGAAGGCTCAGAGAAACAAGTGGACATTGCAAAATATAGACAACTGCTTGATTATGTTGATCGAGAGGAAACATCAAATGCCAGTAAAGTAAAGGGAGTACTTATCGGAAACGGATTTATAAAAATAAAGCCTGAGGAAAGGGATGAACAATTTACGGAAGCAGCGATTAGGGGTTGTAGGGCCAGAAAATTTTGTAGAATTACAACCTATGAACTATATAAAGCAGTGCAAGCGGTATTAAGTGGAACTATTCGGAAAGAAGAAATTAAGGGACAAATTTTAAATTGCGAAGATGAATTCAAATTGACTATTTTGGAAAGTAAAGAGGTATTTTGTGACAATTAGTGATATTCCTTTTGGTGCACAATTTTCACCTAATCAGATTGATTTATCTCGATTACTTTCGCTATGCGAAGAACATCCAGGCAATCGAAAAGAATTAGAGGCAGCAATACAGCGAGAATTCTTTAGTGCTAAAGGCGGAGATGCTTATAATCAGGCAAAACTTGCAAATAATGCCGCACTTGGAATGATTGCCTACGGAATTATTGATCGAAAAGGCAACCTAACAGATCTGGGTAAAGAACTTTTATTACTGAAAGATAATACCTCGCAACTTTACAAACGGTTTGCTCAACATATTCTCCTTAAATTAAGAGGTTTAGATTTAGTCCAGACAGCACAAGATATGCAAACAAGAGGTGAGCGGTTTGACCTTATAAAGTTTCGGCACTGGCTTGAAGAAAGAGGGATCCGTGTTCCTCGCGGTGCTGTTCATATGAGTAGTATGAGATTATGGTTGGAGAAGGCTGAACTTATTACATCTACAGATTGGCAGATTGATTACTCAAGATTAGAATCTTTAATTGGTGTAGGAACAACAGAAATTGATACATTGGCAATGCTTTCACCGGGGCAAAAGGCATACTTAAAAACTATATCAAATATACCTACTAAAGGACCATATCCAGCAAATGAAATTGAAAAATTAGCTACCCAACTTTACGGTGTCAAATATAATGAAAAGATGCTGCCTAAGCAGATTTTATATCCATTACAGTATGCTGGCTACATTGAAATTACAAAACCAACAGGAGGTCGTGGAGCTAAACCTTTCTTAGTAAAACCTACCGAGAAACTGAAAAAGGAATTAATAGCTCCACTTCTTGAAGCATTAGAAAAACAAGCAACATCCGATTTGAGACCTCTTTTGAGAAAGCCTTTGGGAGATATTTTAAAAGATCTCACTCATAAGAATAAATACATTAAAGGATTAGCACTTGAGGCCTTAGCATTTTATCTGATGAGGCTCATTGACTTGACTTATATTGCTACACGTTTGCGTGGTCAAGCAACTGGAGGGGCTGAAGTAGATTTAATATTTGAAGGGACACGGTTTATTTTTAGTAGATGGCAAATACAATGTAAAAATACTCCTACAGTTCACCTTGATGATGTTGCAAAAGAAGTCGGGCTCACTCACCAGCTTAAATCAAATGTAATAATGGTCGTGTCCACCGGCAGTATTGGTGAAGAAGCACGCAAGTTTGCGCATCATGTAATGAATACAACAAATTTGGATATTATTCTTGTGGATAGGACTGACTTAGAGAAAATAAAACAAAACCCTATACATATTTCGGTAGTTCTCGATAGAGAGGCAAAAAGGGCTATGCAGATTAAGAAACTGGAGCTTTAGAGATGATAGCTGAAAAAGTTAAACCATATTATGAAACAAAACGGGGTTCTGCATATCTTGGAGACGCCCTTGATTTGCTCGATATTATTGATAAAGGCACTGTCGATTTAATAATGACTTCGCCACCCTTTGCCCTAAGACGGAAAAAAGAATATGGCAATGTGGATGCTGAAAAATATGTTGATTGGTTTCTACCTTTTGCAAAGAAGTTTTATGATGTACTAAAACCAAAAGGGAGTTTGGTCATAGATATTGGAGGAAGCTGGGAACCAGGGAACCCTGTAAAAAGTCTCTACCATTATGAGCTACTTCTTTCTCTCTGCAAAATGCCTAAACATAAGTTCTATTTAGCTCAGGAGTTTTTTTGGTACAATCCTGCTCGGCTACCAACCCCAGCAGAGTGGGTTAACGTCAGAAGAGAGCGTGTAAAGGATGCTGTTAATTGTATCTGGTGGCTTTCAAAAGACCCTCATCCAAAGGCAAATAACCGCAATGTACTACAGCCTTATAGCGAGAGTATGTTGGAATTATTAAAACGAGGATATAAGGCTAAGTTGAGGCCTAGCGGTCATGATATTTCAACAAAATTTAGTAAAGATAATAATGGTGCTATCCCTCCTAACTTACTTGAGATAGCCAATACAGAATCAAATAGTAGGTATTTGAGGGTTTGTCGTCAATTTGGTATAAAACCTCATCCAGCCCGATATCCTGCTGGTGTCCCCGAGTTTTTTATAAAGTTTTTAACAGACCCTAACGATCTTGTTGTTGATCCTTTTGCAGGATCAAATGTTACAGGAGAGGTTTGTGAGAAACTTGGTCGTAGATGGATTTCAATAGAACTAATTGAGGATTATTTGAAAGGGTCTAAATATAGATTCAGTGAGTTTTGTTTTGAGGATTGGGAAGAACTTAGCGGGCAAAGGAGTTTTTTCATTCGAGAAAGGAGTGGCTGTTACGGAGCAACTAATAGTAAGAAATTTAAAAAATCGTAGAAAAGATAATGATTTTTATAAAAAAGGGGGAAAATAATGGATTTAATTAAAGGTCTGAGCTTATCGCCAAATGCACTGAAAGTACTCGAAAAAAGATACCTTAAAAAGAACGAAGAGGGAAAGGTAGTCGAGACACCTGAGAGTCTTTTCAGGAGAGTTGCAAAGTCTGTCGCAGAGGCAGACATGCTTTATGGAAAGTCAGAGACTGAGGTAAAAGAAATTGAAGAACAGTTTTACAGGATGATTACTTCTCTTGAGTTTCTTCCCAACAGCCCTACACTCATGAACGCTGGAAGGAGGCTCGGCCAGTTAAGTGCCTGCTTTGTCATTCCCGTAGAAGACTCCATGGAGTCCATATTCGATGCAGTAAAAAGTACTGCAATCATACATAAATCAGGGGGTGGAACAGGCTTCAGTTTTTCAAGATTAAGACCTATGGGAGACATCGTTGGCTCTACAAAGGGTATCTCTTCAGGCCCTGTTTCTTTTATGACAGTCTTTGATACAGCCACAGAAGCAGTCAAGCAGGGAGGAACGAGGAGAGGTGCAAATATGGGTATTCTGAGAATCGACCACCCGGATATCATCAGCTTTATTACCTGTAAGGATGATAATACAAAATTCAATAATTTCAACATATCTGTTGCGCTGACCGACGGGTTTATGAATGCTGTTGAGGAAGACCTGTCGTACAACCTTATTAACCCAAGGACAAAGAAGGTAACGAATACCCTCAGGGCAAGAGAAGTTTTTAATCTTATTGTTGAACATGCATGGAAAAACGGTGAACCGGGCATTGTCTTTATCGACAGGGTAGATGCATCGAATCCTACCCCTAATATAGGACATATCGAGTCTACCAACCCCTGCGGTGAACAGCCACTTCTTCCCTATGAATCCTGTAACCTCGGCTCGATCAACCTTGCAAAGATGGTAAAGGCAGACACCGCCGGGATTGACTGGGATAAACTCAGAGATATCATATGGAAAGCAGTGCATTTCCTCGACAATGTCATAGATGTCAATAAATACCCCCTTTCAAAAATAGAGGAGATGACAAAGGCAAACAGAAAGATAGGTCTCGGTTTGATGGGGTGGGCAGATATGCTGATACAGATCGGGATTCCTTACAATTCTGACAGGGCAGTAATAATTGCAGAAGAGGTGATGGAATACATACAGAGAGAGGGTAAGGTCGCATCCGAAGCACTTGCAGAAGAACGCGGGGTTTTCCCTAACTATAAAGGAAGCATTTATGATGGAAAGATAAGGCTGAGAAACGCTACTGTTACAACCATAGCACCAACCGGCACCCTGTCGATAATCGCCGGATGCTCGTCGGGTATCGAACCGCTCTTTGCGGTCTCCTTTGTGAGAACCGTAATGGAAGGTACAAAGCTGATCGAGATAAACCCTTACTTTGAGAAGGTTGCAAAAGAGCGCGGGTTCTGGTCAAGGGACCTGATGGAGAGAATAGCTGACAGAGGATCCGTACAGGACTTTGACGAGGTCCCTGCAGACGTCAAGGCCGTCTTTGTGACCGCCCACGATATCACCCCACTCGAGCATATAACCATGCAGGCCGCTTTCCAGAAATTTATCGACAACGCCGTCTCAAAGACCGTGAACTTCCCGCACAACGCAACCCCGAAAGACGTAGAGGAAGTGTACCTCCTCGCATACAAGCTCGGCTGCAAGGGGGTCACAGTTTACAGGGACGGTTCAAGAGAAGATCAGGTGCTCACGAGAGGCAAAAAAACCGATGCGCAAAAGGCTGTTGATTCCTGGCAGAAGATTGTGCCGAGAAAAAGGCCCGATGTCATTAAAGGCTCAACAAGGTTCACTAAGACCGGTTGCGGCAACCTTTATGTCACCATTAATGAGGATGAAGAAGGACATCTCTTCGAACTCTTTACTTCAATGGGTAAAGCAGGCGGATGTGCCGCAAGCCAGTTGGAAGCTATCGGCAGACTCGTCTCACTCGCATTCAGATCCAACATCGAACCCGATGAGGTTATTAAACAGCTTAAGGGAATCTCATGCCATTCACCGATATGGCATGAAGGCGGCAAGATCCTTTCCTGTTCCGACGCCATTGCAAAGGCCCTTGAAAAGTACAATACAAAGGGTAAAAAGGGCAACGGGGACAGCGGAAAAGTGGTCATGCTGATGGGCGCATGCCCCGAATGCGGCGGCGCTGTGGAACGCGAAAGCGGCTGCCTTGTCTGTCATAACTGCGGGTTTACGAAGTGCGGGTAAAAAATTGACATTGTAAAGAATAGATCATTAATCTATGGGCAAGAAGGAATTTTTAAAACAGATGGAAAGCCTGAACAGAAAAATCAGTGAACATGAGGCAAAAATAAAAATAGAGCGAAATAAATCTTTTCCTGGTGCAGGAAGGATTAAATACTGGGAAAGAGAAATTTTAGCCTTTAAGGATGCATTAGAGAAGGCGAAGAAAAGATTAAGGAGAGGAAGATGAAGACAGCAGAAAAAATAATTTTAAATGAAACACTCTCAATACTCCTTAAAGAACTTGCTGAGGAGTGTCAGGAGGCATTGAAGCTGATTTTACAGCTTCAGGTAAAGGGCCTATCATCTGAGCAAATTGCCTCTATACTTTCAGAGCTTGCCGTATCAACAGTCCATCTTCACGCACATACCGCTGGCCTCCAGGATTTAATTAACGATGAAATTGAGAGGCTATGATAAGTAGAACACTTTGCCATAATTGCAGGGTTTACAAAATGCGGGTAGAGCAAAATGAAATTTATAGTTAGAAGATATTTTTCAGGCTATTGTAGTTGCGAAATAGAAGCAGAAAATGAAGATGAAGCATATGAAAAGGCTGTTAATTTACCTATAGACCAAGGTGAGATATTAAGTACTTTAGAAGAATGGACGGATAGTGATGAAGTAGAGCTTGATTTATATGGTTTAAATCTATGAGATTGGTAGAGAAAAGAATAAAGAAAGTTTTAGAAGGTGATGGGAAATATTTTGAAAAATAAAAGTGGCTGTACCAGCTGCCATGATTGCGGGTTGCGAAATGCGGTTAAGGGTTGGAATATAGTATTCTATATGGTATTCTTTTTTTATCAGAATAGTATTACAAGGAGGCTATAAATTGCCTGTTGTGAAACTTGGGATAAGTTTCCCTGTAGAACTTGTTGAAGAAATAGACAAAATATCAAAAGGTTTAAAAAAGAGCAGAAGCGAAGTTGTCAGAGATGCTATTACTAAAATGATTAGTGATTACAAAAAACAGCAGGCGATTGAAAAGGCAGAGAAAATTTATAAAGAGATAGCAGAGGATGAAAAGCGTCTTGCAGAAGATTTTTTAAGCATTTGCGCAGAGCCTGTTGCAAGATACAAAACCGGTAAGAAAGTAAAAACTAAATGAAGCAGCCCAAAAGGGGTGAGATATATTTTCTTGATTTCAGTCATTCTAAAGGCAAGGAAATGAAAGGGCCACATCCGGCTCTTGTTATTCAAAACGATGTAGGTAACAAAGTTGGAAGTCTTACAATAGTTGCTGCTATAACAAGCAATCTCAAAGTTGCTGACCTTCCAGTTGGTGTATTAATAAAACCAAAAGAAAGCGGACTTCTCAATGAATCTGTTGTCCACCTTGGACAGATATATACCATTGATAAAGAAAGACTCGAAAATCTTGTCGGGACACTTTCCAATAACAAAATGGTTGAAATTGATAAAGCTATAAAGATAAGTCTTGGTTTAAAGGAGTTTTGGGAATAGAGGAGAAATTACTAAGAAACAGGAACAATGGATTTAATGTCATGAAAGAATTAACTGATAAACAAATTGAAAGACAGGATTTCGTTGATAATGCCATTTTCAACCTCATTCAATCTCTCAACACCACAGACAAGACAATTAATTGGGATATAGAAATGATCGGCGAGATAAGAGATGTTATTGCAGAATGGATGATTGAAAGATTGAATATTACAGATGAGCAGAAATTTTATCCATATTTAGAGCATTAGAGCAGGCTATCTTTGAAAAAACTTATGAGCATTAAGACCACCATAATTATCGGCGATAGCAGGAAGATGAAAGAGCTTAAGGATGAGTCTGTTCATCTTATTATCACCTCTCCGCCTTATTGGCAACTGAAGGACTACGGTAACGGGAGTCAAATAGGGTTTAATGACAGTTACGAGGACTACATAAACAATCTCAACCTTGTCTGGAATGAATGTTACAGGATTTTACATGAAGGCTGTCGCTTGTGTGTAAACATCGGTGATCAGTTTGCGCGGTCGGTGTATTATGGCCGGTATAAGATCATTCCAATAAGAGAAGAAATCATTAAATTCTGCGAAACCATTGGTTTTGATTACATGGGCGCTATTATCTGGCAGAAGGTTACTACATGTAATACAACAGGAGGAGCAACGGTTATGGGGTCTTTCCCTTATCCACGCAACGGTATCATAAAGTTAGATTATGAGTTTATTTTGATATTTAAAAAGCTTGGTGACCCTCCAAAAGTCAGTCGTGATATTAAAGAAAAGTCAAAGCTTACAATCGAGGAATGGAACGAATATTTTTATGGTCACTGGAATTTCGCTGGAGAAAGACAGGATAAACATCTTGCCATGTTTCCTGAGGAACTTCCAAAAAGATTAATAAAGATGTTCAGTTTTATCGGGGATACTGTCCTTGATCCATTCTTAGGCAGCGGGACAACCTGTCTTGCAGCAAAAAATCTCGGAAGAAACGCAATCGGGTGTGAGATTAATAAGGAATTTCTTCCAGTAATAAAGGCAAAGTTAAAAACCACTGATATTGAAATAATATTTCAGGAAATGCCAAAGGTTAATTTTAAGGATGAAATCAAAAAGCTTCCATACATTTTTAAAGACCCTGTTAAGTTTGATAAGAAAATTGACCCGAAGAAATTGAGATTCGGTTCAAGAATCGATCATTCAGACCATTCGAGGGAAAAATATTACACTGTCAAAGAAATCCTGAGCCCCGAAGTTCTTGTTCTTGACAACGGACTGAGAGTCAGACTTATTGGCGTAAAAGAGAAAAAAGAAGCCAATGGAGAGGCTATAAGATTTTTATCGGAGAAACTTAAAGGTGAAAAAGTCTTTATGAAATACGACAGCATTAAATACGATAAAGACGGGAATCTATTATGCTACCTTTATTTAAAAAACAAGACTTTTATTAATGCCCATCTGATTAAGAATAAATTAGCATGGGTGGATACATCCCTTAATTTTAAATATAAAAGCAAATTTCTTGACATTCAAAAGTAAAGGGTGAGAACTGATTAGAGTTGGTCCATAAATGTCTTTTGTCGTCATGCCGGACTTGATCAGGCATCCAGGAGGCATTGAAAACACTGGATTCCGGCTTAAGGATTGCCGGAATGACAGCCACACAAGGTTGAGTTACGGAAAGACACTATTTAGAGTCTTTGTATAAAGTCTTATTTTGTCATTCTCCGGCTTGACCGGGGGATCCAGAACTTATTAAAAAGACTGGATTCCCGCCTTCGGCGGGCTATTACTTTCCACTATGTCTCAAGAAAATCTATTGTATATGCCTCTAATTCATCTTCAGGATGTTTTGTGTGATATTTGATTATGGCTTTAGCAATAACGGAAAATTTATCACCAGGCAGGGTATGCGGGATGATAAGCACTCCGGCATGAGACCGATGTTCATTAAAGAATTGAACTGTCAGGCGTATAAAATCATTTTTGTTGCGGGTTATAAGACATCTGCCCTCGGATGAGGACCGCTCCAATTGTTCTAAATCATTGACCTGTAACATACCAACCTCATGGGCGCTGATGGCATCTATATGGAATTTTCTGAGTATCTCAGAGATCTTAGGACTGAGATCCTCATCAAGGTAATATTTCAACGACTTCCTCTAATAAGAAAAGGGTATCTTTTATGAATATGCTCTTTGGTCAATCCTTCGTTCTGTTTAATGAGGCGGTCAATCTCTCCCTTATATACCATATAATAGCCTACAGCAGCTCTGAGTTGCTGCTCAGTAAGCCAGTGATAAGCCTGACGCAGCCGGGCAAAATCCTCGGCAATACCTTTGTATGTTGCAATTACCTCCCAGACCTCTATTCCTGTCCCTGCAATCCTTGCCCTCCTTCCCGTAGTTCCTTCAGTAAAAATAATACCCGGACAGCGTTTCATTCTCACAGCTTCTTCAAGCAGCTCATTTGCCACAGCAGAAAAGTCTTTGCCTGAATCTCTTGATATCTGTTCAATCTCTTTAAGTGTTTTTTCCTGTATCCTGATGCTTTTTTGAATTGTTGGCATAAGTATCTCCCCCCTTTATCAATTGGGTTTCATTGTATGACATTATATTACATTGTGATGATGATTAATGTCAAGCAGGGGCTGAAAATAACTTGATTAATACAATACACTTGCCCCTGATAAAAAGCAGTGAAATTTATCTATTCAAAACAAGTTACGGGATACCGATACATTTTGGGATTGGCATATATAAGACCTTTTAATCCAGATTATTCATAAAATTATTGGCAGATACAGTATTTAAGCGGGTTTAAATTCTTTCGAAGAAAGAATTTACCTCGGAGACCTCGATTTCTCGAGGACGAGAATGAGCGGAAATACTGTATCTGCCAATATATTCAAAATTTATTAATTAAAGACTTAGGTGACCGTATTGACTAAGATATCGATACTTGTCGTACGATTGGTGAAGCCTTCCTGTTTTATGCCCACCCTGCTTCCCTTGCACTTTTGATGACAACATCTTTTAATGCTTGTATGAATGCCGGATGGATGTTTAATGAATCGGTCCTTTTTAGATTAATACCGAATTTTTCAGCATAATTCCTGTAAAGGATATCTATCTCGTAGAGGGTCTCTATGTGGTCTGAAACAAAACTTACAGGAACTACAAGAATGTTCTTGATACCTTGTCCGGCGAGTTCTTCAAGCTTTTCCTCTGTTGAGGGTGAAAGCCACTTAACGGGGCCGCTTTTGGATTGATAACTTAAATGCCATTTTAAGTGTATCCGTTCTGTTATCTCCCGGATAGTCCCTGTTGTTTGCTCTACATAAGGGTCTCCATTTTCAATAATTTTTTCAGGAAGACTGTGGGCACTGAAAAGTACATGAATATCCTCGGAGGATGAAGGATGGGGGATGAGGGATGATGTATAAAATGACTCAATGCCTTTTTTTACTACATCAACAAGAGCTTCTATATACATGGGGTGATTAAACCAGGATGGGACAGAAAATACTTCAATCGGATACTCAGCTAAAACCTGTTTTAACTTCATGAGCGACGAGCCTGACGTTGTAATTGAATACTGCGGATATAAGCTTAAAGCAATCAGCTTTTTTATCCCATCTTTAGAGATTTGAGGAATTATATTCTCTATCAAAGGGTGCCAGTATCGCATACCGATATAGACCTTAAAGGATACACCCTCCCGATTTCCTTCCTTGGTAGGGGAGGGTATTGACTGCTGACTGCTGACAGCTGACTGCTGATTAAGTGCTTTTTCAAGATCTTTTGCCTGAGCTCTTGTTATCTCCAGAATTGGCGATTTTCCACCTATGAGTTTGTAAGCTTTTTCAGTCTTTTTTGCCCTAATTGTTGATATCAACCATGCAAGAGGTTTCTGCATAAAAGAAGGACCTAACTGAATTATCTGTCTGTCAGAAAATAGATTGTAAAGGAACGGTCTTACTGCCTGAATAGAATCAGGGCCACCAAGATTAAGAAGGATGACACCAAGGATTTCATGGGGTAAGTTCTCACCAACTCTTTGCCCCCCTTTGTTTTTAACTTTTTCTTCCATAATAATGTACAGCTTCGACCATCGCTATAACATTTTCAACGGGCGTTTGAGGCAATATTCCGTGACCAAGGTTGAATATATGGCCATTTGCAACTTCGGCTTTCCATAATATGTCTTTAACCCGGTCTTCAAGTTTTTCTTTTGGCATAAAGAGAGCACACGGGTCAAGATTTCCCTGTACGACTGTTTTTTTACCGAGTTTCTTTATTGCATCAGAAATGTCGATCCTCCAGTCTATCCCTATAACATCTGCCCCCGATTTCTTGACTTCCTGGAGAATCCCCGCACAATTATTAACAAAATATATTATGGGAACCCCTTCTTTCTTTATATCAGAGATTGTCTTTTTTAGATAAGGCAGAACAAATTTTTTATAATCAAAGGGTGCGAGTATACCTGCCCAGGTATCAAAAATCTGTACTGCCTGAGCACCAGCCTTTATCTGTGCAGAAAGATAGGAGGTAATTGTTACAGTCAGTTTCTCCATGAGATAGTCAAATACTCCACTGTGCTGGAACATCATCTTTTTCGTATTTAAAAAATTCTTTGAAGTTCCACCTTCGATCATATAAGTGGCAAGTGTAAATGGTGCCCCGGAAAAACCTATCAGGGGAACTTTATTTTCCAGCTCTTTCCTGAGAATACTTATTGTTTCTAAAATAAAGGGTAGATCTACTTCTATGTCAGGAATAATTAATTTCTCAACAGCAGACTTACTTCTGACCGGTTCGCTAAGGACAGGGCCTTCTTTATCAGAAAATTCGAGTCGCATTCCCATTGATTCAACCGGAACAAGAATATCAGAAAAGAGAATGGCTGCATCAACTCCGAGAATATCAACAGGCTGAAGAGTGACCTCAGCAGCGAGTTTGGGTGTTTTGCAGAGAGTCAGAAAGTCAACATTAGCTCTTATAGCCTGGTATTCAGGAAGATATCTTCCGGCCTGACGCATAATCCAAACAGGTATGTAATCAAGATTCTCGCCACGACATGCTTTAAGAAAAGTATCATTCATATCTCTACCTCTTTTATACAGATGTTTGACAGATGTTCTGTCTTTCAATCAGGGGACTTCGCTTTCCTGGCCCTAAGTTTTGCAGGCATATAGCTGCAAAATGGTTCCTCCTCAAGATAATCGCCATATACTGAATAAGCCCTTGCCCTGCAACCACCGCACACAGTCAAATATTCGCACGAGCCGCATTTGCCCTTGTATTTTTTGAAATCACGGAGTTCTCTGAAAAGCACTGAATTTTCCCATATATCCCTGAATGACTGCTTTTTAAGGTTTCCCGCGGGTTTGGGGAAGTAACTGCAGGGGAGCACATTTCCGTCAACGTCGATGAGTGCTATAAATTGCCCTGCAATACAACCCTTTGAGCCGCCTGTAGAAAATTTTAAGGTTCTTCTCTCAAATTTTGTGCCTTCTTCTTTTGACTTCTGGAGAACTATTCTGTAATAATGTGGCGCACAGGTTGGTCTTACGAGTAAATCTTTTTCATCCTTTTCCATCAGATAATGCCAGTTAAGTATTTTTTCATAATCTTCTTTTGATATGAGTTCATTAAGTATCTCCTCGCCTCTACCCGTGGGGACAATCATAAACAAATACCATGCGGTCGCACCCAGTTCCTTTGCAAGCCTGTATACTTCAGGAATCTCATCCTGATTCCTTTTTGTAAAAGAAGAATTTATGATAAATTCAATGCCATATTTTTTAAAAAGACCCGTCGCATTTATAGTACCTGCAAAAGCACCTTTCTGTTTTCTGAAGTCGTCATGAACTGATTCAACCGAACCGTCGAGGCTTAGTGAAACTATTTTTATCCCCGAACTCTTTATCTTTTCGCAGATTTCGTCAGTAACAAGGGTCCCGTTTGTTGCGAGGCACATTCTCAAACCCCTGTCTGTACCATATCGGGCAATTTCAAAAACATCTTTTCTTAAAAGTGGTTCCCCGCCGGAAAGGACTATAACAGGTTTTGCAAAATCATTGATGTCATTAATTATTCTGAATGCCTCTTCAGTTGGGAAATCAGGGTGGGCTTGTACCTTCAATTGAGATGCGGAACGGCAGTGAATACATTTAAGATTACATCTTCTTGTTATTTCCCAGGCTATCCATTTGGGTACAAATTCAGCTATCATTATTGTCTCAATCAGATTTTTTTCATCTTTTTATTAATTATACCCTTGCTTCTGCGAATTTGCTATTCCAAAGATAGGCTTGTATTGCCTTCAGCAGTAAGTTGAATGTTGAAGGATCAAGGGCAGAGATTGTAATAGCATCATAACGTATGGCAAGGTTCTTTGCCTCTCCAAAGTGCAACTTATCTATTTTATTGAAGACTAAAAGTCTTGGCTTTTCATATAAATTGAGTTCTCTCAGTATACTTTCAACCGACTCTATATGATGTTCAAAGCGGGGGTTTGCCGCATCAACGAGGTGTAAGAGAAGATTGGCATCTTCGAGTTCTTCAAGAGTGGCTCTAAAAGCAGCCATAAGGTCTTTTGGAATGTCTCTTATGAAACCGACTGTGTCAGTAATTATAACTTCTCTCTCTCTTGGAAAACGAAGCCTTCTGCTTGCGGTGTCAAGCGTTGCAAAAAGTTTATCCTCAACAAATACAGAGCTCTTTGTTAGGGAATTGAGAAGTGCGGATTTCCCGGCATTCGTATAGCCTATGATGGAGACTATCGGTATGCCCTGTTCGACCCTTCTGTGTTTGCGCTGTCTCCTTGCTTCGCTGAGGGCTCCGAGTTCTTTTTCCAGGAGAACAATTCTGTCGCGCACTCTCCTTCTGTCTATTTCGAGTTTCATTTCACCCGGTCCTCTTCCACCGATACCGCCCATTAGACGTGACATCGCTGTGCCTTTGCCTGTCAATCTCGGAAGTCTATATTTTAGCTGTGCAAGCTCCACCTGAACCTTTCCGTCTCTGCTATGGGCACGTTTTGCAAATATATCAAGTATAAGTTGAGAGCGGTCGACTACCTTAAGTTCTGTGAGCTCAGCTATTGCCTTTACCTGAGATGGACTGAGTTCCTGGTCGAATATCAGAAGAGTTGCCCCTTTGTTCAGGGCATTAATAATTAGTTCTTTGATTTTTCCCTCACCCATTAAATACCTGGGGTTGATCTCTTTTGGTCTCTGGATAATGCTGTCAAGAACAAGAACATCACTTGATTGTGCGAGTTCCATGAGTTCGTTCAGGGAATCTTCCTGCTCATGTTTTGGACTTACAGAGACACTCACCAGGATAGCCCTCTCCCTTCTCTCATCCGGACTGAATAGCCTGTGCCTCTCCATCTCATCTTCAAGAGACCTTATAAAAGGCAGGAAATCAAATTCGAAATTATAGAAGTTATTGGAGTGCATTATCTCAAATGGTCTGGTTCCATCTGGCAGCAGGTAAGCAACAAATATGTTTCCCGGTAATCCATTCCTTACGCCTATCGCAGCGATAAGGTCAAGTCTCAGCAATGCGAGATCGGTAAGGTCATCCTGTGTCAGTGATTCTTCATATAAGTGCGTGTGTACGAGCCTGAGTCCCCTTAATGCCTTTCTACCCAGGCGGTAATCCGTCAGTTCCGGAATAAATATACCCCTTGCGTTACCCACAATTACGTGAGTTATGTTTCCATCCCTGTTGATTAGTATTCCAATCTGGCAGTTTATTTCGGAGGAGATTTCTGTCAGATATCTTGCAAGGTCGGATGTTATTAATTCTCGATGTACTTTTCTCCTGTAAATTCTTTCAAGAGATTTTATATAACGGGCATTAAGCCCTGATAAATTTCCGTAAATTGCTGGTATATAAATCCTCCTGTCGTCTATATTTTATTTATATTATATCAGATATTGTACTATATGGATTAAGTTTAAATACTAAATCACAGATAATCTTTACGGCCTGTAGTTCTCAGGGCAAGCCCGGAGCTTTCACGTGGAAAAAGTTTTTAAAGGCAGCCAGGGGGGAATCTGACTGCCTCTGGAAGTGATGGTGAGAAAGGCAACCAGAGAATGGATGCCTGATGGGGAGGAATCTTTATTAAATTGTGCTTTTCCCTATCTTATTAAAAAATTATGAAGAACTAATGAATAAAATATGAAGAAAGTTTGAAAAAAAAAGGCAGGCTTTTCGCCTGCCTTTTTTTGTTTTTAAATTCTTATTGAAGGAGCGCTCCGAAAGGATTCACGAAGATGACAATAAGCACTACGACAAGGGCGTAAATTGCGAGTGACTCGATCATAGCAAGACCAATGATGAGAGTTGTCAGAATCTTACCCGATGCCCCTGGATTCCTTGCTGTTCCTTCGCATGCTCCACCTATGCCGTTGCCCATGCCGATGCCTGTACCAAGTGCTGCTAGTCCCATTCCAATAGTACAGCCGAGCGCGGCCAGTGAGTAATATAAAATGTTTGATGTTTTTCCGGCTGCTGCAGCTTCCTGAGCGAAGCATAAAGGAGCTAACATCAAAATAAGACCGACGGCAAGAAAACTTACAATAACCGCTTTTTTCATTAATACTACCTCCTTTCCTAAATTTTGTAATTAATGTGCCTCTTCAACGGCACCAGCAAAATAGCACATTGTTAAAAGAGCAAAGACAAGAGCCTGGACAACACTCACGAGAAGACCAAGGCCTAAAATTACTGTAGGTACGATCCACGGCGAGATAATACCGAGGACAATGAGTAATATATGTTTACCTGTCATATTTCCAAAAAGTCGGACAGTAAGTGTGAGGGGCCTTACAAAATGGCCGATAAGTTCAATAAAAAACATCATAATCATGAGAGGAAGGGCTGCGATTGAACGAATAGGGCCGAGAAAATGGTATATATAATGGACACCATGAACTTTTATGCCATAGAAATTATACAGTAAAAATACAGGTATGGCCATTGCTGCATTTGTATTTACGTTGGCTGTTGCTGCAGTAAACCCCGGAATAAGACCCATGAGGTTACATGTAAGGATAAAGATGAATATAGTACCAATGAAAGGAAATAGTTGCCTGCTCCATTTGTGTCCTATGGTTTCATCTGATAATTTCAATACCGCCTCGACTATCATCTCCAGGACATTCTGGACGCCTCTCGGTACCAGACGCAATGACCCTCTTATAACAAGAGCTACAGCTATTAAAAGGATTGAAGCAAGAAAAGCGTGACTGACGTTATGAGGGATAACTTCAGGATTAATTATTGCATCCATCAAAAGAACTTCATGCAAACCTTCCATTTATGCCTCCTCATTGGAAAAAGTACGCATAATATTACATACTCTTCTTTGAAAAGTCAAGAGAAGAATTGGCTGGTAGTAAGTACTTGTTTTTTAATTGTTTATTTAAATTATTCAATAGAAGCGGGGGAGATATCAGGGTCTATAGTATAAGCCTCTTTGAAATATTTTACTGAATCAGGATATTTCTTCATTTTATAGTATGCATAACCAAGAAGATAATATGCATAAGGATCTGGTTTCTCTTTCAGATACTCTTTTAGCTGCCCGGCGGCAGTCTTGTAGTCTCCCTTCTTATATAACAACAGGGCTTCCTCATAATTGGCAACATCTGCAAAAGCTACGGAACCTATGAAAGATACAGTTATAATTAATGATATTATAAAACTTTTCATAAATCCTCCTTAATCATAATTAAGATTTGATTCTTTTTCTCTTAATTTAGGTACAGAAAGATAGGGTGCAAATTCTTTTGGCTCGGTACCTTCCTTAAAGTATTCTGTTATAGCTGCTGATGTATCTATTGCCAGAAGACCGTTTTCCGGGTCTATTTTACAGCTTACTATGCCCTCCGGCACAGAAAATTCTTCAGGTTCTGAACTAAGGAAAGTATTCATAAAATCTACCCATATGGGTGAAGCTGCCCTGGCTCCTGTTTCATGCCGACCAAGCGGCCTCATTTCGTCAAAACCGACCCATACAGCAGCAACAAGGTCTGTGGTATAACCAACAAACCATGCATCTCTGTATTCGTTCGTTGTTCCGGTCTTACCGGCAACCGGCCTGCCGAGTGCCTTTGCCCTCCATCCCGTACCGTTTTTTACAACATCTTCCATCATAGAAGTTATCATAAAAGCAGTCTGTGGACTTATAACCTCTTTTGACTCCGGTTCATTGCTTTCTATAATCCTGCCCTTTGAATCCACTATATATTTGATTGCTAAAGGTTTCGGTTTCATACCGTAACTTGCGAATACACCATATGTTAAAGCAAGATCAAATGGACTCATGCTGAGCGAACCAAGAGAAATAGTCAGGTCTGATGGCATGTATCCATCGATACCTATATTCCTTGCACAATCAATTACATAATTTATGCCTATTGATTCAACTAATCTTACTGTAACGACGTTTCTTGAATAAGTCAATGCTTCCCTTAAAGTTGTGGGTCCATAATACTTATGGTCATAATTTTCTGGCTTCCAGACGCCTTTTGAACCACCGTGATAGCTTATAGGCTCGTCTATTAAGATACTCGCAGGGGTGTAGCCGTGATCCAGGGCACATGCATATATTATGGGTTTGAAGGCAGACCCTGGCTGCCTTCTTGCATATAATGCCCTGTTAAAGTCACTTTTTATATAATCATACCCCCCGATAAGTGCTCTTATAAATCCGGTTTCCTGTTCGATAGCGACCAAAGCTCCCTCGACTTCGGGTTCCTGTTCAAGTGTGAGTCTAACATTATTCCCGCGAATGCTTTTGATGCTGATCTTGACTACGTCACCGGGTTTAAGTATCTGGTTCAATGTAAAGTTCTTTAAATTTTTGAAAGTACCTCTTTTAGGGTCAACCACCCTTGATGCCCATCTTGCATCCTCAATAGAAAGTTTTCCTATGATTCCCCTCGTTTTGATCAAAACTTCTTTTTCACTGACCTTTAGAACGAGTCCGGAAGATATATCCCCGGGATTGGTAACAACAAGACTTGTAAGCTCCTTACTTTCCATCTCTTTTTCAATATCGATGTCCTTTCTGTGTTCTAACGGGCCGCGCCATCCCCTTCTCTTGTCAAGTTCTTTGAGCCCTTGCTGAAGAGCTTTTGCAGCATAAATTTGAGCTTTTCTGTTTAAAGTTGTATATACTTTCAAACTCCCCTTATAAACTGTTTCCTCACCATATTTTTCTTCGAGATATCCTTTTATATAGTCAATAAAATAATTATTGGCCTCCATCCCCTTCCTCGCGCTGGAGAGATATACGGGCTGTTTCAGTGCATTTTCTTTCTCGGATTTAGTGATATAACCCTCTTCTTCCATGCGGGAAAGAACTATTTGCTGTCGTCCTTTGGCCCTGGAAAGATCATTGTAAGGTGAATATGTGGAGGGAGCCTTTATTAGGCCTGTAATAAGGGCAGCTTCGGGTAATGTAATATCTTTTGCTGACTTTCCGAAATAGGTTCGTGAAGCCATCTCAACGCCATATGCACCATGACCGAAATAAATCTTGTTAAGATAAAGTTCCAGTATTTCTTTCTTGCTCAGGTTCTTTTCTATCTTTATTGCAAGTGCTGCCTCTCTGAGCTTTCTTTTTAGCGTTTTTTCAGGCGTCAGGAACATCACCTTTGTAAGTTGCTGTGTTATTGTGCTTCCGCCTTCCTTAAGTACTCCCGAGATGACGTCCTTTATAAGTGCCCTTGCAATTGCAAGATAATCAATACCTTTATGTTTCCAGAACCTTGAATCTTCAACTGAAATAACAGCATTTATCATATGTTCAGGTATTTTATCTACAGGTACGAATATGCCTTTCTCTGCCTTTAACTCGCCGATAAGGACATCGTCGTCGGCATATATTTTTGTACCTGCTTCTGGTTTGTACTCTTTCATCTCTTCGATCGAAGGAAGCCCTTTTGTAAACGCAAGGTAGGCTCCGGCAAAAACGCCTATTATGACAGAAAATATTGTGAAGATGATAATCAACTTTAATCGCATTCTAAAATTATACCTGTGATTTTAAAAAACTGTCAAAGTAACATTCGAAGGTTACATGGGTCACGTTGACTTGAAACTATTCATAAGGTTAATATTCTTATTATGCATCAACATTCAGACTATGTTCCCCTCCATCTCCATACTGAATACAGCCTTCTTGATGGAGCAATACGCATAAAAGAACTTATTGAACAGGCGTCTGCCTTCAGGATGCCCGCAGTTGCGATTACTGACCACGGCAATTTATTCGGCGCTATAGAATTTTACAGACATGTGACAAAGGCCGGGCTGAAACCCATTATAGGATGTGAGGTCTATATTGCACCCGGAAGTCGGTTTGATAAAAAACATTCTCCAGACCTTGAAGAGGCATCATTCCATTTTATTCTCCTCTCGAAAGACAACTACGGTTATAAAAATCTTGTCTCTCTTGTTACAAAGGCTTATACAGAAGGATTCTATTATAAACCAAGAATTGACAGGAACCTGCTGGAACAATATAGCGGGGGTCTTATTGGTTTAACATCCTGCCTGAAGGGGGAAATTCCTTACTACCTGCAGAAAGGGATGATGGATAAGGCAAGGGAAAAGGCTATCGATTACAAAGAAATACTGGGACAGGAAAATTTTTATATTGAAGTTCAGAATAATGGCATACCTGAGCAGGACGAACTGAACAGGAAATTAATTGAACTGGCAAAAGAGTTGCATATCGGGATAGTGGCCACAAATGACTGCCATTATATGAGAAAAGAAGATTCTAAAGCACATGATGTGCTTCTTTGCATTCAGACAGGAAAGACTATTAAAGACAAGAGCCGTCTCCGCTTTAACTCGGACGGTTTTTATTTCAAGTCCCCGGAAGAGATGAAAGCTTTCTTTAAAGATATTCCGGAAGCCATCTTGAACACAAGGGCTATTGCCGAGAGATGTAATGTTGAATTCAAGCTGGGTGCCAACCTGCTCCCGGTATATGAACTCGAAAATGGTCAGACACCTGATTCATTGATAGAGAAGCTGGTATATGAAGGGCATATAAATCGTTTCGGTGCCGAGCCGGGAGAAGTTTATAAAGAACGGCTTAAAAGAGAACTCGAAATTATACAGAAAATGAGGTATTCATCTTACTTCCTGATAGTCTGGGACTTTATCAGTTATGCAAAAAAGAAAAATATTCCCGTTGGTCCCGGAAGAGGCTCAGCAGCAGGGAGCCTCGTGTCATATTGTCTGGGAATCACGGATATAGATCCTGTCAAATATAATCTCCTTTTTGAACGTTTCCTGAATCCCGAGAGGATAAGTATGCCCGATATCGATGTTGATTTTTGTAAAGACAGGAGATCGGAGGTTATATCATATGTTGCGGAGAAATACGGAAAAGACCATGTAGCACAGATAATAACGTTTGGAACAATGGCTGCAAAGGCAGCGATAAGGGATGTTGGCAGGGCGCTTGATTTTCCATATGGAGAGGTTGACAGGATTGCAAAACTGATTCCGAACACCTTGAATATAACAATTGAAGATTCATTAAAGATAGAGCCTCAATTGAAATCTTTGTATGATAGCAACTCCAGAATAAAGGAGTTGATAGATACTGCAATAAGACTCGAGGGACTGAGCAGGCATGTTTCTACGCACGCCGCCGGTGTTGTAATCTCACCAGCTCCTTTAACAGAATACACGCCTCTTTATAAAAATCCCTCGGACGCAAGCATTATGACTCAATTTGATATGAACGCGATAGAAAAGATAGGTCTCTTAAAATTCGATTTCCTGGGACTTAAGACACTCACGGTAATAGACAAGACCCTGAAATATATCAGAGAAAACGGCAAAACCTTTTCAATTGAAAATATTTCATTTGAAGATAAAAAGACATATGAGCTTTTGAGTTCGGGGAATACAACAGGAATTTTTCAGCTTGAGAGTTCCGGCATGAGAGACCTGCTGGTCAAAATTTCTCCTGACAGGTTTGAGGACATTATAGCGATTGTTGCCCTTCATAGACCCGGTCCCATGGGCAGCGGTATGATCGATGATTTCATAAAAAGAAAAAAAGGCAAGATACCTGTTAAATATGAACTTGCCCAGCTTAAGGATATTTTAGACGAGACATACGGCATCATCCTTTACCAGGAACAGGTAATGAGCATAGCAAACAGGCTTGCAAATTTTACCATGGGACAGGCAGATATTCTCAGAAAGGCTATGGGCAAGAAAAAGCCGGAGGAGATGGAGAAACAAAAAGAATCATTTATAAAGAGTGCTAAATCAAACGGTATAAGTGAGAAAAAAGCCCTGAGAATATTTGATTTAATGGCATATTTTGCTGAATACGGTTTTAATAAGTCACATTCGGCAGCATATGCTTACCTTGCTTATCAGACAGCTTACCTGAAGGCACATTACCCTGTTGAATTCATGGCTGCAACTCTGAGTGCTGATATGGACAATACAGATAAAATACTCAAGACAATAGCAGGATGCCGCGAAATGGCGATATCAATACTCCCGCCCGACATAAACCAGTCCGGAAAAGAATTCAAAGTGATAGGTGATTCAATACGCTTTGGCCTTGAGGCAGTAAAAGGGGTTGGCTCAGCAGCTATTGATTCTATAATCGAATCGAGGAACGCGAAGGGGGCATTCTCTTCCATTTCAGATTTTTTTGAGAGAACAGACCAGAGAAAGGTTAATAAAAAAGTCGTAGAAAGCCTTATTAAGGCCGGTGCCTTTGATTCATTAGGTATTAAAAGGGCAAGGGCAATGGAAATCATGAGCAAATTTTTAAATGGGCCGAGGGTTCATACCGCACGTGTTTTAGGCCAGCAAAGTATTTTCTGCGACTTGCCGGGAGAATCAATAGAGGATTTAAGTGAATGGGACAAAGAAGAATTTCTAAAATATGAAAAAGAGGCCCTGGGATTTTACATAACAGACCACCCTTTAAAAAAATATAATAAATTACTTGAAGACATCGGGACAAAAACGATATCTGAACTTGAAGAGATACCTGATGGCAAGGAGTTGAAAGTAGGTGGCATAGTAACGGGCATTAAGAAGATTCAGACAAAAGCAAAAGCAGAAATAATGGCATATCTTACATTAGAAGACCCGGAAGATAATGTTGAGGTAATAGTTTTTCCTGAGCTTTACAGGAACAGTGTGACAGTCCTTCAAAAAGATATCCCGCTTCTTGTGAAGGGCACGGTGGACAAAACAGAAAAAGGAATAAAAATTATATCCACGGAGATATCACGCTTAGATACAATCAAAGCAAAAAAGAACCACAAGATTGAGATAAAAATTGATTATACTTCATCGGACAGAATAGATCTTCAAAGATTAAAGTCTTTTATCCTGTCAAAAAGCCATGGTTCATGTCGTCTTTATATCAGGGTGTTCCTTATCAATGCTGAGACATTGATAGAGACAGATATAAAGCTATCACCTGATATCGAAACTATAAACATGATAGAAGATATAGCAGGTAAGGGAGCAGTGTTTTTTCAGTGATAAGATATTACCTTGAATTTGAAGTACCTATCGAGGAACTCGAATTAAAGATAGATGAACTTAAAAGGATATCTGATGGAAGAGATATTGATTTATCAGGTGAGATAAAGAAGCTTGAAAAGAAAGTAAAAGACCTCCGTTCAGAAATTTTTTCCTCACTTACACCCTGGCAGAAAATCCTGATAGCGAGACATCCTGACAGACCTTATACATTAGATTACATAAATTTGATAACAGACGACTTTATTGAATTGCACGGTGACAGAAGATTTTCTGACGATCCTGCTATCATTGCAGGAATAGCCAGGATTAATAATATACCCGTATTCATCATCGGCCATCAAAAAGGACGGGGCACAAAAGAAAGGATATACCGGAATTTTGGCCAGCCGCACCCTGAGGGATACAGAAAATCGCTCAGGGTTATGAAGCTCGCTGAAAAATTCAAGAGACCGGTAATAACCTTTATTGATACACCCGGGGCGTACCCGGGGATCGGTGCTGAGGAAAGAGGTCAGGCAGAAGCTATTGCAGTTAACCTTATGGAAATGTCAAGACTTAAGACTCCAATAATATCCATAGTTATTGGAGAAGGAGGAAGTGGCGGAGCCCTTGCCCTCGGTGTTGCAGACAGGTTATATATGCTTGAACATTCTATCTACTCTGTAATCTCGCCTGAAGGCTGTGCTGCAATTTTATGGAAAAAAAACGGTGACCTAGGCGCCGATGATTTTGCAAAGGCAGCGGATGCGCTCAAACTGACCGCCCAGGATCTGGTTAAATTCAAGATAATAGACGGGATAATACCTGAACCACTCGGAGGGGCACATAGAGACCCTGAAGGAACTTCAAAAAAGATTTCTGAATATATCCTGACAGCTATTGAGGAACTTAAAACAAAGACTCCCGGAAAACTCATAGAGGAGCGATACAAAAAGTTCAGGAAAATAGGCAGCTTCAGGGAAGAAAAAAAAGAATAACTGCTGTTTAAATCGGATTTAATTGAATAACGATGCTTAAAAAAATCTCTCGGTTACCTTCAAATCCCGGCGTTTATATCTTTAAAGATACCAAAGAAAAAGTACTTTATGTCGGGAAGGCAAAAAATCTCCGTAACCGGCTGAAGAGTTATTTTCAGAAATCATCACAACTTGATGCCCGCAAGACAGCCATGATGAAAGATGTAAGGGAGTTCACTTATATTGTTACAGGTAATGAATTAGAGGCCTTTATACTCGAAGCAAATTTAGTAAAGCAACTCAAACCGAGATTCAATATTATCCTCAGGGATGATAAAAACTATCCCTACCTTAAGTTGACTGTTAACGAAGAATGGCCGGGACTTGAAGTTGTGAGGAAGATTAAGAAAGATGGAGCATTATACTTTGGGCCATATGTACCGGCAGGCTCTATGTGGGAAATCCTTGCATTTATACGGAGAAACTTTCAGATAAGGGACTGTCGTTATCCTCTGGATAAACCAATGAGGCCATGTGTCCAGTATCAAATGGGGAAATGTCCCGGCCCCTGTGCCGGTTTGATAAGCAGGGAAGAGTACCTTAAATTAATTGAAGAGGTAAGACTTTTTCTCAGCGGTGAAAAAAGGGATTTGATGGACGGTCTCAAAAAGAAGATGATAAAACTTTCTGATGAAATGAGATTCGAAGACGCTGCCCGCATAAGGGACAGAATCAGGGCACTTGAAAAGGCGTGGGAGTCACAGAAGATTGTATCGCCTGAACTCGAGGACATAGACGTAATTGGATTTTACAGGGACAACAGCGAGGCGTCATTCAATGTCTTCTTAATAAGGAATGGAGTAATGACAGGGTCAAAGGATTTCTTTATTAAAAGAGCAGGGCTTGTTTCCGAGAGTGATTTGGTAAATATATTCATTACACAATTTTATACAAATGAGATTATCCCCCCATATGAAATAATATTGCCTGTATTGCCTGAAGAATTGAAATCTCTTGAAATATGGCTAAGTCAACGTAAGGAAGAACCTGTAAAAATAACAGTTCCTGGATCAGGGAAGAAAAAGGAACTCCTCAATATGGCGTCAGAAAATGCTAAACTTGCCTACAGGTCTAAAAAGGAGATGAATACAGAGGAACTGCTGAATGATATAAAAGATAAACTTAAACTCGAAGAAACGCCGGAGGACATTGGAGCATTCGACGTATCGACTATTTCAGGGAAAGAAGCTGCAGGGTCTTTTGTTTACTGGTCAGGTGGCGGGTTCAAGAAGGACTTTTATAGAAGATTGAAAATAAAAACAGTTGGTTCTAAAGATGATTATTCTATGACGGAGGAGATAATAGAAAGGATTATAAATAACCTCGAAGGCGTTCTGCCATGCCTTGTAATTATAGATGGAGGGAAGGGACATCTTGAAATAGCAAAAAAGGTTATGGACAAAAATATAACGGCATTAAAGAAAGCACCGGCTCTTATTTCAATTGCCAAAGACCCCGACAGGGCTTATCTGGCGCATTCAGATGTTATTGTGAAACTTGAAGACAGAAGCCGCTCCTCTCTTCTTTTAAAGAGAATAAGAGATGAGGCTCACAGGTTTGCCATTGGTTATCACAGGAAATTGAGAGACAAGGAGCTTATGAAATCACCTCTTGAGAAAATTCCGGGCATAGGGAAGAAGAGAAGGCTTGAACTTTTGAGGGTTTTTGGTAGTATAGAGAATATAAAAAATGCAACGATTGATGAAATAAGTAAAGTTAAGGGTTTTAATAAAAAGAGTGCCGTGGTTCTTTTAAACGAATTAAGGAGGCCGTAATGAAAAAAATTATTTTTTTATTTGTTTTGATACTTTTATTGCCTGTTTCTTCTTGGGCCGACTATAAAGTCTATCTTAAAAATGGCTCGGTGATATCAGGAATTATTTCATATCAAGAAAAAGACGCAGACATTATTCTTTATTTGAGCACGGGTTCTATGGGCATACTGAAAAAAGATGTCCTGAAAATTGAAGAAACAGAGTCTTCATATGAGGAATTCAGCACGGAAAAAGCATCAGAAATGCAAGAGGAAAGAGAAGATATCACAGGATCACTTCCGGTGCAGTCTTCTGATGATAAAGCTTCAAGATGGAATGCATTAAAAGCTGAGCTTGATTCAGTTATTACAGAAATCAGGTCAGCAGAAGAACAGGAGGCAAGTCTGGTATCATTGATAAATGAGAAAACAGGCAGGAGATCTACTTATAACATTTATCAATTGAGACAATTAGAGAATGAGCTGGAGCCATTAAGGAAAGAGCTGTCAACAATTCAGCAGAAAAAGGCACAGCTCGTTCTGCGTAAAAACATCCTCGAAGATGAACTAATGAAAATGCAATAAGAAATGAAGCAGGCAATTGAAAAATACCTTAAAAATGTCTTTGGCCCACCTGCCAGACTCCTTGAGTTCAAGAAGCTCGGGGCCGGTGTTCACGGAACAGGCTTTCTTATTGAAGTTGAAACGGAAAAAGGAAAAAAACAATACGTAATTAAAGACCTCGCTCCTGAGGGGCTCGGCCATGATAACCCTTCTGACAGGGCATCTGTCTTTCTTTGGGCACTGGACAATTATAACAGCCTGCCAAAACATATAAAGGCAATAGATGTAATAGCACAGCATGAGGACGGCAGTATCCATTCAATCGGTGGTGGCAAAGAGTATTTTCTGCTCATGGAGAAGGCAGAGGGTGTGAATTATTTCAACGACCTGTCAGAATTTTCAAAAAAAGAACATCTCGATGAAATGGATGTAAAGAAGATCAGGCTGATGACCTCCTATCTTGCAGAAATACATTCTATGAAAAAGGATTCAAAGACCCTTTACCGGAAGAAGTTGAGAGATACAGTAGGACATGGAGAATGTTTAATGGGGGTTTTTGATTCATATCCTGATGGAACACTTGAATATGGTGAGATGGCTGAGATCGTCAAAAAGTCGGTAGAATGGATTGCAAAGTTAAAGCCAAAATACAAAAGGCTCTCACAGATACATGGAGATTTTCATCCCGGAAATATATGGTTTAATCCCCCCACCCCCCCTTTAGAAAAGGGGGGTAAGGGGGGATTTGAAATAGATTTTGTCCTCCTGGACAGGAGCAGGGGGCCATGGGGTGACCCGGCTGATGATATTACGGCGCTAACAATAAACTATATTTTCTTTTCAGTAAAAAATCATGGCGATGCCATAGGTTCCTACCTTGAAGGAATAAATCTGTTTTTTGATGAATATATAAAGGCATCAGGAGACAAAGAGATAAATGAAGTGGTTGCACCCTTTTTCGCATTCAGGGGCGCTGTAGTAGCAAATCCTATATTTTATCCCGAACTGACATCAGAACAGAGAAAGCTTATTTTCAGGTTTGTCCACAACGTCCTTGATGACGACGGATTCAGGCTTGAAAAGGTTAATGAGTATTTAAGATGAATATTTTATGTACTTTTCCCAGTAAAATAAAAGCTCCCTTGTAGCCCTGAGGTCGCCGAGGCAGTATTTTGCAATATCAATGTAACGGCCGGCTTTAAAAAGTTCTTTGACCTCGTATCCTGTAATACCATCTTCCTTGGGACTTTTTATCCCGAATGTCCTGCACCACATATCAAGGCTGAATTTTTTCCGGGAAGCGCCATAAAATGTAAGCTGGTCAAGCAGGTCTATATGAAGAATGTTGTATCTATTAGGCATTAAATCCTTCTTAGGTACAGTCCTGTGAACAGCAGAACGTATGAGAATAAAAGGGCAGTCGAAGCCTCTGCCATTAAAGGTTATGAACTGGTCATAGTCCTTGATAGTATTCCAGAATTTCTCGATGATTTCCTTCTCCGTTCCTGTTTCATATCTTGCATTATCTTCTTCAAAGGGAAGGAGAGGTTCCCCTTTGTTCTGGAAGAATACGAAACCTTTTTCTGTGTCAGGATTGAGCAATCCTATGGTAACGATTTCGGCCGTAACTGGGTAGAAAGAAAGTTTATCTTTTATCTCCTCTTTTTCATCTTCGCTTGCTGCGTAGCGGAGTAAGTATTCCTGTGTTACCACGTCGAGTGTTTCAAAATCCTTGGCGACTGTTTCTATATCAAAAATGATTCTTGCCATTTCAAAGGGATTTTAATTTTTAGCTATATTTAAGACGCCTTCGGCAACTCTTTAAAGACCTTCCATGTTTTGAGAAGGTCTATAGCCCGCTGAAGCTGAATATCCTCTTTTTCGTCAAGCTCGACAGGTATCATTTCTTCCTCTTCACGTGGTTTCTCTTCGATTTGTTTATTGTCGAGATGGCGCTCGAGGTCTATCTCTCTTATGGCCGGACGTTTTTTTTCTCCATCTTTTATTTCAGGCTTGACCACGATATCAGGGACAATACCTGTTGCCTGAATAGATGTTCCTTTCGGTGTATAGTACCGTGCCGTGCTGAGTCTTAATGCTGAACCATCACTCATAGGAATTACAGATTGAACAGACCCCTTCCCAAAGGTCTGAACGCCAATTACAACAGCCCTGTTCCAGTCCTTCAGTGCACCCGCAACTATCTCCGAGGCGCTCGCACTTCCCTGATTGACTACGACAATCATTGGCAGGTTCAATGTCGGGTTAGATTCACTGCTTCTATATTCGATCTTATGCCCTTTTTTGTCTTTTATAAATACAACTAACTTACCTGTTGGAATGAACTGACCTGTTACATCAACCGCGCTGTTGAGGAGACCGCCCGGATTATTCCTGAGGTCAAGAATGAGAGAATCTATATTATCCTTTTCAAGGTTATCTATAGCATTAGACAGATCAGATGCAGTCTGTTCTTGAAACTGGTTTATCTTTATATAACCTATACTGTCTTCAAAAACATTTGATTTCACACTTTTTATCTTTATTATCTCCCGGATTATTGTAAAGTCCTTTGTCTCTGTCCAGCCTTCTCTTAATATCGCAATTTTTACCGGGGTAGAAGGAGTTCCTCTCATTTTACTTACAGCGTCATGAAGACTCATGTCTTTTGTAATTTCATCGTTTATCTTGATTATCTTGTCGCCTGCCTTTATACCGGCTTTGTATGCAGGTGTATCCTCGATTGGAGCTATAACTGTAAGCATTCCTTCTTTAACGCCTATCTGTATCCCGATGCCTCCGAACTCTCCTTTCGTATCCACCTGCATCTCCTTATATTGTTCAGGCGTCAAAAAGGCAGAGTGGGGATCCAGAGTGGTAAGCATTCCTTTCATTGCACCGTATATAAGGTCTTTTGTTTTCGCCTCATCCACATAGTTCTTCTTTACAATAGAGAGAGCCTCTGTAAAGACCTTGAGTTCTTCATATACATCTTCCTCTGCGTCCACAATAAATTTGCCGATAAAAATACCTGCGGAAGCAAAGGCGAATATAAGAATAATTGTCAGAATTATTCTTTTTCTCAATATCTTGTTAACCATCTTTTTAATCCTCCAGATTTATTTCTTAAATTTATCTCTTTTTCAACCATTGTAGTGGATCAAGTGGCTTGCCTTTATACCGGAGTTCGAAATAAAGGCCAGGCGAATTCATAATACCTGAATCACCAACTCTTCCAATAACCTGTTTAACATTTATTATATCTCCAACTTTGGTAAAAATCTCGGAGAGGCTTCCATATAATGTATGGTAGCCATCTCCATGATTTATAATAACAAGTTCGCCGTAGCCTTTGAACCACTCAGCATATACTACCCTGCCCTTATGTACTGCCTTTGCCAAAAGGTCGTTATCCGACCGGATATAGGTGCCGCTTCTGAAGATCGGGGTTTTAAACTGAGGGTCTTTCTGAGTACCGTAAGGGATGGCAACCCTTCCTTCAAGTGGCCATGGAAGTTTTCCTTTCAGCTTTGAAAAACCCTTTGCAAGATACTCGTCTTTTTTCTCTGATTCCCTTATTATCTCTAAGAGTCTCCTGGATGCGTCGTTTAACTCCCTGAGCATTTTTTTATAGGAAGACTCCTGTTTTCTTATAGAGACGAGTAATATCTCCTTATCCTTTTTCTTTTTTGCGAGGGCAGCTTCCTGAGCTCTGAACCGCTCTCTACTTTTTATAAGTTCTGCCCTGAGTGTGTGTAACTCTTTGTCTTTTTCTCTCAGGTCTTCTAAGCTCTCCTTGTAATTACTTAATATCTTGTGTTCATAACCGGCAATATATTCAAGGTATTTCAATTTTCTTATTAACCGGGAAGCGTCATCTGTACCTGCAAATAACATTACTGCATCTGAATTCTGTCCATATTTATATATTGCATTGAGTTTTCTCTTTATCCATTCATTGTACTTTTCAATATTCTTTTTGTTCTGTGAAATTTCAGATTCTACTTCAGCTATTTTTGATTCAATACCCGTGAGCTTTTTCCTGTATTTTCTGAGATATGCCTCTGCTTTTTTAAGTTCTTTGTCAGTATTTTCAATCTCATTGAGGATCGAGGATTCGCGTTTTTTGACCTCATTAAGTTTTTTCTTGTGTGTTTGTATTTCTTTCTGAATTTTTTTATATTCCTCCCGGGGTGATGTAGCAACGCAGAACGGAGCTGTAAAGACATGACAGAGAACAAAGGATATAAAACAGAAAATGAATATTTTTATCCGCAAGTATTTTGGCAGTATAATCTTAATTTTCTGTTTCATATTCAATATCTTATTCTCCCGATTGCTATATGCGCCCCCAATATTCCAAGGAATAAACCGGTTAGAGGGAGGATAAAAGATAAATTTATAGGGAAAAATAATGCCTTTAAAAGCGGGATTGTAAGGCTTAACTTTAAAATAACTGAATAATATAAAAGCAGTATGCCAACAAGGCTTAAAATACCACCAGCAAGACCCATTGCAGCACCTTCTATGATAAAAGGTGCCCTTATGAATCCCTTTGTAGCACCCAGCAGTTTATAGGTTTCGATTTCCTGTACCTTCCTGTAAAAAAGTAATTTTATTGTACTGTAACAGACAAAGATCATGCCGGAAATCATGATTGCAGCAAACACAAAACCAGCGGTCTTCACCCCTAATCTTAAAGAATATATTGAAGATAAGAATTTTTCACCATACTCTATCTCATCTATTCCTTTAAGGTCTTTCATGACCGTCGTAAGCTGTTTCACAGTATCTGGCGAAACAGCGTCACTTTTCAGTTTTATTTCAATCGAATCAGGAAGCGGATTTTCACCGAGCCCTTCAAGGACATATTCTGTATTTTTTAAGGTTGCTTTGAGTTCTTTCAGTGCATCATCTTTCGGGATATATCTCACATTTTCTACGGAATTGTCTTTTTTAACAATAGCGATTATATTATTTAATTCTTCCTGCGGGAGGTTTTCCTTCAGAAAGACCATCACGGAAAACCTGTCCGGAAGTTTTTTGGTCAACATGTCAACATTATAAATAGTTACTGCAATAATAGCGGTAAAAAGTAAACCGGCTGCTATCGTAAGGACAGAAAGCATGTTTATCCATTTTTCATGAAGCATGCTGGAGACCGCTAACTTGAAAGAATAAGGCAGAGACATTACCCGAGCTCCTCGCCTGCAAGATTACCGTTTTCAAGCTTAAACACCCTTCTCCCCGTATTTCTGAAAAGCTCTCTGTTATGCGAAGCTATCAGTATTGTTGAACCTCTTGCATTGATGTCTTTAAATGTCTTGATTATGCCGGCTGCTGTATCAGGATCAACATTCCCTGTTGGCTCATCAGCGAGGATTATTGGTGGTTCAGTAACGATTGCTCTTGCAATAGCAACCCTTTGCTGTTCACCGCCTGATAATGCCTGCGGGTAACTATCTGCTTTGTGTCTGAGGTTTACTATTTTGAGTGCATCGAATACGCGCGATTTCAGTTCCCTGTCATCTTCTCCTCTTATTCTCAGAGCGAGGGCTATATTTTCAAAAACATTTCTATTGTTGAGCAGTTTGAAATCCTGAAAAACTACCCCGATATTTCTCCTTAAGAGAGGAATCTCCGAGTCTTTCAGATTTTCCAGCTCACGTTCTGAAACAGTTATGTGGCCTTCATCCAGCTTTTCTGACAGGTATATCAGTTTAAGGAGTGTTGTTTTGCCTGAACCGCTTGGTCCGGTTATAAAAACCATTTCTCCTTTACTTACGGAGATGGTTATTTTTCTTAATGCTGTATGATTATCATAGTGCTTTGATACATCTTTAAAATCTATCATGATCAAAAATACAAGAGAGGTTATGATACATCATTATTGGATTTTGCATTCAGATTCTATATTATAGCTTCCTTGATTGTTTTAACGATATTATGAGGCGTAAGGCCGTAAAGCTTCAATAATTCTTCCGGAGGACCGGAGCACCCGAAGTCGTCTTTTATTCCTATCCTGCAAATTTTAACAGGATGGACTTCAGAAAGGAGTTCACAAACTGCGCTCCCAAGCCCGCCTATAATCGAATGCTCTTCTGCGGTGACAATCAGTCTGCAGGACTTTGATGTCTCAAGTAATAATTCAGTGTCAAGTGGCTTTACAGTAGACATATTTATAACACCAACGTCTATTCCGTCATTTCTGAGAATCTCTGAAGCCTCGATTGATTTGTAAACCATAATACCCGAAGCTATTATATTTGCATCCCTGCCCATGTGGAAAACATGGGCATTCCCAATCTTAAATTCATAATCATCGGGCATAACAGCAGGAACCTTTGCCCTGCCGAGCCTTACGTAAACAGGACCATAATAATCAGCTATAACGTTGATAACCTTTTTTGTCTCACAGCCGTCTGATGGGACGATTACCGTCATATTTGGAAGTACCCTCATAAGTGCAATGTCCTCTACAGCCTGATGAGATGCGCCGTCTTCACCCACTGTAATGCCACTATGTGTTGCAACGAGTTTTACATTGAGTTTTGAGTAGCATACAGTCTGCCTGATCTGCTCCCAGGCCCTTCCTGTTTCAAAAACTGCAAACGTCGAAGCAAAGGGAAGTTTGCCTGTAAGGGAGAGACCGCTTGCAGTCCCGATTAGATCCTGTTCTGAAACCCCTAAATTATAAAATCTATCCGGAAATGCCTTTGCAAACTTGCCTGTTTTTGTAGACCCTGACAGGTCTGCATCAAGAACAACCACCTCTGGCCTCTTTTTCCCCAGTTCTAAAAGGGCTTCTCCATATGCGTCTCTCGTTGCAATAAATCCCCCCTTATTACAGCCTTTTACTATGGAGAGGGGTGGATTTTGCTTCTCACTTTTTATTTCTGATAAATGTTCTCCAATTTCCATTAATCCCCGATTTCCTTTAAGGCCATATTTAATTCTTCTTGAGTCGGTGCTATTCCATGGTATTGAACCTTTCCTTCAAAAAAGGATACACCTTTGCCTTTCACTGTTCTGGCTACTATCATGGTTGGTTTGCCTTTAATGGTCTCTGCTTCGTAAAGGGCGTTTGTTATTGCTTTCATGTCATGTCCATTGATATCAATTACATGCCAGCCGAAAGCTTCCCATTTGTCAACAATCGGTTCAATATGCATAACGTCACAGCAATATCCATCTATTTGTAACCCGTTGTTATCAATAATTGCACACAAATTATCAAGCCTATAGTGAGAAGAGGTCATTGCTGCCTCCCACACCTGACCTTCCTGTATTTCACCATCTCCGAGAAGGCAATAGACCCGTGATTTCAGACCGTCAAGCTTCAGACCCATAGCGACGCCGTTTGCTATGGAAAGGCCCTGTCCCAGAGAACCCGTGGATATTTCGACTCCCTGCAGCATTTTTGAACACGGATGCCCCTGGAGAGGGCTACCCAGTTTCCGCAGGGTTTTAAGTAATGACCTGTCGAAATATCCTGACAGGGCAAGAACTGCATACAGAAGCGGGGCAGCATGGCCCTTGGAAAGAATAAACCTGTCTCTTTCTATCCATTTGGGGTCTTTAGGATTATGCCTCATTTTGTAGAAATATAATGCAGTTACGATATCTGCTGCCGAAAGTGATCCACCTGTATGGCCAGAGCCGGCATCGGCAAGCATCTTAAGGATTTCTATTCTTAATGTTTTCGCCTTTTTGCTGAGGAAGTTTATATCAGGGGTGTCAGTATGCATCATCTGTTAGCCCTGTTCAATATGTAATTCAGCAGGACGTCATCAAGACTTTTTATTTTTTGGTTCTCATTTTCGATGCTTTCTTCAGGTTGATTTTCTGTCTTTTCTGAAAATTCTCCTGCCGGATGTTGTTCATCTGTATATTTTCCTGCTAAAAGACCTTTTATCATATCCTTATGCTGTTCCTTCATCATATTTCTGATTTTTTCCTCACAATCGGCATCTTCAATAATATGTGCATAACTGGTCTTTTTTGAGGCTATGATAGCACCTTTGAAAAAAAGAAGGGTTATTATTACGGGACTATTTTTCCCGGTATCCTCTGTCTGAATATGAAATATTTTGTCTTTATAGGATATATTAGTATTATAACCTGCAAGCATTACTTTAATTTTATTTTAATTAGTTATTTTGATTTATTATATATACCGTTAATAAAAAAAGAAAGGGTTCAAGACATGTCCGGCATAGCGATATGGATAACAGGGCTTCCCGGCAGCGGGAAAAGCACAGTTGCTGACGGATTTAAAAATATTCATCCTGAATTTATAGTTCTGAGAATGGATGAACTGAGAAAGATAGTGACACCCGAACCTGCTTATTCTGATCCGGAAAGAGAAATAGTTTACAGGTCACTTGTATATATTGCCAGGACTCTGACGGAACTCGGGCACAATGTAATAATAGATGCGACAGGAAACATGAGAAGGTGGCGTGAGCTTGCAAGGCAATTCATACCAGGATTTATAGAAGTATATCTAAAATGCCCGATAGAGATATGTATGCAGAGAGAAAAGCAGAGGTTAGAAACACATGAGGCACCAAAGGAGATATATAAAAAAGGTGCGGCAGGCTGGCCTGTCCCTGGCATTGTTGTACCCTATGAAGAACCGCTTAACCCTGAGATAACAATTGAAACAGATAAGACTTTACTGAAGGAGACAATAGCGCGTATAGATAAGGAAATATCAAAGCTTAAATCCTGATGTTCTTGGTAATCCCTTTTAATTCAATCATTATGCCTATGTTAAAATCATCCGGTCTTTTATTAAACAGTATATTGAAACCCCAGCATTGTCTTATATATTTCAAATTCATTGTAATATCCTTTGCCTCTTTTTCCTTTGCATCATACCAGATTCTTGTTTCTAAAAATAGGGGTTTATATGGATTTATCCCAATCCCTGCATTATAGAATGCTATATCCTCTTCCCTGTTATATCTCTGTGAGGCCAAGATTATAGCATTGAAGATGTTAACAGAAAGATCGGAATTTATGCTTTCAACTTTTCCCTTATGGACATCGTAATCTGTTTCGAGGCGTAAAGATATCGGCTTTTTTATACCGACCTCAACCTTGAACGGCTGAAATGCTCTATCTCCATGGTAAGAGTCAAAGCCCTGTGAAGCCCTTATAACAAGTAATTCTCTCCCATACCTGTTAGTTATCCTGTTAAGCAACGAAACCTCTACAAGGGATTTTTTTTTAAAAAGTTCTGTTGAATCAAATAAGGGAAGATCATTTCCTGAAATAGCAACAAATGTATAACTTAGAGAAGGCTCTAGTAGATGTGTAAATAATCTATATCTTTTTATGAGTCTCGTGTTTGCCTTGATATTATATCCCAGGCTTTCCCTGCGGAGGATGTTGCCTTCATTATATCGTTGAAGAGAATATACTGTTTCCCTGAGACCGAGTGTCTGTGCAATTATAATATCATTTCCAAAGGCATGGAATATTTTCGGGTAAATATCCAATCTCTGTCCGTAAATACCTTCTTCCCGCCAGAAATTCGACAGAGTTGCAGCGGAAGAAAATAAAATGCTGCCTACATTTGTTGGGTTAAGTATAAAACCTGTTTCAGGCAATTTCTGGGGGACTGGCAGATTCTTTTCTTTCAGATCTATCCAGTATTGAGAAAGAAGGTAAGCACGTGAATTATCAAAGGAAACGGAGACTTCCCCATTTGATTCAAGGAAGCGGTTGGTGCGGACCTCGATATTATCGGTAAACTCTCTGTAATAATCCTTTTCGTTTATATAATTTATATTAAGAAACCCGTTGATTTTCTCTGAAGGTCTGTGTTCATGACGCATCCTTATCTCATAGAAATCTTTTTTAAGTTCCCTGTCTCTCAAGTGATAAAACCACCACCTGCCTTTTGCATCAAATGGTTCTATATATCTGTATTCGATTCCCTTACCTAAACCCCTCTTCGTGTAGTAATCCATATTAACGGTTAGATCCCGGTTTTCTGCGATTGCCCAGTAGAAAGGAATGTTTAAGTTAAATCCTCTTGATTCACTTTGCCCTATCAAAAAGGTTAGAAATCCTGTCTTTCTCTCTGTCTGTATAGGTGCCCGGAAATAGGGCGTGTAGAGAACCGGAATATTTTTAATACGAAAAGTTACATTCCTTGCCTTGAGATGTTCCCCGATTACGACATCTATGTCTTTTCCCCTGAAACACCAAGCCGGGACAGGGCCATCACAGGTTGTAAAAGCAGCTTCAGGGCTCGAGTAATGTTTATCCCCCTTTTTTTCAATCGTTCCCCCTGAAATATGGTAATTGTCATTTTTAAAGAGGATTTCTGCATCATAAATTATGCCTGTCCTGGCATCAAGGTTTAATTCTGCCTTAGTCGCTATAATTGATACATCTTTATCATTGTAAATGAACGATCCTGTAGCTGTGACTTCAGATGTCTTCTCGTTATATATTATTTCATCGGCTCCGATACTTATATCAACTTTCTTTATTTTTACATTATCTTTTGCGATATATGTAAAGGTCTCCTGATTATATTCGAGGGTATCCGAAGTTATGGTGGTTGCGTCTTCTGCAGAGCAGCATGTAGATATCGGCAAATAGAAGACAGAGAAGAATAAAACAAGGATTATAAGTTTTTTATTTTTTCCATGCCTCACTGATGAACTATTCCCTCAGCGTAGTAAGTATACCCTTTGAACCTAACACCTCTTTCGCTTCACCAATAGTATAAAATGAGCCCGTAATAACAATAAGCGATGAATCATTTAATGCCGCTTCTTTTGCTTTTCCAAGTGCATCTTTGACTGTCGGGACAATCTTTATATTGAAAAAACCCATAGACTCTGCAATCCCGGCGAGTTTTTCAGGAGTAGCCGCCCTGCTGTATGCTGGAGAAGTGAGTATAATCTCTGAAGCAACTGTCAATAAAGGCTCCATTACTCCCTTTATATCTTTATCAGACATGATGCCGAGGACTATTATAATTTTTTTAAATTTATCCATGAAAACTTTCTTAATTGATATTGAGATAGCCTCTGAAGCAGCAGGGTTGTGTGCACCGTCAATAAGAATTAAAGGCTGGCCTTCAATAATTTCAAGCCTTCCGGGCCATTTTACATTTTTAAGACCATTTCTGATGAAGTGAGACCAATTCGGATTGAGAGGTTTATTGTCCCCCTCACCCTTACCCTCTCCCGCCAGTGGAGAGGGTAAATCCCCTCTTGAGAGGGGTGCAGGGGTGTGTTCCCCTACTTCGACAGTAACCCCTTGACTTTCCCCTCCCTTGATGGGAGGGGTTGGGGAGGGTGAAAATTTAGAATTTATTTTATTAGAGATGATTTTAACAGTTTTTATTGCAACAGAAGCGTTCTCCATCTGGTGCAGGCCTATCAGAGGTAACTCTAAATCATTGAGCATGGAGTCGTTATCTCTGTAATCGAAGCTTATCCCTGATAAATCTTCTTTTTTCAGTGCCGTAAAAAAATTTCTGCCATAGATGTACAATTCAGCATCTTTTTCCTCTGCTTTCCTTTTAATAACATCCATTGCCTCCGGATCCTGAGAGGAAACTAAAACGGGTATGCCTTTTTTTATAATTCCTGCCTTTTCATTAGCTATTTCTTTCAGTGATCTGCCGAGGAATTCTTTATGGTCGAAGCTTATGTTTGTTATTACGGATACCTCGGGCATGATGATGTTTGTAGCGTCAAGCCTGCCTCCCATGCCCACTTCTATCACCGCTATATCAATATTTTTTCTTTTGAAATAAAGCATGGCCATTGCGGTTACCACTTCGAAAAATGTAGGATAAAAGTCCCCGATCTTCGTTGTAATATCTTTAATTTCATCGGTAAGGTTAATAACCTCATGTCCGGATATTTCTTCTCCGTTAACTTTAATCCTCTCTGTAAAATTGATGAGATGGGGGGATGTAAAGAGGCCAACCTTAAGGCCTGCAGTTTGAAATATAGCTGCAATTATTGCTGAAGTCGACCCCTTGCCGTTTGTACCTGCTACATGTACAGAAAGAAAAGACAAATGAGGATTCGCAAAGGCTGACATAAGTTGTGTTATATTTTCAAGCCCGAATTTGATCCCGTATTTCCGTAGATTATAGAGATAATTAATAGTCTCGCTGTAGCTCATAAAAGAAGTTCGAAAAGCTTTGCGAGTTTTTCCCTGAGGTTTTTTCTGTCAACGACTAAATCTATAAGTCCATGTTCAAGAAGTAAATCCGCCCTCTGAAAGGCATCAGGGAGCGGTTGCTTAATGGTCTGTTCTATGACTCTCGGCCCTGCGAAGCCGATCAAGCTCTTGGGCTCTGCGATAATTATATCTCCTATTGTTGCAAAGCTTGCGGTAACGCCGCCGAATGTAGGGTCACATAAAATTGATATGTAAAGAATGCCGTTTTCCTTCAGCCTGCTTATAGAGGCAGCAACTTTTGCCATCTGCATGAGGGAAAAGATGCCTTCCTGCATCCTTGCACCTCCAGAGGAAGTAACAGTAATGAGCGGTAGTTTTTTTTCTATCGCCCTTTCTGCTGCCCTGGAGACCTTCTCACCCACAACAGAGCCCATGCTTCCGCCCATAAAAGAAAAGTCCATTATAACAAGACTGACTGGACAACCCTTTATAAGTGCATCCCCTGAAATCACAGCTTCTTTAAGTCCGCTTTTTTTCTGGTTTTCCTTTAATCTGTCCTTATAAGATATTCTGTCGTTAAAATTAAGGGGATCAAGTGATACAATATTTTCATCAAATTCGATGAAACTACCTTCGTCAACAAGAAGCTTAAGCCGGTAGCGTGCACTGATCCTGAAATGATAATTGCACTTGGGGCATACACTGAGGTTTCTGTCTATCTCTTTTTTATAAACAATCTCCCTGCAGTTGTCACATTTAACCCAGAGACCTTCCTGTATCTTACCCTTTTTATCAGTTCTTAATTCCTTTGTCTTTTTAAACCATGCCATTTTCTACCTTCTTTATCATTTTATTGCTTCTCTGAGGCTGATAAGGTAATTTTTCAGATCGTCGGGATTTTCATGAAGTTTTTTGATTATTGCACTTCCAACTATAACACCGTCCGAAACTGCCGCTACTGCTGATGCTTCCGTGGGTGCAGAGACACCAAACCCCACAGCAACAGGTTTGTCGGTATATTTCCTTATTTTCGGTATCAATAAATCCATGGAGCCGTCAAGTAGAAGTGAAGAGCCGGTTATGCCTGTTATCGAGACATAATAAATAAATCCACTCGATGCCTTTGCCACCTTCTTTATCCTGTCTTCGGTTGATGTAGGTGCAAGAAGGAATATTGTATCAAGCGACGCCTTTCTTGCATGCTTTATAAAATCTCCAGCTTCGTCAGGAGGTAAATCAGGGACAATCACTCCGTCAATACCCGAGTTTCTGGCGTCTCTAATAAAATCGTCAATGCCATATTTAAATACAGGATTGAAATATGTCATAAGCACTATGGGTATCCTGATTCTCTGTCTTATATCTTTTACAAAAGAAATGACCTTTTTCAGGGTTACACCATTTTTCAAAGACCTCTCGGAAGCACGCTGAATTGTTGGGCCGTCTGCAAGCGGGTCTGAAAAAGGCACACCCAGTTCGACTATATCCGCTCCACACACTTCAAATAAAAGCAAAATGTCTCTCGTTTTATCCAGAGACGGGTCTCCTGCCATAACATAGGGAATGAATGCCTTCTTGCCCTCTTTTTTTGATTTTTTAAATGCCTCTTCAATTCTTGATTTCATATTACAATGCCCTTGATATTTGCAACATGCTGCACATCCTTATCCCCGCGTCCGGAAAGGTTTACTATGATAATTTTATCTCTGGAAAGTCCCGGGGCAAGTTTTACAACCTCTGCGAGTGCATGGGCAGATTCAAGTGCGGGGATAATGCCTTCCTTTTCTGATAAAAGCTCGAAACTTGCTAATGCTTCGGCATCTGTTGCATATGTATACCGGACACGTCCTCTGTCTCTCAGGAAAGAATGCTCCGGGCCTATAGAGGCGTAATCAAGGCCTGCTGATATGGAATGTGTTCCGAGGACATTACCATCGTCATCCTGCAAGAGATAACTCTTGCATCCCTGGAATACTCCAATCGAACCGCCTGCAAACCTCGCAGCATGTTCCCCCGTTTGTATACCTTTCCCTCCGGCTTCAACCCCTATCATCTTAATATTTTCACCTAAAAATTCATAGAAAAGTCCCATAGCATTACTTCCACCACCAACACAGGCTATAAGGTAATCGGGGAGTCTCCCTTCAGCATCGAGTATCTGCTTCCTCGTTTCCCTGCCGATGACCGACTGGAATTCTCTTACTAAAAGCGGGAAAGGATGTGGCCCGAATACTGTGCCCAGGACATAATGGGTTGTTCTAACATTGGTCGTCCAGTCACGCAAAGCTTCGTTGATTGCGTCCTTTAATGTTTTTGAACCTGTAGGTACTTCTGTGACCTTCGCACCGAGAAGTCTCATCCTGAATACATTCAATGCCTGCCTTTTCATATCCTCTGTTCCCATATAAATCTCACAATCGAGGCCTGTGAGTGCTGCACCGGTGGCGGTAGCTACCCCATGCTGCCCGGCACCTGTCTCTGCAATAACTCTTTTTTTGCCCATCTTCTTTGCAAGCAGTGTCTGCCCCACAGCATTATTTATTTTGTGTGCACCGGTATGTGCGAGGTCTTCGCGCTTAAGATATACTTTTGCTCCTCCAAGATGTTCTGTAAGACGCTTTGCATAATAAAGCGGTGTGGGCCTGCCTATATAAGTTTTCTGCAGATGTCTGAGTTCGTTCAGGAAATTCCCATCTTTTCTAGAATACCGGAATGCATCCTCAAGCTCTTTGAGTGCAGGCATAAGGGTTTCTGGCACAAAACGGCCACCATATAAACCAAAATAGCCTTTTCTGTCAGGTAATTTTTTTATATTATCCTCCAATTTTCTAAATGGTTATTATAGCCCATATATAAATATTACACAAAATGAACCTGTTCATAAAATTTGACAGACAAGAGATGATATTTTTATACTTATCTTGTGTTTAAAATAGCTGTGGTTGATGGCCAGGGAGGCGGAATCGGAAGCCTTGTTGTCAAAAGGTTGAGGGATGAATTTGGAGACCAGATCGAAATCCTTGCTCTCGGTACAAATGCTGCTGCAACCTCAGCAATGATGAAATCCAGGGCAAACAAAGGAGCAACCGGGGAGAACTCTATTGTCTGGAATGCAGGCAGGATAAATATGGTTATAGGGCCTCTCAGCATCGTTCTTCCTAATGCCATGCTTGGAGAATTGACGCCAAAAATGGCTGAGGCTATTGCATCATCCAGCGCAAAAAAAATTCTTCTGCCGTTAAACCAGGAAGGGATAGATGTAATAGGTGTTGAAAAAGAGCCACTACCCCACCTGATAGAGAAAATTCTCGAAATTGTCAGGCATGAAGTAGGAAAGGAGAAGTAGTATGTGTGAAGCAAATGCCTATTTATATGAAAATGGAAAAGAAGAGCTTTATCTTGAGAATGTCGATATCATGAGACCCGAAGAAGGAAAGATTTATTTAAGAAACTTTTTCGGGGAACAGAAGGTCTTCGAAGGAGAGATAAAGGAAATTTCATTACTCAAGCACAAGATAGTCCTTGAAAAAAAATAAAGGCTCGCTCTTCAACCCGAAAAATCCATTTATATAAAAAGGATAGCAGGAACATGTACATTAAAACCTCTCGAACGCAGGATTTGCGTCTGTGTGGCTATTTGAACGATAAAAATGAAAACATACATCTTAGCCGGGACATTAAACCTCTCACAAAGGTGCTGCACAAGAGCTTTTTCTGCACATATGCCTGCCATTAATCGCATTTTTCGGGTTAAGAAATAGTCAATAGTATATTATTTTATTATTTTATCCTGTTTAATTCTTCTTAGACTATTTCTTGGATGCTTTTTTCTTTGATTCAGATTTTTTCTTTGTAGCTGTTTTCTTTTTTGCGACCTTCTTTTTTGATGCCTTCTTTTTAGGTTTTGCCGGTTTTTTCCCCATTGACACTATCTCTGTAACTTCGACACCGCAACAGTAAATGGGACTTAGCTTTGTCTCCATTGTTTCTGTTACAACAATTTCAGAACCGCAAAGTTCACACTCATAGGTTACTACTCTTGCATTCGCCATTTATTGACCTCCTTTTTTAATTAAAAAATATAATTATTGTAATTATCCCATATTTACTCCTGAAATAGAAGATAATATTTTTTAACAATCAAAATCGGCTCTATTTAACCTGAATTTTTCAGTTGACAATTCATAGACAAAAAAAGCAAAGTTTACAAAATGGAAGAAAAAACATTAATGCTCTTTCTAAAGATCAGAGAGAGTTTCGATGAGGTTAAAGAGAAGGTCTCTCTGATTAAACCCTATTTTGAGCTCCTTTTTTTTTCTACAGGCTGGGCACTTAAACTGGAAGAATTTGAAAAAATATTAGGTTTTAAGCCAGAGTTTGTTTACAAGGGTGACCAACTCGTATATGCAATGTCGGTACTTTACAGGATAGACGATGATGTGACAACCGGGATTATTGCACATGAATTTGCCGAAATAGTTGCAAGAGAAAAGGGAATTACAGACCATGAATTGATTGACAGGATATGCGTGGAAAAGGGGTTCGGGGAGCAGCTTCTTTATGCGCTTCAGAATGATATACTGCCTGGCATGGTAGAAAGAGATTTTATAGTTAGAGAAGATCTTGATGATAGAATAGAGAATTTGAAAAATTTACTAAAAAATAAATGAAAAATCAGTACAAGAACCACAGAACTTTCTGCATTCGCTGCGGCACCTGTTGTATAAAGGGTGGCCCCGTTCTGCATCATGAAGACAAGAAAATACTTCTCGAAGGCCATGCCGGTCATCAGCACCTTGTTACTATCAGAAAAGGTGAAATGGCATTAAATCCTGCCAGTAATAAATTAGAGCTGATTAAGCGTGAACTTGTTAAAGTTATCGGGAAGGGAAAAGAGTGGTCCTGTTATTTTTATAATGAGAAAAAAGCCTCATGCGAGATTTACGACCACCGGTTTATAGAATGCCGCCTCTTAAAATGCTGGGATACTTCTGAACTAAAAGCTGTCGTCGGGAAAAATACTATTATTCGTGCAGACATTATAAACTCCTCCGACCCCATAATGACGGTTATCGAGACCCATGAGAAAGAATGTCCCTGCTATGAATTAGAAAGATTGATATCAGAAATATCACGCGGAAAATACAAATCAAGGAACCTTGAAAGACTGACTGAAATGGTTAGAAAAGACATATCCATACGCTCCTACGCAAGATCTGAATTAGGACTCAAGGAAGAATTTGAGCCATTCATTTTCGGCCGTCCTTTTTTTGAAATAATTACTACACGCGGCCTGACTTCACGAATATCTGATGATTCGCCGGGGAAAAGAGTCCCGGAAAAAAGATGATCTATCAAGGCTGAGAATGAGCAAAAATGCTGTATCTGCCAATATATATACAAAATTTATGATTTAAAAGGGTTAGATTCTTCTCGTTATGATGATTATAAGATAGGCGATGAGAAAATAGAGAGACACTCCTATCGAGAGCGAGGCGAAAAATCCTAATCTGTTCGTCAAGAATATGACGGCAAATATATAAGCCAGCCATGGGAAAAGCATGATTATAAGCCCTTTGGCATAGGAAATAACTGCATTGTGACCTGATTCTAAATAGATTGTCAAAAAGGTTATAAGTGTTATAATCGGCAAGTTTGCAAAGAAGGCTGCAAGTAAACCTTTTGCGTGACTGGCAAGGTATGTGACAAGACTTACAATAGTCCCACCGATTAAGAAATAAAGCAGATACTTCATTTCGATGTTGATTTTAAAGAGGAACCGCTTTTTAATTTATGAAGTATCATGCCAATATATTTATTTATGGGATTTGTCCGGGGTAAAGCTGACACAACTGGTTTCCTTCTTATGCCTATTTTTTTCATCTCCTGTATCAAATCTTTATTATCTTTATCGTAGGTTAGGCCCTTCCGGAATGCATTAACAGCGGTTTTTTTATTTCCGGATACAAGACATGCCCTTCCCAGATTAAGGTACAGGACAGGATAAAAGAACTCCCGGCCAAAAGGTATTTTCTTATCAAGCATTTCAAAAGCCCTCAAACAGATTTCTTTGCCATAGGAATAATTTCTATTAATAATGGCCTCGAGACAACCGTAATAAGAAAGCAGGAAAGGTTCATCAGGATATCTCTTGAGAGCAAATGAAAGGAGATCGATTGCATTTTTAAAATCTTTTTTCATCAGATAGGTTTTTACTTCGTCTAAATAATCTGAAGGTGTTTTCTCTTTTTTTATATTTTTTACTTTAAGCGAGGTAAGTACTTCCTCATGCTGGTTCTGCATGAATTCCGTCAATTTTTTCTCACTATCAGATGTGTTCGGGATATTCTGGTATTCGACCTCCTTTTTTGAAATTATCTTGCCGCCGAGATAAATTTTTGTTGTTATCATATTGCTTTTCTGTCCGAGATATTCTGTCATAACGAGATGTTTTTCCCCTTTGATAATAATGTGAGAACATAATTCTTTATGGAGATTTAAAGTGATTTTTATGGCATTTTCCTTTTTCATTAAATATATTTCAGAATTAAATTAAATAAATACATTTTCTTAAAATACTTTCCTTGTAACATATCCTTCAGGTTCTGCGTTTATCTGTGCTCAACATTCTTTTTATAATCTTACATTTTTATCATATTTTCAATAAAATATGTAGAGAATAACATGTTTAAAAGAAAAAAGCAGAAACTGAAAAGAGTTGTGTGTGCCGGGACGTTTGACCACCTGCATCCAGGACATATCGATTTTCTGAAACAGGCAAAAGCACTGGGAGATGAACTTTTAGTGATAGTTGCAAGAGATGAAAATGTCGAGCGGCTTAAGGGCTTAAAACCTGAGCATGAGGATTACAGAAAAGTGAACATGGAAGAGACAGGCATCCCCGATTTAGTAATACTTGGATATCTCGATAAAGACCCTATTTCCATCCTCAAAGAACTATCACCTGATGTTGTTGCACTTGGATATGACCAGCGCGTAACTGAAGACGACATTAAGGCTGTCCTGCCTGATTGTAAAGTGGTAAGGCTGAACCCTTTTTATCCAGAAAAATTTAAATCTTCCTTTTACAGATAGAGGACGGCTATTTTTAGAGACAGATTTTGCCTCACATCTGTATTTGACAATGAATCAGAATTTATGAAATAAACCGGGTAGCAAGATAAAAAAATGTTTAATGATGGCTGGCTTCTGTATGACCTCCGGCGATGATGTAGATAGCATCAGCATTGCCAATATTTTCAAGAAAACATTCATTTTCGCCTTCAATGTAGAAAGCCGAACCTTCCTTAAGGGTGACTGAATAATATCCTGTCACTTCCAGATCTCCCTTTACAGCAAGCACAATTTCGGCGTGACCTTTTCCGGGTTTCACCAACCTTCTTTTTTCATTTAACTTGAGGATACCATAAATCATATAACATGCATGGTTGCCTGTTTCCTGATAGCCGAGGACATACTCACCGTTTTCAGAATTAAGAGCCTTGTTTTTAATTTCAAAGGTTTTCACTTTTTATATTCCCTGATTTTGTTCTTCTGTTTTCTCTATTGCAAATCTAACTTTTGAGAATTATGATGAATTCATCGAGAACCCTTTGCGCTTCCTTGCCGAGAGGGTCGCTCCATTCTTTCCTGTCGTCCTCACCTGCATGATTTACGATGGCATCAGTATAGTAAGATGCAGCCTGCATTTCGTGGAATGCAGAACGTGCGCGTTCTTCTATTCTATGAGCAGGGTCTTCGCCACGCCTTTCAAGTTTTGCCTTCATAACCTCATAGACAATCTGTTCAGAAGTTTTGTTCCCTGCTTCTGTCATATTCTGTATCTCGAATTCAGACAGCGGGGTTAAAAATACACTTCTGATATCGAAATCCAGATCAGGCTGGCTTTTTACCCGGTCCGTCAATGCCCTGCCGAGTGCATGAAAAACTTCAATAAGGACAATGTCGTATGCCTGAAGAAGCTCACGCACCTGCATGATATCAATAGCCTGAGCATCAGAGCGGACATCAGCAACGATGAATCTGCTGAGGTCGAGTTGACCGAACATACTGCGGGGGAAGAAATAGAAATCTATGCCATGCACCTCGTAGGTCTTTGTATCAGATTTTAACCTCGGCCTGCGGCTTGTGCAAAGGACCAGCTCAGCCAGCGTGATCTCCGGATGATATCTTTTTACAGCATGTCTTAACGGCCCTTTGCCAACACACGATGGACCTGACAAAACAACGAGCTTTTTCTTCAATCTTTGAACCTTTCGTCATTAATAAAGCATGTTCAAGTCTGAAACTTGAATCCGCTGAGGTTGATTATAACGGATTATATGCCAATATTAATAAACAATTTCGTTAATTTCCACTATTCTTTTTTTGCTAATAATTATGAGCCAGTAAATTAAGGCTCATTTTAAGTAAGTAATATTGGGCTCAATCTTTAGCCCTTTTAATTCATAAATTTTGCATATATTGGCAGATACAGCATTTTCGCTGATTCTCAGCCCCGTTAGAAATGAACTTTCTAACAGGGCAAGCGGGAATGACAACCATTGGAACAGAGTTCGCTATGAATAATCCGGGTTAGGTCGAAATGTTTCGCGATAGTATCAAATGAATAAGATTTTTTTATTTATTTTTACCGGGGATATATAATCAGACAGGTAAAATGGATTTGATTTTTTATTATCCAATCCAGACAGTTTTCTTGAAATCCTTAACTCCCTCTAAAAGATGGTTAGTAGTGCCCCTGTACCCGACTTTTAATTCTGATTCAAGATTGAAATATTTGAGGCATGTTCCACAAGAGAATATTTCGACACCTTTTTTTTCAAGATCCTTTAAGATAGGAAGTATCTCTTCATTTAGAGTAGTGAGTTTTACTCCTGTATTCAGGAAGAAAATAGTAGTCGGGAACTCTTTATATGCTATAATCGTTTCAAAAAATGCCTTCATTAGTATTTTCCCTAATTCTTTTTCTTTGCCCATTGTATCCGAGGCTATTATAAGACAGAGTTCTTTTTCGGTACCTTTAACAGGCTTTTTTTCCTCCGGGGGTAGTTCGCAAGGATAGCCCTTTACAATCTTGACATTCCAGTAATTATTCTCTTTAAAAGTCTCTGAATAAAAACCATTTTTTGTGGCAAATCGTGCAACATTCTTCACCGATGCTTCATTGTCCAGGAGAATCTCAACTAATCCTTCATTTATTTTTGAGAGGGCTTCTTCTGCCATCATAACCGGCTTTGGACAACCAAAACCACGTGCATCAACAAGCATATCAATCTCCTTCAATAGACTTATATAATATTATTTATATTTAAGAAAATTAAAATCTAATAGATATTTTAAATGGTTTATCATTTATTGATAGATTTTTCTTTTATTAATTAAAATAATGATCACAAGTGATATATAAATTCTTTCAGGATTGTTCAAGATAAAACATTATGGAAGTTGATAAAGTCATACATTCGGCTTGTACTGCAAGTGAAGAAGATCTGAAGTCCCTTGTGCACCATCCGTCTTCTAAGGTTATCTCGAAAATTCTATTGAATCTCAAGCTCACAGAAGAACTCGTAATAATTATAGCGAACAGAAAGAATGTTAACCCTGAAGTACTCGAATCTATCTCCGCTGACATAAGATGGAAAGATAGTTATCGGATAAAGTTAGCACTCTGTAAGAACCCTAAAACTCCACAAAGAATTTCTCTTTCACTTGTAAAATCATTGAAAATATTTGATGTAGCAGATTTAACAAGGAATCAGAATGTACCCATCAACCTGAGAATAAAAGCAGAGGCCGGTATCATTGAAAAAATATTATCGTTGCCATTGGGCATAAAAATGACACTTGCGAGAAGGTCAAGCAGTAACATACTTGTTCGCCTTATAAAAGATGGTATGAAAGAGGTTGTTGCAATATGTCTTGACAGCCCTTATATAACAGAAGGTGATATATGTAAGATTATCAGTATGAAAAAAATAACCACACAGGTTATCCGTCAGATAGCAAATCATCCAAAATGGTCATGCAGGTACAACGTTCAATGGGCGCTTGTATTGAACAATTATACGCCGCTTTCCTGCGTAGTAAATTTTCTTAAAAATATAAAAACAACCGATCTCAAAGAACTTTACAATATTCCTGCATTACCTCCGAGTACAAAGCCGTTTATATATAGGGAACTTTTAGAGAGAGAAGAAGTATAACTTTTAAACATTAAACCTGAAATTAATAATATCACCGTCTTTGACTTCGTAAGACTTCCCCTCGAGCCTTAGTATTCCTTTTTCTCTTGCAGAATGCATATTGCCGGCAGAAATGAAATCATCGAATGATATAACCTCTGCCTTTATAAATCCTTTCTCTATATCAGTGTGCACCTTGCCGGCTGCCCTGTGGGCAGTAATACCTTTTTGTATACTCCATGCTTTTACCTCATCCCCGGCAGTCGTAAAAAAGGTAATAAGACCTAATAAACTAAAACACAAATGGATCAATCTGCCGGAGGCTGGTTCGGAAATATTAAAGTCATCAAGAAATAATCGAGCATCGTCAGGAGAAAGCTGTGAAATTTCCATCTCTATTTTACCGCACATGGTGAGAATGGGAAGTAACGGATAGCGTTTATGAATTGTATTTTTAAGTTCATTTATATAATCTGTATTTAATTCATTTTCTCCAATATTTAAAACAATAATCTCGGGCTTGGTTGATAAAAACTGGAGCGGCTTCATTGCCCTGTGATCTTCTTCGTTGAATTCTACATCCCTGAGTGCTATGCCTTTATCAAGTAAATCCTTACATTTAAGAAGCAACTTTTTTTCTGATTCATCAGGTTTCTTGCCACGTTTTAAAGCCTGCTCCATTCTATCAAGGCGTTTTTCTATGAATTCAAGGTCTCCAAAAATCAATTCAAGCTCGACTGTCTCTATATCACGTAACGGGTCAATTGTTCCTACTGGATGTATGACCGAATTATCTTCGAATACCCTGACAACATGTACTATTGCATCAACGTCTTTTATCAAATCAAAAACTTTCCTGTTCTGCTCCGGTTCACCTTTTGTCAGACCTATGTAATCTATATATTCGATTGTTGCATGGGTTGTTTTTTTAGGTTTGAATATTTCCGAAAGTTTATCGAGCCTTGAATCAGGAACTTTTACAACAGCCATGTTATGTATGCCTGAGGTGGTAGGATAAACGGTGGTATCAAGATTCTGACCCGTGATCGCATTAAAGACTGTTGTCTTTCCGGAGTTTGAAAGTCCTGCAAGTGCTACTTTCAATGTATCTTCCTCCCCTCTATTATAGCGAATTCATCTTTTTAAAAATCTCTTAACCTGAAAAAGTAAGCATCATTTTTCCGTGGCGAAATATAAAAGAAGTCTCATTTTCCCATAATTTTCCGACTTATCACCAAATTCTCCCCTCCCTTGACGGGAGGGGATTGAGGGGAGGGTGATTGAAAAATCTTGCTGTCCATTATCAATCACCCCCACCCTTGCCCTCCCCCATCAAGGGGGAGGGGATTAGGGAGTATCCAGTCAAAAGGTAGATAGTTATCACGGAATTGGAGATGCTATTCCCGAAAAATGCATTATTTGGTTCAATATGTAAAATATGAAGGTCATTTTTTTAGAGGTTTCGATAAATCACTTATGCATGTTATATTATTTATATTAACTTTCTAAAAAAGAGGAGGAAACATGGTTTTTAAAAATAGAGAATTATTTATTATCCGCAATTTTAAAAAGATACGGGTCATTTTAGGATTTGTCTTTTCCCTTAATTTCCTATTTTTGCCATATGTTCATGCCCGGGATTCCATCCCGCAAGAGTCTATAGATATTTTAATCAAAACAGGCCAGGCAATAGCCGAGATTGTAGAAGAGGTAAAACCGTCCATTGTACATATCTATACAACAAGGACTATAACGGTTCAGCGAAGGATAGACCCCTTCTTTGACGATCCTTTCTCCAGAAGGTTTTTTGGAGAAGAATGGCCTTTCAGGGTACCAAGGGAACGTAAAACACTCAGCCTCGGTTCAGGGGTAATCGTTGATTCAAAGGGATATATTCTGACAACCAATCACGTTGTTCAGGGTGCTGAAGAGATACGGGTAACGCTTGTGGATAAGAGGGAGTTTGAAGGGAAGATTGTAGGGACAGATCCTATGACCGATATCGCAGTAATAAAAATAGAAGCTGAAAACCTTCCTACGATCAGATGGGGCGATTCTGACAAAATGAGGGTTGGTGAGACAGTTCTTGCTGTAGGAAGTCCGTATGGATTAATAGGAACCGTAACAATGGGAATTGTTAGTGCTGTCGGGAGGGCTAATGTCGGCATCGCAGACTACGAGGATTTTATACAGACAGATTCGGCGATAAATCCCGGCAATTCCGGGGGTGCGCTGGTTAATGTGAGGGGAGAACTTGTTGGTATTAACACTGCAATATTCAGCATAACCGGAGGCTTTCAGGGTATCGGTTTTGCAATACCGAGCAATATGGCAAATACTGTAATGGATAGTCTTATAAAGAAAGGAAAGGTTGTAAGAGGATGGCTCGGTGTAACTGTTCAGGGTATAACACCGGAACTTGCCATGCAGTTCGATCTGAAAGAAGAAAAAGGCGCTCTTGTTTCTGATGTTCTGGAAAGTAGCCCGGCAGAAAAGGCAGGGATAAAAAGGGGAGATGTAATTATCGAATATGAAGGGAAAAGGATTGAAGAGTCATATCAGTTAAGAAATATGGTTGCCAATACCACGCCGGGGAAAGAAGTAGGTGTAATAATTATTCGGGATAATGTAAAACAGACAAAGAAGGTTGTCATTGGCGAATTACCGTCTGATACGCAAAAAGCTTCAATAGGTGAATATGAAAATCTTCTGAAAGGAGTTACAGTTCGGGAACTTACAGAAGAAATTTACAGGACCTTAAATCTGCCAAAAAAGTTAAAGGGTGTTATAGTTACAGCTATTGACGAAAACAGTCCGGCAGCGATGGTTTTAATGCGTGGTGATGTTATACAGGAAATAAACAGAATGAGAATAAATAACGTCAGAGATTACGAGCAAGTGGTATCCATGATAGAACCAGGAAAAGATATGCTCCTTTTGATATTTAGAGGCGGGTCATCATTATATATAACACTCTCAATTAGATGAGTATAAGATGTCCGGGTGGACTTTAAAGAGGGATGCCCGGACAATCATTTTATCTTTTTCATAATTTCTATAAGAGGAATATTTAGCTTTTTAGAGATTCTTTTACAGTCTTCATATTCAGGGGATATTTTCAATATCTCATTTCCAAGCCTTGATTCTTTTACCCTAATTTTTCCAAATTCAGTGTTTATTTTTTTTATCTCACGTTTTAGAATTTTTCTCCGGGCTTCATAAGACCTCAGCCCTATTGTACTTGTTTCCTTCAGAATAATATTGATTATTTGATCTTTTTTCTCTTTATGGCAGAGTATGGTCATCTTTACCCCGGGCCTTCCTTTTTTCATCATTATATGTGTGAGATATACATCAAGTGCACCTGCTTTATATAACCTTTCAATAACATATTCAAATATCTGAGGATTCATATCATCGATATTAGTTTCGATGACAGTTATAATATCATCTGTAGATTCTTTTTCTTGAGTTGAAATATTACCTATAAAAATTCTCAGCACATTCGGTATATCCTTAAAATTATTGCTTCCTGCTCCTGTTCCTATTTTTTCGATTTCCATCAATGGTATATCTCCGAAACCCGAAGAAATTTCTCTGATAATCGCCGCACCTGTTGGAGTGGTAAGTTCAGAAGAAACAGCGCTTGAATATACAGGAACATTTCTTAAGATCTCTGCAGTAGCAGGAGCCGGGACAGGAAGAATGCCATGCTGAGTTTTTATAATACCACTGCCGAGATTTATAGGTGATGAATAAACCCCCTCTACATCAAGAATATTAAGGCCAATAACTGTTCCAAAGATGTCTACAATGCAATCAAGAGCACCAAGTTCGTGAAGATGTACTTCGTTAAATGATTTACCATGAACCTTTGCCTCTGCATTGAAAAGTCTTTTAAAGACATTAAGTCCTTTCTGTTTCAGGTTATCTGAAAGTGAAGAATCATTAATTAATTTATTAATATCTTTCCAATTTTTGAAGCCCTGATAAGTTGATTTTGAATCTTGTATGACGTCTATCTTCCTTGCAACAAAATGGCTTCTCGTGACCTGTCTGTCAGTTAATTTATAGCCAGCAACAGGTATCTTCTTGAGTTCCCTTTCCAATTCTTTAATTGAGATGCCTGAATCCACAATTGCACCGAGACACATGTCACCGCTTATTCCAGAAAAGCAATCAAAATAGGCTATCTTCATGGTAATTATTCCTGTGAGGTATTTTACCATCGAGCCATCTCTTTTACACATTTATTTGGTCTTTTTGAAATACATAGCACCCCTGCCTAATTTTTTTTTGATATATTTTGACTGTTTCGGGGTTTATTACATAGAAACTATTACTATCGTTTACGACAGTTGACCGGAGGGGATGAATCCAAAAGGGAATTTGTTCGTTTTTCCGAGAAGGCAGTGGATCTGTACAAAGGGGATTTTCTCGCCGAGGAATCTATGAAACCGTCGAACCATCCTTATCGGACCCGGATATAAAATGAAATCGTTTGTTCCGGACTTTTTCTATATCGCCGATATCTACGAAGACAGAACCGTCCGCAATAATATCCTCAGTGGCAATTACGAAAATCTTATGCACTATGCGGGGTTCAGTATAGGTAAAAGGTTCTGAAATGCAGAAGCCTGAATAGGTATTGACAAAGGTATAACCTTATGGTATCTTTTGGGTATGAAAACAGCCATATCAATCCCGGATGAAATATTCAGAGAGATAGAGAAGTTTGCCGAAGAACACAATTACTCAAGAAGTGAAGTGTTTGTTATAGCTGTTAAGGAGTTTCTTGAAAAACTCAAATCAAAGCAACTTTTAGATACCCTTAATGAGGTTCATCAGGATATCGAGACACTGGAAGATACCACTGTGAGAAAAAAGGCTATAAGGCACTATGTTAAAAAAGTTTTGAAAGAGCCTTATTAGTGTATTGGATCCATAATAGCTTTACTTCTTGTCATTCCGGACTTGATCCGGAATCCAGTCTTTTGAATCTGGCTTCCCGTTTACACGGGAATGACAGCAGGCGTTATTGTAAAGACGAGTTAGAATGAATGGATATAAAACAGGGCGATATCTACTGGGTTGATTTTGGTACGCCGGTAGGGTCAGAACCCGGATACAGGCATCTTCATGTTGTTATTCAAAATAATGTCTTTAATGCAAGTAAGATAAGCACTGTGGTTGTCTGTGCCCTGACATCCAATCTCAAATGGGCAAAATCTCCTGGAAATGTATTGCTTAAAAAAGGAGAAGGCAACATTCCTAAGGACAGTGTTGTAAACATAACTCAAATCGAGACTGTAGACAAATCCTTCCTGACTGAAAAAATAGGGACTTTACAACCTTCAAGAATTAAGCAGATTATCGAGGGCATTAGGCTTTTGTTGGAGCCAAGAGAAATCTAAGGCCAATTTTCTCTCTTTTAAATCCGAACCTTACAGTCCGAAATCCGAAATTCAAACAATCCGTTCCCAATCTGTTACCTCCCATGTGGTAATGTTTTCAAAAGTCAAAGAATGATAAAGAGGCTTCTGTGAGAACATTTACCCCTCACCCTGTCCCTCTCCCACAAGGGGGGAGGGGATAGTTTCGGGAAGGTTTTTTCCATTGACTCCCCTCCCTGGATGGGAGGGGTTGGGGAGGGTGGCTTGATTAGAGAGTGATGAAAATATGGTGTCAGGTCTTGACTCTTGACACAAAGTCACGATTTTATTATCCTATTGTGGTGGGAAGACCGCTCAGAATAGAATACCCGGGTGCCCTATATCACATAACAAGCAGGGGAAATG
>JACUUX010000062.1 GCA_014859105.1 Nitrospirota bacterium
CACTGTTGATGTGATTTTTGTTACAAAAGTTTTTTATTTGATTTTATAATTAGCTTATGCTTATATTTTATATTAATTATAGTTTTAGTCATTTTAGAAAACGAACAGAGGTATGTAACTGGACATTGAAAATATTTTAAAAAAGGAATCCCTCATGTTTGAACCTGAATTGGGGCGGTTGCTCGTTGTTGACGATGAAATTGAAATCCTCACTCTTGTGTGTAATTTGCTCACAAGGTTTGGTTATTCTGTTAACGGATATACTTCGGGAAGGGAAGCATTGGAAGCTTTGAAAGTGAAGAAATTTGATTTGTTATTGACAGACCTTGTCATGTCAGATATTGATGGAATTACTATGTTGCGGTCTGCAATGGAAATCGACCCGAATATTGTCGGAATCATTATGACAGGCAAAGGGACTATTCAGACTGCTGTGGATGCTATGAAAGCTGGGGCATTTGATTATATTTTTAAACCACTTAACCTTAAAATCTTAAAGCAGGTTTTATTACGTGCAATGGAAGTACGGCTCCTGCGTGAAACAGAAAAGAAATACCGCTCTATATTTGAAAATGCATTAGGAGGTATTTACCAATCAACACCTGAAGGGCGATGTATTACTGCAAACCCTTCTCTTGCACGCATATTGGGATACGGGACGCACGAGGAATTGATAAACAATATTACTGACATGGGGCAACTTTATGTAAATCCTAAACGCCGATTAGAGTTCATTCAGATGATAGAAAAGAACGATATCGTATGCGGATTTGAATCTCAAGTATATAGAAAAGACGGCGGCAGGATATGGGTTTCTGAAAATGCGCGAGCTGTACGCGATTCAAGCGGAAGACTGCTCTATTACGAAGGCATAGTCGAAGATATTACAGAACGCAAAAGGGCAGAGGAGGAATTGAAAAATTCACGTGAACAGTTACGTTGTCTTTCCGCATATTTACACTCTGCGATAGAAAAAGAAAGAATGTATATCGCAAGGGAGATTCATGACGAGCTTGGCCAGTTTTTAACTGCTTTAAAGATGGACTTGTTCTGTTTAAATAATAAAATATCAAGTGGCAATAAACCAGTCCTGACTAAGATAAAATCAATGTCAGAATTAGTTGATATCGCCGTTAAAACCGTGCAAAGGGTTTCGGCAGAATTAAGACCCAGATTATTGGACGACCTTGGCCTCTTAGCTGCAATTGAATGGCAGTTGGCTGAATTTCAGAAAAGGACAGGAATAAAGTGCGAACTCAATCTAAATTTTTCAGGAGATTCAGGAGAGATAGAGTTAAGTCAAGATATTTCTACAGCTGTTTACAGAATCCTTCAAGAAGCACTCACAAATATAGTTCGACATGCAAATGCAACAACAGTGATGGTAAGTTTAAATGAAGATGCGGATAAGGTTATCCTTGAGGTAAGAGATAATGGAAGGGGAATTACCGAAGATCAGATTTCAAATGCTAAGTCATACGGTTTGACAGGAATAAGGGAACGTGTCTATCTTCTGGGTGGTGAAGTCGAAATCATTGGAATCCTTCACGAAGGAACCACATTAAAAGTAAGAATACCATTCGATAAAAAATGTCTGATACAGGGATAAAAATACTTATTGCCGATGACCACGCGATTGTTCGCAGGGGGCTGATGCAGATTATATCAGAAGTACCAGGCATGCTCGTGGTTGACGAAGCATGTAATGGTTTCGAGACACTGAAAAAAGTAAACGAAAATAATTATGATGTAATTCTTCTGGATATTTCAATGCCTGGTAGAAGCGGGCTCGATATACTGAGGAGTATAAAAAGTAAAAAACCAAAACTTCCCGTTCTCATGTTAAGTGTACATCCCGAAGAGCAGTATGCTATAAGAGCTATAAAAGCGGGTGCCTCAGGATATCTGACCAAAGAAAGCGCGCCTGATGAATTGATTGCAGCAATAAAAAAAATCTCAAAGGGAGGTAGATATGTAAGTTCCTCTCTTGCTGAAAAATTATTATCCGAACTTGAACCTTCTGATGAAAAGCCAAGTCATAAGATATTGTCAGATCGTGAGTATCAGGTAATGTGCATGTTTGCCATGGGTAAAACCTTAAAGGAAATAGCTGAAGAATTGTCATTAAGTATACAAACTATTAGCACTTACCGTGCACGTATTTTAGAAAAGATGAAAATGAATACAATTGCAGAGGTTATACGCTATGCTGTAAAGCAAGGGCTTGTTGAATAAAAATGTAGTAAAAATACTACAAGAAAAAAATCAAAATACTACAAAAATATCAGAGTTATTACGATATCCTTTTAAAATACAATCTGATATCCTACTTTATTGTTAGATATTTGATACTCGAATTTAAGTAATATCTCGCATGACTCAGTCTGACACAAGGTGAAGTGTATTTATCTATTAATTTGCTCAATATAGTGGAGCTTGAAAATGGCTTTAGGACAGGATACTAAATATAAAGATATAAAAAGTGCAAATATAAAGGATGCTCAAACGACGCAATCAAAGTCAGGACGCATTCTGATATTCAGCAAAAATTATGATTTTATGACCTCTGTGCGTGGGATTCTTTCAGAATTTGGTTACCTGACTGTAGGTTTTATATCCCGAGAAGACGCATTAAAGTCATTAAAGTCATTGGAGAAGAAAACCTTTGATTTTCTGGTAATAGATATTGATCAACAAGAAGAGGAAAATATTAAATTTCTGAAGAAAGCCATGAAAATAGATCCGGACCTTATGTGCATAATAATTGTAGATCATGGAGAATTTCAGGCCGTTGTAGAAGCAATGAAAACAGGTGTATTTGATTATCTGTTCAAGCCATTCAAAATTGAGATATTGCTTATAACAATATCCAGGGCAATGGAAATTCGCCGGTTACGTAAAGCAAAAGATCTTTATTACTCTATATTTGCGGATGCAACCGAAGGCATTTATTTGAAAACTCCTGAAGGGCAATATATTACTGCCAACCCCGCACTTGCAGATTTATTAGGTTATGAGTCCTCAGATGAATTGATAACCAAACTCGGCACTAATATAACTAATGAAACGTATGTCGAACCTGATCGTCATAAAGAAATTATTCGCATATTGCAAAAAAAAGATATTGTAACAGGATTTGAATCCCAGATATACCGTAAGGACGGTAACAGGATATGGATTTCAGAGAATGTCCGCGCTGTGCGCGACCCTAATGGTAACCTTCTTTACTACAGAGGAACAATAGAAGATATAACCCGGAGGAGACAGAATGAAGAAGCTTTACGTCAGAGCGAGTCTCATTTTAGATTATGTGCAGAAAAGGCCGAGAAAAATACCGGTATTTTTCTCGACATGATAGATGAACTCTGTGATTCTTATAGAGAATTAGACCAGTTATTTATTAATTTTGCAAAGACAATGGTTAACATGCTGGATGAGAAGAACAAATGGACAAAAGGACATTCAGATAGGGTTGCATTGTATTCAGAAATGATTGCAAAAGAGATAGGCATTGACAGGGAAGGAATGAAAAAGCTCAGGCTCGCAGCTCTGCTTCACGATATTGGAAGGATGGGAACATTTGATTATTTTTTACACAAGCCTTCAAGATTTACCGAACGACAATACGAGCTTGTAAAAAAACATCCTGTTAATGGCGCAAAAATATTAGAAAATATAGGTTTTTTAGATGATCTAATTCCCTTTGTCAGGCACCATCATGAAAGAATGGATGGCAAAGGGTATCCTGATGGTCTAAAAGGGGAAAAGATACCTTTTTATTCAAGAATATTACATGTGGCTGATTCCTTTGATTCCATGACCTCAGACAGACCGCATAGAAAAGCCCCGGGGAAAGAATATGCCCTGTCAGAATTAAAAAGATGCAAGGGTTCACAATTCGATCCAAAGGTTATAGAAGCCGCGTTAAAGGTTTTATAATTCAGTTAGTCAAAAACAATTCCATTCAATCCCATCTGATGACAACAGAATCACTTCCAATGTATAATTTTAAACGTGAAAAGACTTGTAATAAAAATTGGAAGCAATATTTTGGCTGATGATAAAGAAGGGCTTAATTCAAAAAGGATATCCTCTATCGCATATGATGTAACTGAACTGCAAAACACAGGATACGACGTTGTGATTGTTTCATCGGGTGCAATAGCAGCAGGAATGAAAAAACTTGGTCTGAAAGTGAAACCAAGAGATATAAAACTAAAACAGGCAGCAGCGGCAGTTGGTCAGAGCAGTCTGATGTGGGCTTATGAGCGGAGTTTTGCAGATTACGGGAAAAAAGTTGCCCAGATATTGCTGACGAGAGATGACCTGTCTGACAGGAAAAGGTATATTAATTCCAAAAATACAATTCTTACCTTACTTTCGTACAAGATTATTCCAATAATAAATGAAAACGATACAATTGCCACGGACGAGATAAAATTTGGAGATAATGATTACCTTGCCTCTTTAGTCAGCAGCCTTGTAGAGGCTGAAAAGCTTGTAATCCTTTCAGATGTTGAAGGACTTTATACGGAAGATCCAAGACAAAGTTCCAAAGCAAAACTCATTAAACATGTAGAAGAAATAACTCCTGAAATCGAGAACAGGGCAGGCGGTGCCGGAAGTGCTGTAAGCACCGGAGGGATGTATTCGAAAATTCTGGCTGCGAAAAGGGCGGTAAGCCATGGGATTACCGTTCATATAATCAGCGGGAGAAAAGAAGGTCTGCTCAGGGAGCTTATGCAGGACAGGCATTGCGGAACAATGTTTAAACCCCGAACTGAAAGGCTTTCATCAAGAAAAGGTTGGATTGCATATGGTAGCCGTTCAAAAGGAAACCTTGTTATAGACGAAGGTGCAGTGAAAGCACTGGTACAAGGAGGTAAGAGTCTCCTGCCATCAGGAGTTATAGCGGTTGAAGGGGATTTTGATACAGGCGATGCAGTTTACTGTCTGGATTCAAAAGGAAATCGTATTGCCAAAGGTCTTATTAATTATTCTTCTTCAGAAATTGCGAAAATAAAAGGCACGAAGACGTCGGAGATTGAAAGAATTCTTGGGTATAAATACTCTGATGAGGCGATACACAGGGATAATCTGGTATTGTTATAGAAATAAAGTTAATAAAAGACCCCTACGTACTTAACATTTTTTTCAAAATCTCCCTTGCATTCATGAATATATCAATACACGTTTTATCCTGATAATCTCTGTAAGTAAAGAGGTGGGGATTGTATTTGCCGTCTTTGTATATAAGTGTCACCTCTCCATAGATTCCTTTGCCTAAATAGATGCGGTGTGCATAGTTTTTTGTGGATGCGAGTACTATTTTTGAAAGTGTAAGATATCCGGGGTCTAAGTTAATCTGTCTTTTGCCTTCAAACGTCAATATTTCTTCAATTTCATTAGTTTTTAGTTTAATCTCAGACAAGGTTCCGGGGTCTATCAGATTTTTAAAGAAGATGAACTGCCTGAAAATCGGCCAGCCGAGTTCATCCCTGTAATAAGAAGAATAATCCCAGAGGAGAGGTAAACTTATGAGCAAGATGTCACCGAGATCTCTTTTAAGTATATTTATTGATTGACTGAAAATTTCCTGATTTGAATAAAGTAACCCGATGAAAAGAAGTGCTGGTTTAGCAGGTTTAACTTTCCCCATACATGGGGCTATACAGGTTCGTTTAAGAGGTTTTTAAATATTTCAATAAAATGTGGGGAGTCCCATTCTGCAGGGCCTATGACTTTTTCCCTTAAAATCCCATTTTTGTCTATTATAAATGATTCAGGTATACCGGTAATGCCGAATTTCTTCGCTGCAGTACCATCGGGATTAAGATATACAGGGAAGCTATAACCATTTTCTTTCATATATTTAAATGCATTATTGCCGCTGTCTCTATAGATGACGGTCATCAGTTTGAAATTGGAATTCTCTGAAAAAAGGTTGTATAAATTTTCTATAGAAGGCATTTCATCTACACAGGATTCACACCATGTAGCCCAGAAATTTATAAATACTACAAACCCTCTCAGGTCTGAAAGATTTATTTTTTTTGCGTCGATGCCAACAAGTTCAACATCAGGAACTGAACTCCCTACCGAAGTTATCTTCTGACTGTCTTTTTGCCTTATAAAAAGAAAGGCAACAATAATGACAGAAAACATGATTATTAGAAGAACAGAAGCTTTGTTTTTCACGGCATTACTCCAAACGGGTTTTTATTAACCCGAAAAATGCATTATTTGGGTTAAACCGAAGTTATCTCATGACCTGTTTTCAGATTTGCAATAAGCAAGTTACGGAATCTTTTAATTAGAACTGGATAGGAGGGACATGGCCTCTTCCGCCTCTATAAATGATGGCATGTCACCTTCAAGAACAATTTTGATTTTATGTAATTCTTTAAACCTTCCTTTCAAAAGCTCTTCTGAAAGAGGATCTTCTATTACTTTCTGTATAGCCCTCCTCATCGGTCTTGCACCATAAGCAGGCTGATAATAGTGCTTCAATATCCATTCCTTGACATCATTGGAAACCTCGATGATAAGTTCCCTCTCAAGCAACATCCTGTTTGTTTCTTCTACATGAAGATCAATGATCGAGAGGAGATGTTCTTTTTCTAATGGGTGGAAAACAACTGTTTCATCAACCCGGTTAAGAAACTCGGGGTTAAATGTCTTCTTAAGTTCATTCAGGACATTTTCCTTTATCTTTTCATATACAACCTCTGATTTATTTATCTGAAACCCTAACGGCGTAGCCTTTTCAATCGCTCTGGCTCCAAGGTTCGATGTCATTATAATCACAGTATTCTTGAAGTCGACTTTTCTACCAAAGCTGTCTGTGAGTACCCCTTCGTCGAGGACCTGCAGAAGTATATTGAAAACATCGGGATGTGCCTTTTCTATCTCATCAAAGAGTACAACAGAGTAAGGCTTTTTTCTTATCCTTTCGGTCAGCTGCCCGCCTTCCTCGTAGCCCACATAACCTGGCGGAGCTCCGGTGAGTCTCGATACATTGAACCTCTCCATATACTCTGACATGTCTATTTTGATTAGTGAATTTTCATCGTTGAACAAAAACCATGCAAGTGTCTTGGCAAGTTCCGTTTTTCCTACACCTGTAGGCCCGAGGAAGAAGAACGAACCTATTGGTTTTTTGTTTGATTTTAGTCCTGCTCTTGATCTCCTGATTGCCCTCGAAACTGCTTTTATAGCCTCTTCCTGACCTATTATTCTTCTGTGAAGATTGTCCTCCATCTTAATGAGTTTCTCGGATTCTTTTTCTTCAAGTTTTGATAGGGGTATTCCTGTCATTTTGGAAACAGTATATTCTATATCCTCTTCACTCACATAAGGGATCTCTTTATTCAAATTGTCTATCCACTGTCTGTGTAATTGTTCGTAAAGCCTTTTGAGTCTTTCTTCTTCTAATCTTACAGCTGAGGCTTTTTCAAGGTCGTGGAGTTTTATATACAGATTCTTTTCTTTGGAGAACCTCTGTATATCTGTCTCGAGTTCCTTCAGTTCCGAAGGAGGTGTATATCTTTTAAGTTTGATTCTGGAGCCTGTCTCGTCTATGACATCGATAGCCTTGTCAGGGAGAAATCTGTCAGAAATATACCTGTCAGATAATCTTGCGGCTTCCTCTATTGCAATATCCGCTATCTTGACCTTATGGAAAGACTCATATCTGGGCCTGAGCCCTTTCAGGATGTTTATCGTGTTATCCACGCTCGGAGGTTGAACATTAATTGGCTGAAATCTGCGTTCTAAGGCGCCGTCTTTTTCAATATGTTTTCTGTATTCGTCAGGGGTAGTGGCGCCTATGCACTGGATTTCGCCACGCGAGAGAGCAGGTTTAAGCATACTCGAAGCATCTACTGAACCTTCTGCAGCACCCGCTCCAATAAGTGTGTGCAATTCGTCAACAAAAAGAATAACATTGTCGGACTGAATAATCTCTTTCATAACAACCTTAAGTCTTTCTTCAAACTGGCCTCTATATTTTGTTCCTGCAATTAAAGCACCCAGATCGAGAGAAACTATACGTCTACCTAAAAGGCTGTCGGGAACGTTACCTGAAACAATTTTTTGTGCAAGGCCTTCAACTATGGCTGTTTTTCCGACTCCGGGTTCACCAATAATAACCGGATTATTTTTTATTCTCCTGCCAAGTATCTGGACCACACGCTCTATCTCGTCTTCCCTGCTAATAACAGGGTCGAGCTTTCCTTCCTTTGCCAGCTGTGTAAGATCCCTGCCGAACTCATCAAGTGCAGGGGTTGTACTTCTTTTTTCTTTTACATGAGTATGTGCCCGCAGCGAAAAATTAATTGTTAGTTGCCTTGCTCCGAGCAGATTGGCTCCGAAGCTTCGCAAAATTTTTCCACCTATACCTTCTTCTTCCCTTATCAGTCCAAGGAAGATATGTTCACTGCCTATGTAATTATGACCAATGAGGCGGGCCTCTTCAACAGCGAGTTCAAGGACTTTTTTTGCACGGGGCGTAAAGGGAATGTCACCAAATGTCATGATGTTGGTTCCCTGCGGTAAATTTCTTTCTATTTCAAGGCGGACTTCTTCTGGAGTTATTCCCATCCTTTTCAGGATTGCTACTGGTAAGCCGTCTTCTTCTTTTAAGACCGCGATTAAAAGATGTTCTGTTCCTAAATAGTCATTTTGTCTTTTCTCAGCCTCTTCTTTAGCGTAGATAATTATTTTCCTCCCACGCTCTGTAAACTTCTCAAACATTTTATCTCCTGAAACTTTTATTTATTAATTAAATAATACTTTTTTTTAAAACTTAAAGTCAATAACGTATGCACTACGAATAAATACTAAATGCAGGTTAAGAAAAGCGGGTTGCAGAGGATTTGAAGGATGACCGGGTTATATGAGTGACTGAAAATCCAAAAATATAATATTCAAAATGAAGCGATTATTGAAGAGCTTTAAAATTTTATGATATATTAACAATACTTATAATTGCTTTACGTTTATTTTTGGGGAGTCGTCCAGTGGCAGGACGGCAGACTCTGGATCTGCTTACAGGGGTTCGAATCCTCTCTCCCCAGCCAATTCGGTCCTATCGTCTAGTGGCCCAGGACATGGCCCTCTCAAGGCTAAAACACGGGTTCGAATCCCGTTGGGACCGCCAAATTTCCATTAAATATCAAAGACTTATAAAGAAACAGATTTTTCATCTTTGCTGACCGTGACCAAATCGTGACACAATTTTGCAACTGCTTCTTTAAGACAATCCACATTCAGGTGTGCGTACCTTTTCGCCATGCGCAAGTCTTTGTGACCCAAAAGCACAGCGATGGTGTGAAGATCAACGCCTCTCTGTCTCAAGTAACTCGCATAGGTATGCCTTAGATCGTGAAATCGGAAGTTACTTATTTTCGCCTGTTGAAGTGCCTTTGAAAATGCCCGTTGAACTTTCACAGAATACAGGTTTTGACCGCTGTCATGAAAGACATGACCAGATAACAAACGGATTTAAAGGCGTCCACCATCTTCAACATTACTTCATCTACTGTGCGCAGTGAATCATCGATTATCGGGTGTGCATAACTCCTACAAATATTGTTTCTGACGAATCGAAGAGATTGAAAATTTCTGACTGAAATATTGAATTAAAAGGCAGGGATATGCTGTCGATGCCCTTATAGAATAAAGGACAGTCCGGACGTCAATCAATGGACATCTATTTTGGGACTATGCCACAATTGCATATGACTGCTGTGAGTCCACAGATAGGCTCCCGGCTTATAAAACTTGTCATAAAATTCCAGATCCAGATGGTGAGCTTGCAGATGCATAATACAAAAAATGGATGGTACCGTACCTGGAAACTTTCCAAAGGTATCATAGACGTATTGGGCTTGAAGAGCTACGCACTGTCTGAATTCTTCGCTGTGCACCTGGGCGGCTGAACGCACCTTGCGGGAGTCCTTCCACGGGCCTGGTGTGTCTGGATGAAATGGACCGCCAGGACCGAACTTGCGGTTATAAAGGGCATCGACTGCCTCTCGCATGTTCTTGTAATGAGGTGGGCAGTATCCCTCCATTATACCTGTTAGACCTGTTGGGTTGGGATATGGCCAGCGTTCATTGGTATCAAACCGGAACCCAAAACCACGAATTTTAGGATCTCCGTTCGCACCGAGGACACTGAATGCGTCAATTCCGTTAAACATCCATCCGCCCAGACCCATTGCCTGAAGCATTAATGCTCCGGCGTAACAACTCGTTCCCAACTCCACCGTAAGTTCAGACAAAGACCATTGCTCAACAAAAGTAATTGGCCAGGTATTGGTAATGTCAACGATAGTGCTGAACTTTTCAATTCCGGGAATAGGCCGTTTGTTAATATCATCGGTAAGAACAAGACCGTTCTGAAGCATATAACATAAATTAAGGAGGACATGTTGTGATAGGTCACCGACAGGTGTAATGAGCAGCGTTCCTGGCTGGTTGACAACCCACGTGTTATGCGCTTCTGTATAGGGAACTTCATGGGGCAAATCCAGACGCCCCTCATAGAGCTTTCTAATCCGCTTTTTGAGCTCCTCAAGAATCACGTTGAGATCGAGGGATCCATCTGGATCTCTTTCCGCAAAAGCAGGAGCATCACGGCAATCCAATACATACACACCTTCGTCATCTGTGAAAAAAGTCATACTCGTGTGGAATCCCGCCGCTGAGGGGAATGTGCGCCCGCCGGCAGCCCCTGCATAATTGGAAAGGTAAGGAGCGTATAGTTCGGCCCGATAAATCATGTTGTGCCAGCTTGTATTAGTGCCACAGGCGGTCACAACAAGAAGTTTCTCAAATTCAGAGAGGGGATCAGGCTTGTGTCGCGACTTATAGGCAAAAACACCATCCGGAATCTCAGCACCCATGAAGAATCGCCGGGAGCGTCTGCCTAACAATGCCTCGACTAGACCAAATTCCAGCATGGTTTTGAAACCCGCAGGTACTGTCACTTTCGTCATAACATTCTCCCTTTCAGACGTTTCACACCACTAATTGCTTCCTTGAAAAATCAACTCCACACGGTTATTTTCTGACTATCTGCACATCAACCTTTGTTCCGTTGCTTGTCACATCAAACACTGGGGAGAGCTTGCTCAATGCTTTCAGCTTCTCGATGTTTTCGGCATCAGTTTTGACTTTGAAGTTTACCCTGATGTTCTGATACCCTCTTCTGACTTCATTCGTAAGTCCAAGAAATCCCCTGAGGTCAATATCTCCTTCAAGATCAGATTCTAATTCTTGTATTTTGATTCCACGTATAGCTGCATGATATACAAGAGTTGTCGTGAGACACGCTGCCAATGCATTGAGAAGGTGTTCCACTGGATTAGCACCTTTATCTGTACCGGCAAGGATAAGAGGTTCGTCTGCATCTAATTCAAATGTTTGAAGATGCGAATTTTCCTGATTTGCTCCATAAAAATTATTGACGGTTGAATGATTGTGTCCTCCTTTGATCCATTTGTTATGTAGCCGAAACTTGAACTTTGCAATATCAGGTTTTTCTTTTATAGCATCAACTGTACTTTCGACTTTAACAACATCTACTCCATTTATAATTTTTTGTTCTGCTGTTTCCATTTCATTCCCTCCTATTTTTTATTTTTGTGTCACAGCAAAAGTAATGCCATGATAAATTTTATTGATTTATTTAGATTTGCGATATAAAAGATATGTTTGTTGTTAGGCATTTTGTCTATTCACAAAGGCATTTTTCCCAACTTGTTCTGAGGATTTCTATTTGATGTTGCAGTCCCGCACAAAATTTAAGTTTGCAGATTACAGGAAGAGAGGGACGGAAGACAGTGATTCACTGTTGTTCAGTTCTATGTATACTGTTGTATATCGAGAAGCGTTTGACGATGCAAGACTGCAGGAAGTACGCTTGCCCATCAGAAGTCTCAGGAATATGAGTTGCCCCAAAGGAAGCACCCCTTTTAAGTAGGAGGCTGAGTAAATGTTTTATGTTCAAAATTATCCGTAAGAATACAAATGCTCCAACTCTTCTTATGAATATCCATGCCTACATAAATCCGTTGATCCTTAAAATCAAGTTTGCTAATCTTATTCATGACAAGTCCTCCTTTTTGGTTTGTTGAATCTGTCCGATACAACATATACGATCGGGGGACTTGTCTTCTACCTTTTAATCATAAGGTCTATGTGTTTGCCACATATAGAATATACAAGGGGGCTAACAATCTATCATAGTCTCTACCAGGTGTGAAAAATGGATAGTAAAGAAAAATAGCGATTATGAAAACAAATGAATGCGGCAGTTGAGCAGTGCCCCCGAAGCGAAGGGAGGAACGCTGGAAATAACTGGCGGGGCTATGCCCGTCCAGTTGATTGATTTAGGCACTTGTTTTTTCCATTTGCAAAAAAGATACTTCTGAAATACCTGCTTTTTCTTTCGCATGTTCAATGGTCATGCTTACAAGATTGCCCTTTTCATCTAAGTCAATGTAAAGATTTTCTGATATTTCTTTTGTCTCAACAACAGGAACATTTGAAAACTCAATCAATGCTGTATCTGTATCTGTGAAATACCGAATTTTCATTTTTCTTCCTCCTTAAAGTTTCTATCAAAGAAAGCATTATGAACAGTTTCCCCATCCTCTAAAAGAATTATCCTAAGATATTTACCCATTTCCTCGATATAACGCCACTTCCTTATCCTTCCATCAGTCTGAACTTCTGTCTTTATAGGTTTTTTGATGGTATCCAGTATCCACTCCTCTTTAATAATTGCCCTATCTGGACGCTGCCTGATAAATAAAAAGTATTCTGTACATTTCATGGCCGTATTTTATCATTTCTGCTTTTTTAAATGAAGTATAGGTAAGGTAGTGATTTGTTAGGCAAGTTGAACATTTAAATTATTTTTATTCCTTGTATTATGTAATTTCTGTAGGGTTTGACGAAATTAGGAACAACTGGTAAGTTAGTCCTCATTGATTTTCGAGAGTACTGAACATCCCTCAGACCGATACTCCCCGAACGTATTTCAGGAAGGCACAAACAGGGGCCAGAATCCTTAAGTCATCGGCTTGTATTTATCCTCATCAGCTACTAAGTATGTTGCTCATTACCGGATCTGGCATGCAGACTTCCATTCACGCTGCTGATAAGTACGGGCAATATCGAGCAGCTTTTTCTCTGCCCTTTCAGACAGGCCAAGACTGCCCAACTCCCTCGTAAGGGCAGCATATGTGCCATAGCCTGCAAGGTATCCATTTACCCGTGCTGCAGAGGTGGAATTGATAAAATCTCTTTCTTTTGGATACATGAGGTGAAATTCCTCAAGCATATCATACTCGCGCCGCAAGTGGAATTTCTGATGATAATCCTCAGCAAGGTAAAATCTGGTAAAGGGAACAATCTCGGCATAAAGCTTCTTTCCCCTCTCCCTTTCCTTTCCCTCTTTTGATTCAAGGGCGAGCACCCTCTGTGTATCGTTATGGTAGAAGATAATAGATTTGTATTGTTGTGACCATGAAGGATATTCATTATGATTACTTTCCCAGAAGAGGGTAAGCAAGTCTCCGTATGAGATACTTGAAGGGTCGTAATCAATCTGTATCGATTCAGTATGGTCACCTAAATTATGGTATGTGGGATTTTCTGTTATTCCTCCAGCATACCCGACTCGTGTTCTGACAATACCTCCAACGACTCCAAACTTGGAGTCCGGCCCCCAGAATCAACCGAGAGCAAATGTCGCAGTTTCTGTCAAGCTTGGAACAGCCAGATCAATCAGTGGTGTCACCATCTCGTCCTTCTTATTTTAAGACAATTGATAAGTATTTTTGTCTCTTTCACCTGCTACTGATCAAAAATTTTAACGAAAGTAAAATATTGACTATAAGCAGAGCCATGATTTCTGGTCGTATCCTGCATAATCATATCAAGTTCAAATGTTGTGGCTTTCAGGAAGAAAGTGAAAAATGATTACATAAAAAGCTCCTCTCGATTTGGAGGGGCTTTCCGGTTTATATCTACTGCTTACTTATTTACTGCGTCCTTGAAAGCCTTGCCAGCTGAAAACTTCGGAAGTTTCTTTGCTGCAATCTTGATAGTTGCTCCAGTCTGAGGATTCCTCCCAGTCCTGGCTTTTCTCTTTGAAAGTGAGAATGTGCCGAAACCTACGAGAGCAACCTTG